>CAIXRA010000012.1 GCA_903921725.1 uncultured Lentisphaerota bacterium
CCCGGGGTGGAACCCCGGGAGCCGGGGCATCCCCGGCGTAGCGAGGAGGACGTCGAAAAAAGCATGGCACCCTGAAGGGGTGCAAGAAGTTTTGATCGAGTTCCGGGTAATCCCAGGGTTTTACCCTGGGCTGCGGAATGGCAGGCCTTCAGCCTGCCCGCCGGGACCACCCACCACCCACCACCCACCACCCACCACCCACCACCCACCATTCACCATTCACCACTGCGAGCTGCTAACATCATGAGCTTTCTTTATCAAGACAACGGACAACGCGGACAACTGCTTCCCGGCGTGAAGCGGGTGGTGGTCAAGGTCGGCACGCAGCTTCTGATGAAGGTGCCGGGGACGACGGAGGCGCAGCGCGTCGTCGAGCTGGTTGCGCAACTTGCGGCGCTTCGGGCGCGCGGGCTGGAAATCATCCTCGTCACCTCCGGCGCCATCGGCATGGCTGTGAAGTCGCTCGGCCTTACGAAACGCCCCGGCGAGATTCCGGCGCTGCAAGCGCTGGCGGGGTTCGGCCAGTGCCGGCTGATGTCGCTCTACGGCACGGCCTGCGACATCTACGGTTTCCAGTGCGGCCAGCTCCTGCTCACGGCGGCCGACGTGCGGGAGCGCGAACGCAACCTCAACGTCTCCAACTGCCTGCGCGAGATGCTGAAGATGGGCGTCCTGCCGGTCATCAACGAGAACGACTCGGTGGCGGTGGACGAAATCAAGTTCGGCGACAACGACACGCTCGCCTCCCTCGTGGCCGCCATGGTCGGGGCGGAGCTGACAATCCTGTTGACGACCATCGACGGCATGCGGGAGCGCGGCGACGACGGCACGCTTGGGAAGCGGCTCTCCGTCGTCACCGCCGTCACGCCGCGGGTCAAGGAAATGGCGGGCGGCACGGACGGCAACGCCTTCTCCACCGGCGGCATGATCACCAAGGTGCTGGCGGGAGAGCGCATCCTCAGGAGCGGTTCGGCGATGTGGATCGTCGACGGGACGGATTTCGGCGTGCTGCCGCGGCTGTTAGCGGGTGAGGACGTCGGCACGCTCTTCGCGCCGGCGAAGGCGGCGCGCATGGCGGCGCACAAACGCTTCCTGGCCTTCTTCTCGAAGACCGCCGGTGAGATTGTGGTGGACGCCGGCGCCGAGAAGGCGCTCTGCTCCGGCGGCAAGAGCCTGCTTCCCGGCGGCATCCGCGAGGTCCGCGGCGAGTTCCGGCGCGGCGCGACGGTGCGTGTGCTGAACCCCGGCGGCGAGGAGATTGCCCGCGGCGTCACGAACTACGGCAGCGGTGAACTGCTCCGGATCAAGGGGCGGAAGAGCGCGGAAATCCCCGCCATCCTCGGTGCCGAGGCCTACGACGAAGCCATCCACCGCGACCATCTCGTGCTGACCCGCTGAGTTTCTCCGAGCGAAAAAAGGACATGCGCCATGCTGGCAGTATTTCTCAGCTTGATTGCCCGGCTGCTTCTGCGCCTGCGCTATCGTTTTGATTTCAAGGGGCTGGAGGCCGTGCGCGCCCGCGGCTCGCAGCGCATCCTCTTCCTGCCGAACCACCCGTCGCTGATGGACCCGGTCATCCTGCGTACCTTCCTGGACTGCGGCTTCGCGCCGCATCCGCTGGCCGACCGCGACAACATGCAGCGCCCCGTCGTGCGCTGGCTGGTGAAACCGTTCGACATCATCCCCGTGCCCGACCTGCTCAAGTACGGCCCCGCCGCCCGCCCCGAAGTCGAGAAGGCGGTGGACCGCTGCAGCGACTGCCTGCGCCGGGGCGAAAACGTCCTGCTCTATCCCGCCGGCCGCATCTACCGCGCCCGCCAGGAGGACCTCGGCGGCAACAGCGGCGTCGAGAAAATCCTACGCGACGTGCCGGAGGCGCGCGTCGTCCTGGTCCGCATCCGCGGCCTCTGGGGGAGCCGGTTCGGCTTCGGCCTGACCGGCGGCTATCCGAAGCTCGGCCGGCAGCTTTTCCGCGCCGCGCTCGAACTGCTGGCGAACGGCCTCTTTTTTATGCCGCGCCGGCCGGTGAGCGTCGAGTTTGTTGAGCCGGACGACCTCCCGCGCACCGCCGACCGCGCGACGCTGAACCGCCGCCTGGAGGCGTTCTACAACGCGGAGCTTCCGCCGAACCTCTACGTCCCCTGCGGCTGGTGGGAAACGGGCGGGCCGCGCGTCGTCGCCGATCCCAAGCGCGAGGCCGCCGCCGCGGACCTCGAGTCCGTCCCCGCCGGAACGCGCGCCCTCGTGCTGGAGCGCCTCGCCGGACTGACCGGCAGGCCCGCCGCGCAGATTGCGGACTCCGCACGGCTGGCGCACGACCTCGGGCTCGACAGCCTGGCGCTGGTGGATCTCGGCATCTGGCTGCAGAAGGAGTTCGGCTATCCGGTGGACGACACCTCCGGCTGGCTCGCCGTCAGCGACGTCCTGCTCGCCGCCTGCGGCTGCTCGGCGGCGGCGGCCGGCCCCGGAGAGCTGAAGCATGTGCCGCGCAAATGGTTCCGCCGTGCGGAGTCCGCTGCCGCCCTCTCGCTGCCGCCCGGCGGCACCATCACCGAAGTCTTCCTGAACCAGGCGCGGCTCGGCCCGGACCGCGCCGTGCTGGCCGACCAGGCCGGGGGTGTGCGCAGCTACCGCGACGTCATCACCGCGGTATTCGTGCTGCGTGCGGAGTTCATGAAGCTGGAAGGCGTTCATGTAGGCGTCATGCTGCCCGCCTCGCCCGCCGCCGCCATCACCGTGCTGGCGCTGCTGTTTGCCGGCAAGACGCCGGTCATGGTCAACTGGACGGTCGGCGCGCGCAACATGAAGCACTCGCTGGAGCTGCTCGGCGTCCGCCATGTCGTCACCGCCAAGGCGCTGCTCCTGCGGCTCCAGTCGCAGGTGGACGGGCTGGACGCGCTGCGGGAGCGGTTCGTCGCGCTGGAGGATCTCGGCGGACGGGTGGGGAAAGTGCGGAAGCTTGCGGCGGCGCTGCGGGCACGGTCCGGGCTGTGGGGCGCGCTGCGGAAGGCGCGGGTGCCGGAGACGGCGGCGGTGCTCTTTACCAGCGGTTCCGAGAGCCTGCCCAAGGCCGTTCCGCTGACGCACGGCAACCTGCTCGCCAACCTGCGGGACATCGCCAAGGTCGTGCGGTTCCTCCCGTCGGACCGCATCCTCGGCATCCTTCCGCCGTTTCACTCGTTCGGGCTCACCGGCACCACGCTGCTGCCGCTCTGTTCCGGCCTGCCCGTGGTCTACCACGCGAACCCGACGGAGGGCGGCATGCTCGCCCGCCTGACCGCCGCCTACCGCACCACCGTCCTGGTCGGCACGCCCACCTTCCTGTCCGGAATCCTGCGCGCCGCCACCAACGAGCAGCTCCGTACGCTGCGGCTCGTCGTCTCCGGCGCCGAAAAATGCCCGCAGGCGCTCTACGACACACTCGCCGTGCGCTGTCCGCAGCTCAAACTCCTCGAGGGTTACGGCATCACCGAATGCTCACCGGTCATTTCCTGCAACACCCCGGACGACCTGCGCCCCGGCACCATCGGCCGCGCGCTGCCCTCCGTCGAATGGGTCGTTCAGGAGCTGGCGGGCGGCGGCCGCGCCGCGCCGGGGGTTTCCGGCATGTTGCTCGTGCGCGGGCCCGGCATCTTCGGCGGCTACCTGAATTACGAGGGTGCCACGCCGTTTATGGAGTTTGAGGGCAAGAGCTGGTACCGCACCGGCGACCTGGTGACGGCTTCTTCCGACGGCGTGCTCACCTTTGCCGGGCGCCTCAAGCGGTTCGTCAAGCTCGGCGGCGAGATGATTTCGCTCCCCGCTGTCGAGGAGCTGCTGGCGGGCGGTTACGCGAAGGAGACCGACGAGGGGCCGGTGGTCGCCGTCGAGGCGACGCCGCAGGAGTCGAACCCCGAACTGGTGCTGTTCACCACGCTCGATCTCGGCCGCGACGAGGTCAACACCCGGCTGCGCGCCGCCGGCCTCTCCGCCATCCACTCCATCCGCCGCATAATCAAGCTTGAAAAGATTCCCGTCCTCGGCACCGGCAAGACCGACTACCGCAGCCTGAAGGAAATGCTGAAGGACGGCGCGGCCTGAACCGGGCCAATTGGAGTGTTACGATGAGGTGTTTTATCTGGCTGCCACTGTTCCTTTTTGTTGCGCTGTCGCCAGCGGCACGGGCGGAGGGGCGGCCGGTCGGAATCTGTTCGTGGAAAGGGACCGGTTCGGTGCAGACCGCGCGGTTCCGCGTCACCGGCCGTGACTGGACGATCCGCCACAGCCACGTGGGGGGCGGCTTTTTTCAGGTTGCCGTGTACGATGAAAAGGGGACGCTGCTGGATGTGCCGGTGAACCTGGACCGGCCGGGGCAGGGCAGGGCGGCGGTCACCGGCTCCGGCGTACGCTGGCTCGCGGTGACGGCGGAGGGCGGGTGGACGCTGGCCGTGGAGCAGGCCATGACGGCGGTCGAGGAGCTGGCGCTGCGGCGGGAGCTGCGGGGCGGAGCGGCGGTGAAGCCGGCGCCCAAGCGTGCGGAGTGGGGGTGCGGCGCCGGAACGTTCCGGCATGTGTTCAAGCTCCCGGCCGGACATTGGCGGCTGGTCTGCCAGACGCTCGGCGGCGGACGTGCGGAGTTTCTGGCGCGGGCGGCCGGGACGGCCGGACCGGTGCTGGCGGTGGTGTGCGGGGCGAAGGCGGCGGCCGAGGGCTGGTTCCACGGCGGCGGGGTGCTGGATGTCGCGGTGGCGGCGGACACGGCCTGGAGGTTCGAGATTTACGGGGAACCCGCGCCGGAGATGACAAGGACGGAAGAACGGAAAAACGGAACAACGGAAGAATCAAACCACGGGCAGGCGGACGAATCGAAAAGCGGACGGGTGGAAGGGCCAAACCACGGGCAGGCGGACGAATCGAAAAGCGGGCAGGCGGACGGGCAGGCGGACGGGCGGGTGGACGGACGGGCTGGCGGGACAGCGGGCGGGCAGAAACCGGAAGAGAAAACATGACGGAAATCTCCTCGAAAACGGTGGCGCTGACGATTGCCGGCAGCGACAGCGGCGGCGGCGCAGGCATCCAGGCGGACCTCCGTGCGTTCGGTGTGTTCGGCGTGTTCGGGACGAGCGTCGTCACGGCGGTGACGGCCCAGAATCCGGGCGGCGTCCGCGGCGTGCATGCCGTGGATCCGGCGAACGTGCGCGCGCAGCTCGACGCGGTACTGGACGCGTTCCAGGTCGGCGGCGTCAAGACCGGCATGCTGTTCAGCGCGGAGATCATCCGGGCCGTGGCGGAGGGGCTGCGGGCACGGAACCGGCGATTTCCGCTGGTCGTGGATCCCGTGATGGTCGCCACCAGCGGTTCGCGCCTGCTGCGGGACGACGCGGCCGAGGCGCTCTGCCGGGAACTGCTGCCGCTGGCCGCGGTCATTACGCCGAACCTGCCCGAGGCCGAAGTGTTGTGCGGCCGGGAGGTGCGGACTCCGCAGACGGTTGCGGACGCCGCCCGGGAACTGGCGGCACGGTTCGGGGCCGCGGTGCTGATCAAGGGCGGTCACAGCGCGGAGGCACCGGGCACCGACCTGTTCTGCGACCGCGACGGCCGGCTTTGGCGCCTGCGCACGCCGGACATTGCGGCGCCCGCATCAGCACACGGCACCGGCTGTTCCCTGAGCGCGGCGGCGGCGGCCTGCCTGACGAAGGGGATGGAACCGCTGGAGGCACTGCGTCACGCGAAGGCGTACGTCTACGGCGCGCTGCGCAACGGCGTGCGGGTCGGCCCGGACAGCTTCGCCATGTGGCCGGAGGAACGGCTGCCGCTGGATGAGGTGACAATTGAGAGGGTGTGAGTGCGTGGCCGATCCGACCGATCTGACCGATCCGACCGATCCGACCGATCTGATAAAGTCCCACGGACCCATGTGTCCCATTTAGCTCCAAGGGAATCTTCATGGCCATCAAGGCAATCATTTTCGACATCGGCCGCGTGCTGATTGACTTCAACTTCCGCGAGGGTTTCAGGCGTTTTGACGGCCACACGCCGTACGCACCGGAGGCCGCGATCCAGCGGATGAAGGAGGCTGGGCTGTTCCGCTGCACGAACGAGGGCAGCCTGCTGCCGTGGTCGTTCTATCTGCGGACGCGGGAACTGCTGGAGTTCGCGCCCGAAGTGGATTTCCACATGTTCCGCGCGGTGTACGGCTCCATCTTCACGGAAAAGACGGAGATGACCGACTGGATGCGCCGGCTGGCCGTGCGTTACCGGCTCGCACTGCTCAGCAACACGGACATGCTGCACCGGCACGTACTGGAGGAGCAGTTCGAGCATCTGCACCTGGCGGAGGTGCGCGTGTACAGCGATGCGGAGCGGATGATGAAGCCGGATGTGCGGATCTACCGGACGGTGCTGGAGCGTCTCGGCGGCGTCGCACCGGACGAGGCGGTTTTCCTGGACGACCTGCCGGAAAACGTCGAGGGCGCCCGCGCCGCCGGTCTGCACGCTTTCCAGTTCACCACGCGCGCCGAGGCCGAGCCGCAGCTTGCGGCGCTCGGCGTCGAGTGGTAGCCTGTTCAATCCAAAGCAAAGGAGAAAACGCCATGGCGGTCGAAATGGAGATCGTGTACGAGGGAAGCCTGAAGTGCCGGGCGACGCATCTGCCGTCGGGCAGCGTGATCGTGACGGAGGCGCCGGTGGACAACGGCGGCACGGGCGGCGCCTTTTCGCCGACGGACCTGGTGGGAAGCGCGCTGGCGAGCTGTGTGATGACGGTCATGGGGATTGTCGCCCAGCGCCAGGGAATCGACCTGCGCGGGATGACGGCGCGCGTCGTCAAGGAAATGGCCGCCGCGCCGGTGCGCCGCATCGGGGCGTTGACGGTGGTGATCACGCCGCCGCCGGGGCTGAAGCTTTCCAACGAGGACCGGAAGCGGCTGGAGCATGCGGCCGAAATCTGCCCGGTGAAGAAGAGCCTGCATCCGGACGTTGAGATCCGCATGGAGATCGCCTGGCCGGCATGAGCGCGGCGGGGGTGGTGCGCGGCTGAGGCAACAAAAAAGCCGCAATTGCTTGCGGCTTAATCGTTAAAATGGTGGAGCAGACGGGAGTCGAACCCGTGACCCCTACGTTGCGAACGTAGTGCTCTAGCCAACTGAGCTACTGCCCCGGAAACGTGATGAAAAACACGGCATTCAACATAGCCGTGGAATCCGGCGTTGCAACCGGATTCCTGAAGAAAAAGAAGGGCTACGGTTTTGCCGGCGGCGCGGCGGCGCGCTGGAGGCGGACGCGCACCGGTTCGCAGGTGACGATGCCGCCTCCGTGCATGGCGTCCTCGAGCCACGGGATGAACTCCGTGATTTTGGCGGGGGCGTCGACGATCTCGACCACCAGCGGCAGGTCTTCGGAGAGCCGCAGGATCTTGGCGGTGTGCAGGCGGCTGGTGGCGCCGAAGCCGGCGATGCCGCGCAGGACGGTGGCCCCGGCCAGGCCGCGGCGGTGCGCCTCCTCCACAAGGCGCTCGTAGAGCGGACGCCCGTCGAGCCGGTCCTGCTCGCCGATGAAGACCCGAAGAAGTTCCGCTTCCTGTGGCAGATTCATGGCGGTGTCTTTCTGTTGAACGCCTATTGCACTTACAGCACGCGTCCGGTGACAATGCCGAGCCAGAGCAGGGCGAGGCCGGCTGTGTTCTGCAGGGCGATGTTTGCAAACGCCCTCAGGTACTGCGCCTCCCGCAGCAGCCCCATGGTATCCCCCGCCAGCGAGGAGAAGGTGGTGAGGCCGCCCATGAAGCCGATGAGGAGGATAGTGCGCACCGCGGGGCTGATCAGCGCCCGATCGGTCGACAGGGTCCAGACCAGCCCGAAGAAGAAACAGCCGGCGAGGTTGACGCTGACGGTGCCCCAGGGGAAGCCGATGCCGCACGCCTTGTTCACGCCGCCGGACATCCAGTAGCGAGCCAGCGTGCCGGCGGCGCCGGCGAGGGCTATGAAGAAAATCCGCCCGGCCTCATGGTCGAGAAGGCGTGAAACGGCAAGGTAGACAAGCTTGCCGAAATCATGTAAAACATGGAGCATGCCGTTCAGATTTCCCGTCTTTGTTGTACCCGTAGTATAAGCCTTGCGGTTCCTTCCGGCCAGCAGATGCAGAATGACCACGGGATGGTATATTGCCTGACTACTTTTTAGTCCGGCACGGAAACTATCATGATAAAAGGATTCATGACATGAGCAAAATCAAGGCCCGCCACTCGTTCACATCTGAATCGGTTTCCGAGGGGCATCCCGACAAGGTGTGCGACCAGATTTCCGACGCCGTCCTGGACGCCTGCCTGGCCCAGGACCCGGAAAGCCGCGTCGCCTGCGAGACGCTCTGCACGACGAACCTGATCGTCCTCTCCGGCGAGATCACCACCAAGGCGAAGGTGCAGTGGGAGCAGGTCGCCCGCAACGTCGTCCGCGGCATCGGCTACACCGACGACCAGATCGGCTTCTCCGCCGACGGCGCCAAGGTCTTCCTCTGCCTTCACAGCCAGTCCCCCGACATCTCCCAGGGCGTCACCGCCACCACCAGCCTCTCCAATGAACAGGGCGCGGGCGACCAGGGGATGATGTTCGGCTACGCCGCGGACGAGACCCCCGAGCTGATGCCGGCGCCGGTGCTCTATTCGCACAAGATCGTGGAGCGCCTCGCCGAACTCCGCAAGGCGCAGCCGAAGAAGTACAAGTACCTCAAGCCCGACGCCAAGAGCCAGGTGACGTTCCTCTATGTGGACGGCCGTCCGGTCGAGGTCACCACCGTCGTCGTTTCGCACCAGCACTCCGCCGACATGCCCCAGGCGTGGCTGGAGGACGTGGTCAAGAAGGTCGTGAAGGAAGTCATCCCCGCCAAGTTCCTCAAGGGCAAGATCAAGTACTACGTCAACCCGACCGGACGCTTCGTGGTCGGCGGCCCCGACGGCGACACCGGGCTGACCGGCCGCAAGATCATCGTCGACACCTACGGCGGCGTCGGCTGCCACGGCGGCGGCGCGTTCTCCGGCAAGGATCCCTCCAAGGTGGACCGCAGCGCCGCGTACATGTGCCGCTACGCCGCCAAGAACATCGTCGCCTCCGGCCTGGCCGAGAAGTGCGAGATCCAGGTGGCCTACGCCATCGGCATCGCCAAACCGCTGAGCCTCAACGTGGACACCTTCGGCACCTGCAAGATCAACGAGGCGAAGCTGGCCGACATCGTCCTCCACGGCGGCATCTTCGACTTCCGCCCGGCCCAGATCATCAAGGCCCTCGGCCTCAAGACGCCGCAGAAGAACGGCTGGTCCTATCAGGATACGGCGGCCTACGGCCACTTCGGCCGCCCGCAGTTCCCGTGGGAGAAAACCGACAAGGTCGAGGCCCTGAAGAAGGCCGCCAAGGCGAAGTGACAGCAGAGCGGAATTGTCGATAACCATCGATGGCTATCGGCGGCTCTCGAAGGTTATCGAATCCCTAACGCCAAAGGAATTCCGCCATGCCTCCACGCCTGCTTGGTTTCGGCTCCGCACTGCTCGACGAACTGGCGCACGTGCCGGAGGCGTTCCTGGCGGGCGTCCCCGGCATGAAGGGCGGCACGGAACTCGTGGACCGCGCGGGCGGCGAGGAACTTCTCAAGCGCTTGCCGTCCAAACCCCTGCAGGCTCCCGGCGGTTCCGCGGCAAACACCATCACCGGCGCGGCCCACCTCGGACTCTCCTGCGGCATGCTCGCCAAAGTCGGTGCCGACGAAGCGGGCGATTTCTACCGCGCCACGATGCGCGGCGCCGGGATTGACACCGGCCCGTTCAAGATCAGCAGGAGCGAGCCTACCGGCTGCTGCCTTTCCCTCATCACCCCCGACTCCCAGCGCACCATGCGCACCTTCCTCGGCGCCGCGGCGACGATGTCCCCGGATGAGATCACCGCGGCGGATTTCGTTGGCTACACGCACCTCCACTCCGAAGGCTACCAGCTTTTCAGCAAGGAGCTGATGCTCCGCGTGCTTTCCCTGGCGAAGGCAGCCGGGCTGGAAATCAGCCTCGACCTTTCCGCGCCGGAAGTGGTGATGGCCACGAAATCGTTCCTGCCGGAGTTGCTCCGCGAGTACGTCACGACCGTTTTTGCCAACGAGGATGAAGCCTCCGCGTTTGCCGATGGCAAGGGCGAGGAAGCCGGCCTCGACGCGCTTTCGAAGATCGTGCCCGTGGCTTGCGTCAAGCTCGGCGTGCGCGGGGCCGTCATCCGCAGCGGCGGGAAGGATGTCCGGGTCAAGGCGCATGTCGTCAAGGCCGTTGACACCACCGGCGCGGGAGATCTCTGGGCCGCCGGTTACCTCTATGGACGCCTCACGGGTGCGGAGTTCGCAAAGGCCGGCGATTTTGGCGCGCGCACCTCCGCCGCCGTCGTTCAGGTCACCGGCGCCGTCATCCCCCCGGCCGAATGGCAGCGCCTGCGCACGGAATGCCGGTGACTCGGGCTCCCGGTCCGACTCGGCACGCCGCGGACATGGCGTGCGTTACGGAAGCGGTCGCCGGAGACGGCGCATCGACATGACCGCACGCCGGTCTCTTACGGCTTGTTGAGGAAGAACTGGGGCCGGGCGTAGACCCGGAACTCCCGGACGCCGCCGGGGAATTTCTCCGGCCGGCCGGTGTAGCGGATGCCGGACACGGTCTGGATGTCGCCCATGTCAACCACCACCACATGCGGCGGCGGGATGTTGGCACCGCCCTTCCATTTGGTGTGCCAGAAGCTGCCCGGCCGGCCGTCGATGATGTTTTCCGCGCGGCCGTCCTCGCCGGCCGTCTCCTCGCTGGAGGCGAACCAGATCTTCCAGGCTTTCTTCGGGAGCGGTTTTCCTGCGGCGTCCAGCACCTCCAGTTTGGCGGCGTGGGCGAACGCCGTGCCGCCTTGCGTGGAAAGCACCTCGATACAGATGTGGCGGGCGGTGACGGGCTGGGGGAACTTGACGGTCTGCGGGGTGTTACCGGTCTTGAAGGCTCCTTCACAGGCCATGTCGCCGGGGTCGAGCTGCGGATATTTTCCCTCGCGCGCCGTCATCCGCGGCAAGGCGTTCGGGTCTTTCTGCAGGCGGTCGAGGACGGGTTCGGCAAGTCCGGCGACGGTGCGGCAACCACGGTCCTCCAGTTCGAACACCACGATGTCGTTGGCGCCCTTTTTCACCCAGCAGGAAGGCAGGTAAATCGTCTGCTGCGGCCCGATGGACCAGAACTTGCCGAGCGACCGGCCGTTGACCCAGACGGAGCCCTTGCCCCACTTGGAGAAATCGAGGAAGATTTCGCCGGGCTTGCCGACCGTGAACGTGCCGCGGTGGAAAGCGGGTGCGCCGGAAACCGCCGGGCCGTATTTGAACCCGAACACGTTGGCGCTGTAGAGCGGAAGCCGGTAGTTTTCCCAGCCCAGAAGCTCCTCGCCGCCCAGGAATACGCCCTGGGTGATTCCCTTGTTGTTGTGGAGAAGCTCGCCGCCGTAGTTGATGCGGCCGACGTTCTCGACCAGGATTTCGAGCGTGGCCGGGGCTTTCGGAATGCTGATGCTGATGGAATCCTGGTTGTGCCGGCGGTCCATGCTGCCGACGGGTTTGCCGTCCAGCAGAACAACGGCGTAGTCGCGCAGTTCGCGGCAGGCGAGGGTGCCGGTGAACGGCTTCCTGACCTGCGTCCGATAAAGGACGTAGCCAAGATCCTGGTGGAGCGCCTCCATGGTCATGGGGCGCTCGGACTTGACCGGTGCCGGCAGCGCCGCCGAGAACGGCGCGGAGCCGGTCAGCTCAAAGGCTGGCACGGTGGTGACGGCAGGCTGGCTGGGAACGGGCGGCAGCACCGCGCCCGGCTGCTGGTATTTCTGCGCGACCTCGCGGAAGGCCATGAATTTCGGGGTCATCTCCCCGTATTCCCCGAGCGGCGCGTCGTAGTCGTAGCTCGTGGGCTGGGGGCGGTACGGGGGGCCGTTGGCGCCGTTCGTGTACCAGAAGTTCGTGCCGCCGTGGAACATGTAGATGCTGACGCTGGCGCCGCGGGAGAGCATCCAGTCGAGCTGCCGCGCCGCCTGGTCCTTGTCCTTTCTGGAATGGGACCGGCCCCAGTCGTCGAACCAGGCGGGGTAGAACTCGGAAACAAAATAGGGGCCGCCCTTGTGGTACTTGTCGATGGTCTTGAAGATGTCCTCGCCCGTGGCGCCGTTGATGGTCGGCAGGCAGCCGTCCACGTAGCCGCGCGGCATCTGGCCGCCGCCGTCGCAGGTGGTCAGGGGGGCGTCGAAGCCGGCCTTGCGGATCATGTCGCGGATGGCGGCGAGATAGACCTTGTCGGAGCCATAGGAACCGTATTCATTTTCGACCTGGACCAGGGCGATGGGGCCGCCGCGCGAAATCTGCAGCGGCGCGACCTCCTGTGCGAGTCGCTTGATGTATTTTTCCATGTACTCCATGAACTTGGGGTCGCGGCTGCGCCATTTCATCCCCGGGACGTTGAGCAGCCAGTACGGGTAACCGCCGAAATCATACTCGGCGCAGACGTAGGGTCCGGGGCGCAGGTAGACCAGCAGCCCCTCCGAGTGGGCGATGCGGATGAACTCGGCGAGGTCGGCGTTGCCCGCGAAGTCGAACACGCCGGGCTGGCGTTCGTGGAACCCCCAGAAGACATAGGCGGAGACGCAGTTGATGCCCATGACGCGGGCCTTGTGCAGGCGGTCACGCCAGAGCTCGCGGGGGATGCGGTTGTAATGAATCTCGCCGCAGATGAATTGGAACGGCTGGCCGTCCATGAAGAACTTGCCGTCCTTCATCTCCAGCTTGCGGGGCTTAGTCGGGACAAACGGCGTACTGGAAGATGCGCCGGCGGGCGGAGCCACCGTCACGACCGCCGGCTTTGTAGCAACAGCCGCAGGCATCTCCGCCGCCGCAGAGACGTTCGCCAGCCCGATGGCCGCGAATAAAATCAAAGAAATCGCTGTATTGTGCATGGGAGAGCCTTGGCCGTTGCGGGACTGTCGTATTTTGATTGGACATCATCCCCATATTTTAGTTCCTCTATGACGGCATGAAAAAATGGCGGGCGGAGGTTAAGGTACAACGCCGATGCTGGAAACCTAAACCGCTGATCCATCCGAGAAACACGCAGGCATGAAGCGTTTCAGTCCACAAGACGTGCCCAATGCGCCCGGCGTATACATTTTCCGCGACGCCGCGGGTGGGGTAATCTACGTCGGCAAGGCAAAGTCGCTCCGGCGGCGGCTTTCCAGCTACTTCCAGCCGTCGCGCGGCCGCACCGCCGACCCGAAACTGCGGGCGCTGATTCACAGCATTGCCGAGTACGAAATCCGGCGCACCCGGACCGAAGGCGAGGCGCTGCTGCTGGAAAGCCAGCTTGTGAAGGAATTCTCCCCGCGCTACAACGTGGATTTGCGCGACGACAAGCGCTTCCTGCTGATCGCCGTTGATCCCGCGGAACCGTTCCCACGGCTCGCGCTGGTCCGGGTGCGCCGGCCGGACGGGCGCGTCTATTTCGGTCCGTTCCCCCGCGCCACCATCGTGCGGGACACCGTGCGCTGGCTGTCCGAAATGTTCCGGCTGCGGACATGCGGCGGGCGCGAGCCGGCGGAGACCGCGCGGAGCCGGCACTGCCTCAATGACCAGATCGGGCGGTGTTCCGGTCCGTGCCGCGACGGCGTCACACGGAAGGAATATGCCATCCGCGCCGCCCGGGCGCTGTCCGTGCTGCGCGGTGAAAACAGGGAGGCCGCTGAAGGGCTGGCGGAACAGATGCGCGTTGCAGCAAGCGAGCGCCGGTTTGAGGACGCGGCGCGGCTGCGGGACATCGCCCAATGCCTGCTCGCAATGCACGAGGTGCCAGCCGGCGCGGAACCCGCACCGCACCTCCGCCGCCGCGGCCCCGCGCCGGAATCCGTGGCCGCAGGACTGGCGGAACTGCAGCAGCTTCTGAATCTGCCCGCGCCGCCGCGCCGCATCGAATGCTTCGACAATTCCAACATCGCCGGCTGTTTTGCGGTCGGCAGCATGGTCTGTTTCCTCGATGGACGGCCGGCACCGCGTGAGTACCGCCGTTTCCGCATCCGCGCCGCGGAGGGGAACGACGACTTTGCGATGATGCACGAAGTGCTGTCCCGGCGCTGTGCGAGGCTGTGCGGGGAAGGGGGGAGGGGGATGCCGGACCTCGTCGTGGTGGACGGCGGCGCGGGACAGCTCCGGGCGGCAGGCGATGCACTCGCCGGACTCGGAATTGCCGGCCAGCCGCTCATCGCCTTGGCCAAGCGCCTGGAGGAGATCTACCGCACCGGTGCGGAGCGACCGATCCTGCTTCCCCGCCACTCCCATGCGCTGCACATCCTTCAGGCAATCCGCGACGAGGCGCACCGTTTCGCCTTGACCTACAACCGCCAACTGCGCCGCCGCCGGCTGACGGAATCAGAGCTTGACGATATCCCGGGAGTCGGGGGAATCCGAAGGAACCGGCTTCTCCTCGAATTCGGATCCGTCGCGCGGCTTGCCCAAGCGTCGCCGGAGGAGATTGCATCCCGTGTGCCGGGAATCGGCGCCGAACTGGCCGGACAGGTCGCGGATTGCCTGCGGAGACGCCGGAACGGGAAAAAAGTTTGACCGGTCGCGCTGGCGGTTCCCCGCCATGGATTTATAGTATCGGCCTTTCATAATTTCGGGCGGACCCTGTCTTGGGCGGTGTTGTCAACAAAAGAAGGTGGAAACTTGATGAAGAAGCCGGTCAAAAAAGCCTCCCTTCCCGTGAAAACCAAGACGGCCCCCGTCAAGGTAGCCGTAAAACCCGTGGCCAAGAAGCCCGCGGCTAAAGCTCCCGTCAAGCCCGCGGCCAAGGCTCCGGCCGCCAAGCCGGCGCCCGCCAAGAAGGCCGTGCTTCCCGTGAAGAAGGCCGTTGCCGCCGTGCCGGCGAAAAAGAACGCTCCCGTGAAAAAGGCGGCGCCCGCACCGGTTAAGAAGCCCGCGGCTAAAGCTCCCGTCAAGCCCGCGGCC
>CAIXRA010000013.1 GCA_903921725.1 uncultured Lentisphaerota bacterium
CCCGGCCTCTGGTTCTTCCCTTGCTTCAGCCTCCGGTTCTTCCGTTGCCCCGGCCTCTGGTTCTTCCATTGCTTCAGCCTCCGGTTCTTCCGTTGCCCCGGCCTCTGGTTCTTCCATCGCTTCAGTCTCTGGTTCTTCCGTTGTTCCGTCTTCCGTTTCTTCCGTTGCGGCCGGCGCCGCGCCGTCGACGGGCTCGATTGCCATGGTGATGACGCATCCGGATTCCACGGCGGACGGAAAGACGGGGACGGTGACCGGCAACGTGGTCAACTTGCGCGCGCTTCCGGGAACCAATTACGAGCTGGTGGCGAAGCTGAAATTCGGCGACAAGGTAAAGGTGGTCGGCGAGAAGAGCGACTGGTTCCATGTCGAGGTGCCGGCGGGCGCGGCGGCGTGGGTCTCCAGCAAATTTCTGGACAAGGACGGCAAGGTGATTCCGGCGCAACTCCGCGTGCGCTCGGGGCCGACGGCCAACCATTCGGACTACCACATGCTGAAGCGCGGCGACCTGGTGAAAAAGGCCGGCGAACCGACGAAGGACGGCTGGCAGAAGATCGAGGTGCCGGCGGGCGCGGCGGCGTGGGCGAAGAAGGAATTTGTGAAGCTGGACGGTGCGGCTGCTTCTTCCGTTCTTCCGTCTTCCGTTCCTTCCGGTGCTCCGGCCGCGACCAGGGAGGCCGGCGGGGCGGCGACGTCCGGAGCCGCCAAGCCCGCGGATGGCGCGATGCCGCCCGAACAGAAGGAGCCGCCCAAGGCCGCCGATGCAACGGCTCCGGTGCAGCCCGTTCCGCCGCAGCTCGATGCGGGGGCGAAGCCGCTGGTGCGTCCGTTCTCCACGACGTATGCGGGAACGGTGACGTCGCTGGGCGCGCAGACGAAGGAGGGGGTGCTGACGCACTTGCTTTCCGTGCGCCGCGGCGACGTGATGCAGCCGGTCGCCTATCTGGTCAGCCGGACGGTTGCCCTGGGATCGTGGGACGGCCGCGGCGTGAAGATCTTGGAGGGACAGGAAGTGTGGTACCCCGGCTGGAAGCGCCCGGTTCTCATGGTGACGCTGGTCGAGGCCGCGGAATGAGCGAAACCGTGTGGCGGTCGGGCGGTGTGGCGGTGTGACGGTAGAAGACAAACCGCTGAACCATTGAACCGTTGAACTGGTGAAATTTTTAACCATAATATAACCAAGGAGTTGAGAAGATGTACGTCGGACGCATTGTGGCGGTGGGTTGCACGAAGTCGGGCAAGGGCGCGGGGCTGTACCGGGTGTCTTCGCGGTCGTTCCCGAACCGTGAGGCGAAGATGCTGGGGAAGGCGGTGGCAATCGTGCCGAAGCCGGGCTTCGAGAACGACATTTTCAAGAACCCGTACATCGCCTATAACTGCTACCGTCAGGTCGGCGATCTGGCGGTGGTGACGAACGGTTCGCACACCGACCCCATCGCGGAGAAGCTGGAAACGGGCATGGGGATCCGCGACGCGCTGGCCTCCGTGATGCTGGCGATGGATTACGAGCACGACAGCTTGGACACGCCGCGGATTGCGGGCGTGGTGCGGGCGGACGGCAGCGAGGCCTACCTGGCGATCGTGCGCAAGGACGCGCTGATGGTGCGCCGGATGACGCTGGCGCCGGGCCGGGCGTTCTACATCTGCACCTACGAGCGGAACAAGCCGTGCGACAACCAGGTCGAGGAAAATTTCACGCCGGAGACGGCGGCGGACGCCTGTTCCTTCATCATGGGCGGGGGCGTGTTCGCCGAGCTGGAGAAGCCGGTGGCGGCGGTCTGCGTTGTGGCGAAGGCCGGCGGCGGGTTCGACCTCGCGGCGGTGTGAAGCGTTCTGTTTCCGGCCAGACAAACCAGAACCCGATGGAGAGTGCCGATGCAACGTGAACGGATCCGGTGTCTGATGCTGTTGTCCGCCCTTCTGTTTGCCGGCTGCCGCGCGCCGCAGCCGGCGGTGCCGGGACGGTGCGAACCCGCGCCGGTTCCGGCACCGGGAACCGCCCTGATCAAGGCGGACCTGTCCGTGAACCCGGAGGAGGTGCGAACCCGGCTCACCAACGGCCTTGCCAAGCTGCATGCCGATGGAAAGCTGGTGCCGGCGTCCGAGATCGCCAAACAGTTGTCCCGCCGTTCGTGCGCCCTGGCGCTTCCGCCCGCCGGCGGGTCCGGCGCGCTGGAACTACCGGCGCTCTACCGCCAGTCGCGGAAAAGCGTCATGATCGTCGGCGGCATCTTCAAATGCGGCCGCTGCAGCAACATGCACTGTAGCACGGCGTCCGGCTACATGATCACGGCCGACGGCGTCATGGTCACCAACTACCATGTCGTCGCGCCGATGAAGGAACCGGCGGGGAAGCCGGGGGAGCCGACGGGGGCAAAACCGGCAGTAAAATCGGCGGCCCCCAAGCCGGAACAGCTGGGGTTCGGCGTCATGGACATGGAAGGCCGGCTGTACGGCGTCAAGGAGGTGTTGGCGGCGGACAAGGCCACGGACATCGCCATCGTCCGGCTTGACGGGAGCGGGTTTTCGCCGCTGGCGCTGCAGGCGCAGCCGGCCGACATCGGTTCCGCCGTCTCGATTGTCAGCCATCCGCAGGACAATTTCTTTGTGCTGAGCACGGGCATCGTCACCGAGTATGTCGTCCGGCGCGAGATGGGGGGCGCCTCCTCTTGGATGTGCGTGTCGGCCGAGTACGGCGTGGGCTCCAGCGGCGCGCCGGTCACCAATCTACGGGGAGACGTGGTGGGCATGGTTTCTGCCACCCGCACCATCATGGCGGGCGCGGACAGCCAGCATGCGGGGAGTTCGTCGCAGATGGTGCTGCGCTACTGTGTTCCCGCCTCTTTGATCTTGAAGCTGATCACGCCGCCCGCGAAGCCATGATGCGGTTCGGCCGGGGTGTCGGTGGATGAGGGTGGCGAGTGGTGGATGGTGAGGTGGGAGGGTCCGCGAATGTTCCCGTCAATCCTGTGTTCCCCGCCGCGCCGCGTCTGCGCCGCGCTTCTTTTCCTGACCCTGTCGGGGCTGGTCGCCGGCGCGGGAACCGCCGGCACCGCGCCGCCCGCCGTGTCCGATACCGACATGGTGATGGCCGGCCAGACGTTCGGCGGGCTCCGGCGCGATCTTTCCGCGGAGGGGAATCCGCTCCGCATCGGCGGCCGGTCGTACGCCTCCGGCCTCGGCGCGCACGCCGTCTCGGAAATCCCCGTCACGGTCCCCGGGGATGCCGTGCGTTTTACCGGCGCCGTTGGCGTGGATGACGGCGCGGGGGCGGGGAAGGGCTCGGTGCAGTTCCGCATCCTGTCCGGCAACGCCGTGCTTTGGGAGTCGCCCGTGATGAAGGCCGGTGATCCGGCGGCGCTGTTCGACGTGGCCGTGCCGCACACGCAGCACCGCAAAATCTATCTTCAGGCGGACGACCTGGGCGATAATTCCTACGACCACGCCGACTGGGTGGATCTGGCGTGGAAGGGCGGCACGGCGCCGGCGCCGAAGCCCCCTCGTATTTTCAGGGGCGCGGAGTTTGGGTTGGCGCCCGGCGTGCGCGACGACCAGACGCCGAAGCTCCGCAAGGCGCTGCAGGCGCTGCGCGAGGCGCCCGGCTCCACGCTGCTGCTGGCGAAGGGCGACTACCATTTCTGGCACACCGGCGCGCTGAAGCGCCACTTCCACATCTCCAACCACGACCAGCCCGTCTGGCAGCCGGTCTCCGTGCCGCTGGTGGACCTGCGGAACGTCACGCTCGACGGCCAGGGCTCGACCTTCCTCTTCCACGGCAAGGTGCAGCCGGTGCTCATCCAGGATTCCGAGAAAGTGACGCTGCGCGGCCTCGGCATTGATTACGCGCGTCCGCTTCATTCGCAGGGCGTCATCACCAAGATCGAACCCGGCGCCTACGAACTGTCCGTGGATCCCGCAAAATATCCGCACGAGATCCGCAACGGCTGGTTCGTCTTCAAGGGCGAAGGCTGGGAGGATGGCGACTGGGGGTTCGGCATCGTTTTTGACGGCCGGACGCACGAGATTGTGGCGGGCACCGGCGACTTCGGCTACAGGGGCCGGGCCACGGCGCTCGGCAATGGTCGCTACCGCATTGAAAAGGATCTGACGAAATCGCGGGTGAAGGCCGGCGACGTCATCACCATGCGGCACAGCGGCCGGCCGCATCCGGGCGTTGTGCTCTATCGTGCCAAGGACACCGTGCTGGAGAACTGCCCCATCCATCAGGCGTTGGGCATGGGGCTGCTGGCGCAGCGCTCCGAGAACATCCGCATCAGCGGCGGCGGCATCCGGCTGCGTCCCGGTACGGACCGCTATTTCACCACCAACGCCGACGCCACGCACTTCTCCAACTGCCGTGGCGCCATCGTCGCCGAAAACGGCCTGTACGAGGGGATGATGGACGACGCAATCAACGTCCACGCCACCTGCCTGCGCATCGAGGAGAAGGTGGATTCCCGCACGCTGCGCTGCAAGTATGTCCACGAACAGTCCGTCGGTTTCGAGGTGTTCCTGCCCGGCGAGGCGCTCCGTTTCATCCGGGCGAAATGGCTCACCCCTTGCGAACCGCGCAAGGTGACGGCGGTGCGTCGCACCAAGACCGACGAGGTTATCCTGATGCTGGACGCCGACGCGCCGGCCGACCTCGGCAAGGGTGACGCCGTCGAGAACGCCGACTGGTTCCCCTCGGTCGCGTTCCGCGGCAACACGGTGCGAAACAACCGCGCACGCGGCTCCCTCTTCACAACGCCGTGCCCGGTGCTGGTCGAAAACAACAAGTTCGAGCACTCCTCCGGCTCGGCCATCCTGCTGGCCGGCGACGCCAACGGCTGGTACGAGAGCGGCGCCTGCCACGACGTGCTCATCCGCAACAATGTTTTCCACAACAACCTGACCTCGCGCTACCAGTTCACCGAGGCGCTGATTTCCATCTACCCGGAAATCCCGGACCTCAAGGGGCAGACGGACTACTACCACCGCAACGTGCGCATCGAGAACAACCGCTTCGAGACGTTCGACGTGCCGCTTGTGTACGCCATCTCCACCGACGGCCTGAGCTTCCGGAAGAACACGGTCGCGTACGGCAACGACTATCCCGCGTGGAACAAGGCGCCGTTCATCCTCCGCCGCTGCGCCAATGTGAAGATTGAGGGCAACACCGTCTCCGGGAGCGGGAAAGGCCCGTTCACCACCGCCTCGGTCAAGTGCGAGCTGACCCCGCCCGAGGCCGTCACCGTCAAGTGATGCACCTCCGGCCTGCGCTGGGAACCACGGCGACTGCGGCGTGTCCGACCCCAGCGTTGCGGAATGCCGCATCCGCCCAGCGCGGGAATGTGTCGAGCCGGATTCCGAAGCCTGCATTCGGATTCGAAACCTGGAAATCCGGGGTCATTTTGGGGAGACGATGCCGATGCCCACGACTTTCCGCCGCCTGTTGTCCACCGCCGTCATCGGCGCCGCGTTCATGCTGTCCGCCATCGCCGCTGCAGAGAGTGCGCCCGCCGCAGGGCCGCCACCGTCCGCGGCCGCCTCGTCTCGCCGTTATCCATTGCAGCTTAAGGATCTTCAGCTTGTGGGTATCGGCCGGGTGGGCGACGACGTCGCCGTCCTGATTGAAATGCCCGTCCGGACGACGGAGCGCAACGGGGCGCGGCTCCGCCGCCTGTTCCACAAGGGCTCGCGGATTTCCGGCAGCGGCTATGTCATTGCCGGCGTGGGCGACCGTTCGGTCATCCTGGAGCGCGACGGCAGCGTGGACACGCTGCTGCTGTCATGCGGCGGCGATGAATCCGCCGCTGCCGAGGATGCCGCCTTTCGGCAGCAGTTTCACGCCACGGTGCGCGGCGTGCGTGATTTTGCCCGGACCTATGAAATGATTCCGCCGGCACAGCGGGAACAGGCCCGGCAGGATCTCGCACGGGCGCAGATCTTTCTGGCCGAGGCACGGCAGTCCGGCCGCGGCACAATGGCCGATGCCGGCGAGGCCGTCCTAAAAAAAGCGGGGGATGCCTGCATGCTGACCGAGCAGGCCGACAATGCCCGGCAGAGCGGAAATTCCAGCCGTGAGGCGGTTCTCCGCACCGCCGCGCAGAACTCCCTTGGCGAACTCCGCGACCTCTACCACGCCGCCCGCGCCCTATCGGAATGACCGGCTTGCCACTACCGAATTTGTGGGGCGGGAAGACGAGGCGCTGGTAGGTGTCGCCGTCCGCATCGCGGGGGCGTTTGAGCAGGCATCCGAACGGGGCGAACAGGCCGGTCCGTCCGAGCTGAATCTGGGTGACCGGCTGGAACTGGAAATGGGTTCCGGCCCCAGCAGACGGGAATCCCGCCGTGCTTCATCTTGCAGGCTTCGTGAAAAACGCGGGCTGTGCCGGCGTCTTGCACGGCCCGACGAATTTTGGATGGCGCTGTGGGATTGCGTCCGGCGGAGGGCGGGATATAATGGCAGATTGCGGATTCCTACCCGTTCCGCGGGAATGGATTTTCGAATGAGGAAGCCGGCCGCAGGAACTGCGGAGAGAGCGGCGGGACGAACAACCAATGGGACGACGGGACGATGCCAGCGACACCGAAAAAGACCATCTACATGAGCGGGCCGATCATGGACGTGCATGAGGGCGAGGCGCGCGAGTGGCGCGACGAGGCGCAGCGCCGGCTCGGCCGGCACTTCCGCCTGCTCAATCCGATGCGGCGCAATTTCAAGGACCGAGAGGTGGACAGCTCCAACGAGATTGTGGAGTTCGACCTGCAGGACGTGCGCGACGCCGACATCATCCTGGTCAACTACAACAAGCCCAGCATCGGCACCGCCATGGAGGTCTTCCACGCCTCGCACAACCTCGGCAAGTTCGTGGTCACCTTCTCGCCGTTCGAATTCAAGGATTGCAGCCCCTGGATGGTCCGTTTCAGCACGAAGATCCTGCCGTCGCTGGAGGAGGCATGCAACTATCTGGTCACGCATTTCATCGAGATGGAAGAGAGGAAGCCATAGACCCAGTTTTAACCGCCAAGGCGCCAAGAGCGCAGAGTGGATAAAGCTTGGCGGACTTGGCACCTTGGCGGTTAAAAACAATGTGCTTTAAGAAAGACATCATTCAAATGACAACCACAATCAAGTTCCGCATGAATCCAGGCGACGAGGAACTGTCGCCGAAGAAGGCGCACCACGACGACGCCGCGTACGACGTCCGCGCCAGTGTCGATGCGGTGCTGCACGCCGGCAAGGTCGGCCTAGTGCCGACCGGCATGTACCTCGAGCTGCCGGAAGGGTTTGAGGCGCAGATCCGCCCCCGGAGTGGCCTGGCGCTCAAGCACGGCATCTCCGTGCTCAACAGTCCCGGCACGATTGACGCCGGCTACCGCGGCGAGGTCCGCGTCATCCTGCTCAACACCAGCGGCGCCGACTTTCCGGTCAAGCGCGGCGACCGCATCGCGCAGATGGTGATCCAAAAGCTGCCGGAAATCGAACTGGTCCGTGTGGAGGAGCTGTCCGAAAGCAAGCGCGGCGCCGGCGGTTTCGGCAGCACCGGAGTGGGGTGAGTGGGGGGATGGAATCCCTTGGGAAGCGCGGTTGGAAGGGAAGGTAGTCGAGGAATTTAATGCGGACGTTTTTGGTGTCTCACTTTTTGCGACCTTCCCCAACGGCCTTTCCCAGCGTAAGTGCTGCTTCCCCGTAAATGTCCCGGCGATCTTCCTTGTCCGTGGAGAATTATGAGTAAATTCCGGAACAACATGACGGCGGTTTGGGCGGCGAGTCCGTTCCCGAGCCTGCTGACGGACTGGCGGCACTGGCTGCCGTTCGTCGCGTGGCTGGGGCTGATGCTGGCCATGCAGGCGGTGTGCGGAAAATCCGCCGTCGGCTATGCGGTGATGACGGCGGTGGGGGTCGTGCTCGTCTGCGTCGCGCGCCCCTGGCGCTTCTACGAAGGGCCGAAGTGGAAGGATTTGCCGCTGGCGGTCTTGGCGGGGCTTGCGGTGTTCGCAATCTGGGTGGGGCCGGAGACGGGATGGGTGGCGCGGAACCTGCCGGGGTTCGACCATTTCTACCGGCAGTGGTGCTGCTATCCGTTCGGTGTGCTGGCGCGGCCGGCGGAGGCGTCGCCGTACACGCCGGAGGCCTGCGGCTGGACGCTTGCCCTGGTGCGGGTTGCGGGTTCCGCGTTTGTAATCGCCGCCGTTGAGGAGTTGTTCTGGCGCGGCTGGCTTTACCGGCGGCTGATCGCGCGGGAGGTGCGGACGGTGCCGCTGCGGAGCTGGAACTGGGAGGCGTTCGCCATCATGGTCGCGCTCTTCGGTGTCGAACACGACCGCTGGCTTGTCGGCATGGCTGCCGGCGCGGTCTATGGCTGGCTGATGCTGCGGACGGGGCGCCTGTGGCCGGCGATTGTCGCGCATGTGGTGACGAACCTGGTGCTCGGGCTTTACGTCCTCGGCACCAAAAGCTATGGTTTCTGGTGATTCCGGCGGCAAGAGTTCCGGTTCGGGGTTTCTTTGTGTTTTGGCGGGAAAGGTACGGGAGGTTCAGATGGCGGCGGCAAAGATCAATCTTGAATATGCGGTCCGGATTTCGCTCTTCAGCGCCATCATGCTGGGGTTCGGCCTGTGGTCGCTCTACGACGGCGCCGTAAAGTATCCGGCCCAGAATCGGGAATATGGCGCGGCGTATGACGACTTGACCGCACGCAAGCTCTCCCCGGAGCCGTTTGCCAAGGAACTATTCCGCATCATGAAGGAAAGGGGATGGAAGGCGGAGCATGTCCTGCCGGGGACGCGGGCGCCGCTGCACAGCGAGTCGGACATCCGCACGCAGTTCGGCATGGCGGTAGCCTTCCTTCCGCTCGGGTTTGCGGTTTTCTTCCTCTTGGTGCGCAACTGCCGCCGCCGTTTCTCCGCTGACGATGCGGGGCTACATGGATTTCTGCCGGAAGCCGTGCCGTACTCCGCCATTCAGTCCGTGAACCGCGAAAAATGGGAGAGCAAGGGAATCGTCCGTCTCGCCGTCTCCGTGGCAGCGGGGAGGAAAACGCTGACGCTTGACGACTGGAAATTTCGCGGAATGGAAGCCATTCTGGCCGAGGTTGACCGGAACCGCCCGGAGCTTGCCCCTCCCAAACCTGCAGACGCCTCGGCAACGGAAGTTGCGCCGCCCAGCGATGCGGACAAATCCGCCCCGCCCACGGAATGACATGCCGGTTGCGGCACCCGCCCGCACCCTGCAGGATGCGTGGGATCTGCATCGGATACGGCTCGTATTTTCCGGGCTGGCATCCACGGCCGCGATCTCATTTGTGCGGATTGGCAAAAAATAACAGCCCGTCATTATTGCAAAAGTCATGGCAATAGCTGTATATTCCATGAAGTTAAGTTTTCTTTTTTTGGGGTTTTGGCGCGACCTCCGACTTTTTCTTAAGGATTTTTAATCATAGGCGAAGCTTTGCTTTTGTGATATTCCCAAAAGTTGGAATGGCTGGTTCTGTGCAAAGGAGCATGGACATGAGTACAGGAAGCGGGCGGTGTTTGTCGTCGCGTGGAGCCGGACTCGTGAAGGGCGTGCATCCGCCATGTGCTGCCGCGTGGGTAGCGCGCATGTTTTCAGTAGCCCTTCTCCTGCTGCTGGCCGGAGCGGGCCAGGCCCGTGCGGCGTTTGACTTTGATGCGTGGAAGACGCAGTACGGCGGCTCCCTCACGCCAAGCTCTTTCTATTCGACGCGTCCCGGCCCTTGGGGTGACTACTTCAGCACCACCAGCACGGACTGCGCCAATAGCTCATTTTTCCATGTGGGGCCTCTCGGCTTCCGCGCCTATCCTTATGATCAGGCGTTGGCCACCGATGCCTTCAACTCCATCCAGCCGTCAAAGATACGGGACGGTAGCGGGCTAATCGCCAACTCGCTTGGCGTGATCAGCGTGGTCACGGGAAGTCCGTCGGACGGCAAGATTTATCCCGACGACGTGATCGTGGAGATCGAGGGGCAGCCGATCAAGACGGCGACGGACGTCCAGTTCCCCTTCACTGTGCTGGCACAGAACACCCGCGGTCTGGAAATTCACACCGGTCAGCTGGTGGACGCCGCCGAAGGGCGCGGCAAGGTCAAGCTGAAAGTGGTGCGCGCCTGCCTGACGCCGTACCAAGGCGCGCTGATGACCGCGCCGGCGACCTCCTCGGAGGTGACCGTTGACGTCACCGGGCAGGATTACGTCCGCCTTACCGTTACCAGCGCCAACAATGCGCTGACCAACTGGATCAACCCCCGTTTCGAAGGTTCGGGTCAGACGACGCTCTATCTGAACGCGCTTACCGTCAACAAGAGCAGCGGCTACAGTTCGCGCCAGATTGGGAAGGATGCCACGGGCGCCAGCGTATATGATGGCGCGACACTGGTCGCCAATGTGATCGGCACCCGCAGCAACTCCATGATCGAGTACGCGGTCCCCGCCGGCTACACGTTGCTTAAGTTCAAGGTCCAGACGACGGGCACGGGTAGCATCACCCCGAGCGCCCAGACGCGCAAGTCCAGCATCACGACCACGCCGTATTCGCCGCGGCAGTACGCCGCCAACGGTTCGCCACTTTTGCCGCCTGAGCTGGTGGCCTACACGGAGGAGATCGAGTACGCCATCCCGCAGGTCGGCAGCTTCGGCTCGGTTTACGACCCGACGAGCGACAAGGTTGCCAATTACAGCAAGACACTGGCCTATCGTTTGGCGTTGCAGCAGAACGCCGACGGTTCGTGGCCCTCTGGCGGCGGCGATTATGCGAGCGCCAGTTTCCGCACCTCGATGGCGGCACTCGGCCTGATGGCCACCGGCGACTCCGCCTTTGACACCAACATCCGCAATGCCGCCTACTACTGTGTCGGCGAAGGGGCCGACGGTTGGTCCGCCACCCGCGGCAAAAAGCTTTTGTTCCTGGCCGAATATTACATGCGTACCAAGGATGCCGGCATTCTTCCCGGCCTGCAGAAGGCCGTCGACGAGGTCTGGGACATCATGATGCCGGACGGCGTCTGGGGGCACGGTTTCAACCCCGGCTACGGCGGCGGTGCCTACCTCGGCGCCACCAGCCCCTGTTCCGCCGGCCTTGCCGTCGCCTCCTATGCGCCGGTGCAGGTGGACTTGGCGAAGTTGGACAAGACGCTGGCGCGCATCCAGTCGCTGGCGGGGCAGAACAACGGCGGCGTGCCGTACGGCCGCGCCGTCTTCTCGGGCTCGTTCGCCACCACGCCAGCCACCGGCCAGACTTACTCCTACGCCACCGGCGGCTGCGTGCTGGCGATGAAGATCCGCGGCGGCCCGCAGTACATCACCGAACTTTTCCGGAAGCGGTACGGTGCCGCGACCGCCTACGGCAACGTGGACGGCGGCCACGCGACGGAGACGCTGACCTTCTTCTGGGGTTCCATGGCCTGCGCCATCTTCGGCGACGAATCCCACCGCAACAACATGAACACGCTGCTGTGGCGCCTCACCCTGAAGCGCGACTTCGCCGGGTACATCAACATGAACACCAACCGCCTGGAATATCACGGCGGCGACGGCGGCTGCCACGGCGGCCCCACCTGGGATACCGGCGCCTATCTGATCCTTCTCAACGAGCACAAACACAATCTGGCCATCACCGGCAAGCCCGAGTTCCAGGCGCAGTCGTATCCGGCCACCTCCCCCACCCGCTGCAACGACTGGGCGTTCTACAAGCACGTCCTGCACAACTGGGAGCTGGTGGACGCCGCCCTGGGTTCCAAGATGCCTCCGCAGCTGCAGCCGAAGCTGGCCGCGCTGCGCGTCATGGCGCAGGGCACCGGGCTGGCCGACCGCGTGCTGGCGTTCCTGCAGGCGGAGGGGCCGGCGGCGGCGCTGGCGGTCAACTCCATCTCCGGCCTGACCAGCCCCGAGCGCGAATATTATGTGGAAATGCTCCTCGGCATCGGACACAAGATCACCGTGGCGCCGAGCGACGCGACGCTGCCGACCACCGGCCTGGCCAACCACAAGTTCTCCCTCAACGGCTTCACGCCGGAGACGCTGTGGGGCGGCAGCATGGCGGCGGGAACGGCGCCTTCGACGCGCATGACCGGTTCCGTGACGCTCTCCGACCCGTCCGGCGTCTATCTCCCGTCCCCCGTCACGCTGAACTTCCTCCCCGGCACCCTGAACCCGACCGTCATCTTCCAGGTGCCGATTGACGCGGAGACCCGTCTCAACGCCGCGTTCAACTACACGACGGCGGGCGGCGCGGTCGCCGTGGCCTACAACCGGGAGATTATTATTCACCCCGCCGACCCGATCCCCAGCAGCACAACCGGCAACGAGGATTTCACCAACTTCCGCAAGATCTGGATTCCGGGCAACTGCGCCGTGCCGTACCAGCGCTGGAACATGCCGCTGCAGATCCCGTCCGGCCAGGAACTGCCCGGCGCCAGCCAGCTGGAGGGCGACTTCGGCTTTTTTGCGTATGACAACGGCGTGCGCGTCTCACCCGATTCAACCTACAAGGCGCGGGTCGCTGGCAAGCCGTGCGGCTATTGGGTCGGCCCCGGCAACCAGTGGGGTGAGATCCCGGTCCTTGGCGTGAACATCCTGCCCGGTCCGGCGGTGACCACCACCGCGGCCAGCGGCATCACCCGCAACGCCGCCACCGCTGGCGGCAACGTGACGGCCGACTACAGTTGGCCGATCACCGCGCGCGGCGTCTGCTGGAGCACCGAACCGTACCCGACGATCTATGACAACAAGACCTCGGACAGCCGCGGCCTCGGTTCCTTCACCAGCTCGCTCACGGGGCTGGAACCCGGCCGCGTCTACCATGTCCGCACCTATGCGAGCAACGCCATCGGCACCTCCTATGGCGACGACGAGTCATTCATTACCGCCGGTGCCAGCGGCACCTGGACGGCCGCGGACGGCGGTTCCTGGGCGAACACGGCGAACTGGCAGAACGGCATTGATGCGGACGGCGCGGACGGCGTGGCCGATTTCAGTACACCCGTCCTTTCCTCCAACGCGGTGCTGACGCTGGACGGCGCGCGCTCCATCGGCGGCCTCACCTTCGGCAATGCCACCTCAACCGCCGATTGGATCCTCAACGCCGGCACGGGCGGTGCGCTCACCCTTGACATCGGCACCAGTGGAGTCCCGACCGTCACGGTCAATTACCGCACAGCCAGCCTCAACACCGTCCTGCTCGGCGACAACGGCTTGGTCAAGGCGGGTACGGGCACGCTGGTCTTGGGCGCGGCCAGCCTCTACTCCGGCGCTACGTCGGTCAACGCGGGCACGCTGGTCGTCAACGGCTCCCTCTCCGCCGGTGCTACGGTGACGGTCGCCTCTGGCGCGACGCTCATGGGATCCGGCGCATTCGGCGGCGCGGTGACAGTAAACGGCACGCTGAGACCCGGTGTTTCGGGCATCGGCACGCTTGCGGTATCCGACACGCTCACGCTGGCCTCCACCGCCTCCGCGGTGATGGAGATCAACAGGACGGCCGGCAGCTGCGACAAGGTCACGGGGGCCTCCGCCGTCGCCTACGGCGGTACCCTCACGGTGACCAACCTCGCCGGCACGCTCGCCGCAGGCGATAAATTCACTCTATTCTCCGCCTCTTCCTACAGCGGCGCCTTCGCCACCCTCAGCCTTCCGGTGCTTGGCAGCGGCCTGTCATGGGACACCACCCGGCTGACGGTGGACGGCAGCATCACCGTGGGCGGCAACGTCGCCATCACCGGACAGCCGTCGAACCAGACGGCCGACCAGGGAATGACCGCCACATTCTCGGTGACGGCGGCCGGCGTCCCCGCGCCGCGCTACCAGTGGCAGCTCTGCCCGAGCGGCGGCTCCTGGGCCGACATTGCCGGCGCCACCTCCGCCGCCTACACGACCGATGCGCTTGACGACACGGGCGGCGGCAGCCAGTTTCGCTGCGTGGTTACCAACGGCATCAACATTGTGACCTCGAATGCGGCGACGCTGACCGTGACCGCCAACGTCCTGCCCTATTTCACCGTTGAACCCGCCGACCTTGCGCTGACGGGGGGCGGGCAGACGGCGTCCTTTACGGCGGCGGCTGACGGCACGCCCACCCCCGCCTACCAGTGGCAGCTCAGCACCAACGGCGGCGCCAGCTGGAGCAATATCTCCGGCGCCACCTCTGCGACATACAGTTTCACAGCACAGACAACCGACGACGGCAAGATGTACGCCTGTGTCGCGATGAACAGCGTGGGCGGCGTGCAGTCCCCCGCCGCAACCCTTCAGGTTTACACCTCGCCGACCTGGATCAACGCATCGGGCGGCTCCTGGCCGACCACCGCCAACTGGGCCGCCGGAACTGTCGGTTCCGGCACGGGTGTCACGGCGGACTTCAGCCGGCTTGACCTGGCGGGGCATGCCGCAGTTACCTTGGACGGCGCGCGCACCATCGGCAACCTGATATTCGGCGACATGGCGGCGGGCTACAACTGGACGCTCAACACCGGAACGGCTGGCCCGCTGACCCTGGCCGTCTCCTCCGGCACGCCGACAATCACCGTCAACAGCCAGGCCGTGACCGTCGGCGCCGTCCTTTCCGGCACCAAGGGCTTCGCCAAGGCCGGCCCCGGAACGATGATCCTCCAGACCAACGCAACACTCACTGGCGGCGTGACGGTCAATGCTGGCACGCTGCAGATCAACTGCGGCGGCTGGTACGTCAACCCGTTCGGCAGTGCGAATCTGGTGACCGTCAACACCGGGGCCACACTCATAGCCAGCTACTCCCACTCGCTCGGGTCGGAACCCAACACCATCTTCGTCAACGGCGGCACGCTGCAGATTGGCGGGGATCAGTATGTCAGCACCTTGCACATGGCCGGCGGTCTGGTGACGGGTAGCGGTCAGTTGCGCAACTGGGGCAATACGATGACGTTCGACGCCACCGCTGCCGGCTCCACGATTGCCGCCAATTTTGGATTGGTCGGCACCACCACGCTTCAGGTCGCGGACGGCACCGCCGCCGCCGACCTCACCATCAGCGGAACCGTCACGGGGTCCAGCGCGCTGGCCAAAACCGGTGCGGGCGCGCTCGTCCTTTCCGGCGCCAACACCTATACCAGCACGACGACCGTTTCCGCCGGCTCGCTACTGGTGACCGGCAGCTTGGCCGCCACCCCCGTCACCATCGCCAGCGGCGCGACGCTCGGCGGCACGGGCAGTATCGCCGGCACGGTGACGGTCAGCAACGGCGGCATCCTGTCGCCGGGGCTTGCTGGCGCCGTCGGCACCCTGACCGTCAACAACACGGTGACCCTCAATTCGACCAGCACGACCGCGATGCAGATCAGCAAGAGCGGCTCGACTCTCACCTCCGACAAGCTCCAGGGCGTGACCACGCTGACCCGCGCCGGCACGCTGACCGTAACCGCCACAGGAGACACCCTCGCCGCCGGCGACAGCTTCACGCTGTTCTCCGCCACGACCTATGCCGGCTCCTTCGCCACCACGAACCTGCCGGTGCTGGGAAGCGGGCTTGCATGGGACACCTCGCTGCTGGGCGTGAACGGCAGCATCTCGGTGGTCGGCGCCTCGCGTTCCAGCCAGACCATCACCTTCGGCGCGCTGGCGTCCCACCCGTTCTCCGACGGTTCGTTCGCCCTCACGGCCACGGCCTCCTCCAGCCTCCCGGTGCGCTACACCAGCTCGAACAGTGCGGTGGCGACGGTCTCCGGCAGCACGGTCACGCTGGTCGGCGCCGGCTCCACCACAATCACGGCAATCCAGGACGGCAACGCCTATTACTATGCCGCCACCAGCGTCCAGCAAACACTGACCGTCACTCGGGGGGCGCAGAGCATCACCTTTGGCGTCTTGGCGGCGAAGACGTACGGGGACCCGGCGTTTCTGCTTGCCGGAACCGCCTCATCCGGTTTGGTCGTCTCCTATGCCAGTTCGAACCCAGCAGTCGCGACCGTTGAAAACGGATGGGTCACCCTTGTCGGCGCGGGGATGACAACCATCACCGCCTCGCAGGCCGGCGACACGAACTGGAGCGCGGCGACCAGCGTGCCGCAGACATTGACGGTCGGCGCCAGCCTGCCCGCCGTCAGTACGGTCGCGGTTACCCTCTCCTCCTCTTCCGCGGGAGCCTCCGGCGGCAGCAATATTTGGAACGGCGGTGCCACGGTGACCGCGCGCGGCGTCTGCTGGAGTACCAGCGCCACTCCGACGACGGCCGGCAGCCATACCACAGACGGCTCCGGCACCGGGTCGTTCACCAGCACCATCACCGGCATGGCGGCGGGCACAACCTATTATGTCCGCGCCTATGCCGTCAACTCCGCGGGCACGGGTTATGGCGACGCGGTGACCGTCACCACGCCGGCGGCGACCATCACCGGCGTCTGGACCAACCTCTCCGGCGGCTCTTGGCCGACCGCGACGAACTGGCAGGGTAGCGCCGTGCCCGGCAGTCTCGGCTGCACCGCTGATTTCAGCACGCTGAACATCACCGCGGACCGGACCGTGACCCTGGACGGCGCGCGCACCATGGGCCATCTGGTCTTCGGCGACACGACCGCCAGCAACAACTGGACGCTCTCCGCCGGCACGTCCGGTCCGCTGACCTTGGACACCTTCACGGGAAGCCCGACCCCGACCATCACGGTCAACAACCAGATGGCCACCATCAGTGCCGTCCTGGCTGGCGCCAAGGGACTGATCAAGTCCGGAACCGGCACGCTGACTCTCGGCGTGGCCAACGCCTTCACCGGCGGCCTGAGGGTTGACGGCGGCATGGTCCGGTTCGCGTCGGGCGACAACGTCAGCTCCGTGGCCAGCGGCAACACCGTCACCGTCAACAATGGCGGCACGGTCAACCTGATCAATACCAACGTGAGCAACAACAGCAGCGTCGGCTTTGTCGTCAACGCCGGTGGCACGTTGACCCTTACGGGTTTCCACGAACACATCTACGGCCTGACCCTGAACGGCGGCACGGTGAACAGCAGCGGCAGCGGCAAATACAACGGCGAGGACAGCCAGCTCGACTGCAACGTCACCATCGGCGGTGCGGCCGCCTCCACCATCTCCGTCGGGAACGGCCTCGGCCTCAGCGGCATCATCACCTTCACCGTGGACGATGCGACGGGCAGCTCCGCCGCGGATCTTGTCGTGAGCGGCGAGCTGGAGGACAAGGACTCCGGCAACAACGGCATCATCAAGGCCGGAGAGGGCACGATGCTCCTGAGCGGGACCAATACCTACACCGGCACGACGGCGGTGAACGCTGGCACGCTGCTGGTCAACGGCTCCCTGATCTATGCCGCCACCGCCTCCGTGACGGTGAACGCCAGCGGAACCCTGGGCGGCACCGGCACCGTCGGCTGCCCGGTGACGGTCAACGGCACGCTGGCTCCCGGAGCCGGCGGCATCGGCACGCTGACCTGCACCAATACGGTCACTTTTACATCCGCAGCCGCCGCCGCGATGGAAATCAACAAGTCCGGCACGACCCTCACCTGCGACAAGTTGCAGGGTGCGACCATGCTGACCTACGCCGGCACGTTGACCGTGACCGCGGCCGGCGACTCCCCCGCCCCCGGAGATGCCTTCCAGCTTTTCTCCGCCACGGCATACGCCGGCTCCTTCGCGGTGGTGAACCTGCCGGTGCTGACGCCGAACTATTATGCGTGGGACACCTCGACGCTGGCGACGGACGGCACAATCCGCGTGGTGCTGGGCTCCGTCACCCCGCCGGTGATCACCAGCCATCCGTCGAATGCGTCCGTGCTGCCCGGCGGCGCGACCGCCACCTTCACGATGTCGGCCAGCGGCACGCCGCTTCCCGCCTATCAGTGGCAGTCCAGCGCCGGCGGCGCGACGTGGGCGGACATTTCCAGCGCAACGGCCTCCACCTATACGACGCCGGCGACCGACGCGACGTGTGACGGGAACCAGTACCGGTGCGTGGCCACAAATGTCTATAATGGAGGCACCTCCGTTATCTCTAACGCAGCCACGCTGACGGTCCTCTACCCGCCTGCCATCACCGCGCAGCCGCTGAGCCGGAGCGTCACGGAAGGCCAGGGCGCAACCTTCCAGGTGGCGGCCTCGGGCAGGGGCACCCTCGGCTACCAGTGGCGCGTGGGTGTCAACACGCAGATGAGCGACGAGCTCCACACTTGGTGGGAGGTGGTGTGGAGCACCATCTCCGGCGCGACTTCCGCAAGCTACACGACCGCCGCCGCCGTGGCGGCCGACAGCGGCAAGAAATACACATGTTCGGTCACCGGTACGCTGAACGGCGTCACCAGCGCCGCCACCGGTTCCGCCATCGCCACGCTGACGGTGAACCCGCAGGCCAGCGCGCCGCTCTTCACGACGCAGCCCGCCGCCGTCACCGTGACCATCGGCCAGACGACGACCTTCACCGCCGCCGCCTCGGGCGTCCCCTCGCCGACCTACCAGTGGCAGACCAGCGCCGACGGCATGACTTGGACGGACGTCACGGGTGCGACTCTGGCAAGCTACACGACCGCCGCCGTCACCGTGGCCGACGACTACCGGCAGTACCGCTGCGTGGCGACCAATGATTCCGGAACCGCCGTCTCCGATGCCGCCCGCATCCGCGTCAAGGCCATCCTCTACTCGGCGGCCATGACTGCCAATCCGGGCTGGACGCTGGGAACCGGCTGGGCGTACGGCACCCCCACGGGAAGCTCGGGCGATCCAACCGCCGGCAAGACGGGTTCCGGCGTCATCGGCTACAATCTGAGCGGTGCCTACACCAACAACATCACCGCTACGCGCTACGCCACCACGCCGTCCTTCAGCTGTTCCGGCTACACGAAGGTCACCTTGTCGTTCTGGCGCTGGCTTGGCATCCGCGCCTCCACGGGCGACAACGCCAGCATCCAGGTTTCCAACAACGGCACGACCTGGACAACCATCTGGAGCAACCCGGCAAGCACCACTACCGACACGGCATGGACACAGTACTCCTACGACATCTCTACCGTGGCCGCCAACCAGTCGACGGTCTACGTCCGCTGGGGGTTGGGCACAACCAACAATTCCGGCACGGGATGCGGTTGGAACATTGACGACGTCGTGATCACCGGCGAACTGCAGGCCCGGGCCGCTGCGGCCATTGTCACCCACCCGTCTACCCAGACGGTGACCGCCGGCAGCACGGCAACCTTCACCGTCACGGCCACCGGCACCCCTTCGCCGACCTACCAGTGGCAGAGCAGCGCCGATGGTGGCGCGACATGGAGCGCCGTTTCCGGAGCGGTTTCCGCAAGCTACACGACCCCGGCGGCGGTGGCCGGCGACCACGGCAAGAGGTTCCGCTGCGTCGCCACCAACAGCGGCGGCTACGACAACTCGAACGCAGCCGTACTGAAAATCAGCGGCAGCGCGACCCCCGCCTCCCCGGTCATCACCGTGCAGCCGGCGAGCACGACGGCGACCGTCGGCGCCACGGCGATCTTCACCATCACCGCCACCGGCTCCCCCGCGCCCGTCTACCAGTGGCAGGCGAGCACGGACGGCGCAACGTGGACGGCCGTCTCCGGCGCAACCTCCGCAAGCTACACCACCGCGGCGGTGGCGGCCGGTGACAGCGGCAGCCGGTTCCGCTGCCTGGTAGCCAACAACGGTGCCACGGTCGATTCGGCCGCCGCCGTCCTGACGGTCAACCAGCCGCCGACGGCGACCGCCGCCAGCACCACGCTTGTCCAGGACACCAACAGGAACCTCCTGCTGTTCGGCACCGACCCCGAGGACGCCGACCTGAGCTTCTTCATCGTGACGTCTCCGGCCCATGGCACGCTCTTCGGCGCACCGCCGTCTCTGGTGTATGTGCCGGCCGCCGGCTATTTTGGCGGCGACAGCTTCACGTTCAAGGTGAACGACGGCATGGCCGACTCCGCTGCGGCGACGGTGTCGCTGACGGTGTCGCAGGCCAACGATCCGCCGGTCTTCACCGCCAATCCATTCACGGCCGCCGCCGCCCTTTCCGGCGCAGCCTATGCCGGCACCATCGCCGGTTCAGCGGCAGACCCGAATGCCGGCGATACCCTATCCTACGGTAAAACCGGCGGACCGGCATGGCTCACGGTCGACTCTTCCGGCACCCTCTCCGGAACGCCCGCCGCTGCAGACGCTGGCATCAACGCCTTCACCGTCCAAGCTGCCGATGGCAATGGCGGCACTGCCCAGGCCACGCTACAGATCACGGTCAATGCACACCCCTCCATCACCGCGCAGCCGACCAGCGCCAGCCTGGTCGCCGGCCAGACGGCGACGTTCACGGTGACGGTGGCCGGCTATCCCGCCCCGACCTGCCAGTGGCAGATCAGCACCGCCGCCGGCGCGGGATGGGCGGACATCTCCGGAGCGACCGCCTCCAGCTACACCACGCCCGCGGTGGTCATCGGTGACAATGGCACGCAGTTCCGCTGCACCGCGAGCAACAGCCAGGGCACCGCCACCTCGGACGCGGCGGTGCTGACAATATTCTCGACGCCGACCTGGATCAATGCCGCCGGCGGCTCTTGGCCAGCGGGCGTGAACTGGTTCGGCGGCACCACCGCCTCCGGCTCCGGCATTACCGCCGACTTCAGCACGCTGGATCTGACGACCGACGCGACGGTGACGCTCGACGGCGCACGCACCATCGGCAACCTGTTCTTCGGCGACACGCCGCCGGGCAACGACTGGCTGCTCAATACCGGCACGGGCGGGCCGCTCACGCTGGATGTCTCGACTGGCACGCCGACGATTACGGTCAGAAGCCAGACCGCCACCATCGGCGCAATTCTTGCCGGAACGCAGGGCATGCTCAAAGCCGGCGCCGGCACGCTGGCGCTTTCCGGCAGCAACACCTGCACTGGTAGCATCACGGTCAACGCAGGCGTGCTGCAGGTCTCCCCGACGGGCAGTTTGTACGGTGCGGCCCACAATAATACCGATGTTGTGGCAATCTCCACCGGCGCAACACTCCGCATGGCCAGCTTTGCCTACGGCGGAGCAGGGGGGCTTGGCATGCTCTCCGACTACCGCCAGCGCCGTGTCCTGAACGGAGGCGCGATCGAGGTGACCGGTTCGGCCCACAGCTCCGGCAATAATTTCACCGTCAATGCCACAGGTGGCACATTCCGCTACAACCCGTCCATGACAACGGACACTCTGACGTTAAGCGGCAATGCCAACACCAACATCCAGCTGGATGGCGTGTTGACCTGCAACACCATCGGCAATGTCGCCATCGGCGAAGTCCTGGACGGAGCGGGCGGCCTGATCAAGATCGGAACCGGCGCATTGACACTCTCCGGCAGCAATACTTTCACCGGCGGTGTCGCGCTCACGGCTGGCACGCTCAACATCAACCACGCCGCGGCCCTCGGCGCCTCGGCGGGAGCCCTCACCATCAGCGACGGGACGGTCATCGACAACAGCAGCGCCGCCGCCATCACGGTGAGCACCAACAACCCGCAGAACTGGAACGGCGACTTCTCCTTCTCCGGCACCAAGGATATCAACCTCGGCGCCGGCGCGGTCTTCATGAACGCCGGCCGCACGGTCACGGCGAACGCCGGCAATCTCACTGTCGGCGGCGTCATCAGCGGCGTGGGTTTCAGTCTGACCAAGTCCGGCACCGGCACGCTGACGCTTTCCGGCGCGAACGGCTATTCTGGGGGAACGGCGGTCAACGGCGGAACCCTAAAGGTCGGCGCATCCGGAAATCTTGGCACGGGCGTCGTCGTCGTCGGTACTTCCGGTACGTTGAACACCACGGCTGGCATGACCTTGGCCGTTGCCGTGTCGGGCTCGGGCGCCATCGTCCACAACACGGGCAACCTGATTCTTTCCGGATCCAACAGCTTCTCCGGATCGACAACCGTCGCCGGCGGCTACCTGATCTTTGGGTCCATCAATGCGGAGAACGGTGCGGGCGCAATCGCCCTCAACGGAGGCAGCCTCACCCTTAACGGCGGCTTCATTGGCAACACGGCCACCATCGGAAACCTCTCCGGCAACTCGGCTGCGTCCTCAATCAACCCCAACTATGACAGCACCACCGGAACCAAGACCCTGTCGGTCAACCAAACCGTGGACGGCACCTACGCGGGCAAGATCGAGGTTGGTTCCAGCAGCCGTGACATGGCGCTGACGAAGACGGGCGCGGCCACGCTGACGCTTTCCGGCACCAATACCTACACCGGTGCGACGACGGTCAACGCCGGCACGCTGCTGGTCACCGGTAGCCTCGCGGCCACCACCACCACGGTCGCCTCCGGCGCGACATTGGGCGGCACGGGCACTTCCGCCGGCGCCACGACGGTTAACGGCACGCTGGACCCGGGCGTCGCCGGCATCGGCACGCTGACCATCAATAACACGTTTGCATTCGGTGCCGGCGGCGGCGCGGCGATGCAGATCCGCAAGTCCGGCGCGACGCTGACCGCCGACAAGCTGCAGGGCACCGGCGCCATCACCTACGGCGGCAGGCTGACCGTGACGGCCACCGGCGATGCGCTCTCCGCGGGCGACACCTTCACGCTCTTCTCCAAGGCATCCTACTCCGGTTCGTTCGCGACACTAAGCCTGCCGGCGCTGACCGGCACCCTGCAATGGGACACCTCCGCGCTGGCCGTCAACGGCAGCATTACAGTCAAGGGCACGCAGTCAACCACCTTTGGCGTGCTGGCGGCGAAAACCTATGGGGATGCGGACTTTGCGCCGGGCGCGACGGCGTCCTCCGGCTTGACCGTGGCGTATGCCAGTTCAAACACCGCGGTGGCGACCATCGTCAGCGGCCAGATCCACATCGTCGGCGCGGGTTCCACCACCATTACGGCCTCGCAGGCCGGTGATGCGACTTGGGCGGCGGCGGTTGATGTCCCGCAGACGCTGACGGTGAATCAGGCGACGCAGACAATCATGTTCGGTGCGCTGCCGGTGAAGAATGTTGGCGATGCGGAGTTCGCGCCGGGCGCTACGGCCTCTTCCGGGCTGACGGTGACCTACGCCAGCTCGAACGGCGCGGTGGCGACCCTTGTTTCAGGCATGGTCCGCATTGTCGGCGGCGGCACGGCGACAATTACGGCCTTGCAGGCCGGCGACGCGAACTACAGCGCGGCCGCCGCCGTCCAGCAGACGCTGACGGTCAACCGTGCGCCTACGTTCACTTCGACTCCGGTGGTTGCGGCCAATGCACCGTACGGCGCGGCCTACAGCGCGACACTGGCGGCGAGCGCCTCGGATGCGGACGGCGACACG
>CAIXRA010000014.1 GCA_903921725.1 uncultured Lentisphaerota bacterium
GAGGGCTGCCATCCTTTTGGGCCGCTTTTTCCAATGTTCAGTCGTTACATGTCCCGATATGCGCCTCCTTCACATCGAAAAAATCGACTCAAAATGATTGGCGGCAGACGGTATTTTTAATTCACGGATAAGCACTAAATCCGGCCGTCTATGTCCGCCTCAAGGAGATCGGTGCCTGGGTCGGGCAGGAGTTCGGCGGCGCGTCAAGCGACCTCTCGAACGGGTCACGGTCGGCGACGTCATGCTCGCCGCCTGCGCCGTGGCGGACACCACCCCGCACCCCGCCGCAGAATAAGGTGGATTCTCGCGCCAAGACGCCAAGGGAAGGCCGACCGCAGCCTATTCCCGCGGCTTCATCGCCTGGCTTGGAGGGTCGACCCGATACTGCGGCGCAGCCGCTTTGACACCGCTTTGCCAGGCGGCGGAGCCATGCGCCTTTGGCGTTTCACCGGCCGCCTCTCCGGCGGATGACAAAGCGGCACCAGGTCGCCGGTTCTACAGCCAATTCCAGGCGGTCAACCGGTACGGCGTTTCCTTGTTCCATGCCTGCCACCAAACAGTTACAGCAGCCGTTTTTTCCTTGCCGTCCAACTTCACCTTCAGCTTGAGATGGTAGTTCATCCCCGCAACCACCTGCTCTTCCGCGCTGACAATGGAAACCAGACTCAATTTCGCCGCCGGCATCTCCTTGTTTTTCCGGAGCACCGCCTCTTCTTCCTGGATGGCGAATTTTGCAGCCGCAACCACCTCCGGCTTGTTCACCGCCGCCGGAGAGTTGCCTCCGACGATCTTCTCCCCGGCAAGACCGATGCCGCCAAACCAGGCGGCGCCAAAGACAACACACAGGATGCCGGCTGAAATCAGTTTCCTCTTCACGTGTTTTCCTTTCTTTGTTTGGTCGAACGTTGAATTCAGTGGCGCGGTATTCCGCGTACGCTGGAATTTTGTGTTGGGGCTCCTATCTCATTGCGCGTGACAGAGCCGTGATTACGAGAAATGACGGGATTGTGAGTAAGGGGATAAGTGCTGTGACTGCGGCAAGGCCGCGGACTCCCCGTCGGAATACACCCACAATGCCAGCGATGAAGCAGAAGCCACATAGCCCCGAGGAGGCAGCGACAACCCAGAAGATGGCAACCCTCAAAAACTCGGGTTTCGCCCGCGTTGCGGGCAAGGCTGCAAACATTCCACCGACGAAGCAAGCGACGGCAACGAAGGCCAGGTTGCGGAGAAGTCCGAAAGTCCTGTGTTTGGCTGTCAAGCCAGCAGCGATACCCCCAAGGCATGCAATGATCGCTCCCGAGAGCATGATGATGTCGTAAAGCTTCATATTCTTTTTCTATGCCCCAATAATTATTACCCGGAAGGAGGTGGTTTTGGCTTTTCGTGGGATTTTACGTGCCTGACGGGCCCATTTTCGTTTCACATATCATGGGACGGCGCGGCGGGAGGAGGATGCCGACCGCCGCACCGCTTGAACTTAAAATACATCGCATGCCGGCCGGTACAAGCCATTTTCATAATGGAGCGGGAATCCCGTGCGTGCCCTTTAGACGGGAGCGTGGGCGGCCCGCCCGCGTTCGGCGGACATCTTGTCCGACGCACAAGAAAATTCCGGGCGGGACGCCCGGTCAAAGCGGCCAGGATGGCCATGCTCCCGTCTTCAATCGTTCCGCCTTCAGGCGGCCGCTGGGCGGGACGCCCGGCGGAAGCGGGCAGGATGCCCACGCTCCCGTCCCGTATTACTGGCGCGGCGGCATAGGTGAATTTGTCGCCGTCGTGGTCCACGGTCAGCGCCTGGCCTTCGCGGAGGTCGCCGCAATGAGCATGCGCGAAACGGGTGTCTCCAGCAGGCGCGTGATGGCGTGTTTCAGCGGACGACGCGCCCGTCTTCACCATCCGCTGTTTTGTCCGGCAGGCGCGGGGATGCGCCGGAAACCGGTCAATCGGGGTTCTGGTTCACCTTCTTGCCGCCGGGCTCACTGTCGGAATCTTTCAGCTCGGCGCGCTGGCGGGCCAGCTCGGCCTTGAGCTGTTCCATCACTTTCGCATAGGCCGGGTCGGCGGCGACGCTCTTCATCTCGTCCGGGTCCTTCTTCAGGTCGAACAGCTCGTACTGCGACGTGCGCGGATAGAAAATCAGCTTGTGCGCGGCGGTGCGGACGCCGTAGTGCGGCTCGACATGGTGCTCGGCGGGGTCGTAATAGCGGTAGTAGACGCTGGTACGCCAGTCCGCGGGATCCGGCCTGCCCTTGAGCTGGGCGAGGAAGGAGCGCCCCTGCATCTCCGCCGGCGCCTTGATGCCGGCCAGGTCGAGGAACGTCGGCCCGAAGTCGGCGTTGATGACCATGCTCTTGCTGACGCTCTTCGCGGGGATTGCGCCGGGCAGGCAGGCGACGAACGGCATGTGTAGCGCCTCCTCGTACATCCAGCGCTTGTCGAACCAGCTGTGCTCGCCGAGGAAGAATCCCTGGTCGGAGGTGTAGACGACGAGAGTGTTGTTCGCCAAGCCGTTCTTTTCAAGGTAATCCAGGATGCCACCGACGGAATCGTCCACCGACTTCACGCAGCGCAGGTAGTCCTTGATGTAGTGCTGGTAGCGCCAGCGGACCTCCTCCTGCTTCGAGGCGAATTTGGGCAGCCCCTCCTTCTTCATCAGGAAATCGTTCGCCGTGAGGTCGGTCATGCGCATCTTGGCGTCCTTGGCGTAGAGGCGGCCGGCATAGTCGTCGAACAGGGTCGGCGGCTCGGGGATGTCGCGGTCGTCGAACAGTGTCTTGTATTTCGGCGCGGGCTGCCAGTTGCGGTGCGGCGCCTTGTGGTGGACCATGAGGAAGAACGGCTGGTCCTTCGGGCGCTTGTCCAGGAAATCGACGGCCAGGTCGGTGATGACCTCCGTGGCGTAGCCGGTGATCTTCTGACGCACTGCGATCTTGGCGGCGGGCTTGGAGCCGTCTTCGGCGCCCTTCGCCAGGCCGGCGGGGCGGTTGAGGAAGACGGGGTTGTAGTACTCGCCCTGCCCGACGAGAATCTTCCAGTCGTCGAACCCGGTCGGCGCGTTGTCCAGGTGCCACTTCCCGACGATGCCGGTGTGGTACCCGCCGGCCTGGAGAACCTTCGGCAGGGTCGTCTGCCGGCCGTCGAACGCCTGCCACATGGTCACGCCGTTGAGGTGGCTGTACTTGCCGGAGAGGATGACGGCGCGGCTCGGCGCGCATATCGCATTGGTGCAGAAACAGTTGTCAAGCCGGACACCGCGGTTGGCGATGCGGTCGATGTTCGGCGTCTGCATGATCTTGCTGCCATAGGCGGAGATGGCCTGGCTGGCGTGGTCGTCCGCCATGATGAAGATGATGTTCGGGCGCTGCGCCGCGGCGGAGGCGCTGCCGGCGGCGATGCACGACGCGGCGGCCAGCGACGATGCGGCGGCCAGGAGGCGGTTCGACGGTTTCATGTGGTTTCAGCTTCCGTTCTGGTGGTGAATGGATTCACTTCCGGTTCGGGTTGCAATATAGATGTGCTTCCTTGACCTTCACGCGGCCGGCGTTGATGACGAAGCGGAATTTGGAGGCGCTGACGGAGTCGAACGTGCGGCAGTCGGAAAGGCCGTTGTTGTTCCAGTTCAGCGGCACCCATTTGCCGCCGGTGAACGCCTCCAGCGAGAAGGTGCCGCCGCCGTCCGCGAGCAGGAAGGCGCCGTTAACCGCGCGGGCACCGCCGAGACTGAACTCCAGCACGACCGGCTGCTCCGGCCCCGGCTGGCGGAATTCGCAGGCGGTCTCCGGATTGTCGTCGGAAAGCGCCTTGAGGTCGCCGGGGGTTCCGGCCACGGTGACGGTGATCTTCCCGCCGACATCGATACTGGCGCGCTTCAGCACCTTGAACTGGCGGCAGACAGCCTCCCATATTGTGTACGGGATGTACTCGAACTGGCACTCGTCGCCGTCGTCAAGCCAAAGTTCGCCGCGGTGGTAGGTGCGCCCGTTCCATTCCGCATCGAAGAAGTCGGGGTTCATGCAGCCGATCTCGCGGCGGCCGACGCGGAACAGGAGTTCGTTGCCCTTCGGCGGGCGTATGATCTGGCCGCGGACGGGGATGGCGCGGGCGCTGAGCACGCACCAGCGGCCGTCGCCCATCGAGTCCGGCTTTTTACCATAGAAGAGCGCGGGAGCCGTGTATTTCAGCGCCATGTCGCCGATGCGGTAGTCAAAGCGGACGGGGAGCGTGAAGAGCGCGTCTTTGGCGAGGTCGACCTTCTCTTCCTTGCGGGCGGTCATGCCGCCCCAGTCGGTGCCGCGCGCCGTGCTGTCGAACTCGAAGCGGATCTTTTTGCCCAGCTTGTTCTCGGGGTCGAGGACCTCGGCGCTGCCCGACACCGGCAGCGGCTGGTTCTTCGCATAGCCGGCGGCGTCCTCGCCATAGCCGCGGTAGAGGTAGCCGCGGAACGGCCAGGCGGAGGTGAACGTGATCTTGCAGCCGGTGCCCGTGTCGCTGCCCTCGACGTACAGGCGCTGCTCCGTGCCCAGGATCAGCTCGACGGCGGCGGACTTGAGGTCATCGGACAGCGTACGGTCGGCCATGAGCAGCTTGCAGATGGCGGGGCCCTCCGCCTTCACGAGGGTGAATAGCTTGGCGTGGAGCCCGGCGTCCGGCTTGAGCTGGTCCAGTGCGGCGAGCGCCGAGCGCAGGCGTCCCGGGCAATGGGTGCCGAGGACGCTTTCGGCGACGGCCCAGTTCCGCTGGTAGTAGCGCCAGGCGCTGTACTGCCACTGGATGCAGGCGATTTCGGGGATGAGCCGCTGCGCGCGGTACTGCGGCGCGCCGGTGATGGCCATGTTGCGCTTTTCTGCGTTGAGCGCAAGCACCCAGCCGGCGGTGCGCCACCAGAGCCCCATGCACTCCTCGCCGCCCTGGTACTCCATCGGGCACGCCTGCTGGACGAAGCCGTCCGTGGCCGTGCGCGAAATATTGAACTTCCAGAGGAAGGCGCGCATGTGCCGGTGGAAGGCTTCGGTGTCGGTGTCGGCCAGGCAAAGTCCGGTCCAGAAAAGCCCGAGCGTCGCCGTGGCGTGGTTGCCGTCGCCGGCGCCGAGGTTATTCACGTACATGCGGGTCGCGCCGTCCACGAAGCTCTTGCGGCCGCCGTAGATCAGGGAGCCGACCAGGGCGCCGCCGGTGAGCGCGGGGGAGTTGGAGGGGACCTCGATGTCGCGCCGGCTGCCGAGGAAGGTGCGTCCGTAGGGGATGAACCCCTCGGCGCCGATCCGGTCGATATAGTCGAACACATTGGACAGAAGGATCTTGTCAACTCCGGCCGGTGTCTTGTCAGCGACCGCCAGGGCGGCCGCGCTGTAGGAGAGTCCGAGGAGGAGTGCGCCGTCGGCATAACCGGGAAGACGCGTTCCATGGCCCGCCGAATAGTCGAACAGGATTGATTCCTGGCAGATGCGGGCGGCGTTCTTCAGCGCCGGAACGATCCCCGCATCCTTCGTTCGCAGATAGTATTCCGACAGGAACAACAGCGGCATGGCGCGGTTGACGGCCCAATGGTCGTACACGCTCTTGTAGCCGACCCAGTAGGCCGCCTTGCGGATGGCCGGGTCGTACTTCGGGTCGCCCGTCGAGAGCAGCGCCAGCCCGCAGACGGTGACGTCGAACATGTTGGTCGTATAGGCGGCCCAGCGCTTCCAGGAACCGTCCTCCTGTTGGCTCGCGGCGATGAACGCGGCGTAGTAGTCGGCCATGTACTGCGACTTTTTGCAGTTGGCTGGAAACGTATCTGAGAAACGCCCCAGCGGCACCAGGTTCACCGAAACATCCCGCAGGTACGGCTTCATGTGGTCGGGAAGCGCGTATTCCGCCTTCTTCGCCGACACCGAGGGGACCACGCTCCCGCCGCCCACCAGCAGCGCCGTCGCCTTGAATCGCGTGCAGCCGGCGGGAATGGCGTAGGACACCTCCGAAACGGCGTGGACGCCCAGGCAGTCCGCAACAGCCTTGCCGTTGAGTGTGACCGGTTTTCCGTTTAGGTCGGCCCCTTTGTGGATCTGCCCCCAGCCCGTGCGCGCCGACAGCCAGTCCGTCAACGCCAGCCGCCGTTCTCCGGCGCTTCCGCTGAGACGCGGCGAGCACCAGGCGAAGGCGTCGCTGCCGTTGCCGTCGCCGGCATCGCCCACCCGCAGGACGAGCTTCCCGAAACCCGAAACATCCACGTCCACATCGGCGGTCCGTGTGCCGCCGGCCAGCCGCGGGCCGGTGTAGAGCAGCTTCTCGGCGGGCGGACAAGGCGGCAGCTCCGTCCATCCCGCGTCGGTGCGCAGGAGGTCGCGGCGCAGCACCCGGAACGTCATCAGCCCGTCCGGCCGCCCCTCGCTCTCCTCTACCTTGTCGCCAAGGAAGATCTGGAGGCTGCGCGCCTCCTTGGCCTTGAACTTCCAGTCGGGGCGGTATTCCTGGGCGGAGGCCAGCGGCTGGCCGTTGACGGCTACGACCAGGTCCCCGGGCAGCAGTTTTCCCTCAGCGGGGCTGCCTTTCCAGACATCCAGCACCTCGAAGCCGTTCACCACCAGGTTGCCGCTCGCGTCCAGCAATTCCTTGGGGAAGCATTTCCGGAAGCCGGGCCTTTCCGCCCATTCCCGGTCGTGCTGGAGCCCGCGCACCCCGACCGGCCCGATGGAAATCCAGTACTTGGCGGCGTCCGACGCGCTGTTGTCCGGACGGTAGCTCCCATAGGGCGGCGGATGGATGCGGAACCACTGGTCTTTGTCCACCTCCGCAAACGCCGGAATCGGCGGCAGGGGCGGCATCGGTCCCGTCGCAGGCGGGAGGCGGGAGGCTGCGGCGGTCACAGGGACGGCCGTGGAAATTTCGCCGGATGACTGCGGCGCGGGTGCGGTTTCGGGTTCAGCTTCAGGCGCGGCGGCGGCACTGCTCGCGGCCTTGGCCGTCAGTGCCGCGTCGGATTGGACAACCGAATCAACTGCCGGCGAAGATGTTGCGATGCCATGCGCCGCCGGGGCGGACGCCGTTCCGGAGACCGGAGCCGGAGACGCGGGCGGAACGGCCGGAGCCGCAACCTGACGGGACGGCGGATGCATCAGCATCCACGCCGCGCCGCCACCGGCCCCGGCCAGCACGAGCAGGATCAGAATAAGAAGACCGGAACCGCCGCCGCCCTTCCGGCGCGGTCCCGCATACGGAGACGGATTGCACCCGGCGGCCTGGCGTTGCACAGTGGCAGGCAGAAAAAACGCCTCGTCGCAGACGCCGCAGCGGATCTTTTTCCCCGCCAGTTCGTCGCCAAGTTCGTACGAGGTCCCGCATTTCGGACAGTTGAACCGGATCATGACGCCCCCCTGAACCGTCTCCGGCCGCACGGACGGCCGGCAAGGACGGCGATTTTATGAAAAATGTGACACCGGGCAACGGAAAAAGTTCCACATTTCCCATAATTTGAACTACAGTAAGAGTAGAGAAGGGGGCAACAACGGAGGGCCACCCCATGAAAGCCGACAAAAACGAATTCGATTCAGAACTGAGGCTTGTCTGTTCGCAGATGGACCGGATGGTGGCGGCAGACCCGCTGCCGGCGACGGTGCGCCCCCTGTATCTGGGGGACGCCGTGCGCGCCTACCCCTCGCGCGGCGGGAAACGCCTCCGCCCCGCACTCCTCATCTGGAGCTGCGGCCTCATGGGCGGCACCATTGAGAAGGCGCGGCACGCCGCGCTGGCCGTTGAACTCTACCACAATTGGACCCTCGTCCATGACGACATCATCGACCAGGACGAACTCCGCCGCGGCCACCCCGCCTGCCACACCCTGCTCCGCGAATCGTTCCCCTCCACCGCCACGCACCTTGGCGACTTCGGCGAGCGCCGTGACAAGTTCGGCTACGACATGGCCATCCTCGCCGGGGACATCCAGCACGGCTGGGCCGTCGACGCCCTGGCCCGCAGCACCCTCGACGGCGTCTGCCCCAAAGTCACCGTCGCCCTCATCCGACGCATGGCCGGCTGGCTCACGCCCGCGCTCATCAGCGGCGAGGCGTTGGACGTCGCGTTCCCGCACATGGAGGGCGTCTCCCCGGTGGATCTGGAGACCATGCTCGCCCTAAAGACCGGCGCCCTGCTCCAGTTCGCCGCCGAAAGCGGTGCCATGATCGGCCTTGATACCGCCGACCACGACCGCATCGAGGTGCGCGAACTCGGCCTCCTCGCCCGCTGCGGCGGCATCGCCTTCCAGCTCGTGGACGACTGGCTCAACATCTTCGGCGACGCGAAGGCGACCGGCAAACCCGTCGGCTCCGACCTGCGCGAAGGCAAGAAGACCATGCTCCTGACCATGACCTTGGAGACGGCGCCGCGCCAGGCGTCTTCGGAACTGCTGGAACTCGTCGGCAAACCGGACCTGTCCGCCGAGGAAATCGACTGCGCAAGGGAGATCATGCGTGCCAGCGGCGCCGAAGCCCGTCTACTCGGCCTGGCAAAAAAGTTTTCGGACTCCGCGTCGGACATCCTCGTCCGCATGCCGGACAACCGCTACCGCGCCCTGCTCGCCTCCTGGCTTGACCAGCTCGTCAACCGCACAAAATGAAGCCTCCCCCGAAACGAAGGCCGTTTCATTCTGAATTCCGAATTTGCCTCCGACGTCGGCTCACACCTCACATGCTGCCGCTCTACGACATCCACGCACACCTGGCCGATCCCCGCATCGCGGGCGAGGCGGAGCGCATCCTGGACGAAAGCCGGTCCCGCGGGCTCCGGGGCGTGCTGGTGAATGCGGCGCGTGTCGGCGAATGGGACGCCGTCGGGGAACTCGCACGGCAGCCCGGCGTCTGCGGCGCGCTCGGGTTGCACCCGTTTTTCCTCGACGAATGGGATGACGACCTGCCGGAACGCCTACGCACCCGGCTGGCGGCCGCCATCGCAGAACGGACGGAAGAACGGAAAAACGGAAAAACGGAACAATGTAACCAGCATGCACCGGGGCTAATGAACGGAAACGCGGAACCGGCAGCCTCCCTCACGAAACACACGGATGCCGGAACGGATTGCGGACTCCGCGCGGTCGGCGAGATCGGGCTCGATTTGTGGGAATGCGCAGACCGTAACGCCGCCCTCGCCCGGCAGATTCCCGCGCTGGAGGCGCAGCTCGCCGTCGCGTGCGGACTCCGCCTGCCCGTGATCCTGCACAACCGCAAGGCGTGGCCGGAGTTTTTCGCCGTCTGGCGCCGCCTCGCCGCGGGAAGCATCACCGGCGTATGCCACCATTTCACCGGTGGCCGCGAAATCCTTCGGGAGGCGCTCGACCTCGGCCTCCACATCTCCTTCTGCGGCCCCGTGACCTACGCCAACGCGCGCCGCATCCGCGAGGCCGCGGCGTTCGTCCCGCCGGACCGTATCCTGACGGAGACCGACGCGCCGGACCTTCCCGCCGCCCCGTTCCTCGGCGGCCGCAGCGAGCCGTGTCATGTCTCGGCCGTTCTGGCGGAACTCGCCGCCATCCGGAAAACACCGGTGGAAGAACTCGCCGCCACCGTCGCAGCCAACTACCGCCGCGTGCTCAACCTCCCGCCGGATTGATTTCGGCCGGACCGCGGCCATAGTAATCGCCGTGTTTTTTCAGGGGAATCCGGTGCAAATCCGGAACGGTCGCGCCACTGTAAGCGGGAGCGAAACCCGAACCGCCACTGGTCCGCAAGGGCTGGGAAGGCCGGGGAGTAGGAAAGCTGGAAGCCCGCAAGTCAGGATATCCTACGGAAGAACAGACGTCTCCGCGTCGTGGGATGGCTGGCTTGTCAGGTGCAATCGCTTCGCCCGCAATGGGTTTTGTCAGATGCCTTGGTCTGCCGGTGCATCCTCCGCCACGGAGGAAATCGCACCGGTTTTTTGTTTCCGCGAAAGGAACAGACCCAGGATGAAGGCAGAATTCAGAACGCAGAACGCAGAAGTACGGACGGGATGGCGGATATCCGCCCTGGCCGCGTTCCTCCTCGCCGCCGGCACGCTATCCGCCGCCGACACGCCGGCAACCTCCTCCTCCGGCAACGGACGCACGGCCGACGACGCAAACCCCGGCGTCAAACCGGAAACGGCCCAGACGCTGGACACCCTCGTCGTCACCGCCTCCCGCACCAGCCGCGACGCGAACACCGTGCCGGCCAACGTCACCGTCATCACCGCCGCGCAGATTGCCAACACCACGGCGCAGAGCGTTCCGGATCTGCTCAGGAACGAGGCCGGCATTTCCGTCGCCGACTGGCTCGGAACCGGGCGCACCGCCTCCGTCGATGTGCGCGGGTTCGGCGAGACCGCGGGCGCCAACACCCTGGTGCTGGTTGACGGCCGCCGGCTGAACAGCGTCTACGCCAACGAGGTCGACTGGACGACCGTTCCGCTGGAGCGGATTGACCGCATCGAGATCGTGCGCGGCGGCGGCGCCGTGCTCTACGGCGACAAGGCGGTCGGCGGCGTCATCAACATCATCACCAAGAAAGGCGCGGAGAAGAACACGCTGACCTCCGAAACCGGCGTCGGCAGTTACCGCACCTTCCGGCAGGCGCTCGGATTCTCCGGCAGCCGCGGCCCGTTCTCCTATGCGGTCACCGGCAGCTACTTCGACACCAAGGGATACCGCGAGAACGGATTCCTCCGCAACAAGACCACCGGACTCAGCCTCGGATTTGATGATCCCAAGAGCTACCCCTGGCTCTCCGTCGACCTCGACGCCGGCGTGAAGGAGGACCGCTACGGCATGCCCGGCGGCCGCTGGCCCGGCCAGGACCGGCGCCAGACCGTCAGTCCCGATGACTATGCGGAAACCCAGACCACCTACCTCCACCTCACGCCGCGCTTCAAGCTGGCCGACGACACCTATCTCGACCTCGGCCTGGAATACGGCGAGACGGAGCCGATGTGGCAGTATGCGGGGGCCGTCGGCAGCTCACGCATCCTCGAATACGCGCTCAAGCCGAAGCTGACCACGACGCAGGAAATCTTCGGCCTTGAGCATGAGCTGACCGCGGGCGTGGATTTCACCGCCACCGACCGCCATCCGCGGCAGTCCCCCTTCGGGCCAGATTACGACATCGCGCGCACCGAGGCCGGCTATTATCTGGCCGACACCGTGGCCCTCGTTCCGGAGAAGCTGTTCCTCGATCTGGGGTACCGTAGCTCCCGCGTGAGCTACCAGTACGCCGACCCCGCTGTCGGCGACGCCGCGTACGACCTGAACAGCTTCCGCCTCGGCCTCACCTACGCCTACGCCCCCAAGAGCAAGCTCTTCGCCAGCGCCGACCGCTCCTTCCGCACCATGCTGCTGAGCGAGCTTGGCGGGCCGTGGGGTTCGCCCGTCGCGCTGCCGCCGCAGACTTCCTGGACCTACCAGGCCGGCGTGAAGCACTTCTTCAACCGCCACCTCACCCTCGGCGCCACGGTGTTCGAGATTGACACCACGGACGAGATCTTCTACGACCCGAACAGCTGGCAGAACTCGAACTATCCCAAGACGGTCCGCCGCGGCGTCGAACTCTCCGCCGACTCGAACCCGCTCGACACGCTCCGGCTCTACGCCAACTACACCTGGATGGATCCGCGTCTGCAGGGCGGCCCATACGACGGCAACCGCATCCCAGGCGTCGCCACGCACATCGTCCAGGCGGGTGCCACCTGGTCGCCGGTGGAACAGATCGACCTCGACGTGCGCGCCCGCTGGCTCGACAACCGCCTCCCCATCAGCGACTGGGGCAACGACTGCCGCGACTGGGAAGGCAACCGCTTCACCGTCGTGGACACCAAGCTCACCTACAAGCCAACCAAGTGGCTCAAGCTTTACGCCGGCGTGAACAACATCTTCAACGAGCAGTACTCCGAGTACGGCACCTGGGCGCAGCACGGCTGGCTTGGCCCCTACGAGCCGTACATGTACCCGTCGCCGAAGCGCAATGTCACCGCCGGCATCGTCATAACAAAGGAATTCTGATGCGAATCGCCTGCGGAATCACCGGCGCTTCGTTCGCACCGCCCGGCGTAGAGAACGCCTTCTTCGCGGAAGCTGCGGACTGCCGGCCGCTGGCCACCGCCGCCTGGCTGCACGGGGGATATCCGCGGATGAAACAGCAAAAGCCCGCAGGCAAAAGGCAGAAGAAAGAAGACAGCCGGAAGGCGGAAGGCGGAAGAAACAGGACGGTTGGGGGAGGGGCATCCATACGCCCCGCCCTTCCATCCACGCATCCTACCCTTCCATCCACGCATCCTACCCTTCCATCCACGCATCCTACCCTTCCATCCACGCATCCTACCCTTCCATCCACGCTCCCGCTGTCCCGTTCTTCCTCTTTTCTTCTTTTTCGTTTTTCCGTTTTTCCGTTTTTCCGTCATTCAGCCGCTTACCGTCTGCCTTCGTCCTTCCTGTCATCTGCCTTCTGCCTCCTCACTCTCTGCCTTCTGTCCGCCGGCTGCTCGCCCCGCAAGCCGGAACCCGGCACTCCGGGCGGCAAACCGCGCATAGTCTCCCTTTCGCCGAGCATCACGGAAATCCTCTGCGCCGTCGGCGCGGCGGAATGCCTGGTGGGACGCAGCAGCTACTGCGACTATCCGGCAGAGGCCGTGAAGTCCGTCCCCATGGTCGGTGACTTCTGCAGCCCGTCGCTTGAGAAGCTCGTCGCCGTCCGCCCCACGCTCGTGCTGGAGGTTGACTCCGCCGACAGCGCCACCGACCGCCATCTGGCCGCGCTCGGCATCCCCGTCCGCCGCATCGCCTGCGGCCGGCTGGACGACATCCCGCGCGCCATCCGCGAAATCGGCGGCTGCGCCGGCCGTGGTCCGGAGGCGGAACGCCTTGCCGCGGAGTTTGAAGCGGATCTGGAGCGGCTGCGCCGCCAACAGCCGGCACCCACGGAATGCCCGTTGGTGTTCGTGGAAATCTGGCCCGACCCGCTGATGACGGCGGGAAAGGATTCCTTCATCGCCGAACTGGTCCGCCTCGCCGGCGGACGGAATGCGGGCGACCGCCTGGCAAGAGAATACGCACCCGTGTCGGCCGAATGGCTGGTGGCCTGCAACCCCGACGTCGTGCTCTGCCTCAACGATGCGCCGTCGTCGCGGAACCCGTTGCCCGCCTGGCGGAAGCGCAACGGCATGTCCGTCCTTTGCGCCGTGCAGTCCGGCCGCGTGCTGGGCGGCTTCAATCTCGACGTCATGCTCAAGCCCGGCCCGCGCGTGCTTCAGTCCGTCGCCGAACTCCGCCGCGCCCTGCGGGCACCCCCCGCGGCACCCCGGGGCTGACGGACACAACTGTCCTAAACGTCGCAAGCGGAGTGTTGAATCTTCACAAGCGCGCCGCTTGCGTCACTCCCGGCCGCCGGCTCCCGCCTACACCGTCAACCGCTTCACTTCCGCATGGCGGAAACAGCCGGCGAGATGGTCGTTCACCAGCCCCGCGGCCTGCATGAAGGAGTAGCAGATGGTGGAACCGACGAAGTTGAACCCGCGTTTCTTCAGTTCTTTGCCCATCGCGTCGGACTCCGCGGTTTTGGCGGGCAGTTCGGCGAGCGACCGCCAGGCGTTCTGCCGCGGCGGATGGCCGGCATGGCTCCACACAAAGGCGTCGAAGGAGCCGAACTCCTCTGCGATGGCGAGGACTCCCCGCGCATTCCGAATGGCCGCCTCGATCTTCAGACGGTTGCGCACGATGCCGGGGTCCGCCAGCAGCCGCCGGATATCCGCCTCCGCGTAGCCGGCGACCGTCCGCGGGTCGAACCCCTGGAACGCCCGGCGGTAGTTCTCGCGCTTCCGGAGGATGGTCAGCCAGCTCAGGCCAGCCTGCGCGCCCTCCAGAATCAGCAGCTCGAAAAGCGCGCGGTCGCCATGCAGGGGCACGCCCCACTCCGCGTCATGATAGCCCACATACAACGGATCGGTGCCGCACCATTCGCATCGGTTCTTCATGAATTTCACCATCCGGTTTGCCGTGCCATGAAACGGGACGGCCATGAGTTTCGCGCGGAGACGCAGAGGCGCCGGCGATGAATGTCCCATGCGGGCGGCGGGGCTCTCAGCCGGGGTCGAGGGCCATGCGGGCGGAGGCGTAGTCGGGATGGGCGGCGAGGATGTCGTCGAGGCCGACGGCTTTCATGAGGTTGCGGACGGGATCCGGGACGCGGACGAGGAGGAGCGTCTTCCCGCCGGCAGACAGGATGTTGGCGATTTTCACCAGCTCGACCAGGCCGGAGCTGTCGGCCTCCGCGCAGCCGTCCAGGTCGAGTATGCAGTCGGACGGGGTTTCCAGGAGTTGTTCCGCCAAGCGGTTCAGCACGTGGGCCGCCCCACCGGTGAGGCGGCCGAAGAGCCAGACGCGCCGTACGCCGCCGGCCGTTGCGATGCCCAGGCAACAGAAGGGCCCGCCCCAGCGTTCCTCCAGGCGGAGGGCGGCGTCACCGCCGGACGCGCAGGCGTGGGGGGCGAAAAGATCCCAGACGCGGTTCATCTGCATCAGGCCCCGTGCATGCGAATGCCCGCTCAGGCAGAAGCCCTGCCCGCGCGCCGCACATTCACGCTGGAGCGCCATCAGGAAGCCGATCCCCGCGGCATCCGCAAAACACAACGCCGACGCGTCCACCACCAGCGCATGCGCGCCAAATGCGTGTTCAACGATGCCGGGTCCGGACGCCTCGACGGTTTCATTGACCAGGCTTTTCGGCAGTTCCAGCAGCGCCAGCCGACGCCCGGCGGCGCCCTCAAGCCGGCACAGTCCGGTGGTCAGGCTCTGCGGCGAGGTGATGCCGTGCGGTTGCAGTTTGCGGCGCAGCTTCCCGCTCGCCCAGATTACGGGCAGCGCCAGCAGAATGAAATTGCCGGCGTCGCGGACATAGCGCCGCCACAGCCCCACCGGCCCGTGGGCCAGCCAATAGAGCCATTCGAGCCCGCAGCGCTGCATCCACGCCGGCGCGGGAAGCAGGCCGCCGCCGACAAAGGCAAAGGAACTGTCGACGCCGACGGTTACCGGGACTTGCAGCCGGCCGCGGTTGCGGTGGAACCACATCTCCTGTTCCGGGTTGCCGAGGCCGAGGAGCAGGATGTCGGCGCCGGACTCGTTGATGCGCCGGCAAATCTCGGCCTCGCGGCGCTCCGCGTTCACGCCCGGCATTCCGTCCGTTCTGCCGCCAGCAGAATCTTCGCCCGCAACCTTGAGGTCAATGAAGAGCATCCGCAGGACATCCGCCGCGCGTTTCGCCACTTCCGGTGTCGCCCCGAGCAGGTAGACACTTTTTCCGCGGCGGTTGGCCTCGCGCGCCAGCGACAGCACCAGGTGCGGGCCGGAGACATGGCCGGCGAGCGGCGCGCCCAGACGGCGACAGAGCCAGGTCAGCGGCCGGCCGCCAGCCGTCACCAAGTCGGCCTCACGCAGGACGCGGAGGAGTTCGGGATTGCGCGGCACCCGGCTCCAGCCGGAGAGTGCATTGACCACAAATCCGGCGGTAAGCGAAGTCGCCAGCCGCGGGCGCCGGTCTTCGCGGTACGCATGCATCAGGGCAAAAATCCGCCCCAGCGCCTCCCCGGCCGTCACGCGGTCCACGGGGATGCCCATCAGGCAGATTGTGTCGCGCCAGAACATGGTTGCTTTCAGCCTGGAACCGCCCTCATCTGTAGCCGAAGCGGCGGATGGCGGTTTTGTCGCGGCGCCAATGATCGCTTACCTTGACAAAAAGCTCGAGGTTGACCCTCTTGCCGCACATCGGTTCGAGCTTGGCGACGGACGCCTGGCGCAGCTGTTTCATCATCTGCCCACCCTTGCCAATCAGGATCCCCTTCTGGCTGTCGCGCTCGACATGGAGCACGGCCTTGACCCGGACGCGGTCGTCCGACTCCTTCCATTCCTCGATCTCGACGGCGGTGGCGTGCGGCACCTCGTCGCGCAGCGCCTCCAGCACCGCCTCGCGGATCAGTTCGGCACCGATGTCGCGCTCGTAGTCGGTGGTGATGGTTTCCGGATCGTAAAGGAACGGCCCCTCCGGCAGATGCGCACGGGCCAGGGCAAGCACCTTCAGCACGTCGGCCTTGCTGATGGCGGAGATGACCTCCAGCGCGGCCTGCGGCAGGCGCGCGCGCCACCATTCCTGCGCGGCGGCGGTCATTGCGGGTTCGGCGATGTCGGACTTGTTGACCAGCACCAGCACGGGCTTTCCCGACTGCGCGGCGGCGGCGGCGGCAAGTTCGTCCTCAGCGCCCGGCTTGCGCGTGGGGTCGGCCAGGCAGAGGACAACGTCCGCATCCCCGAGCGCGCGGCGCACCGACTCCATCATCGCATGGTTCAGCGCATCCCCCACTTCATGAACACCGGGCGTGTCGAGGAACAGCATCTGGGAGTCGCGGGTGGAAAAAACCCCAAGCAACCGCCGGCGGGTCGTTTGGGGTTTGGGGGACACGGGCGCCAGATGATACTCCAGCGCCGTGTTCAGGAAGGTTGATTTCCCGGTGTTCGGCCGGCCGAGGAGGACGACATACCCGACTTTGCCGGCGGGCCATTCCGCCGCCCCCCCGTCCATGTTGCCATGTTCAGCCGTCACACGGGTGTCCTTCATGCCCTGTCAAAGCTCTGGAGGGAGAATAGGGTCTTGGTATGCAGGACGCCGGGAGCGTGGACGATGTGCTCGGTGATCAGCTCGGAGAGTGCGCGGTTGTCGGAGACCTTGATCTCGGCGACCATGTCGTACTCGCCGGCGACGGCATGGACTTCGATGACGCCCGGCAGTTTCAGGAGATTGACGGCGATCTTCTTGATGTTCTTATCCTGCAGGTTGATGAGCACGAATGCGGTGACCATTGGCAGGGCCCTCCTCTTTTGGGTTTTCGCTTTCATCCATTCCTGTGCGGGAAACCTTCACAAATTGCAAGGCGCGAACTGCGTGCCTTCACCCGCAATGTAACGGGCTCCGGATATTCTACAAAAGCTTTCCGAACTTTTTCTTTTCAACGCAGAAAATAACGGTTGGCGATGGAGACGCCGCTGAGGAGGGACCCGATGATTCCGAGAAACCCCTGGTCGGTGCCGCAGACGTACACGCCGGGCACCGGCGTCGTGCCGTCCTTCGACTTCACCGGCGAGCCGTACACGTTGCCGTTGAGGTGGCCGGTGAAGCGCTGGACGGTGCGCGGGGTGAAGATGTCGCACTGTGTGACGTGCGCCGCAAGCCCGGGCACCAGGCGGCCTGCGAAGGCGAGCTGCTCCGCCAGCACGCGGGCCTTCGCCTCGCGGTACTCCGCCGGCCCCATGGCGAACCAGGCGGCGTGGTCCACCAGCCGCGTCAGCCGGAACATGCCGCCCTCAAACGGCGTGCCGCCCGCCGGGAAATTGTCCGGCGCGCAGGCCACGCCGCTGGCGGAGTCCACCAGCGCCTCCGGACGGCGGTAGCGGAAGCGCGGCGCGTCGTTGAAGAAGAGGATGCACGGATCGAACCCGAACGCCGCCAGCGGACGGTCGAGCACGAAAATCGTCTCCAGGAAGGCGAGCTGCCCGGCCGGGTGCAAAGCGGCCTCCGGCGGCGCGGGGTCGCACAGCCGCAGGGTCTCGACATAGCCGGCGCAGGAGAGCACGGCGGCGGTGCGGAGTTCGCGCCCGTCGTCGAGGGTGACCGTCAGCGCGCCCGCCGGACCGCGGACGCCGCGGACTCCGCAGCGGTAGTGCAGCCCGCCGCCGCACTCGCCGTAGCGCCCGAGCAGAAGGTTGAGCATCGGACGGATGCCGCCTTCCGGACGCGCAAACCCCTCCAGGAAAATGCTTTGAAACATGATGCAAAACTGGCCGAACTCCATGTCATCCTCGACGGCGCTGCCGTAGAACTGGAGCGGGCAGAGAAGCATCTCCACCAGCAACGGCTCGGTGATGAACTCCGCCAGCATGGCGCGCGCCATGAGGCCGTCCCGTTTTTCCAGCGAGAGCGCGTCGTAGGCACGGATATGGGCGGTGAGGCGGCGGAAGCCGTCAACCTGCGCCGGAAACACTGCGGCAATGGAGGCATCCAGGTCGCGCAGGTCGTTGGTGAAGCGCAGTTCCGCGCCGGGGAAGCGGATGAGGGAGAAGGTCTGCGGGTGGAGCTTCAGGGCGTCCATGTCGAGCCGGAGCTGCCGCAGGAGCTTGGAGAGCGGGGCCGAACGCTGCTTCGGGTCGGCGAAGTTCGTCATGGCGTGAAGCCCGACGTCGAAATCGAACCCCTGCCGCCGGTAGTAAGAATTCAGCCCGCCGGGGAGCGAGTGCCGCTCGAAAATGGCGACCTTCTTGCCGAAATGCGCAAGCCGGATGCCGGCGGCGATGCCGGACATCCCCGCGCCGATGATGATGACGTCATAGTCCATAAGTGGGGAATGTCCAACGTGTTGCCCGGCGGCCGATGGCGGAATGACAATCGTGAAATATACCGCGTGCCGCCCCCTTTGGCCGCAAAAAACCGCGCGGATGCGGCAAAAAGTTGGATGGACGTCGGGAAGCACGGCAATCGCCCCCGCCGGAGAAGCGGCCGTCACCGGCGGCGCGTCATTTCGCCGCGGGTGTTTCCGGCGCCGGCGTCTGCAGGCCGCGGAAATAGGAGCGGATGGTCTCGCGGTAGGCGGGGTCGCGGACCTGTTCGATGTCGAAGTCCCAAGCCGCAGAGCCGGACGCGCCGGACGCCCCAATCTCCGTCGCCATCGGCAGCACCGCACCGCTCTGCTGTTCGAAACGGCTGTCCTGGAGCTGGCGCACCACGCGCCGGCAAAGGCTGCCGTAATCCGCCGCCGTGGAGGAGAATTCGGCGTTGCGGAGTTCGCGCGCGGCGTCGGCGAGGCGGCCGCCGTTGACGTAGAGCAGCCGCGCCCGGGTGTACTGCGCCTCAACCTCCTGCCGGAGCGGCGTCATCGAGCCTCCGTGATCCGCAACCCCGAGGTCGCGGCGCGGCGCCTTTCCGAACATGCCGATGCTCTCCGACTCGCCGCCGAGCTTGCCGCCGCCGGTGCCGCGCGCCTTGAGCGTGGAGCTTTCGTCCTCCGTCACCTGCCCCTTTTGGAGCGGGTCCTTGGTGTAGCGCGCCTCGGTCGCGCGCCCCTCCAGCCCCTTGACCTTGTTCTCCACCAGTTCGCCGCTGCTCTTGCCCTCGCGCCCGGCGCCGCTGCGGCCGGTCATCTCGTTGTCGTTCGGGGCGGCGTTGCCCGACTTGCCCTTGGCGGAGAAGCTCGGCATCGGCCCGTCCATGATCCCCCACCCCATCTCGCCGTCGGCGATCATGTTGTTGCCCGTGGTGTCCTGCGACTGCGCCGCAATCGCCGGGTCCTGCTTGAGGAGCTCGCCGACGATATCCTCCAGCTCGTCCGGCAGCGGCACCAGCGGGATGTCGGGGAACTCGTCGGTGTCGAAGCTCTCCATGTTCCAGACGATGTTGTCCGGCACGTCCGGCAGCCACATCTCGACATCCTCGACGCGCTTCTTCACCGCGCGGATCGCGTCCAGCAGCGCGTCCTCCTTCTGCACGGCGATTTCGACGGCCGGGGCGTGCTCGCTGTCCTTCGCCTGCTGCACGTCCTCGAAGACCTCGCGCATCTTCCCGTTCAGCTCGTTGGCGACCGGGAGGTCGGGGAACTGGTAGAGGTCGTTCGCCATCTTCTCGACCAGCTCCGCCATCGGCTCCTGCTGCTTGTCCATCGCGCGGAGCGTCTCCTTCACGCCGGGGTCGTCCATCTTCTTCCCGTCGCGCGCCAGTTCGTCCGTGGCCGTCTTGATCCGGTTCTGCAGCGCCTCCATCTCCTTGAGCGCCCCGTCCATCTCCTTGAGCTTCTCGGTGGCGTCCTTCACCACCTCCTTCGCATGCCGCACGCTCCACTTGTTGAGCACGTCGAGGACGGCCAGCAGGTCGTGGAGCGCCTCCGCCTGGCGCTGCACCGCCGGGTCCGCCTTCCGCGCGTCCAAGGCCTCGGCCGCCAGGATCATCGCCTCATAGGTCCTCTTCTCAGCAAGAAGCCTGCGCGCCTCGCGAACCGCCGCCTGGAACCCGTCCGCCGTGGGCGCCGCGCGGAGCGTCTCCGCCGCCGCGTCGTCGAACCCGGTCAGCCCCTCCGCAATCTGGTCCTCCACCTTCGCCAGCGGCCGGAAATCGCCGGGTGCCGGGCGCTTGTCCGCCGCCGCCTTCCGCACCGCCTGCGTCGCCTTCAGGTTCTCCTCCTGCCGCTTCACGAGCTGGCGGAACAGTTCCATCAGGTCCCGGCGCGACTGCTGCCGGACCTCGCCCGCCAGGCCGTCCTTCAATCCGGAAAGCGCCGCCAGTATCCGCCGCTGCGCCACCAAGCTCTCCCCGAGCGCCGCCAGGCGCGCCGGACCGTTCACGGCCGCCGCCACCTCCAGCTGGTCGGCCGCCTTCGGCATCTCGCCCGCCGCGAGCCGCGCCAGCGTGTCCGCCAGCTCCCCGAGCGTCCGGCGGTCCCCGCGCAGCAGTTCCAAGCCGAGCCGGAGAATGTCGGCCTGCACCTCGCCCATCGCGCGGATCGGGCCGTTCGCAATGGCGTTCCCGTCGCCGGTTGCGGCCAGTTTCGCCGTCCCCGCCGCGTTGTCCTGCTGCATCCGCACCAGCGCGGAGAGCGAACGCTCCGCCTCCGTCCCGGCGCGCTTCTTCTCCGCGGCCTGATCCTGCGGCGACTGCACGGCGATCTCGACCACCGCCGAATAGCCGCGGTGCTTCACGCCCGCCGGATGCCCGTCGTCCGCAAACAGCCGCACCCGCGCCGTCCGCCCCGGCCCGATGCCGAGCTTGGCAACGTTCAGCACGAACTTCCCCGTCGCCCGCAGCGGCGGCTCCGTGCGGCCCGGTGCAACGGCCGGCATGCGCTGGAGTTCCGCGGCCGTCCGCCCGTCCGCATCCACCCGCTCGATGCCGACCGCATGCAGCCCCGCGTCGTCGCCTGCGGCGAAACCAACGGCGACCTCGCCGAGAGGCGGCGCCTGCACCTTCGCCGCGGTCGCCGCGCTGATGACGGGCACCGCGTCCGCCGTCACGGCGAACGGCAGGTCATGCGTGGCCTGAACGCCGGAAATTCCGGTGAGGCAGATGGAAAGCGCGCCGGTTGCGGACGCCGCGAACTCCGCCTTGAACCGACGCCCGTCCGCGCGGCTTCCGCCCGTCATCGCCCGGCCACCGCCCTGCGCCACGGCCTGCCGCAGCGCGGAGTCCGCCACGCCTTCCAGATAGAGCTTGGACCCGAGGAGGATGCAGCGTCCGCCCATTTCGCCGCGGTGCACGGTCCACGCGGAGGCGCCGGTGTAGGCCGGAGGCGTCACCACCAGCGACCAGTCCGCCAGCACCGGCGGCGCGGCCATGCCGGCGCGGTACCAGCGCGAGGTGCAGCCGCCCGCCACGATGCGGTAGCGGCATTCGTTGAACAGCTTCGGCACCACCCCGCTCCAGCGCACCGGCGCTCCGGCCGCCGGGAGCTCCGCCGGGGCGCGGACCAGCACGGCGGTCTCCCCGGCGCGGTTCGGACACTCCAGCTCCACCGTGGCCGCGTCCGGCGGAAGGCCGGCGGTCTGCACGAAAATCCGCAGGTCGCCGCCCGGCTTCAGCGCCACGTCGCCCGGAAGCACATTGACAATGACCGTGTGCCGGCGCGCCAGCCGTTCCGCCGACGGCCGCGCCAGGCACTGCAGCGTGTCCAGCGTGCGCCCCGGCTCCAGCGCCAGCAGCAGCAGCGCCAGCAGTGCGTACCCCGCCAGCAGCCCGCCCAACCGCCGCCCGGCCTGGCCGATTCCGGGCTGCGCCCCGGCCGCCGCCGCCCAAGCCTCCGGCGGGAGTTCGGCCAGAATCCGCTCCGCGGCCCCGGCGCCGGCACCGGACGCAAGCTGGACGGCGTTCACCAAGTGATTGCGCGTCCCCGGCAGCAGCCGTTCAAGACGCAGGGCCAGCGCGGCCCGCGATTCCTTCCGGAAAAACGCCAGACCGGGGAGCAGCACCCCCGCCGCCAGCGCGAGCCAGAACGCCGCACAAAAGATGTAATGCACCACCGGGGGGAGCGCAAGCGCGTGGTCGGCCGCGAGGTAGCAGAAAAAGACCGTCGCCGTCAGACAGGCTCCGGAGAGCACGCCGCGCCACGCGCCCGCCAGCCGCAGCCGCGCCGCAAACCCCGCCAGTTGCCCGTCAAGTTTTTCCAAACGCGCCGCCATGCCGGAACTGTAGTGCGGCAATGGCAAAAGCGGAAACACGCCGCGCCATTCCCGTTTTTTACTTTTATATGGCTGGCTGATTGACTCTCGTAGCCATTACGGGTGGTGGTACATGCGTGACGGCAGGTTGGTGTTATTTGGAGTGCGGCAATACGTGCATCCGTTTGCCGCTTTTCAACTAAGGCGGAGCCGCTATAACAACACCTTATAGATTGTCGCCACAACCAACAACCAACCCCAAGAGCAAAACCAAAAACACCAGAACACCAGCGCTCCGCGCGCATAAAAAAGCGGCAAACGGATGCACTTATTGCCGCACTCCAAGCTTGCGACCAGGCACCGTGCAGAATGACAGGGCAACCTACTGCCGGCAGTGTGTACGAGAGTCAATCAGCCAGCCATATACTTTTAATCCTGCGAGCCGCCGCGGAAATTCCGGATTATAGTATCTCCCGTTTTTCACCTATTGCGCGCCCGCCGGCTCCCATACCCGTGAACGGCCTGGCGGTGGCGCCTTGGCTTCCAGGCAACGAACATCATCCAGAGAAAGGCGAGCGGTTCCATGAAGAAAGTCGTTCTGGCGTATTCCGGCGGTCTGGACACCTCGGTCCTCCTCACCTGGCTCAAGGAAACCTACGGCTGCGAGGTCATCTGCTTCTGCGCCAACGTCGGCCAGGAAGAGGAGCTGACCGGGCTTGAGGCGAAGGCCAAAAAGACCGGCGCCTCCAAGTGCTACATCCGCGACCTGGAGGAGGAGTTCGCCCGCGACTACGTCTTCCCGATGATGCAGGCCAACGCCATCTACGAGGGCACCTACCTGCTCGGTACCTCCATCGCCCGCCCGCTCATCGCCAAGCATCTCGTTGACATCGCCATCGCCGAGGGCGCCGACGCCATCTGCCACGGCGCCACCGGCAAGGGCAATGACCAGGTCCGCTTCGAGCTGACCGCCTACGCCCTCAAGCCCGACATCAAGATCATCGCCCCCTGGCGCATGCCCGAGGTCTGGAAGTTCAAGGGCCGCACCGACCTCATCAAGTACGCGGAGGAGAAAAAGATCCCCATCACCGTCTCCGCCGCCAAGCCGTACTCCATGGACCGCAACCTGTTGCACATCAGTTTCGAAGGCGGCGTCCTGGAGGATCCGTGGTCCGAGGCGCCCGATGACATGCGCTGCATGACGCGGTCCATCAAGGACACCCCCAACGAGCCCGAGTACGCCGTGCTCAGCTTCAAGGACGGCATCCCCGTCGCGGTCAACGGCAGGGAATACTCCCCGGCCAAGCTCATGCGCGAACTGAACAAACTCGGCAGCGTTCACGGCATCGGCCGCATCGACATCGTCGAGAACCGCTTCGTCGGCATGAAGAGCCGCGGCGTGTACGAGACCCCGGGCGGCACCATCCTGCACATCGCCCACCGCGCCATGGAATCGCTGACCATGGACCGCGAGGTGATGTTCCTGCGCGACAGCTTCATCCCGAGCTACGCCCGCATGATCTACAACGGCTTCTGGTTCGCCCCGGAACGCGAGATGCTCCAGACCGCGATCGCCTACAGTCAGAAGAACGTCACCGGCGACGTCCGCGTGAAGCTCTTCAAGGGCTGCTGCACCGTGGCCGGCCGCCTCTCGCCGTACTCGCTCTACAACCCGGAAATCGCCTCCTTCGAAAAGGAGAACGTGTACAACCAGGCCGACGCGACCGGCTTCATCAAGCTCAACGCCCTCCGCCTCCGCGTCCGCGCCGAAGCGCTCAAGAAGGCGCCGTAAAAACGAACTCATCCACAGATTGCACAGATTACGCAGAACGAATAGGTGTCGGGCCAAACAACACCCTTCACGACTCTGTGAAATCTGTGGATTAGAAATGGAACATTCCATGCAGATCCAGCGACTCAAGGCCAAGATCCACCGCGCCCGGCTCACCGCCTGCGACCTCAACTATGAGGGCAGCCTCGGCATCGACCAGGATATCCTCGATCGCGCCGGCATCCTGCCGTTCGAGAAGATATTGGTCGTCAACGCCACCAACGGCGAACGGCTGGAGACCTACGCCATCCCCGCGCCGCGCCGCAGCCGTACCTTCCTGCTGAACGGCGCCGCCGCACGCCTCGGCTACCCCGGCGACGTCGTCACCATCATGGCCTTCGCCGCCATGACCCCCGAGGAGTCCGCCGGCTTCACCCACACCACCGTCATCCTCGACGCAAAAAACCACATCGTTGAGGAAAAGGCCCAGGGCGGCCCCGCGAAAAAGGCTCCGGCAAAGAAGAAGTAGCCGCATTGGCGTGTGGCATGTGCGCATGGCGCTGGCACACGGACACCAGCTGGTGTTGGAATTGCCGGTACCACCCCCCCCCACACACACGCACAAAACGGACAGGTGCCGTTTTTTTCAATGGCGTGCGTCCCCGGTCAACGCGCGGAGGTCAGGTCAACCAGCAGGCGGCACGCTAAAGCGGTGAACTACAAACGATTGCCACCCTACGGATACTGACATGCGCCCGTGCATTGATCTCAGACTTGAATTTCGGGTGCTGCCTGCTAATTTCTGGGTGAGGGGCGAGCTGATAATCAATATGGCTGGTCGCGGCCCAAGAGGCGCTGGCTTGATATGAGCAAAGAACATAAAACCGGGGTATCGGTAAGGAGTCTGGCCGAGCCAGGCAGACACCGCATCGGAGGTTTCCTCCTCCTCTTGGTATTAACTGTTCTGGCGGCTGGTATCATCGGCGCTGGCCATATCTACTACCGGAACCTCGAGAATGTCTACGGCAACGAGGTGGCGCGCAAGCTTTCCGCGGTGGCGGAACTCAAGGTGGCCGAACTGGTGCAGTGGCGCAAAGAGCGGCTGATGGATGGCGCTGTCTTTTTCAAGAACCCGTCATTCTCGGCCTTGGTGCGGCGCTTTTTCGAGAACCCGGTGGACGAAGACGCGCAACACCGGCTTCTGGTCTGGCTGGGTAAATACCCGGCATCCGGAGTCTATGATCAAGTCCGCCTGCTTGATACCCGGGGGGGCAGTCGGCTGTCCGTGCCTGGCGGTCTTAATCCGGCCAGTTCCGATACGCGGAGGGCGGCATCCGAAGCCTTGCAGTCTGGGCAGGTTGGCATTCTGGACTTCTACCGGCACGAACACAACCAGAACATCTATCTGTCCGTTCAGATTCCCATTCTCGACGAAACTGATGCCAACCGTCCGTTGGGCGTGCTCGTCCTGCGCATTGATCCGACGACCTATCTTTATCCATTTATCCAGCACTGGCCGACGCCCAGCCCGAGCGCCGAGACGCTGCTGTTCCGCCGGGACGGGAAAGATGTCCTGTATCTGAATGATCTTCGCCACCGCGCAAACACGGCCCTAACCCTGCGTGTCCCGTTGGAGAAAACCAATATTCTTGCGATCAAAGCCGCCTTGGGACAGACCGGAATTATATCGGGTGTGGACTATCGCGACGTGGCGGTGATGGGCAGCGGACGGACGGTGCCAGATTCGCCCTGGTTCCTGATTGCCAAGATGGATACTGCGGAAATGCGGGAGCCGCTGCGGAAGCAGTTTTGGCAAGTCATCATCTTTGTCGGCGTTATGCTCTTCGGCGCGGGGACAGCTGCGGCTCTGCTATGGAAGCAACAGCACGTCCAGTTATTAAACGAAAAGGTGGCGGCGGTAACGGCGCAGGCGGAAATGAGCAGACTCATGTCTGAAGGCCAGAGGATCGCGCACCTCGGCAGTTTTGAGTATGTCGTTGATACCCGGACCACGGCCTGGTCTGTGGAGGAGTTCAACATTTATGGGCTCAATCCGGCAGAACCATCGCCCGCTTACGAACTCATGCTGGCCAAATGCATTCATCCTGACGATGTGGCGGTTCTCCGCGAAGCTTTTGCGAGTGCCATGCATAGCGGCTCGGTCTACGAACTTGAGCACCGGATCGTGCGGCCTGACGGAAGCGTGCGCGTCGTGTATGACAAGGCATATCCGATCTTCGATTCGCACGGAAGACTGGTCAAGTACATAGGTGCCACGCTGGACATCAGCGAACGCAAACATCTGGAAAATGCCATCGGGGTTGCCATGTCGGATCTGGAACGTTCAAACAAGGAACTCGAGCAGTTCGCGTATGTGGCATCACACGATCTGCAGGAACCGTTGCGGATGGTGGCCAGCTATACAAAGTTGCTGGCCCAGAAATACAAGGGCCAGCTTGATGATAAGGCCCAAAAGTACATTGCCTATGCGGTGGATGGAGCCGTGCGCATGCAGCAGCTCATCAACGATCTGCTGGCCTATTCACGCATCAACACCCAGGGCTTGGCGTCCGAACTGACCGACTCACATGCCGTCCTCGTCAAGGCCCTGCGAAATCTATCCGTTGCTATTTCGGAGACCGGGGCGATGGTTGACCATGACGATCTGCCAATGGTACGCATTAACGCCTCCCAGCTTTTGCAGGTGTTCCAGAATCTGATTTCCAACGCCATCAAGTTCCGGAGGACGGCGGATAGGCTGCACATCCATGTCTCCGCCACTGATCTCGGTCATGAATGGCGATTTTCCGTGAAGGACAATGGAATTGGCATTGACATGAAGTATGCCGAGAAGATTTTTGTGATTTTCCAGCGCCTGCACACCACCCAGGAATATCCGGGGACAGGCATTGGACTTGCCATGTGCAAGCGTATAGTGGAGCGCCACGGTGGCAGAATCGGGTTCGAGTCGGAAATAGACAAGGGAACGACGTTTCATTTCACTTTGCCGAAATAAGTGCTGAAGTCGCGGTCTCTGGCCGCCCAACAAAGGAGAAATATCCATGAATGAACATCAACACGCGAGACCCATTGAAATCCTGCTGGTGGAGGACAACATAGGTGATGCGGACCTGGTCCGCGAAGGACTCGAGAGCTGCAAGATCCTTAATCGGCTGAATGTGGTTGAGGACGGAGAAAAGGCGATTGCGTACCTTCACAAGGAAGCCCCCTATGCAAATGCATCCAGGCCCGACCTGATCCTGCTGGACCTGAATCTGCCCCGAAAGGATGGCCGGGAGGTGCTGGCGGAAATAAAGGCCGCCCCGTCTCTGATGCGGATACCAGTGGTAATTTTGACCTCTTCAAGGGCAGAGGAAGATATCGCCAAGACCTATGATTTGCATGCAAATTGCTATATCAGCAAGCCCATCGACGTGGATCAGTTCCTGAAGGTGATTAAATCCATCGAAGATTTCTGGCTGAACATCGTCATCCTGCCTTCCAATGGAAGGAAATATGGAGCAAAAACGTGACTGACAAGTTACATATTCTCCTGGTCGAGGACAATCCCGGCGACGCCGACTTGATCCGGGAGATGCTGCCAGCCGTTGGCCCCGAGGCGTTCGAGATCGAGTGTGTGTCGCGATTGTCAATGGCGCTTGCATCGGTCAAGGCGACGCGCTTTGCGTTCGTCCTGCTGGATCTTGGCTTGCCCGACAGCCAGGGGCTGGACACCATCCTGGCAATGCGGAGGGGGGCGCCCGATTTGCCTATCGTCGTGCTGACCGGAAACCAAGATGAGAAGACCGGGTTGGCTGCTATTAAAAACGGAGCTCAGGACTATCTGGTCAAAGGACAGTTCGAGTCCAGGCTCCTGATTCGTTCCATACGGTATGCGATCGAACGAAAACAGGTTGAGGATTCACTTGTCCGGATGGTGCAGGAGTGGCAGCGTACCTTCGATGCCATGCATGAGGCCGTCTGGATCTTGGACAAGGATCAAGTGGTGGTGCGCTCCAACAAGGCGGCGGAGACCTATTTTCACATGCCGTGTTCGGAGATGGTCGGCAAACACTGCTGGGAGATTGTTCACGGCACGACGCAGCCGATTCCCGAATGTCCCGCCATGCGAGCCCGGAAGAGCCTGAAAAATGAGGGCGAGGAACTTCAGATTGGCACGGGGTGCTTTGATGTCAGTGTGGATCCAATCCTGGATGCGGACGGAAAATTTGCCGGTGCCGTACATGTAATCTCCGACATCAGCGCGCGGAAGCTGGCGGAAAAGAGGATCGTGGAGAAAGAAGCCGAAATCCGTCTTCTGCTGGATTCGACAGCGGAAGCGATATACGGTCTGGACATGAACGGCAACTGCACCTTCTGCAACAACGCTTGCCTCAGGCTGCTTGGGTATACGCTTCCGGGCGAGCTGCTCGGCAAAAACATGCACCGGCAGATTCATTCAAGGCATCCGGACGGATCCCCCTTTCCGGCGGAAGATTGCCCGATTTTCCGGGCATTCAAAAAAGGGGACCGCGTACATGTGGACGATGAAGTGCTCTGGCATGCCGATGGCACATCGTTTCCCGCCGAGTACTGGTCGTTTCCACAGTATAAGGACGGCGTGGTTATCGGGGCGGTTGTGACGTTTCTGAACATCGCCGAGCGCAAGGGCCTGGAGGCGGAAAAGCGGAAGCTCGAAGAGCAGAGCAGGCAACTTCAGAAGGTCGAGAGCCTGGGGCGGATGGCCGGCGCCATCGCCCACCACTTCAACAATCAGCTTCAGGTGGTGCAGGGATATCTTGGCATGGTCATTGACGATCTACCTCCGGGGGATTCCCATATTGAAGAACTTACAACAGCCATGCAGGCTGCTAAAACGGCTTCAGGCATCAGTTCCCTTATGATTGGCTATCTCGGACAGAACCCCATTAAACTTGAGGTTGTCGATATTGCCGAACTATGCCGCATGAACCTGCCGATTCTCCAAGAAGGGAAGCCCGCTGGCGTGGTTCTGGAACTGGAGTTGCCATCTCCCGGACCGGTCATCAAAGCGGACGCAAACCTGATTAAGCAGATATTGGCCACCCTTGTAATCAATGCCTTTGAATCCATCGGCGACAGAGCCGGAACCGTTCACGTGAGCGTCAAAACGGTTTCTCGGGCAGATATTCCGGCGTCCCGCCGTTTCCCTATTGATTGGACTGCCGATGAACATTCCTATGCCTGCTTGGAGATACTGGACTCCGGCTGCGGGATACGGCAGGCGGATTTTGACAGGCTGTTCGAACCGTTCTTCTCCACCAAATTCATCGGGCGAGGAATGGGGCTTCCAGTAGCCCTTGGAATCATGAGGTCGCACAACGGGGGCATCACGGTAGAAAATAGGCTTGGCGGTGGAAGCGTCTTCAATGTGTTCTTCCCGCTGGCGGCGCAAACGGCGCCAGTCACCGCAGATTGACCGGGTTGCCAAAAATAGAGAGTGGTCCGGGATGCGTGATGCTACTGGTGGAAGATGACGAACTGGCGCGTAAAATGACCGCGAGACAATCGGACGCGCCACAACTCGGAAAACGGAAAGTGCATGACTTGAAAAAGGCTCTCCCCCTGCCTTAGTGCTTATCCGTGAACAAATTCCGGCAAACGCCATCTTGTCGGCGATGGCATCGCGTGGAATCATATGGATTCACGTTTTACCGCCGGGTACCGTGGCGTGATCCGTGGATTTGAATTGCCCCATTGCCGGCCGAGACCGCTTGCCGCCTTGCGGCATCACCATCCACCACATCGATACCTGGTCACATAAGGCGCGGAAGTTCAAAACGTACGGACTTTCTGCATCGACGCTGGATTGCCGCGCGGAAAGGACTACATTTCTCTGGCATGAAATCCACTGTTTTTTTTCGTATTTTTTTGGCGCCGATTCCCGTAGCGTTTGTGCTTGGTTTTTTTGTGCTCTCCTGCTCGACGCCGCCGGCCCAGCCCGGGCGGACCGTGCAGCGGCCGGCGGGATGGCCGGGTTCCGCGCAGCTTGTCACGGCGGCTGGCCGGGAGATTGCGGAGTCCGCACTCGGCAGCCGGATTACCGGAACGTGGCTGCCTAAAACCGCAGCGGCGCGCCCGGTTTCCGCCACGACCTCCGGCGGCGCGTTCACCTGCGCCTTCGCCGCCGCCAACACCCGCGCCGTCTGGGACCTGCCGCTCAGGGCCGACCTCCGCACCGCGGCCGGCGTGCGCTTCCGCTTCCGCGCCTCCGACGTCTCCGGCGTGAACCGCTTCTTTTTCTACTTCAAGAGCGGTTCCGGTTGGTACGGCACGACCTTCTCCCCCAAGGGCAACGGCGCCTGGGAGGAGATCGTCGCATGGAAGTCCGACAGCTTCATTGAGGAGCAGCCCGCCGGCTGGGCGCAGATTGACGGCGTCCGCATCTCGGCCACGCCCGGCGCGGCGAAGAACGTGGGTTTCGAGGTGTGCGACCTCCGCACCGTCCGCGGCGACCCGCGCCTCGCCGTGGTCCGCAACACCGGCGCGCTCGCCGGCGCCTCGCCGACCGACGCCCGCAGCGTCGCCGACTACCCGAAACGCCTCTGCGCCGGACTCCACCGCAGCCAGGTCTATCCGATGTTCCTCGACGACGCCGACCTGCGCGCCGGCTTCCCCAAAAACACGGCGCCCGCCGTCATTTTCCTCCCCTACTCGCTCCGTCCCGCCCCTGGAACCATGGCGGCGGTTCAGGCCGCGCTGGAGAACGGCGCGCATGTGGTCGGGTTCTTCAACCCGCCGCCCGTGCTCGCCCGGACGCTCGGCATCCGCGTCGGCGGCTATGTCATGCCCTCCACAGTCCCCGGCGGCTTCACCTCGATGGCGTTCAAGCCGGGCGTCATCCCCGGCGCGCCGGCGCGGCTCGTGCAGAACTCGTGGATCATCCAGGAGCAACAGCCGGACGGCAGCGGCGTACAGATCGCCGCCACTTGGAGCGGCACGCCGTACCCCGCCTGCCTGCTGGGGCCGAAAGGCGCCTGGTTCTCGCACGTCTATCTCGACGCCGACCCGGACAGCGGCTCGCGCAGCCTGCTCGCGCTGGCCGGCCGCTGGCTGCCGGATCTCTGGCGCGCCGCCGCCGTAAACGCCGTTGCGGAAATCGCGCCGCTGAATCTGGACGCACCCACCCAGAGCCGGGCGCGCGAATTCCGCGCCGACGCCGCACGCAGGCTGGCCGCCGGACAGTACGCCGCCGCCATTGCCTCCGCCGACGCCGCACGCGCCGCCTTCGACAGCGCACTGCTCGCCTCTCTCCCCGCCGTGCGTGGCGAACTGCGGGCCGCCTGGTGCCACCGCGACTACGGCATCGCCGGCTGGAGCTGGGAACAGTCCGTGAAACGGCTCCACGACTGCGGCTTCAACGCGCTCTACGCCAACCTGTACTGGCCCGACGCCGCCTCCTGGCCGAGCCGCGCCGCGCCCGCCGCCAACGGCCCCGACCAGCTCCGCGCCTGCGCCGAGGCCTGCCGCCGGAACAACGTCAAACTCCATGTCTGGATGCCGTGCTTCAAGCTCCAGGGAACCGCGAAACCTGCGTTGCGCGGCGCCGGACGCCTGCAGGTGGACTTCAGCGGCAAAACCAACCCGAACTGGCTCTGCCCGTCCAACACGGCCAATCGGAAACAGCTCGTGGACGCCGTGCGCGAGGTCGTCCGGAACTACCCCGTCGCCGGCATCCACCTCGACTACATCCGCTACCCGGACGCCGAGCACTGCGTCTGCACCGAATGCCGCCGCCGCTTCGAGGCGGAGTGCGGAAGCCGCGTCGCCAACTGGCCGGCCGCGCTGAAAAGCGGCGCACTGCATGGAAAATGGCTGGAGTTCCGCCGCCGGCAGATCAGCTCGATCGTGCGCGAAATCCGCAAGGCCATGGACGCGGAAAAACCGGGGCTGACGCTCTCCGCCGCGGTGTTCGACAGCTTCGCCTCCGCGCCCGATGCCGTCGGCCAGGAGAGCGCCGCCTGGGCGAAGGCCGGGCTGATGGATCAGCTCTGCCCGATGAACTACGTCACGGACGCCCGGCAGTTCGCGGAGATGGTGCGCCGGCAGCAGGCCGCCATCGCGGGCACGAAAACCATGCTCTGCCCCGGCATCGGCGTGCGCGCGGTGCGCCTGACGCCGCTCCAGACCGCCGAACAGATATTGGAAACGCGCCGCCGCGGCGCCGGAGGCTTCATCCTCTTCGAGTTCAACCGCGACGAGGCCGACCGCATCTTCCCCGACCTCGCCAAGGGCCTTACCCGCCCGGATTGAGGGGAAAAAAGATCCGACCGATCGGACCGATCCGACCGATCCGTCCAATGAGTTTTCAGGAAATTCCCATGGCGCTGGCGGCACAAAACGCAAAAGAAGACGAACGCCAGCCGCCCCGGCCGCTGCGCATCGTCTGGCTGGACGTGCGCGCCTCCTACTCGCACTCGTCGCTCGCGCTGCCGCTGCTGCACGCCGCCAGCCGCGGCCGCATCACGCCCGAACCGGAATGGCGCGCCGTCGCCGCGACGATCAACGACTCCCCCGCCGCGGTGGCCGCGCGCGTCGCCGCCGAACAGCCGGACGTCCTGGCCGGAACGGCGTACCTCTTCACCCGCGACCTGCTGCTGGCCGTGGTCCGGCGCGTGAAGGCGCTCCGCCCGGAATGCACCGTCATCCTCGGCGGCCCCGAATTCCTCGGCGACAACGAAACATTCCTGCGCCGCGAACCCGCCGTGGACTGCGTCCTCCGCGGCGAAGCCGAACTCGCCTTTCCCAAACTGCTCGCATGGTTGGGGGGATGCCGTTCTCGCATCCACCCAAACCCCTCTGGAGAGTGCCACAGGCACGGTTTTCTTTTAACACCCGGAGTTGCGGAGTGCGCAGACGATGGCGCCAGAGATTGGTGCGACGGCCAGCGCGTCTGCGCACTCCGCAACTCTGAGATTAAAACAACCCGTGGCAGTGCCACCCTCAGGGGGTGTTGGGGAAGTGGAGAGGTCATTCTCGCGGACGACTCCCCCAACCTGCAAGTGGAGGGGCTGTGCCGGCTGGATGATGCGGGGGCGTATTGGGATCATGGCGCGGCGGCGTTGTCGGCCGCGGAGTTTGCCGCATTGCCGCCGCCGTCGGCCAGTCCGTTTTTTGACTGGGGCAAGCCGTTCATCCAGCTTGAGACCAGCCGCGGCTGCGCCAACGAGTGCGCCTTCTGCACCAGCGGCGGCGTTCCGCTGCGGCTGCTGCCGCTGGAGCAAGTCCGGGAGCGCCTCGCCGAAATCCGGGCCCGCGGCATGCGTGAGGTCCGCGTGCTCGACCGCACCTTCAACGCCGATCCGCGACGCGCCTGCGCCCTGCTCGCGCTCTTCCGCGACCTCTGTCCGGAAACCCGTTTCCATCTCGAACTGCACCCCGCCTGGATGACGGAGGAGCTGCGGGAGACGCTCCGCGGGTTCCCCGCCGGAAAGCTGCACCTGGAGGTCGGGCTCCAGACGATGAATCCCGCCGCACTCGCCGCCTGCAACCGTCGGGGCGACATGGAACGGACGCTGGACGGCCTGGCCTTCCTCTGCGGACTCCGCAACCTCGCCGTGCATGTCGACCTGCTGGCCGGACTGCCGGAAGTTACGCGCGGCGGGCTGTTCGCCGACCTGGAAAAGGTGACGCGGCTCGGCCCGGAGGAGATCCAGCTCGAAACGCTCAAGCTCCTCCCCGGAACGCCGCTCGCCGCCGACGCCGCCAGGCTGGGCATCGCCGCCGCCCCGGACGCGCCCTACGAGGTGCTGCGGACTCCGCAGATGACGCCGGAGGAGCTGCTGGAGGCGCGCCTGCTCTCGCGGCTCGTGGACGGCTTCCACAACGCCGCCGCCCTGCGCGGCGTGGTGCGTGCCGCCGTGGAACAGCTCCCAGATTTCTACGCGTCGTTCCTGGCGGAACTGCGCCGGACGCCGGTGCTGGAGGCGCCGACCAGCCTGGAAACGCGCTTCGGCCTGCTGCATGCGTTCCTCGCGGCGCGGGAGCGGACGCTTGCGGAATGCGCGGAAATTGCCTGGATGGAGGCGGGGCTGAGTCCGGCGCGCTGTCCCGGCGGACGGGCGAAGCCGTGGACACAGCCGCTGCCGGCGGAGGCGATCCTTGTTTCCCGTGCGGAGTCCGCACCGGCGGCGCTTTCACGCAATGCACACGTATGGCTGCTGGAGCACGGCTCCGTCCGGCGCTGGTTCATCTTCGACCGCGCCGTCAGCCCGACCCGACCCGCGGCGGTCTACCACAACGGCGGCTGATTTGTGCGGTGACTGGGGCCATTCAGGCGTTCCATCGCCCATTCAGCGCGGGCAACCGTGCGGTTCATCGCTCTTTTCGCGGCGGGGTTCTTGATTTGTTCCTTGGTGGATTACGTTATCGGCTTGCCGTGCGGTTTAAGGCGCGCGCACGTCCACGAGCATGACACGCACAGAAGAAGAGGTCCGGCCATGACGATTGACCGCAACATCTACGAGAACCCGCTTTCCCTGCGCTACGCCAGCCGCGAGATGAACGCCGTCTGGTCGCCCGCCACCAAGTTCGGCACCTGGCGCCGGCTGTGGGTCGCCCTGGCCCGCGCGGAGAAGGAGCTCGGCCTGCCGATCACCGACGCGCAGGTCGCGGAGCTGGAGGCGCACCTCGACGACATCAACTACGACTGCGCCGAAGCTTGGGAGAAGAAGTTGCGCCACGACGTGATGAGCCACATCCAGGCCTACGGCGAGCTGTGCCCCAGTGCCAAGGGCATCATCCACCTCGGCGCCACCAGCTGCTACGTCACCGACAACTCCGAGCTGATCCAGATGCGGGAGGGGCTGAAGATCCTCCGCGGCAAGCTCGCCGCCGTCATCCGCTCCCTGGCGGTGTTCGCCAAGGCGCGGCGCGATCTGCCGACGCTCGGCTTCACCCACTTCCAACCGGCCCAGCTCACCACGGTCGGCAAGCGCGCCACGCTCTGGATGTACGACTTCTGCCTCGACCTGGAGCTGGTCGACGCCGTGCTGGCCGACTTCATGTTCCGCGGCGTGAAGGGCACCACCGGCACGCAGGCCAGCTTCATGGAACTGTTCGAGAACGACCACGCCAAGATCAAGGCGCTCGACAAGCGCGTCGCCGAGCTGATGGGCTTCACCAAGAGCGTCCCGGTGTCCGGCCAGACCTACACCCGCAAGTTCGACTTCCGCGTGCTGGCGATCCTCTCCGGCATCGCGCAGTCCGCCGCGAAGATGGCCACCGACATCCGGCTGCTGGCGAGCATGAAGGAGATCGAGGAACCGTTCGAGTCCGGCCAAGTCGGCTCCAGCGCGATGGCGTACAAGCGCAATCCGATGCGCAGCGAGCGCATCTGCGCGCTGTCCCGCTTCGTCATGAGCTTGGAGTCGAACGCCGCGCAGACCCACGCGAACCAGTGGTTCGAGCGCACGCTGGACGACTCCGCGAATCGCCGCCTCTCGCTGCCGCAGGGTTTCCTCGCCACGGACATCATCCTCACCACCGCCGTCAACGTCACCACCGGCCTGCAGGTCTGGCCGCTGGTCATCGCCAAGCATGTCCAGGCCGAGCTGCCGTTCATGGCGACGGAGGCGATCATCATGGCCGGCGTCAAGGCCGGAGGCGACCGCCAGGAACTGCACGAGTCGATCCGCACGCACTCCATGGCCGCGGGCCGCAAGGTCAAGGAGGAAGGCAAGGACAACGACCTGCTCGAGCGCATCGCCGCCGACCCGGTCTTCGCCACGATCAAGCACGAACTGCCGAACCTGATGGACGCCCGCCGCTTCGTCGGCCGCGCGCCGGAACAGGTGGACGACTTCCTCGCCGAAACCGTCGCGCCGCTCCTCGCCCGCTGCGCGGACGCCGCCACCGTCAAGATTGACGCCGTGCAGGTGTGATGCTGAAGGGATGAGTCTTATTTTAAGTTTTCCCATCGGTCGGATCGGTCCCATTCCCAACCAACTCCCCCAATTCCAGCCCCTCCCCAAGGTTCCCCATGACCACCTCCAGCCCCAAAGACCATGCCCGGTCGCTGCGCGAGCAGCGGGCGACGCTGCTTGTCCGGCAGGCGGGGTACCGCGAGCGGGCGCTGAAGCTGTTCCCGCACGTCTGCACGAGCTGCGGGCGCTCGTTTGACGGGAAGCGGCTGAAGGAGCTGACGGTCCACCACAAGGACCACAACTGGAAGAACAACCCGCCCGACGGCAGCAACTGGGAGCTGCTCTGCCTCTTCTGCCACGACCACGAACACGAGCGCTACAAGCTGGCGGACTACCACGGCGGCATGGTGCCGGTGGACGGCGAGCCGGCGGCTTCCGTTTTTTCGCCGTTTGAGAGCCTCGACTCGCTGATCATGCCAGCCGACGACGACGCGGATTCCGGCAAGAAACAGGATCCCGCATGAACAATCAGGACACCGAACACCTCCGGCATATCCGCCACGCGCGGAAGCATTTCATCGCGATGGCCGGCGCCTTCGCGCTCGGCGTGTTCAACGAGAATTTCTACAAGTCCGCCGCGGCGATGCTGGCGGTGGCGGCGGGGCTGACCGCGCTCCAGAGCTGGGCCTCGCTGGTGTTCACGCTGCCGTTCCTGGCGCTGGCCCCGGTGACGGGCTGGCTGGCGGACCGCTTCCCCAAGCGCAGCGTGGTGATCGGCGCGAAATGGATGGAGCTGGCGGCCATGCTCGCCGGCGCGGTCGGCATCTGCCTGGTCGGACATTCGCCCCTGGGCTGGCCGCTGGTGTTCGTGATGCTCCTGCTGATCGGCACCCAGGCGTCGGCCTTCAGCCCCGCGCTGAACGGCTCGATCCCGGAACTGTACCCGGAGGATTACGTGCCGCATGCCAACGGCGTGCTGCGGACCGTCGTCAACCTCGGGATCATGGCCGGCACGGCGCTGGCGGGCGTGGCGCTGTCGGCGGGGGAGAAACAGACGTGCCTCATCCCCAACGTGCCCAACGGCCAGCTGGCGGTCGGCTGCATCGTGGTGGTGGCGGCCGTCGTCGGGCTGGCGCTGAGCTACGGCGTGGTGGCGCGGCCCGCGGCGGCGCCGGCGTCGAAATTCCCGTGGGAGGCGTACCGCAAGACGTTCCGCGACCTCTGGACGATGCGGCTCGACCCGCCGCTGGCGGTCGCGGTGGCCGCAACCGTGTTCATCTTCATCCTGGGCTGGGTCGAGTTCCTGGTCATCAACCCGTTGGGCATCGACCAGTACAAGTTGGGGAAGGCCGCCACGGGCGGGTTGCTGGCGTCGCAGCTCATCGGCATCGGCGCGGGCGGACTGCTGGCCGCGCGCCTGACCAACCGCGGCCGCTGGTTCCGCATGCTGCTGCCGTCGTGCGCCCTGATGACCGGCGCGCTGCTGGCGGTCGCGGCGGTGCCGCATGTCCTGGCCTTCTCCCGCACGGCGCAGGTGACGGCGCTCTACCTGTGCATCGGCATGGTCGGCATCGGCGGCGGCCTCTTCATGGTGCCGGTGGACAGCTTCATCCAGGTGCGCCCCGCGGCCGACCGCAAAGGCTCGGTGCTGGCGGCGGTGAACTTCGTGGTCTTCTCCGGCATGCTGCTCGGCTCGCTGGCCGCGCTGCCGATCAACAAATACATGACGCCAACGAACGGCATGGGGCTGCTCGGCATTTCCTCGCTGCTGGTGACGCTTCTCCTGATTCCGGCCGTGCGCCGGTGGGGCCAGGTCAAGCCCGCCGCGCCGATGACCAGGTTCCATGTGCGCGATCCGGAATGCGGATAACTGCTGAAAGGCTTGACGATAAAGCATTACCGTTCAAATTGGTTGCCCACGAATTGGCACGAATTTGAGGCAACGACAGAAGCCCTTCGTTCCCCCCGAAAAATCCATTCGTGAAGAATCCGCGGGCGCCTGTTTAACTTTTGGAGCCCCTTGCCATGTCCTACATCATCGCGAACATCCTGGCGGCCCTGCTCCGCGGCCTGCTGGGGCTGCGCTACCGCGTGACAATTACGGGGCTGGACGCCGTCCGCGACCGCGGCACGAAAGGGCTGCTCTTCCTGCCGAACCATCCGTCGGCGCTGGAGCCGTTCCTCATGCGCTTCATCCTGCAGCGCGGCTTCGCACCGCACGTGCTGATGGACCGCGACAACGCGGACCGCCCGGTCGTCCGCAATTTCGCCCGCCTCTTCGGCATCATCCCGATCCCCGACCCGACAAAGCACGGCCGCCGCTCGAAGCCCGCGGTCGAGGCCGCCATCGCCGCCTGCATCGGCAAGATGCGCCAGGGCGAGAACCTGCAGTACTATGCCGCCGGCCGGCTCTACCGCAGCCGCTTCGAGGATCTCGGCGGCAACAGCGGCCTGGAACGCCTGCTGCCCCAAATCCCGCCGGACACGCGGATCATTCTGGTGCGCACCCGCGGCCTCTGGGGCAGCCGCTTCAGCTACGCTCACACCGGCCGCTTCCCCGAAATCGGAACGCACCTGCTCGGCGGGCTCCGGGCGCTGCTGCTCCAGGGGGTTTTCTTCGCGCCGCGCCGCGCCGTGTCGATCGAGTTCGTCGAACCGTCCGATTTCCCGCGGAGCGCCGACCGCACCGTGCTCAACCGTTACCTGGAGGCGTTCTACAATCAGGACGCGTGCGCCAACACTGTCGTGCCGCTCTATCACTGGGAAAATGAAGGAACTCACATCCTGTCCGACCCGATGCGCCCGGATCTCTCCGCTGCCCTCGCCGAGGTGCCAGACGTGGTCCGTAATCGCGTGGCCTGCCAGCTCGCCGCCCAGGCCATTGTGAAGCCGCCGCCGCCAATCACCGACCAGACGCTGCTGGCCCGCGAACTCGGCCTGGACAGTCTGGCGCTGGTGGATCTGGGTGTCTGGGTCGAAGCGGAGTTCGGCGTCACCCCCGGCGACCTTTCGAACTGGGTCACGGTCGGCGATGTCATGCTCGCCGCCTGCGCCACCGCGGTCGACACCGCCCCGCGGCCCGCACCGCCAATGAAAGCCTGAGAAGCACAATACAGGAACCTTCGACCTGAATTCCGATGCCGCCATCCGGATTGATTTTTGCATTCAAAACAGGCCGCCGGCCACGAAAGAATCCCCATGAGACCGCACATAGCCTGCCTGAGCCTGGCCGCCGGACTTGTTTTCTGCCTGGTTCCGGCCCACGCCGCCGACACCGGCAAGGAGACGCCGGCCCGGGACAAGGCGGAATGGGTTTCCCCCGACGGCCGGCCGGTCGCCTCGGGCAATCCGGTCGACGCCACCGGCCGCATCCGCACCTACAACGGTCCGGCGGTCCGGCTGATGCGCACCGATGCCGCCAGCCCCAAGGGTACCATCCTGCTTTTTCCCGGCGGCGGCTACAGCATCCTTTCCGCCGTTTCCGAGGGGGAGCGAACCGCCCGGTTCCTCAACCAGTGCGGTTTCGATGCCGCCATCCTCGAATACCACATTGCGTCCGGCGACAAGACCCGCGACTTGGCCTTGGCGGACGCCCTCGCCTGCTGGCGTCTGGTCAGGACTGAAACCCGGGCGCTCGGCCTGCACGGCGGCCGATTCGGCATGATGGGATACTCGGCCGGCGGCCATCTCGCCGCACGCGCCACCCAGGCACTGGCCGCCAATCCACGGGACGCCCAGCCCGACGAGCTCATCCTGGTCTATCCCGCCTATCTCGACGAGTGCGCGAAAGACTCCGCCCGGCCCGCCGTCCTGCCGCCCGCCGCGCCGACGGGCCGCCTCTTCCTCCTCATCGCCGCCAACGACGTCCCCCGCTGGGTCACGAGCAGCGAAATCTACGCCAAGGGCTGGAAGGGGCTCGACGGCCGGGAAACGTTCCATCTCCTTCCGGATGGCGGCCACGGCTTCGGCATGGGCGACAACCGCCCCGGCGCCGCCAAAGAGTGGCCCGACCGGCTCAAGGCGTTCCTCGAGGCCGGGCCCGAAACCGCGCCCGCCAAACCCTCCAACAACGGCCGGCTCCCGCAGAAAGTCGCCGCTGGCGCGCCCGAACCCGTGCCGCCCACGCCGGTTTCGCCAAACACCGCCGTCATTCCGGTGCCCAAGCTGGAAAACGACGGCTACGACTGGATGGGGCGCCACAATGAAATCCTGAAGATCAAGGCCGCACTCGACCCCGATCTGGTGTTCGTCGGCGACTCCATCACCCATGCCTGGGGTGGACTGCCAGCGGCCGGCGCGCGCAAAAAGGGGGAGAGGGTTCTGCGGACCGCATTCGCCGGGCACCGCGTACTGAACCTCGGGTTCGGCTGGGACCGCACGCAGAACGTCCTCTGGCGGCTCGACAACGGCGAGTTCGCCAAGCTCCATCCCAAGTTCGTCGTCCTCAACATCGGCACCAACAACACCAGCGGCACCCCCAATGCCCGCCAGAACACCCCCGATGAGATCGCCGACGGCGTCCGCGCCATCTGCGACCGCATCCGGAAGCAGGCACCCCAAGCCAAAATCATCCTCATGGCCGTCTTCCCCCGCGAGGAGAAGCCCGACCACCCGCGCCGCCTCCTAATCGCCGAAATCAACAAGCGCCTGGCCGGGTTCGGCGGGCGTCCCGGCATCACCTTCCTCGACATCGGCCCCAAATTCCTCAACCCGGATGGAACCATTCCCCGCGCCCTCATGTCGGACTTCTGTCATCCGACCGAAAAGGGCTACCAGCTCTGGGCCGATGCGCTGGCGCCGCTGCTCAAGCCGTAAGGAATGGCTCTGTCGAAACTCATGAACCATCTGTCCGCGCTCGCCCTCTTTGCCGTTGTTCCTGCGACGTCCGCACCACTCCCAGCGGATGCCCCATACAAAAATTCATCCGGTTGACGCGTGACAACAAATGGGAGGTCGACCCCGCATCCATTGAACTCCAGGTCGGCAACAACGCGGAATCCAGTGACCATCGCACCCGTTTCGACGTCACAGGCTGAACAGAATCCGCCGCTCCATCCGGAAGGCCCACTCATGAAAATCCAGCACGCCTTCCTCGTCCCCGCCATGCTGGCCTCCGCCTGCACCGCCGCTTTCGGAGCACAGCAGCCGGCCGCCGACCCCATGGCGCCGTATGACATCCTATTCTCCAGCCCCTCCAAGGACGAGGCCGACTCCATCCCGCTGGGCAACGGCACCACCGGCATCGGCCTGTGGGCCGAGGAGGACGGCGACCTGCTTTTCTATCTGGCGCGGAACGACGCCGTCTCCGAAATGCACCGGCTGGTGAAACTCGGACGCATCCGCATCCACTTCTCCCCCAATCCGTTCGCGAAGGGAAGTCCGTTTTCTCAACGGCTCGTCCTGCGCGGCGGCTGCTGCGAGATCACGGCGGGTAAAAAAGGTTCGGAGATCCGCCTGCGCGTCTTTGTGGACAGCGACAGCCAGACCGTGCATGTGAGCGGCACGGCCGACCAGCCGGTCGCCGTCACCGCCACGCTGGAAAATTGGCGCACCAAAGCCAGAGCGCTGAACCACGCCTCGGGCGAACTCGGCTCCAGCTGGGTCTACCGTGACGGCACGGGGCCGAAGGCGTTGGGTGCCAAGAACGAGGAGGTCGCCGATGTTGTGCTGGCAAACACGGACGCCGTGACCTGGTACCATCGCAACGAACATTCCCCGGTCGCCGTCCACATCGCGGCCCAGCACCTCGAAGCGGTCGCCGGCAAAATCCGCGACCCGCTCCTGCACCTCACCTTCGGCGCCACAATCTTCGGCCCCGGCTTCGTCAGCAGCGCGCCCGGCGTGCTGACGCTGAAAAAACCGGCACAACCCTTCGACCTGCGCATCGCCACACACGCCGCGCAGACCGCCAGCGCCGACGCCTTCCTCAAGGAACTGACCGCACAGGCCGCAGCCTCCACCACGCCGGCCAAGGCGGCGGAGCGCACCCGCCGCTGGTGGGACAGCTTCTGGAACCGTTCATGGATCTTCGTTGCGGAGGCCGCGCCCCCGCTGATTCCCGGCAACCGCTACGCCCTGCACGCCGGCGCCGGACGCGCCGGCGATATTTCACTTGGCGGTTCCTTCGGCCGGATCGCCGTCTACGACCAACCACTGACAACCGCCGACGTCGCCCGTCTGGCGGCCACCCCGCGCGATCGGATTCCACCCGGACCAGCCGCCTTCGCCGGTCCCGCCGACTTCACGGCCCAGGGCGCGGCGGATCCGGCCGCGGGCGAGTTCAAGGACGGCTTCCTCGCCGCCAAAAACTCCGTCGGCTGGACCTTCCCCAAAGGCTTCACCATGGAAGCCTGGATCAAGCCCGCCGGCGAGGGGCGCATCTTCGACAAGATCACGCCCGGCGGCAGCGACGGCATGCTGTTCGACAACCACGGCGGCAAACTCCGCCTGATCATCGGCGGCGAAACCTTTCTGGCCGGCAAGCCGCTGCCGTTGAAGCAATGGTCGCACGTGGCCGTCGTCGGCGAGCCGGGCGGCCGCTTCACCCTCTATCAGGACGGCAAACGCGCTGGCGGTTCCGAAGCCGAACCCGCCCCGCGCACCCTCTCGCAGGTCACACAGGCCTACATCCTCACCCGCTACCAGTTCGCCTGCCAGGAACGCTCGTCGATGCCCGCCCACTTCAACGGCGGCATCTTCACCGTCGCGCCGGAATTCGCCTACTACGCCACCGACCCCCGCGGAAAAAACTGGAATGCCGACTACCGCTTCTACGGCCCCAGCCTCTGGTGGCAGAACACCCGCTTCATGTACCAGCTCCATCTGGCGCAGGGCAATTTCGACCTGATGGACTCCTTCTACGACTTCTATTTCCGGAACCAGGAGGCCTTCGAGGCAATGGCCAAAACCTATTACAACGCCAACGGCATCTACATGAACGAGACGCTCTCGCTCTTCGGCCTCCCCGGCATGGGTGATTTCGGCTGGGGCGCCAGTGAATACTCGAACGGCTACACCCGCAACATCTGGCAGCAGGCGCTGGAGTTCGGCTCCATCGCGCTCGACCGCTACGATTACACCGGCGACCCGGCGTTCCTCAAGAAAACCATCCACTGGTGCGACAAAGCCCTCTCCTTCTACGACACCCGCTTCAAGAAGGACACGGCCGGCAAGATCGTCATCTTCCCCTCCCATGGTGTCGAGACCTACTGGACGGGAGTCACCGACGACATGCCCTCCATCGCCGGGCTACATGAGATCACCGCCCGCCTGCTGGCCCTGCCGGACACACTCATAACGCCGGAACAGCGCGCACGGTGGCAGAGCATCGCCAAGGCCGCGCCCGACCTGCCCAAGACCCGAAACAAGCAGGGGCAGACCGTTCCAGACGTCGCACGTCTTTACAACCCGGCACGCAGCAATTACGAGGCGCCGGACCTCTACTGCGTCTATCCGTTCCGCATCTACGGCCTGGGCCGCACACAGCACGACATCGAAGAGGCCCGCCGCGCCTGGGCGGACATGGTCAACAAGGGGCACTGCTGCTGGTACCAGACCGGCATCTTCGCCGCCCGCCTCGGCCTGATTGACGGCGCCAAGGAGGACGTGCTCCTGCGCAGCGGCAACGCCACCCGTCTCCGGGTCGCCAACCAGCGGTCGCGTGAATTCCGCTTCCCCGGCTACTACGGATCGCCCCACGACTGGTGCCCCGACTATGACGGTGCCGGCAACATGGCCAACACCCTCCAGGAAATGCTGCTCCAGCCCGGTCCCGACAGGCAACTCCTCCTCCTGCCCGCCTGGCCCGCGGACTGGAACGTCTCCTTCAAGCTCCACGCCCCCGGCTGCACCACCGTGGAATGCGTGTACCGCAACGGCAGGATCGAAAAGCTGGAGGTCGTACCCAAGGAGCGCGCAAAAGATCTGGTGCTGCCCGCAGGCATGGCGTGGCGCGCCCGCGATGTCCGCTGACATGAGCCGGAACCCCGGCACCGACCGCCGGCCCGCCATCACGCCGCCCGTTTCCGCGGAATTTTCCAGACGGAGGAACCCCGCACCGTTTTTCGTGTCACAACGCTGACGAAATTTTCCACTCGAAAACCACCACGCCCGATGCGGCCGTCGCGTCGGAGATGGCATCCGCAACCATCAGCAGCCCGGATCCAACGATGAATATGCGCCTTGCCATCGCCCTGCTCGCCTGCGCCTCTGGCGTTCAGGCCGCCTCCCCCGCCGCGACGCCCCGGCTCGAACAATCCTTCAACTCCGGGTGGGAAACCTTCTCCGCCCGTTTCGACGACCCTGCGGCCGCCTTTGCCGGCCGCAAGCCGATTCCCTCCGCGGACTGGAAACTCCTCGCCACCCCCAGCCAGGAGACGGAACACGAAAACAGCCCCGCCACCAATGCCTTCGACAACGACCCCGGTACCTTCTGGCATACCCGCTACTCCGGCGGCGCCGACAAAATGCCCCACGAACTCGTCATCGACCTCGGCAAGACAGTCGAAGCCTCCGCCTTTTTCTACCAGGGACGCTTGGGCGACTGCAAAAACGGTTTCGTCCGCGACTTCGAAACCTACCTCTCCGCCTCCACCGCCAACTGGGGATCACCGGTAACCAAAGCCGCCTGTAGCGACCGCCCCGGCCCGCAGGTCTTCGACTTCGACCAACCCCGCAAGGGCCGCTACCTCAAATTCATCGCAAAGTCCAGCCTCAACAACGCCCCCTTCGCCGGTGCCGCCGAAATCGGGCTCCTCGACACCTCCGCCAAAATCCTCGGCACCAGCTGGGAATCCCAGTTCACCACCGAACATGCCGACCAGACCCAGGTCCTCAACCCGATGACCGATGCCGACCTTGTCAAAATCCGTGCCGGGTTCTCCGGTGCCGAATGGAAGCCGATCACCCTTCCCCACACCGCCGCCATCGAGCCGCGTGAAATCACAGCCCCGAAAAAACTAATCGCCTTCTACCGCAAAACCTTCACCCCGCCCGCCGCATGGCGGGGCAGGCGCGTTGTCCTCGAATTCGAGGGCGTCATGCAGATCTCCGACTACTGGCTCAACGGCAGGCACATCCACTTCCAGGCCGGCGGCTATATGGGCTTCATTATCGACCTCTCGGACAAGCTCCACTATGGCCAGCCCAACGAGATCATCGTCCGCGCCGACAACCGCGAACACCCCCTCGTCCCCCCCGGCAAACCGGTGGGCTCCCTCGACTTCTGCTACCATTCCGGCATCTACCGCGACGTCAACCTCACCGTCACCGACCCGCTGCACATCACCCACCCGCTCGAAGCGAAAACCATCGCAGGCGGCGGCATCTTCGTCACCTACCCTCAGGTTTCCGTAGAATCCGCAACGGTCCAGGTCAATATCCAGCTCCGAAACGGCCGCAAGGCGGAGCAGCAGGTTGACGTCAAGGCAACGCTGCTGGATTCGTCTGATTCATCCGCCCTGGCCGAGCGGATTCCCCTCGCTCCCGGCGAAACCAAAGAGATCACGCTTGCCGTCAAAGTCGCCAACCCCAGACTTTGGCACCCCGACACGCCCAACCTCTACACACTCAGAACCGACATCCTCGTCGACGGCAAAAGCATCGACTCCCAGTCCACCCGCATCGGCATCCGCCAATTCACCGCCTCCAAGGCCGAAGGCCTCAAAATCAACGGCAGGCCCTTCCGCTTCACCGGCGCCAACCGCCACATGGAATACCCCTGGATCGGCAACGCCCTATCCAACGCCGCCAACTACCGCGATGCCTGGATCATCAAAAGCGCCGGGCTCAACTTCGTCCGCCTCTCCCACTACCCGCAGGACCCCTCCTTCTACGAAGCCTGCGACGAACTCGGCATCCTCCTCGCCGATGCCATCCCCGGCTGGCAGTTCTATAACAGGAATCCAGAATTCACCAACCGCGTCGACCGCGATGTGCGCGAAATGATCCGGCGCGACCGCAACCACCCCTCGGTTCTCTTGTGGGAAGTCTCGCTCAACGAAGCCTATCCCCCCATCGAATTCTGCCGCAAACTGGTCGATATCGCCCATGAAGAATTTCCCGGCTGCCTCACCTCCGGCGACACCTATCACGCCGGACCTAAGAAACCCACCAACTACGACGTCCCGCACACCACCTTCACCGAAGCCAACGAAACCTTCTCGCGGCCGCTCATGGCCCAACCCGACCAGCCCGGCTACAACCGTGAATACGGCGACTACGAATTCGGCGGCGGCGGCAGCACCACCCGGCGCCGCCGCGGTGCCGGCGAAGAGGAACTCCTCAACGCCTGCTGGAATTTCTATTGGGAGACCAACCTCCTGCAAAACGACTGGCCGCGCTCCATCGGCAACTCCATCTGGGTCATGTTCGACCACAACCGCGGCTGCGAACCCCGCGTCTCCTGCTGCGGCGCCTCGGACATCCTCCGCCTCCCAAAATTCACCTATTATTTTTTCCAGAGCCAGCGCAATCCCGACCTCCCGTCCGTCGGCGCCGGCATCGGGGCGGGCCCCATGGTCTACATCGCCAACTACTGGACGCCCCGTCCGTCACCCGCCAAGGTCGTCGTCTTCTCCAACTGCGACGAGGTCGAACTCCTCCTCAACGGCAAAACCGTCGCCCGCCGGAAACCCGACAGCGGCCCCGACACCCCGCACCCCCAGTTCGCTCCAGCGCTCAAGCTTGAACGCTGGGGCGGCGGCAACGGACTGCACCTCGACCATCCCGCCTTCACCTTCCACAGCGTCCCCTTCGAGGCCGGCGAACTCCGCGCCGTCGCCTACCGCGACGGCAAAAAGGTCGCCGAACACATCGTCCGCACCCCCGGAAAACCCGCCGCCATCCGCCTCGTCTCCGACCTCGCCGGCAAGCCGATTGCGGAGTCCGCAAAGGACACCCTTTTCGTCCGCGCCGAAATCCTCGACGCCGCCGGCACCGTCATCCCGGACGCCTCCATGCCCGTCACCTTCACCGTCGACGGCGCCGAGCTCGCCTCCCCCGCCTCCGTGCCAGCCGAGGCGGGCACCGCCACAGCCCTCATCCTCACGCCCGCGACCGGCGGTCCCGTAAAAATCTCCGTCACCGCCCAGGGGCTCCCGCCCGCAAGCCTCGTCATCCGATAACCCCGCACCCGGCGGCACCCTTTCATCAAGAAACCAACACCAAGGATCACAGACATGTCGAACTGCCGCCTTCACCTGAAATTTCTGCCGGCCCTGCTGGCACTGATCCCGGCACTGGCGGGCGCAAGCTATTACGACGTGACGCACAACGACCGTGAGCCGCAGCAGTGCATCACCTACGACGTCCGGTATCCGTACTGGACCAACGGCATCTACATCGCCACCTACCCCGGCAACATCGGGTCGAAGGAGGGCTGGATTTCCGAGTACTACGGAGGCATCGTCAGCGAGCTGTGGGGAAAAGCGCATCTAATCCAGTACGCATCCTGGCAGATGAAGGGCCGGAATGCGCCGTCATCAGGCATTGATTTTGTGCATGCCGGCAAGCACATGAGCTGGGTGCGTTCGACGTGGGAGGGCAGCTCGGGCGGCATCAAGGGGAAATGGCCCAACTCCGAGTTCAAGCCGAACGCGTGGTACCGTTTCGTAAACCGCGCCTGGACGCCGGCAACGCCGGTTCCGCATCTGGGCTATGCCGGTGTCTGGATGAAGAGCCTCGAGGCCGGCGAATGGCATCACCTTGCCACCTTCAAATTCCCGGCGGAGCTGACCGGCTTCAACAACATGGGCGGTTTCTGCGAGTACTTTTCCGACCGCGCATCAAAAAGCTGCGCGGCCGAATTCCGCAATTCCTATGCCATGCGCGGCGGCAAGTGGGGGTCGGAGGCCGAGTTCAGCGCCGTCAACCACCGGGAGGACACCATCACGCTCACCCAGCCGGCCGACAAGCGCTCGGTCGTCCTGACAACGACCCGCACCCCGCTGGATCCGAAAACGCGCAGGTGCAAGGTCATCCCCGTGGTCACCCAGCGGGCCACGCTCACCCAGCCGGAAACGCCCGATTTCTTCGATGCCGTCAAGCTCTCGGAACCGGCGGCGGAAGGCTCCGGCAACCGGCTGGTCGTGAAGTGGAAGGTGGACGCCAAGGCTTCCCCGCAGATGGGCTACAAGGTGGAAATCCTTGATGGCGAAACCGTCGTCGCCACCGCGGCGGAAAACGAACCGGAGGCCCGGCAGTGCGTGCTGGACGTGGAAACCGGAAGCGGTGCCCTGCAGGCCCGGATCCGCATCACCGACATCTTCGGCCAGAGTTCCGAGCCGGTGACAATCCCGGTCACCACCGCCGCCGCGATGCCGGCCTGCGCGCCGACGAAGACGACCGCCGGCCTGGCTTACCGTTATTTTGAAACGCCCCGCGCCGAAGAGTGGCAGAACATTCCTGATTTCGCCGGGCTGACGCCCAGACGCCAGGGCGCCGTGGCCACTCCCGACCTCACCCCGCGCCTGAAACGCACCGGCTACGCCTTTGAATTCGCCGGCTTCCTCCGTGTCCCCGCCGGCGGCCTCTATTCGTTCAATCTGATTTCCGCCTGCGGCGCCAAACTGATTCTCGACGACAAGGTCGTGGTCAACGCCGACGGCTACCACTCCATTTCCAAGACCGCCGGAACGGCCGTCTTGAAGCCCGGGCTACACAAGCTCTCGATCCCCTATTACCAAGGGGAGCGGCAGATGCTCCAGGCCGACGACTTCCTGCAGCTCACCTGGTCGGGACCCGGCTTTGCCGACCAGCCCGTGCCGCCCTCCGCCTTCTGCCGTGAAGAGACGGGCAATGAGCCGAAGATTGTGGTCCGGGCCGTGCGCCAGGGAACCGGCGGCATCAACCTGCGGCTTTCCGCGGATGTTTCACCCAAAACAGTCACGGCCGAACGCATCGAATACTACGCAACCAACTCAGGGTTCGATTATTACAGCGCCCAGGGTGCCCGCAGCGCCGACTACCTCCTTGCCGACAGCCCGAACCCCGGCGAGCCCGTGCAGGCGGTCCTCTGGGGCGGCGACGACAACATTGTCCGCGCCCGCCTGGTCTACGATGGGAACCGCACGGTCGACAGCGCACCGTTCGCCCTCCCGAAAGCCGCCGCACGGCCAGCCGCAGGTGCCGCGCAAAAAAAGTTGACACTCACCCAGCTTGAACACCATCTCTACCCGATGGCCTTCAGCGAGGACGGGCGGACGGTCACCCTGGTCGGAGAATCGATGGGGCTGCTGACCAAAACCGTCACAGGCGACTGCACCCTCACCGCACGGCTCGCCGACATCACCACGGACAGGAGGCAGCCGGACAGCACCGAGTTGATGGATGCCAGCAACTGGTACGCCGGCATCATTCTGCGCGACAACCTGAACGCACGGCCCGGCGAACCGCTCGGCGGCTCGCAAATCCCCTATGCGGCGGTGATGGGCGCGGCCAACCAGCAGACCCGTTATTGCGACAGCACCATGATCAACGGCGCGGGCAACCAGCCCGGCCATGCCGGCAACGGCATGCGCTGGTTCAAGATCGTGCGAAAAGGTGCCGACTTCACCCTGTCCTGCTCCGCGGACGGCGTGGCCTGGAAGACCATCAAGACCGTCAGCCTCCCAAAGATGTCCACCACGATGCACGCCGGGTTCGTAATCTATGCGATCCCCTCCGCCACCAACCGCATCCACTGGGCGCGCTTCGACAACATCTCGTTCTCCAAGTGACCGCGCCGGCAGGATTTCGCACGGACGGTGCCAGGCATTCAGGTTGAATCGGGCGGCGGGGCGCGTATTGTTCTGCGATCCGCCGGCCGACACGCGGAATTTCCCAGGGAGTCCCCCCATCATGCCGCGTGAAACCTGCCACCGCTGCCGGCGCCCGAAGGCCTGCTGCCTCTGCCCGTCGGCGCCGCCGCTGGAGACGCGGACGCGGATTGTCCTGCTCATGCACCCCATGGAGTTCCGGCGAGAGAAGTGTACGACGGGCCGGATTGCCTGCCTCAACCTCGCCAACAGCGAGATCATCCCGGGCATCGGATTCGACGCGGACGAACGGGTCCGCGCACTGCTGGACGACCCGCTGAACTACCCCGTGCTACTCTATCCCGGCGAAGATGCGATGAACGTGACCGAAGGCGGCTTCCCCGCGGCCGCGCTCGGGGAACGGCGGCTGGTCGTCTTCCTTCTGGACGCGACATGGAGCTGCGCGGGGAAAATGCTCAAGTCGAGCCCGGGGTTGCTGCGCCTGCCACGCCTCATGTTCACGCCGCACGAAAAAAGCCGGTTCCGCATCAAACGCCAGCCGCACAGCTGGTGCCTTTCCACGCTCGAGGCGGCCCACGAACTCCTGTCGGCGCTCGATGACGCCGGACTCGACACCTACCCCGACAGGCACCGGCTCCCCGCCGCGTTCGACGCGATGCAGGATTACCAGATCAAGTGCGCCCAAAGCCGCGGAACAGGCTCCACAACAGCATGAGGTTGAGCGTGGTGACGATGGCCGCGATGAACCACAGAGCGAACTTCTCCAGGCGACCGTTGGCATGCGCGCCCATCACCCTCCGCGACGAGGTCAGGCCGATCAGCAGGAGGATGGTGACGGGAAGCTGGACGCTGAGCAGCATCTGCGAAACAAGCAGCGCCCGGAAGCTGTCCGTCACAAAAAACACCGCCAGCAGCGCCGAACCGAGCGTGAGCAGGACGCCCGCTTTCGAGGAGCCGTTGCGGACATCATAGGCGCGCCCGTAAACCCCGGCGAACACCGACCCACCCGCCATGCCGGCCGTGATGCTCGACGCCAGCCCGGCGCAGAGCAGCGCCAGCGCAAACACCAGCGCCGCCCAATGCCCGGAGTGCCCCAGAACCGGATGCAGCATCTCCTCCGCCTGCTCCAGCGAGTCCACCTTGATCCCTTTCTTGAAGAAGGTCGCCGCCGCCAGCAGGATCATGGAACCGTTGATCAGCCAGCCGATACCCATGGAGAAGATGGTGTCCATCCACTCGAAGCGCAGGTGGCTCTCGACGGCCTCCTCGCCCTGCCGGTTCCACTGCCGGCTCTGGATGATCTCCGAATGCAGGAACAGGTTGTGCGGCATCACCACGGCGCCGAGCACACTCATGATGACCAACATCGCCCCCGGCGGAAAACAGGGCGTCATGGCCCCGGTGGCCGCCGCGCCCCAGTCCGTGTCAACCAGGCAAAGCTCGAAAATGAACGCCAGTCCGATGAGCGACACGAAGCCGACAATCAGCTTCTCAAGCCGGCCGTAGGAATTCAGCAGCAGCAGCACCCCCGCGACCAGCGCCGTCAGCCCCGCGCCGAGCTTCAGCGGCAGGTGAAACAGCATCTGCAGCGCGATGGCGCCGCCCAAGATCTCCGCAAACGCCGTCGCCGCCGCCGCCAGAACCGCGGAGCCCAGTACGGGCCGCGACAGCCATTTCGGCAGATGCCGCGTTGCGGACTCCGCAATGCAGTCGCCGGTCACAATCCCCAGGTGCGCCGCGTTGTGCTGGAGCAGGATCAGCATGAGCGTGCCAAGTGTGACCATCCAGAGGAGCTGGTAGCCGTACGCCGAACCGGCGGCGACGTTGGCCGCCCAGTTTCCGGGGTCGATGAACCCCACCGTCACCAGCAGTCCAGGCCCTAGGAAACGGAGCGCGTTCAGCGCCCCGGCCAGCGGCCGTTTCGTGCGCAGATGCTCCCGCAGCTGTTCAATCGCATTTCGCATGCCGGAAAGATGATGCCGCACGCGGCAAAAAACAAGGCGGCGGCGCGCCACCCCCGCAAGCCGGGCCGCCCGCCAGATCTCCGGCGCGCAATGCCCGGCTGGCAACACCCATGATCCTTGCAGCTCAAACCGGCCGGCGGCCATGCGCCGCCAGCGCTTGGAACACCCCGTGTCCGGGCTATAATAGGCGGCGAACCGCAACCAGGAACCCCATTCCATGCGCATCATCAGCGGAAAAGCCCGCCGTATCCAGCTCAAATGCATCAAGGGGCAGGAAATCCGCCCAACCGGCGACCGCGTCAAGGAAACTCTTTTTTCCATGCTCGGGCCGCTCGACGGCCTGCGCGTGCTCGACCTCTTCGCAGGCACCGGCGCGCTCGGGCTGGAAGCGCTGAGCCGCGGCGCGGCGCAGGTCGTGCTCGTCGAACGCGAACGGCAGCACTTGGAAGTACTGAAGGCGAACCTCGCCGCCGTCGCCAAGGCCATGGGCGGCGTGCCGGAAGACGCCGTGCGCATCGTCAACTGCGATGTCCGCGCCACCCCCGGGCGCATCCCGGAGCTTGCCGGCGCGTTCGACATCATCATCGCGGATCCGCCCTACGCCACCGCGGAGGACGATTACGGCGGCCCGGAACTGCTCCGGGACGCGGCCTTCGCCGCCTGGGCCGGAACCCGGCCGCTGCTGATGCTCGAGCATGACGCCGAAATCCTCCCGCCGTGGGCGCCGCTCTCCAACTGGACGTTCGTCAAGAACCGCCAGATCGGCAACACCACCCTCTCCTTCGCCAGGAAATCAGAGGACGGCGCGGCGGGATGAATGGCCGGAACGGCGCAAGAGTGGAGCCACTCTTGTCTATTGTTGCTTGGCACGGCGGCGCCGGATAAAGACGGCGCCCGCACTCCCGGCCGGGTCCGCCTCACCGCAAGCAACGGCTCATTCCAGATCAAACAGCATCTGCTGTGCGGGCGGAACCGACGGCAGGGCTGGCGTGGATTCCTCTTCCGCCCGGCGCTCGGCCTTAGGCTTCCGCCCCCGCGGAACCGCGGCCGCCAAAGACCTATCGGCCTCTTCCCGTCCACCCTTACCTTCGTTGAATGTTGGGCGTTGGACATTGGGCGTTGAATGTTCTTCTCCATTGCCGCCTGACTGCCCGACCGCCCGACTGTCCGAATGTTCTGGGTTCTGCGTTCGGCCTTCCACCGCCACGCCATTTCTCGGCTTGTGCTTCGCCAGCTTCGGCTGCCCCACTTCGTTGATGGCGTTCCCTTCGAGATTGTCCAGGATCTCCCGCGCCCGGCCGAGCACCTGCCGCGGCAGCCCCGCCAGCCGTGCGACCTGGATGCCGTAGCTCTGGTCCGCGCCGCCCGGCACGATTTTGCGCAGGAAGATCACTTTGTCCTCCCACTCGCGCACCGCCACGTTGTAGTTCTTCACGCCCTTCATCGTCAGCGCCAGCTCGGTCAGTTCATGGTAGTGCGTCGCGAAAAGCGTCCGCGCCTTCACCAGCGGATTGTCGTGCAGGAACTCCGCAATCGCCCACGCCAGGCTCAGCCCGTCGAACGTGCTCGTGCCGCGCCCGACCTCGTCCAGCACGATCAGGCTCGCCGGCGTCGCGTTGTTTAGGATGTTTGCCGTCTCCACCATCTCGACCATGAACGTGGACTGCCCGCGCGAAATGTCGTCCGCCGCGCCGATGCGCGTGAAGATGCGGTCCACCATGCCGACCGTGGCCGAGGCCGCCGGCACGAAACTGCCCATCTGCGCCAGGATCACCAGCAGCGCGGTCTGCCGGATGTAGGTGCTCTTGCCGGCCATGTTCGGGCCGGTGATAATCAGCAGCTGGTTCTCCGCCGTGTCCAGCAGCACGTCGTTCGGCACGAAGCGCGTCTCCTGCATCAGCGCGTCGAGCACCGGATGCCGACCGTCGCGAATATCGATCTCCGTGCCGCCGGTGAGCTTCGGCCGCACGTAGCGGTGGCGCACCGCCACGTCCGCCAGCGCCGCGACCACGTCCAACGCCGCCAGCGCCCGCGCGATTCCCTGAATCGTCGCCGTCTCGCGCACCACCGCCTCGCGTAGCTCTTGGAACAGCTCGTACTCCAGCGCCTTGCTCTTCTCCTCCGAACCCAAAATTTTGTCCTCGATCTCCTTCAGCTCCGGCGTGATGAAGCGCTCCGCGTTCACCATCGTCTGCTTGCGGATGTACTCCGCCGGCACCTGGTCGAGGTTCGCCTTCGTGATCTCGATGAAATAGCCGAACACCTGGTTGAAGCGCACCTTCAGCGACTTGATCCCCGTGCGCTCAATCTCCTTCACCTGGATCGCCGCGATCCAGTTCTTCCCCTCCGTCGCCGCCTTGCGGAGTTCGTCGAGGTGCTCGTTGTATCCCTCGCGAATCATGCCGCCGTCCTTCAGCGCCAGCGGCGGCTCGTCCACCACCGCGCGCCGGATCAGGTCCGCCAGCTCGTTCATATCCACCAACCCCTTGCGGAGTTCGCACAGCAGGTCCGCCTTCGCGTCGCCGACGATGGCGCGGATGCCCGGCACCGCCGCCAGCCCCGCCTGCAACGCCACCAGGTCGCGCGCGTTCGCGTTGCCCACGCAGAGCCGCGCCACCGTCCGCTCCAGATCGCGCACCGCGCCCAGTGCCTCGCGGAGTTCGCACAGCAGCATCGAATCCTGCGTGAAGGTCTCCACCGCGTCCAGCCGCCGTCCGATCAGTTCCGGCGAGCGCAGCGGCCGTAGCAGCCAGTCGCGCAGCAGCCGGCTGCCCATCGGCGTCACCGTCTGGTTCAGCACCGCGAACAGCGTCGCGTTCTTCGAGTCCGTGAAGATCGAGTCCACCAGCTCCAGATTCCGCTGCGAGATGCGGTCCAGAATCATGTAGTCGTCCGGCTGATAGACCTGCATGCGCGTAATCTGCGCCGCCTCCTGCCGCAGGTTGTTCTGCGCGTACCCCAGCACCGCACCCGCGGCGGAAACCGCCAGCGGCAGATCCCGACAGCCGAAGCCGTCCAGCGTCATCACCCCGAGCTGCTTGCAGAGCCGCTCCCGGCACACTTCAAAGTCGAACTGCCAGTCCTCCTGCGCCGACCAGACCATGCGCGCCGGCGCGTCCGGCAACCCGTCCGCCTTCTCGCAGCCGTCCTTCCACGACTGCGGCGCGATGCACTCCGCCGGCGCGACCCGGTTCAGCTCCGTCTCCAGCGCCTGACGCCCCGCAATTTCCGTCACCCGGAACTCGCCCGTGCTCACATCCAGCAACGCCAGCCCGTAGCGGTCCTTGCCTGGAAAAAGAGCCGCCAGAAAATTACTGCGGCCGGACTGCAGCACGTTCTCCTCAATCACCGTCCCCGGCGTGATGATCTTGGTCACCGCGCGCTTCACCAGCCCCTTGGCCAGCTTCGGATCCTCAATCTGCTCCGCGATGGCGACCTTGGCGCCCGCCGCCAGCAGCGCCGCCACATAATTCTGCAGCGCGTGGTACGGCACCCCGCACATCGGCACCCCGGCGCGGGCGGTGAGCACCACGTCCATCAGCGGCGCCGCCCGCCGCGCGTCCTCGAAGAACAGTTCGTAGAAATCGCCCATGCGGAACAGCAGAATCGCGTCGGCCGGAATCTCCGACTTCGCCTGCATGTACTGCCGCATCGCCGGGGTCAGCGCGTTTAGATTAACTGTGGGTTCGGACATTTGGTTACCTTGCAAATCCTTGCATCCAATTTACCGGATAATTCGCCGTTTGCTTCCGGTGTGGCGCGCCCCGCTGGGGCACCGATTACTTTTCGTGTATTCCTGGGGTTTCACCCCAGGCTAACCAACGCTCGGCCCCTCCGGGGCGAATACCATTGGCATATCTCGATATTACAACGTGACGAGGTTTGCCGACCGCGTCATTCCACCTGTATTTTTCTTCATCTCCATTTTCGCTCCGCCCCAGAGGGGCTGGCTGTTGGTTAGCCTGGGGTGGAACCCCAAGAAACCGCCTCCGCATCTTCGCTCCGCCCCAGAGGGGCTGGCTGTTGGTTAGCCTGGGGTGGAACCCCAGGAAAACCATTCCCCGTTTTCCGCCCCGGCGGGCCGGGCCTTTCACGTTGCCATCTCACATCCCACCGGAATCAATCCCACAAATATTTTTCGTCGTACTTCACCTGATACTTTGTCAACAATGCCAACACTTCCTGCTCGTATGTCATCCGCTGATGATGTTCCGCCTGACGGTTGATGTATTCGATCACACTATCCTTCCCGGATTCGCTCACCGAAAAAATGCCATACCCCGCCTGCCACGCGAAAAACCGTTTCTGCGGAAATGTCTCATGCACCCACGCGGATGAACCCGCCTTCAAGTCCCGTAACATAATGGCTGCCGCCACCGCCGGTTTCATGTCCACGAGAAGATGTACATGATTCTCCACGCCTCCAATGCGCAAAAGGAACCCGAATTTATTGGAAACAATGGTCGCCATGTAGGCATGCAACCGGTTTGCCATGTCCGGCGTAATGTCCGGTGTGCGGTTCTTGGTGGAAAACACGATGTGCATCAACATCTTGTGGTACGTCTGTGCCATGGCGCGGTTTCTCCGGTTTGCGTTAGGTTTGGCGCACCCCATCCGGGGCGCTTATTGTTTCGCCAAGACCTGGGGTTGCACCCCAGGCTAACCGACGTTCGGCCCCTCCGGGGCGAACACCAGTAACACCATTGCCAACGGAAAAAATCGCTCCTTATTGCACAAACCAACTAGTTTTTATTCGCATCTTGGTGACATACCCCGACCCTTGGGTCGCTTGAGTTATCGGTAACGATATTGGTGTTTTGATACCCCGATTCTTGGGTCGGGGAGGTTTCATTCGTTCTTTCTTGTTGATGCATCTCCATTTCACGCATCTTCCGTTGTTCCATCTTTCCCATACATCGCTCCGCCCCAGCGGGGCTGGCTGTTGGTTAGCCTGGGGTGGAACCCCAGGAAAACGCCTCCCGTATCTTCGCTCCGCCCCAGCGGGGCTGGCTGTTGGTTAGCCTGGGGTGGAACCCCAGGAAAACGCCTCCCGTATCTTCGCTCCGCCCCAGCGGGGCTGGCTGTTGGTTAGCCTAGGGTGGAACCCCAGGA
>CAIXRA010000015.1 GCA_903921725.1 uncultured Lentisphaerota bacterium
AAGGCCGACTCGAAACAAGCCTGGCGTCTCGCCGTCGAAGGATGGCTCATCGAAACGGGAAATGTGGTCGTCAAAAACTGGGAGCAGTTACCCACTTTACAGCTCGCGATAGGTGCATAATCTGGTCGTGCGCACACTGATTTCGATGGGAATCGGCATAGTCAGACTTTCGGTTGTTCGAATAATACGAGTTGTTCTTCCTTCAATCCCACTAACTTGGCAAACAAGAATTCTGTCCGGGCTAGTGCAGGACTCATTCCTTCGGAGCGAGTAAGGCGAAAACGAAACCTGGGATATACTGGCCCATCGTAACACGCCTGAAATCCATACGTCATCGCAATATGCTCCGCCACCGTTCGTGCGAGAATCGGAGGAATGGCATTACCAATTTGCTGGATGCGACTAGCAGCGTTACCAGCAAAAACAAAAGAATCAGGAAAGGTCTGCAATCTGGCGCACTCCCTCAACGTCAGAAGCCTGTCTTCGGTCGGATGCACAAACTCTCTGGTTGCCGCGCTGGTAATTGTCAGGCTGGGTTCATCTGCAAAAAAACGTTTTAACCCGGATGGAGCGCCCCCACGTCGTTCGACGGGCGTTCCGTCCATCACACGACGGAATGCTCGCCGATGAAAAGACTCGTGTTGCAAATGTGCGGGCAAATCCTTCATGGTCTGTCCCGACTGCAATCCGAGTACCCGTTCCAATTGGATTCCCGATAATACCGGCGAAAAGTGATCGGCAACCGTCTTCGATGCACCTCGCAAATAAGCCTGCAATTCATTTGTCGGTGGCCCGATGTACGAAAGCAATTGCCCCGCGTCTGTCGTTGCGGGTGGCAGATCGCTTGTTGCGGTCGAAAATGTGATTTCGCCTTTACGAAAAATGTTTCCGGAAAACCGCGTGACTGCTTCGGGAAAGACAAAATCATGCCCCAGCCGATTCCCGACGATTAACACGCGCTTGCGGCGCTGGGGTACACCGTATCCCTGCGCATAAACCTTTTCAAGATTGACCGAATAGCCAGCTTGAAGGAATGCCTCTACTGCATCGCGAACATGTAGTCCGTCGTCATTTGTCAACAAGCCCTCGACATTTTCCATAATGAACCATTTGGGTTGGATAACTTCGAGCAACCGAACATAGTGACAAACAAGTGAGTTGCGCGGATCCTCGCCAGACTTCATCCCGGCACTGCTAAATCCCTGACAAGGCGGCCCTCCCAGCAGGATGTCAAGTTCGCCAGCTTTAAGACCAACTTTGCCAATTAGCATTTCCGGCCCGATATCACGAATATCAGCCACTTCACAAGGAGTTTCAGGAAAATTGCGCCGATAAGACTCAACTGCATCACGATTGATGTCCGTCGCAAATAGCACTTCAAAACCGGCTTGCTTGAAACCGAGAGAGCATCCACCCGCTCCCGCGAACAAGCTAATGGCCGTGGGGCCACGCTCGTCAATTTTCAATAGGCTATTTGTGTTTTGAATCATTTTAGATTGACTCGAAATTGATTTTGGGTGCATGAAAGATGCAATACGCATCCACCTTTATTTTCACTCCAGTGCTTTGATCTGTTCGTTAACGCGTACGAGCATGGCTTCAGAGTCGGCAAGTTTGATCTTTGTCATCTCAACCACAGCAGGAGGCGCATTGGCAACAAAGCTATCCTTGGCAAGATTGTTCTTGTAGCCGTCTCGAGCTTTTATTATAGCCTCTTTCTGCTTTTTCAACTTGGCGACTTCCGCTACGGAGTCAATCAGTCCGGCCAGCGGGATGTACATCGTCCCGGCATCACTTACAACCGCGCTTGTTGCGGGACTGGTAGAACTCATACTTTGCCACTCGCTTGCATCAATAATTTTAATCTCTGCGTTTAGAAGTGCTGAGAATGAAACGGAGTCGTCTACAATCAACTGACGATATTGGTCGTCAGTGGGCACGATTATGGCCGATATCTTGGTACTCTGTGCAATTTTGTAGTTGGCGCGGACGTTGCGACCTCCGCTTAACATTGCAAACTTACCCTGCACGAGCGCGGCCATGGCCGGGGTCGCGCCGAGGCGTTCGCGTGCGGAGTCCGCAAACGGTTTCGGCCAGGGGGCGAGCATCAGTGAGTCGTCCTTGGTGACGAAGCCGAAGGAGTGCGCGACCTCTTCCGTGATGAACGGCATCAGCGGCTGGACCAGGCGCAGGATCATGCCGAACACATGGTCAAACACATGGAGCGTGCGCGCCTTCGCCGCGTCGTCACCGGCGTTCAGCACGGCCTTGGCGGATTCCAGGTACCAGTCGCAGAACTCGTTCCAGACGAACTCGTAGATGTCGTGGGCGTATTGGTGGAAGTCGAAGTTGTCGAGCGCCTTGGTAGTGCCGGAGGTGATCGCGTCGAGCCGCGCTAGGATCCAGCGGTCGTGCGGGAAGAGGTCCTTCGCCGCAAGCGTGTCGAGCGAGGCCCACTCCGCCGTGAGGTCGCCGAAGCGCTGGCGGAACTTGGCCACGTTCCAGAGCTTGGTGGCGAAGTTGCGGCCGATTTCGCACTTCTCGTTGGCGTAGCGGATGTCCTGGCCGACGGGCGCGATGTAGATGATGGTGAAGCGGAGGGCGTCGGTACCGTACTGCGCCATCACGTCCAGCGGGTCGGGGGAGTTGTTCAGGCTCTTGGAGAGCTTGCGCCCCTTGTCGTCACGGATGATGGAGGTGAAGTACACGTCCTTGAACGGCACCTCGCCCATGAATTCGAGCCCCGACATGATCATGCGGGCGACCCAGAAGAAGATGATGTCCGGCCCGGTCACCAGCGTGGCGGTCGGGTAGAACTTCTTCAGCTCGGCGGTTTGTTCCGGCCAGCCCATGACCGAGAACGGCCAGAGCCAGGAGCTGAACCAGGTGTCGAGCACGTCCTCGTCCTGCTTGAAGCAACTGCCGCCGCACTTCGGGCACTTGGCGGGCGTCGCCTTGTCCACGACGATCTCGCCGCAGCCTTCGGCCTGGCAGTAGTAGGCCGGGATGCGGTGGCCCCACCAGAGCTGGCGGCTGATGCACCAGTCGTTGATGTTCTCCATCCAGTGGCGGTAGGTCTTGGTCCAGCGTTCCGGGTGGAACTTGATGCGGCCGTCCTCGACCGCGGCGAGCGCGGGTTCGGCCAGCGGCTTCATCTTCACGAACCACTGCTCGGAGAGGCGCGGCTCGACCGGCACGTCGCCGCGCTCGGAGAAGCCGACCTGGTGCGTGTGCTCCTCGATCTTCTCCAGCAGTCCGGCCGCGTCCATCATCTTGACGATCTTCTTGCGGCAGACGTTGCGGTCGAGCCCCTGGAACTCCGCGCCGGCGTCCTCGTTCATCGAGGCGTCATCGTTCATCACGTTGATCATCGGCAGCTTGTGGCGCAGCCCCATCTCGTAGTCGTTCGGGTCGTGCGCCGGGGTCACCTTCACCGCGCCGGTGCCGAACGCCGGGTCCACGAACTCGTCGGCGATGATCGGGATCTCGCGGCCGACCAGCGGCAGCACGATCAGCTTGCCGATGAGCGCGGCGTAGCGTTCGTCCTTCGGGTTGACGGCGACGGCGGTGTCGCCGAGCATCGTCTCCGGGCGCGTCGTCGCGACGACGATGTGGCCGGAGCCGTCCTTGAGCGGGTACCTGAAGTGCCAGAGGCTGCCGCGGGTTTCCTTGTAGTTCACTTCCTCGTTGGAGAGCGCGGTGCCGGACTTCGGGCACCAGTTGATGATGCGGTGCCCCTTGTAGATCAGCCCCTTCTTGTGCAGGCGGATGAACACCTCCTGCACGGCGTCGGAGAGCCCCTGGTCGAGGGTGAAGCGCTCGCGCTCCCAGTCGCAGGCCACGCCGAGCCGGCGGAGCTGCTGCACGATGGTGCCGCCGTACTGGTTCTTCCACTGCCAGACGCGTTCCAGGAACTTCTCGCGGCCGAGGTCGTGGCGCGTGAGCTTCTCCTTTTCCTTCAGCATGTGCTCGACGCGGGCCTGCGTCGCGATGCCCGCATGGTCGGTGCCCGGCACCCAGCAGGTCTCGCGGCCGCGCATCTTCTCGAAGCGGATCAGGACGTCCTGCAGCGTGTTGTTCAGCACGTGCCCGAGCGTGAGGATACCGGTGACGTTCGGCGGCGGGATGACGATGACGTACGGGTTCTTCGCCGACGCCGGGTCCCCCTTGAAATAGCCGCGGCGCTGCCATTCCTCGTACCAGAACGCCTCCGCCTCGGCGGGGTTGTACGCGGCCTTGCTCTCCGGCTTGCTGGTCGTCTCTTCGCTCATGGTGTGCTGCTTCCTTCGAATAGAAAATCGGACGGCTCCGACCGATCGGACAGATCAAATCTCCGGGCCGGAAAACCACAAAAAATCAAGCCGGGAATTTAGCCTGAAAAAAATGCTTTCCAAGCCGCGGCCGGCACACCGGGCCGGCCCTTGGCCCGCCCGGCCCCTGCACCGCAGGCCGGATGGGGTGCCCGGCATGCCCCAAACGGGAGCGTGGGCGTTGAAAGTTGAACGTTCTTCCATACTTTGCGCCTTTGCGCTTCAATTCATGTCCGTCGATTTGAGCGTTGAACGTTCACAAAATAAGCAGGCTATATTCCCCGCATGACCACACCACAACCAGCCCAGGACGCCGTCGAAGGCTTTTTCGCCCTGTTGCGGAGCGCGCTCGGCGGGGGCGCGTTCGTCAATCTCATCCTCGGGAAATACCGCGGGGATGATCCGGGCCTGCAGCGCGTCATGATCCGGGCCGTCACGATCAAGGAGGAGCCGCGGCTGTCGTTCGTGTACCGCTATGAGCGGAAGGACATTGCGAAGAACTTCCCGATTCCGGCTGGGTTTGAGGCGATCCACGATCTGATCGCATCGGGTTTCCGCAGTGCGCACCTGTTCACGCTGGCGGAGGACGTCCTGCTGGAGTTCAACAAGAAGAGCGAACCGAAACTGGTCCGCAGCAAGGCGACGCAAAAGGCCGCGCCCGCCACGGCGCACAACCGCGAGAAGCAGCGGCTGGTCAACCCCGCCGCGCCGTTCCTCTGGGAGCTGGGCGTCACCAACAGCGAGCACCAGGTCCTGCCCTCGATGTCCCGGAAATGGAAGCAGATCAACGTCTTCCTCGAACTGTTCGAGGGCGCGTTCGCCTCCTCGGGGCTCGCCAAGGCGGAGCGCGTGCAGGTGGTGGATTTCGGTTCCGGCAAGGGATACCTGACCTTCGCGGTCTACGACTACCTGTGCGGCGTCATCGGCGACCGGGCGCAGGTGCTCGGGATCGAGGAGCGGCCCGAGCTGGTGCAGTTCTGCAACGAGACCGCGAAAAAAACGGGGATGACAAACCTGCGCTTCTCGCAGGGCGATGTGCAGAGCACCGTCCCGGAGAAGATTGACGTCATGATCGCGCTGCACGCCTGCGACACCGCGACCGACCTGGCCATCCATGCGGGGATCCGCGCCGGCGCCGCCGTCATCCTGTGCGCCCCGTGCTGCCACAAGGAGATCCGGCCGCAGATGACCAATCCGGCGGTGCTCCAGCCCGTACTGCGCTTCGGCATCCAGCAGGCGCAGGAGGCGGAGATGGTGACCGACAGCCTGCGCGCGCTGCTGCTGGAGGCGTCGGGCTACGAGGCGCAGATCTTCGAGTTCGTCTCGCCGGAACACACGGCCAAGAACAAGATGATCCTCGCCGTCAAACGCGCCGGCGCCTCCCGCCGCGAACCCGCGCTCGCCCAACTCCAGGCGCTGAAAGAATTCTACGGCATCCGGGAACAGTGCCTGGAACGGCTGCTGATGCCACCCCTCAAACAAGAAGAATCCGACTGATCCGACGGATCGGTCCGATGACAAGTCACCTTAAGCGCAACCCCATTTGCAGGAAGGAATATTCCCATGATCAGCAACGACGTCATCCGCCGGCTGCGGTACATCTTGAACTATTACGACACCACGCTGGTGGACATCTTCGCCCTCGGCGGCTGCACGGTCACACACGACCAGGTCGCCGAGTTCCTCAAGAAACCGGAGGAGCCCGGGCATGTCGAGTGTGGGCAGCCGGAGATGGAGTGCTTCCTGAACGGGCTGATCATCCATCGGCGCGGCAAGAAGGAAGGCGCCCCAGAGCCGGTGCTGAATCCGCGCGCCATCGTGACCAACAACGATGTCCTGAAGAAACTACGGATCGCCCTAGAACTCCAGGAGCAGGAGATGCTCGACATCATGCAGCAGGCCGGCGCGGAAATCTCCCGGCACGAACTGAGCGCGCTCTTCCGCAAGGACGGCCACAAGCATTACAAGGATTGCGGCGACCAGTTCCTGCGCAATTTCCTAAAGGGGCTTGCCCTGCGCTACCGCCCGCAGGAAACCGGTGCCGTACAAAAGGATGCATAGACTTTTTAGACAGGATTGCAGGATCTGCAGGATGTACAGGATAATGGCAAGCTTTTATAGATGAAACTGCATGAATCCTGCTGATCCTGAAAATCCTGTAATCCTGTCTAAACTCAACGCCCCCCGGAATCCTCCCATGCCCCGCAGCTTTTCCAAGCTTTCGCTCCCCGCGCCCTGCCTCGCCAATCTGGCCGCCATCGGCTATGAGGCGATGACGCCGATCCAGGCGGCGAGCCTGCCGGAGATCCTCCAGAACAAGGACCTGATCGTCCAGGCCAAGACCGGCAGCGGCAAGACGGCTGCGTTCGGACTGGGAATCCTGGCGAAACTCGACCCGGCGAAGTGCTGCGTCCAGGCGCTGGTGCTCTGCCCGACCCATGAGCTGGCGGAACAGGTCGGCACGGAACTGCGTCGGCTGGCCCGCTACCTGCCGAACATCAAGATCCTGACCATCTGCGGCGGCGCGCCGATGCAGGTCCAGTTCAACTCGCTCGCCCACGGCGCGCACATCGTGGTCGGCACCCCCGGCCGCATCCAGAAGCACGTCCGCAAGGGCGGCCTCCCGCTCGCCGCGCTCACGACGCTGGTGCTGGACGAGGGCGACCGGCTGCTGGACATGGGGTTTTACGACGGCATCCTCGACATCGCCGATGCCGCGCCCAAGCACCGGCAGACGCTGCTCTTCTCCGCCACCTTCCCAGGCCGGATCATGGAGATGAGCCGGGCCGTCCAGAAAGACGCCGCCAAAATCGCGACGGACACCGAGCATTGCGACGAGTCAATCCGTCAGATTTTCTACAAGACCGCAAAGCCGGAGCGCAACAACCTGCTCTACACGCTGATCGCGCACTACCAGCCGGAGTCCACGGTCGTCTTCTGCAACACCAAGCAGAGCTGCCGCGACGCCGCCGACTACCTGCGCAACAAGGGGTTCAGCGTCGCCGGACTGCACGGGGACCTGGACCAGGAGCAGCGCACGCGGGTCTTCACGCAGTTCGCCAACCGCAGCACCTCGATCCTGGTCGCGACCGACGTCGCCTCCCGCGGCCTGGACATCGACAGCCTGGCGGCGGTCATCAACTACGAACTCTCGCCCGACCCGGAGGTCCACGTCCACCGCATCGGCCGCACCGGACGCGCCGGCAAGGACGGCCTGGCGCTCAGCATCTGCCTGGAGACGCAGGATTTTTTGGTCCAGCGCATCGAGGAATACCAGAAACGCCCCGTGCAGTGGGAGGACCCCGCCTCGCTGACCCGGCGTCCGGGCAAGCTCGTGCCGGCGATGGTGACCTTTGCGCTCAACGGCGGCAAGAAGGACAAGATCCGCCCCGGCGACATCCTCGGCGTGCTGACCGGCGACGCCGGCCTGCCGGGGAGCAGCGTCGGCAAGATCAACATTTTCGACAGCTACGCCTACGTCGCCGTCGCCCGCGAGGACGCCGACAAATTCAAGCACTGGCTGGCCCACGGCAAGCTCAAGGGGCGCAGCTTCAAGGCGGTCTCCGCATGACCACGCCGGTGCCATCCAAGCCCCAGGATCATCTGCACGGCGTCACGCTCGAACGGATGCTGACCGAGCTCTCGGCGCACCACGGCTGGGAGGAGATGGGCCGCCGCATCCCCATCAAATGCTTCACCACCAACCCGAGCATCAAGTCGAGCCTGGCCTTCCTACGCAAGACCCCCTGGGCCCGCGCCAAGGTCGAGGTGATGTACCGCTGGTACCGGGAGAAGCTGGCGAAAACGGCAAACAAGGACGGCGGGAGCGCCGCCGGGTTGTAACGGCCTTTCCGTACGCTATGGTATTTTTCGATGAGACACCTGCAGGCGGTGAACGGGGTGCGGCATCCGCGCATCCGCCGGTTCCCCTACGAGGAGAACAAGCATGCCGCTTCCCCACCACAAAACCTACACTTGGCACGACTAGCAGACCTGGGACGACGACCAGCGCTGCGAACTGATTGACGGCGAAATCTTCGACATGACCCCCGCGCCGCGGACTGCGCACCAGCAAGTGTTGGGCAAGTTCGCAACGGCATTCGACCGCTTCTTCGACGGCAAGGGCCAGCCGTTCATCGCGCCGACCGATGTCGTCCTTTCCGAGCATGACGTCGTGCAGCCCGACCTCTTCGTCGTCTGCGACCCCGGCCAGATCAAGGAAACGCACGTCGAGGGTGCGCCCGCGCTGGTGGTCGAGATCGCATCGCCCGCAACCCGGAACCGCGACCGCGTGCAGAAAATCCGGCTGTATGCCCGCGCCGGGGTCAAGGAATACTGGATCGTCAGCCCGGAGGATCGGGCGGCGGAGCTGTTCCTCCTGAACAACGGCAAGTACACGCTCGAACAGTCGCTGGAAGCGCATGAGACACTGGCCAGCCCCAGCTTCCCCGGGCTCAAGATCCCCTTGGGCAAGCTCTTCCCGCCGGCCCGGCCCAAGCTCGAGCTCGCCGAGGAAAACGAACCCTACGGCGCCGCCCCCCGCAGGAAAAAGCCCGTGCGCCGGCCGGCAAAGTAACGCGGGGCTCCAGCGCGGCCAGGAATGGCCCGCGTTACTTCAGGCGCATCTCCCTCTTCCCCCGCGTGCGGCTTCGACGCGGTTGAAAGACCGATCGGTCGGATCTGCCCGATTACTCCCGCACCTCCGACGACCAGCGCTACGCGCTTTACGCCAAGTGGCTCGACCACGAAGAGCCCGCCATCCGGGCGAACGCCCTGCTGTGCATCATCCACCAAGCCAATTACCTGCTTGACAGCCAGATTGCCGCCCTGGAGGCGCAGTTCGTCGAAGACGGCGGGTACAGCGAAAAACTTGCCGCCGCCCGCCTCGTCGAGCGCAACCGCAGGAAAAACCGGACCGATCCGTCCGATAAAATCCCCCCCTGCCCGAAATGCGGGAGTGTCATGGTTTTGCGCACGGCGCACAAAGGCAACCAGCCGGGCAGGCAGTTCTGGGGCTGTTCCGCCTACCCCGCTTGCAGAGGCCTGCTGGATGTTTGAACGCGCGGTCGCATGAGCCGGTCCGCCGGAGTTGCGGAGGCCGCAGGGAGCATAAGACTGATCCGACTGATCGGACCGATCGGTCGGAGAACTCGGGCGTTCGGCTTTCGCACGCGCATTTGCCCGCCCCTTTCAGCCGTCTTGTCTGCGCAATCTGTGAAATCTGTGGATTCTACTTCCGCCCGCGCTTCGGCTTGGTCTTGATGCGGAGGTTGAGGGCGGGAGGCGTTTCGGGTTGCGGGTTGCGCGTTGCGGGTTGAGCGCCCCCGACTTCATGCGTCCCCTTCTTCAGTGCCGCGATCTGGTCGCGGAGCATGGCGGCGCGTTCGAACTCGAGGACGGCGGCGGCCTCCTCCATCTCGCCCTCGAGCTGGCGGACGACCTCGGCGACGTCGTAGTCCTCACCGGCGTCGCGCAGCACCATTTCCGCGGTCTGTTCCGCCTCCTCGTAGAGGCGCAGGCTGGCCTGCACGGCGCGCTCGGTGGTGCGCGGGGTTATTTTGTTTTCCTGGTTGTACCGGAGCTGCCGTTCCCGCCTCTGCTGGGTGAGCAGGCGCATGCGCTGGATGCTGTTCGTCAGCACGTCGGCGTAGAGGATGACGCGGCCGTGGATGTTGCGCGCGGCGCGACCGGCGGTCTGCACCAGCGAGGTTTCGGAGCGGAGGAACCCCTCCTTGTCGGCGTCGAGGATGGCAACGAGCGCGACCTCCGGCAGGTCGAGCCCTTCGCGCAGGAGGTTGATGCCGACCAGGCAGTCGAAGTCGCCGGTGCGCAGGCTGCGGATGATCTCCACGCGCTCGATGGCGTCCACGCCGGAGTGCAGGTAGCGCACGCGCAGGCCGAGGTCGCGCAGGTAGTCGGCCAGGTCTTCGGCGGTCTGCTTGGTGAGCGTGGTGACGAGCACGCGCTGCTGCTTCTCCGCGCAGCGGCGGATCTCCTCCAGCACGTCGTCCACCTGGTGCTTGAGCGGCCGGACCTCGATCTCGGGGTCCAGCAGGCCGGTCGGGCGCACGACCTGCTCCACCGGTTTCGTCCGCGCCAGTTCGTACGGGCCGGGGGTGGCGGAGACGAAGATGCGCGGGGGGCAGACCTTCTCGAACTCGTCGAAGGTCAGCGGGCGGTTGTCCAGCGCGGAGGGCAGGCGGAACCCGTGCTCGACCAGGGTCAGCTTGCGGCTGCGGTCGCCGTTGTACATCGCCCGGAGCTGCGGGATGGTGACGTGCGACTCGTCCACGACCATCAGGAAATCCTTCGGGAAATAGTCCATCAGCGTGTCCGGGTGCGAGCCGGGCGCGCGGCCGGTGAAATGGCGCGAGTAGTTCTCGATCCCCTGGCAGTAGCCGATCTCGCGGAGCATTTCGAGGTCGTAGTTCGTGCGCTGGAAGATGCGCTGGGCCTCGACGAGGCGGTTCTCGCGCTCGAACTTGCGGACCTGCTCCTTCATTTCGGCGACGATGGCGGCGGACGCCTGCTCGAAGCGGCTCTGCGGAATAACGAAATGCTTGGCGGGGAAGATATTGGCGACGTCGAGCGAGTCGAGCTCCCGGCCGGTGAGCGGGTCGCGCCGGGTGATGCGCTCCACGGTGTCGCCCCAGAACTCCACGCGCAGCAGGTCGTCGCGGTAGGAGAGGAAGATGTCCACGGTGTCGCCGGAGGCGCGGAACTCGCCGCGCTTCGGGGCGACGTCGTTGCGGGAGTACTGGATGTCCACGAGTTTGCGCAGGAGCGCCTCGCGCTGGAGTTCGCCCCCGCGGGTGACGGTGGCGCGCATGGCGGCGATGTCCTCCGGCGCACCGAGGCCGTAAATGCAGGAGACGGAGGCGACGATGATGACGTCGCGCCGCTCCATCAGCGCGGCGGTGGCGGCGAGGCGGAGCTTCTCGATCTCCTCGTTGATCGAGGCGTCCTTCGCGATGTAGGTATCGGTCTGCGGGATGTACGCCTCGGGCTGGTAGTAGTCGTAGTAGCTGACGAAATACTCGACGGCGTTCTCAGGAAAGAAGGTCTTGAACTCGCTGTAGAGCTGGGCGGCGAGCGTCTTGTTGTGCGAGATGACGAGCGTCGGGCGCTGCGTCTGCGCGATTACGTTCGCGAGCGTGAAGGTCTTGCCCGAACCGGTCACGCCGAGCAGCGTCTGCTCCCGCTCGCCGCGCGCCAGGCCGGCGGCCAATGCCGCAATCGCCGCCGGCTGGTCGCCCCCGGGCAAATAGGGCGAATGAAGGGTGAACGGACGGTTTTGCATGAGGACAATATAAGGAGGATTTCAGGAAGGGCGCGGAACCCGGGTGATCTTTCCGTTCACCTCCGGCAGCAGCACCCGCACCGACCACTATCCCCGTCCGCATCCACAACCCACTCCGACATTGTGCTTTCCGTTTCGGACATTGCGCTGGATTTCCAGAATGACTCCGGCTATCTTGCCTCCATGCTTGAACCACAATGACCCACGGGCAGGCATTCCAATCGAAGATTCCCCGCACGGACCGGGGCATTGGCCCCTTACCCGGAATATGTTTTCGGCCGCACAACCTTCCACATCAGCCCACTCCCACCACAGGAATCCGCCATGACCACCGCCAACAAGCTCCTCGTCGTCCTGTCTGCTTTGGCCGCGTTTGCCACACATGCGGGCACCCTGCCGCAACCCGCACAGGCCACGGCGAGCTTCGACGCCCTCCATGAATCCCCGGAAGCCTACAACGCCCGCGCCCAGTGGCTCCGGGATGCCAAGCTCGGCGTGTTCCTGCACTGGACTCCCTCCGTGCTCTGCGGCGGCGAAGTCTCCTGGATCATGAGGCAGAACATGGGCGACATGCCCAAGGTCAGCAAGGATATCTACATGAACCTGCCAAAGCAGTTCAACCCGAAAAATTTCGACGCAAAACAGTGGGTGAAGCTCTTCGAAGAGGCCGGCATCCGCTATGCAGTGATCGTACCGAAGCATCACGACGGCTTCGCGATGTGGGACACCAAGGTGGATCCCGGCATCCCGGACTGGACAATCATGAAAACTCCCTGGAGGCGTGATTACGTCAAGGAAGTCGCAGAGGCCTGCAACGGTTCGAAGGTTCAGTTTTGCCTCTACTACTCCGTGCTCGATTGGGTGAATCCACGTTACAAATCGAATGCAGGTGCCGACCTCACGGCGTATAAGAACGAGGTCTTCAAGCCGCACATGAAGGAATTGCTGACCCGATACGGCAAAGTGGGTTGCGTCTGGTTTGACGGCCACTGGGAGGCCAGCTGGACCCATGCGGATGGCAAGGAAATGTATGCCTACATGCGCCGCCTGCAGCCGGGCACCCTGTTCGGCAACCGCATTGACCAGAAGGCGAAAAGCAGCAAGGCATGCTCGTGGACGGGCTCATTCTTCGACGCCCCCGACGCGGTGGGCGACTATCAGGCCCGCGAGATGGACGTGGGCAATTTCTATATGGACAAGGCCTGGGACAACTGCTACAACCTGCGCGCCAATCCGTGCGGCAGCTGGTCATGGGTCAAGGATCAATACAACTGGCCGGTGCGCACCCGCGACGACGTGATCGGCAAACTCATCGAATGCATCGGCCGTGACGGCGGTTTATTGCTGGGCTTGGGCCCGCGCGAGGACGGCACCATCGACCGGGAGGACGCATCCGCCCTGCGCACCATCGGCGTATGGATGAAGGAGAACGCCGAGGCTGTTTACGGCACCCGCGGCGGCCCGTGGACGCCCGGGCCCTGGGGCGTCTCCACCCGCAAGGCTCGCAAGGTGTTTCTCTTCGTCCAGCAACTCCAGGATGGAAAGCTCACCCTGCCCGCCCTGCCCGCCAAGGTGCTTTCCGCCCGCATGTTGCAGGGAGCCCCGGTGGAACTCACCACCAACGACGGAATCATGACAATCAGCATCCCGCGCGGACGCCGCAATCTCAGCCCCGCCGCCATCGTCGAACTGACGCTCGACCAGGACGCGTTGAAATTGTCTCCCATCTCCTCCTCCGCCTCCGCCGTCAACAACTACGCCCTCGGCAGGCCGGTGGAAGTCTCCAGCGTCTGGGCCGGGCGCGACACAACCGACCTCAAGCCCGCATTCATCACGGACGGCGAGGAATCCACCACTTGGGCGGCCGCGGAATCCGCCCGCAGCGCGACCGTTACAGTGGATCTTGGCAAGGAATGCACCGTCCGGAAAATCATCTTCTCCGACGCGCCGTACCGCCGCACCCGCGCCTTCGATATCGAGGCGCTGGTCGGCGACAAATGGCAGAAAATCGGTGACGGCACCGAAACGAACTTCTCCGGCAACGCCGAAATCAAAGTTGCCGATCTTAAAGCCCGGAAAATCCGCGTGAACATCCGTCAGGCGTCCGACACACCCGTTGTCTCCGAAATACAGGTGCTCGGCAAATAAGGCCTCCGACAGCCGGGCGTCAACGCGGCGAAGACATGCCGTGACGGAGCCCTGCCCGGCTGAGTCGAGTCAAGGGCGGGACTGGCTGCCGGCAGGCAGCAGCCTGCTCCGCGGGCGGTAACCCGGTGCCGCCGGCGGAAAACGGCCTGCGCGTTTGCCGTTCACCTCACGCACAAGGACGGGGAACGCCGCCCCGGCCTCTTCACTTCCCGTACACTTCGAGCTGCTTCAGCAGGAGCGGTGCGGGCGTGGCCGGATGCGTCTGCAGGCGGATGAAGCGTGCCGGACGGCCGGGAATCTGGGCGCCGGAAACGAAGGTCGTGACGGGGAACTCCCAGCTTGCATCCGAGTTCGCCGCCTTCCACACTCCGATCCAAGCCTTGCCGTCCACGGACACGCTGGCGCACAGGGTGGCCATGCGGTTGGCGGCGTTTTCGGGATTGGCGTTGCGGACGAAAATGCCGGTGATCTTGACTTCCCGTCCCAGATCGATCTCCACAAACGGCGCGGCTTCCGGAGCCGTGTGGAGCGCGAAGGAGTTGGGTTGCATCTTCGCCACCAGCGTCGCGCCGCCGTCGACGGGCATCCACTGCGAGGTGGAACTGGCCTTCACTTTGGCACCGCGCGAAACGACCGCACCATAGGTGCTGGGGTCGGTCGCGAAAGAACAGCCGCCCGGGGGGTCCGCCGAAATGGACGGTAGTCCGTCGAGCGTTTCGGTCATCGTGAGCACAACAACGAGGTCGCCGCAGATCGCACCCTGACCGGGAATGGCGAGCGTCAGGCGCGTGGTGTCCTGCTTGAACGGCACCTCCCCGCCGCCGGCCAGCAGCTTGGCGGAGACAATCCGGCGCCCAGGAATGGCAGGCAGCGTCAGGCTGCCGGCGGCCGGACGCGAGAACAGATGAATGTAGGCCTTTTTCCCGTTGCGCGTGGAACCGCCCCATGCAGCGGGTTTCCACGGCCCGCCGCGCGTGCCGTAAATGGATTCGCCATTCGCCTTCAGCCAGTCTCCGATCTCGAAAAGACGCTGTTTCTGCGCCTCATCAAACGCGCCGCTCCAGCGCGGCCCCCATGAAAGCAGCAGGTTGCCGTTGCCGCAGGCCGCACCGGCAATCAGATGCAGGAGATGCTCAAAGGAATGGGCCGGACTGCCCGTGTAGCACCAGGCATCCGAGAGCGGGATGCAGGACTCCCATGGACGCCAGTCCTGGAACGCGCCCAGATGCCCCTCCGGCGTGTCGTAGTCGCCCGGCAGCGAGGCGCGGTTGTTGATGACGATGCCCGGCTGGAGCTCGCGGATCATGCGGGTCACGTTCTCGGAATCCCACATCTCCCTGGTGAACATACCGTCCCACGACACGGCGTCCCACCACCAGATGTCAATCTTGCCGTACTTGGTGCAGAGTTCGCGGACGGCTTTCTTCATGTATGCCAGATACTTGGCGTGGCGGGGCCCCAGCGGGCTGGTCACGCCCGGCTTCAGTACCCAGTTGTTCCCGCTGGCCGTCACCTTGCTCAAATCCACCGGCTGATAGTCCGGATGGTACCACTCGCGCTGGGCAAAGTAAAAACCGACCGGCATCTTGGCTGCGTGACAGGCGTCCACCAGTTCCTTGATGTAGTCGCGACCGAACGGCGTATTGGTGATCCGGAAGTCCGAAAAAGCGGTGTCCCACATGTGGAACCCCTCATGGTGCTTGGCGGTCACCACGATGTATTTGAATCCCCCACGCCGGGCAATCTCCACCCATTCCCCGGCGTTGAACTTCTCCAGCTTCATCTCCTTTCCCCACGTCGTCCATTCCTCCGTGCGCTTCTGGCCGTTGGCCGTAATGCCGGGGGTGTCCGGTGCATAGCGCGGGCTGATGCTGCCCCACGACAAATCCTTTTCCGCCTTGGAGGTGATGCCGAAGTGGATGAACATGCCGTAGCGCAGATCCTGCCACTGCCTCATCACCTCCGGCGACGCATAGTTGGAGGCTACCCACTGCGCCTTGGTGAAGTGTTCAAAGCGCACGCCACGCTGTCTGCCGGTGGGGAATTCATCACGCACGGCGGACTGCGCGAAAACCGGGAGGGAGGATAGGCTCAAGGCGACGGTCGTGACAAGCGTGGCGGAGATGTTCATGCGGTTCCCTTTTTGCGTCCGGGCATCCAGCCATAGGACACACACAGTTTCGCCAAGTTTCATATTCGTGAAAACAAATAATCGAAATGCGCAAAACAAGCAGCCAATACCGAAGTCGTTGGCGGCATACCGCGGGAAACCGCCACGATCCTACCCGCATTGCATGCTCCCGATACGCCTGCACCGAATCCGTAGCATGTCAGTGCCCGGTGCGGGCCGGTGGTAATGCCGCCGCGCGCGGCGACTTCCAGCATAAGCCGCAAAGCCGCCTCGATCCGGGCACAGGGTGGATCACGTCATCCTCATGGCCGGCCATTACCCAAACGTCCAGCTCCTGGTTGCGGACCAGGGGGGGCCGTGTCCCGTTGGAGTCTTTGTCCCTAATCCTGTCGCCCTCAGCCGCTCCTGTTCGGCGGCGGCGGTCAACGCCAGCGGTTGCCATGGCGGCGCGACGGCGCCGAGAGCGGCACCCCCTTGGACGGCGGCACTGGCGTGGCCGGCTATTTGGCGTGGAGCTGGAATTTCCGGATCAACGGGGTGCCAACCGATTTGGTGATGCGGACACGGACTTTGCTGACCGGGGTCGCCGGGCAGCGGCTGAGATAACGGCGGCCCACCGCCGTGCCGCGCGACAACTCAATCCACTCTTTGCCGTTGAAGCCTTCGATGACAAACTCGCGGATGCGGTGGCCGTAGCGGTAGTCCTCCCACAAGTCGGCGTAAGCAATCTCTTTCAGGCCGCCAAGATTCAGGACGACCTCGTTGCCCGGCACCTGTTCGACCACGGCGACGGGATGGCCGAAGCGGCGCTCGATCTCGGCGCCAAGTTCCTGGTAGCGCTTCATGTCGTCGGGATGGACGCTGCCGTCCGCCATCGGCGCGCAGTTCAAGATCAGGAAGCTGTTGCGGCCGACCGATTGTTCGTAGCAATTCATCAAAGCTTCCAGGCTGCGGCGATGGTTCAGCGCATCGGGTCGCATGTGCCAGAAGTGGTCGTGCAGCGTGATGTCCGCTTCGTGCGGAGCCCAATAGGTGCCATCCGGATCATCATTGCTTTGCGCTTGATATCCATCCGCCTCATACTGCGTCTTGGGGTTTTTGGCAATCTGGCTCCACTGAATCGTCGACCAGCAGGGATACTTCACGGTTCCGGTTTCCGTGCCCGGCCAGCGGATGGTCGGGTAGGGATCATGACATCCGATCGCCTGAACGACAGCCTTCGGAGCACGGGCGGCAATCGCTTTGCCAATTTTGGCCTTGATCGGTTGATCGATCCATATTTCGGTAACCAGATCGGCTCCCAGCCGGTCCATGATTTCGTTAAACCGAGTACCAAAGACCTTATGCGCGTCATCCCATGTCTGCACTTTGTCCAACCGGCTGTATGAAACTGTATTTACGTCAGCCTTCTCGCTTAACGGCCGGGGCATCCAGAAGTAAAAACCCGCCTTAAGGCCATGCCGCCTGCAGGCGGCCGCGAATTCCTTGACCACGTCGCCGTTGCCGCCCTTGTAGGGGGTGTTGCCGATGTGATAGGAGGTGGTCTTGGTCGGCCACATGCAGAAACCGCCGCTGTGGGCGAGCATGAAGACAATCTCCTTGGCTCCCCAGGCCTTCGCCGCCATGCACCACTCGTTGACATCGAGCTTCTCGAACTTGATCTCCTTCATCGGCGTCGTGCCGTTGTCGTATTCCCCTTGCTGAATCGTGGCGGGGTCGAGCTGGATGAACATCGCCCGCTCCAGCTCCTGCCAGTCATACTGGACCTTGGTGGGGCGCGCCAGTTGTGCGGCGGCGGGATCGGCAACCGCCCGTTTCCAGGCGGCATCGTCCTTTACAGCCGCCTGCATGACGCTGGCGGACAAGGTCAGGAACAAGGCCCCGGCAATACACATTTCTGCAATAAACGTTTTCATGATCGTCCGCTCCATCTTGATGACAAAATTGCCCGCGAAAAAGAACAATGCCGGAAACGGCAATCTTACCTTGCCACCTTCAGCAGCTCCTGCTCGGCGGCGGCGGTCCAAAGCCCGTGGTCGAGCTTGGCCGCAACGGCCGGGAATTGCGTTGCGATCTCCGCAAGCGGAACCAGGCCAAGCTCATGCAGCCCCGGATAGACGATGACCTTGCCGGCCAGCGTGCGGTTCTCGACCGCCGCCAGGCCGTCCAATGCGCCCGCCATGCCCGACACGGCGTCCACCGACGCATTCGTGTTGAGCTGGCCGTCCGTCACCTTGCGCAGCACGATCTTCATGTCTTCAATGCGGGAGCCGCTCGTGCCGAACATCCAGCAGCGGTTCTTCACGTAAAGGTCGAGATCCACCGGCGCGCGGGTGCCGGCGGGGATGCCGGCGAAGATGTTGATGACCGTGCCTTCGCGGCTGTCCTTGACGGCCCGCGTCACCAGCGGCGCAATCGGGGCCATGACGGCGACGTAGTCGAACGCGCCCGTCACCGGCGCCTCCTTGGGGTTCACCAGCTCCAGCTTCACGCCGTTCTTTCTGGCCATCAGCTGCGCTTTCGCGTCCAGCGAGGCCAGGCGCGCGTTGTCGAAATCGGTGCCGACCACCGACACGCCCTTGCGGTCCGTGCAGGCGCAGCGGATGACGTGCATCTGCCCCATCGGTCCGGCGGCGCCGATGATCAGCACCCGGTCGTTGTCGCGGAGTTCGCCGGTGGCGGGGATCTGCCTGTAGCCGTCCGCCGCGGAGGCGGAAAGCGTGCCGGTGAAGCGGATGTTGCCGTAATGCACGCGGCCGACGTCAATCAAGGCCGGTGCGCCGAACGCCGCACCGCCCGTGACGAGGTTTAGAATCCCCTTGGCCGCCAGCTTCACGTCCAGCGTCCCGACGGTTGCGGGGTCCGCACCGAAATACACGATGTCGTCAAACCCGCCGTCCGGCAGCACCGCAATCGCGGCGGCGACCTGAGCCGCATCGCCCCGGACAATCGTCTGCTCCGGTGCCGCGCCCGCCGCTTTCACCGCCTCCTCCAGCCCCGTGATTTCATGCCCCGGCCCGGCCACCACCAGCAGCCGGCCGCCGCCGAGGATGCCCTGGCGTTCGGCCGTCGCATACGAATTTTCCACACACGCCCACGGCTCGACCAGTGCGATCTCCGCAGCGCTCAGGCGCTCCGCCGCCGGGATCAGGAAACTTTCGCCCGTCGCCGCGTCAATGATCACGCGCTCGTCCATCAGCACATATTCCTGGAGCGCGCCCTCAAAATTGTAGCCGAACGCCCCGTTCGAGCCCGCCGTCTTCAGGCTCCGGTAGTCGGCCTGCACCAGCACGCGTTCACCGACCCTGTGGTGCTTCACCTCCGCGCCGACCGCAATGATGCGGCAGACCGCCTCATGCCCCGGAACCGTCGGCTTGTCGCCCGGCACATAGCTCGGGATTTCGGCGAGCGTGTCACTGGAAATCCCCGCAACAATCCCGTCCTTGCGCACATGCCCCGAGAACTGCTTCAACAGTTTCAGATCGGAAAAACAGAGGCCGACCGCCTCAATCCGCGCCAGCAACTGCCTCGGTCCCGGCGGCATGACCGGCTTCGTCTTGTTCAGCTCCAGCGTCCCCGGCCCCGTCAATTGAACCGCCCATTCCGTCGCCGGAATCTTTGCACTGTCCGTCATTGTGATTCTCCATTTGCCTGTCTGAATTTGTCAGCGGTGGCCGGCCTACGCTTGACCGGCCGTCAGTCAATTCTTTGCCGTTGCCCCAATCAGTTCCGCAATCCGCTCCGCCCCGCCGCCCTGCCAGGCGGCCGCGGGCCAGAGCGCGTGCAGGTCCACCGGTTGCGCGGCCGCCAGCGCCGCACGGGCGCCTTCCGCCAAACACACCGGCGTCACTCCCGCCTGCAGGGCCAGACGCATCGCCCCCACCAGACGGTCATCCCAGCCCAGCTTGCGCTGGGGATCGCGAATCACGCGCTCCACCGGATCCGACAGGAACGGGTTGGTCATCCGCACCAGCAAATCGTCCGCGTACGCTTGAAACCCCACCGGGGTAAACAGCGGGTCTTTTCCCTGGTAGCGGTGAAGCAGCCCAGCCCCGGACTCGCCCAAAAATGCGTTGCGGGCCGTCTGCATGAGCGCCTGATCCCGTCCTGCTTCGGCCATGGTCCGGTATCCGCGTTCATTGGCGAGATAGCCGAGCAACGCGTGGACGGCGTTGTGCCCGTAGAGCTTGGCCTCCTCGAACGGCAGCAGATCGTCCTTCTCTTCAAAAACCGTGATGCCGCGCCGGAACCCCGGCAGGCGGATGCGGGTGATCAGAATGCGGTTGAACTCCTCGACCAAGACGGCGCGCGCAATTCCCGGCGCCATGCACGCCAGCCCCAACCGCCGCCGTTCTGCCTCATCCGCAATCAGGCCCGACATTTTGCCGATTACGGTATTGAGGACCTGAACGCCCGCAGGCATTTTGCCGCCGGGCAAAAGGGCGCTTATGCACGACTCCAGGATTTCGGCGGCGTGGTTGTGGTTTTCCGCCGTGTAAATGACCGCGCCATGCCCGGAATCCCTGCGGCTTATGCCTTCAGCCAGACACGCGGCCGGCGCGGCGGCACCCCCCATTCCATAAAACGACACCGACGGCAGCGCGACCGCAATCTCATCCGCGGCGGCGATGGCCTCAATCAGTTCCACCCTGTCCGCCGCATCCCGCGGATTCAACACCCGCACGCCGTCGACCCCATGCGCCGCGATGCCGTTAGGATCCGCGACGTTGACCGTGAAGCGGCCGGCGGCGGCACGGAGCGCCCGGACCGTGCCGTCGTCAATCTCCGCAACGGTCAGCGAGTCAAAATTCCCGGAGCGGTGCGCTTCATAGAGAAACAGTCCCGACTGGATGGCGCCAAATCCGATGCCGACGAATTTCTTCATGCGACATGCCCCACACTCGAAGCGGCACAGCCTTTCAGAAACGCCAGTCCCTGCCGGACAAACGCATCCGGATCCGGGCAAAGATCCTGGAAAATGCCACGGGAGATGCCGAAATCGCCGGAACCGGTGTTGTAGGTTTCCAGCATCACCCGCACGCAGCCGGGGGCGTCCGCCAGCGCACCAAACACATCCGACCACGGCACCAAGCCGCCGCCGGGCACGCCGCGATCGTTCTCGCACGCGTGAATCCCCCACAGGATCGGCAGCGCATGGCGCACGGCGGCCCCATAGTTCCGCTCCTCGGTGATCATGTGGTAGGTGTCAAGGTTGATCCGCAGGTTGGCATGGTCGGCCAGCGTGACCAGTTTCACGGCCTGCACCGACGTATTGACGAGGTGAAGGCGGAACCGGCTCATCGGCTCGATCACCAGGCGGACCCCCAGCCGACCGGCAAACTCCGCCAGCTCGTGAAGGTTCTCCGCGGTCCACCGCAATTCCTCCTCCGGCGGGCGCCGGCAGCACAAATAGCCGGGGTGGCTGTAAAAGGAACCGCAATAAGCGACAGCGCCAAACTCGGCGCCCCACTCAATGATCTTCTTGTGCCAGGCCATCCCCAGCTGGCGGTGGCGGGGGTCGTCATCGCTGATGTTGCAGTTCTTGGGCCAGGCGTTGCCGGGACCGACCGTCAGTTCCATGCCAAGGTTTTCCGCATGCCGGCGCAGAAGTCCGCTGTTGAACTTCACATCATCCCCGAGCGAAATTTCAAAAATCGTGCAGCCGGCATTGCGCGCCGCGTCCAGAATGCCAAGGTCGCCGTCCGTCCAGTGACTCTTCCACAGAAACTGGTGCGCGCCGAAGCAGAACTTGTCGGTCATGGCCGACGGTAAAGGATGAGGATCCATGTATGCGTTTCCCTTGTCAGTGTTTCAGCCAGGATTTTTCGATTTCCTCCAGCGACCGGCCCTTGGTTTCCGGCATGATCTTCCAGACGAAATAGAACTGCGGGATCAGGATGGCCGCGAACACGTAAAACGTCGCCTCCTTGCCCAGGCTGTCCCGGAGCAGCGGGAACAGTTGGTTCAGAATCGCGTCGGCCGTCCAGACGGCCAGCGAGCAGATCGCCACCGCGCGGCCGCTGATGCGGGTCGGAAACACTTCCGACATGAACACCCACTTGATCGGCCCCATGGAGAACGCGAAACAGGCCACGAACGTCGCGGCGGCGGCAACCTTCATGGCGCTGGAAGAGCCGGGATTACCCAGCAGCCAGCCCAGCACGATCAGCGAAATGAAACACCCGAGATTGCCCCAGAACAACAGGCGCCGCCGGCCGGCATAGTCCATCAGCCAGACCGCGACAATCGTGAAAAGCGACAGCGACGACGCAATCACCACCATGCCGCTCATCTCGTTCGTCAGTTGAATCCCCTGCCCGCGGATGATCTCAGGCCCGAAATTCCAGATTGTCGTGATGCCGCTGAATTCGGAAATGACGGCGAGAAACAAGGCCATGAAGAGGGGACGGCGCAAGCCGGGCCGGAAAAGTTCCGCCAGCGATCCGGTTTCCTGGGCCACCGCAGCGTCGATGTCTGCCAATTCGGCGGCAGCAGCCTCCGGGCCGTTGATTTTTCCAAGCACCTCCTGCGCCTCCCGGTTCCGTCCGTTGGCCGCAAGCCAGCGCGGGCTTTCGGGGATGATGACGCACATGACAAAGAAGAAGATTGCCGGGACCGACTCCATGCCCAACATGCTCCGCCACACATCCTTGGCCACCATCATGCCGGCCAACCCTTCCGCGGTGCCGCCTTTGATCTTGTCATGCCACGACAGGAGGCCGGTGTTGATCACGATGGCCATGACGATGCCGACGCAGATTGCCAGCTGGAAGAGCGTCACCATCCGGCCCCGCAGGCGGGCCGGAGAGATTTCCGAAATGTACAGGGGGCAGACCATGGAGGCGATGCCGACCCCCACGCCGCCGATCCACCGGAAGAAGATCAGCGAGGCGGAAGACCACGCCAGGCCGCAGCCGATGGAGCAAAGCAGCAGGAAGAACGAAGCAATCAGCAGCACCCGCTTGCGGCCGAACCGGTCGCTTGCCATGCCGGCGAGAAGACAGCCGAGCATCGCGCCGACCATGGCCGAACTGACAAACCAGCCTTCCATGAGCGTGGACAGGCTGAAGTGCGCGACAATCAGATCTTTGGCGCCCGAAATCACAAAGAGGTCATAGCCGAACAGCAGTCCGCCCAATGCCGAAGCAAAACAGCAGAAGAATAGATAGGGGATGCTCCCGCCGCGAACCTTGCTTTCGCATGTGCCTGTTTTCATGGTTTCTCCTCGTTGTCTGCCGCAACGTCTGTGTTACTTCCCGAACAGCTGGAACTCCGCCAAGGCCGGGGTATCATTCGCCTTGCGGATGTTCAACCGGAACTTCTGCGCCTTGACGGCGGGGAAATTCAATACCAGGTCCGCCCCGATGGCGGTGCCTTCCGCAATCTTCTTCCACTGCCCGCCCACCTGCGCCTCCACATCAAAAAGCTGCGTGCGGGCGTAGGGCCCCTCGGAAAGACGGATCTGCGTGACCTCGGCTTCCTTTTGCATCTCCACGGTGACCGACGCCTCGCGCGCACTCTCTTCCGCTGCCCAGATTGTGCCGGAATTGCCGTCGGTGATGTTCGCCGGCTTCAGATCCTTCTGGTCGCGCCCCGGCCACACGCTGGAGACTTCAACCGGCCCGTCCACGGATAGTTTCTTCGGGGCTGGAACTGGTACGGCCGGCCCTTCAATCTCCACCACCACCACCGTGTCGATGGGATCCGGCGCGGCGGCGGGAAGCGCGACCTGGACGCCGTTGGCGACAACCGTCACCGCCAGATTCTGGCCCGGTATTGCGAGCAGGCGGGCGGAGCGCACCTTGTTCGTGACCGGCACCAGCAGCCGGCCGTCGGCCGGCCATTTGAACACGTGCAGAAACAGCTTGCCGGGCTTCTGCGTGCAGCGGCCGTCGAACGGAAGGCGCTCAAACGGACTGGCGGTCGTCCCGTGAATCGCCTCGCTGTTGACCTGCATCCAGGCGGCGAACTTCTCCAGGCGCTGCCGGGCCTGCGGCGCAATTTCACCTTCGGCGGTCGGCCCGATGTTGAGCAGCATGTTGCCGCCTTTGCTGGTGACGTCGACCAGCTGCCGGAGCATATCCTCGAACGGACGGAAGCCGACCAGCCGATTGTAGCCCCAATTCTTGGGTGGCTGCATGGTCTGGCAGGTCTCCCATTCGATGCCGGGAAGGCCGGTCGACGGCACTTCGTTCTCGGGGGAGATGTAGTCGCCGGCGAAGATGTAGCTGTACGTGTTGCTGATCTCGATGTTGAGCTTGCGCTGCGGCGGCAGATAGCCGGAACGGTTGTTGAGGATGACACTGGGCTGAAGCGAACGGGTGTAATCCTCGAGCGCCTTGCCGTCCTCGGACGTCCACGATTTGCGGTCCCAGGTGCCGTCAAACCAAACCATCCCGATCGGCCCGTAGTTGGAGAAAAGCTCCTTGAGCTGGCCGTACAGATACTGCTTGAAGCGCGCCTTGTCCGGCTGCCCCTTGGCGTAGTCGTTGAAGGCGGGGCGGCCGGGCCAGTCCGGGTGATGCCAGTCCATGACCGAGTGATAGATGCAGAACTGCAAGCCCTCCGCACGACATGCGTCGGCCAGCGGCTTCAGCAGATCCTTGCCGCCGGGGGTGCAGGCGATGTTCCAGTCGTCGTTCATCTTCGTCGGCCACAGGCAGAAGCCGTCGTGATGCTTCGTGGTGATGCAGACGTACTTGATGCCGGCGGCCTTCATCAACCGCACCCATTCGCGCGGGTTGTATTGGGTCGGATTCCATGTCTTGGCCAGAACGCTGTACTGCGAACTGGGAATCGCTTTTTGCTCCTGAATCCATTCTGCGCCGAACCCGGTGGTCTTGTCCTTCCACTTGCCCGCCGGCTGCGAATAGAGCCCCCAATGGATGAACATGCCGAACTTCGCATCGCGGAACCACTGCATCCGCGCGTCGTTGGCCTCCTTGCTCTCTTGAAAAGGAGCGGCGACGGGGAGTGCCTGGGCCGGACAATTAGCACCGGCGAGCAGAAGTGCGGCAAATGCGACGGAGACGGCTGATCTCATGGCAGTTCCTTTCAAAGCTTGTCTACTTTTTCCCATTCCGGATACAAACTATACAGCTATGACGCCCTCACGGCCAACATAGTTGCAGAATTGTTTCAGACATTGACTTTCCAATTCCGGACATTACCCTATCCGCCAAAGACAACCAGCCCCCACCGCAATACAAAAAAGGGCACCGTACCATGCCCCGAAAACGCGTTCTCTTCATGATGGACTACTACGTGCCCCGGATCCACCAGGGCGTGGTGTGGTATGCGCAGAAAACTGGATGGATCCTGGACGCGGGGATGGCGCGGACACGGAAGCCGCCGGAACACTGGCACTGCGACGGGATCATCGTGTTCGACGGCATGCGGCCGGAATTGCAGGCAGTCATCCGGCAGGCGGCGGTGCCGGTCATCGAACTCTTCGGCGGCGCGGTTTATCCGGGCAGCGCGCAGGTCCTGTTCGACCACGAAAGCATCGGCCGGATGGCCGCCGAATACCTGGTCCCCAAGGGGTTCAAGCATATCGGCTTTGTCGACACCAACGCCCACGACCTCACGCACTCGCAGCACGCCGTCGAACGGATCCGGGGCATGCGGCAGGTGACGGAGGCGGCCGGCCGGTCTTTTTTCACCGTGTCCTTGACGCAGCTCCCCAAGCTGGCGGCCACGCTCCCAAAGCCGTTCGCCATCATGGGGCACAACGACTATGTCGCGGAGCGGGCCATGCAGCGGCTGATGGAGGCGGGATTCCGGATTCCACTGGACGTCGCCGTCATCGGTGCCGACAACGATCCGCTGTTCCACGGTGTGGCGCCGGTCCCTCTCTCCTCGATCGTTGACAACGGCGAATCCGTCGGCTATCGGGCGGCGGAGATTCTGGACGACATGATGAAGGGCAAGCCCGCGCCGACGTCGCCGGTGCTGATCCAGCCGGCCCGCGTGGTCGAGCGCGAATCAACCAACATCCTCGCCATTTCACATCCGCCCACCGCCAAGGCGCTCCGGCTACTAAAAGAACATTACACCGAACCGGTCGACCTTGATGCAATCGCCTTGCAGGCGGGCATGTGCCGACGGCGCCTGGAGGACTATTTCCTGAAGCTCGTCGGGCATTCCATGTCCGGAGAATTGTTGCGGCTGCGAATCGGAGAGGCGCGGCAGTTGCTGACCGGCTCCGACTGCAAGATTTCGGAGGTCGCCCAAAAGGTCGGCTTTGCCAATGTCGCCCACTTCGCCACCCGCTTCCGGAAAACAGTCGGCCGCAAGCCGTCCGCGTGCCGCCCCGCAGGCATGCCAACGGCCAGCCCCAACGCCGATAATCCGCCCTGCAAGGCCGGCCCCAAAGATCGGTCAGGCCGCTGACCCCAATGTTGCCTGCCCGACGCAATGGGGGTGGGCGGGATTGCACGATTCCACGGAGAGAGAATGAAAAAAGAGCCGCACATCGACAAACGGTTTGAGAAGGCCGTTTATACAGGCACGGCACTGACGGGGGAGGAGTTCGAGGGCTGCACGTTTCTCGGCTGCAACCTTACGGAGTGCGACCTGTCCGGCTGCCTCTTTGCCGACTGCCGGTTGACCGACTGCAACTGGAGCATGGCCAGGCTTGCCAACACCAACCTGCGAAATGTCGCCTTCGTGAACTGTAAGCTGGTCGGCGTCGACTTCGGCGGCTGCCTGCCTTTCCTCTTTTCCGTGAGCTTCGAAAACTGCTGCCTCGACTATTCCCGCTTCCGCAAGAACCGGCTGAAAGAAATGAAGTTCCGGGGCTGCTCCATCCGCGATGCGGAGTTCGCGGACACCGACCTGACCGGAGCGGCCTTCGACGGCTGCGACCTCGCCAACACGGTGTTCACCCGCGCCACCCTGAACCAGGCCGACTTCCGGACGGCGCACAACTACGCGATCAACCTGGAACTGAACAGCGCACGCAAGGCGAAATTCGCCCTCCCCGGGCTTCCCGGACTGCTGAGCCAGTACAACCTGGTCATCGAATAAGGGCTTACGAACCTCAAAACGATTAGCAGACCCCAAAAAGGTAGAGATTGATTCATTCGTGAAGATTCGTGTGGTTCGTGGGCAACACATTTTCCGCCCACGAATTTCACGAATCTGCACGAATCCATGCATGGAACGGGCTGAACGTCATGCTTATCTTCAGGCGCCCCGCCCTCCCCCGGTCACTCCCTGGCGGCGGCGGCGCGGGCGGCGAGCCAGAGGCGGATCTGGCCGTAGTCGGCCCGGCCCCGGAGCTGCGCCTCGATCTCTTTCATGCCGTGGGTGGCGGGAAGATTGTCGAACACATCCGCGATGCACGCCTGCAGGGATGGCGGCAGGAGGCGGTCGATGTCGACGGCGACCCCGGCGCGCAGGGCGGCCTCGATGTGGCTGTAGATGGTGCTGACGGCGAAGCCCCGTGTTTTCGCGATCTCCGCAACCGGCATGCCTTTCCGGACCAGTTCCAGCGTCTGGGTGCTGCTGCCGTTGAGCTTGGCGGCGGCCGCCGCAGGGGTGGGCTTGAGCATCGTCCGGCCCGGGAAGTCGAGCCGGGGATTGTCCGCGAGGAACGCGGCGATCTCCTCAAGAAACGCACGGGCGAACTCCGCCAGTTTTAGGCGGCCGACGCCGGGAATGCGGGCGAAGGCGGCCTCGTCTGCGGGATAGGAACGGGCCATCTCGCGCAGGGCGACATCGGAAAAGATGATGTACGGCGGCACGTCGCGCTCGGCGGCGATGCGGCGGCGCAGGACGCGGAGTGCCTCGAACAGCGCTTCGTCGCAGGTGATCTCCCCCGCCTTCGGACGGCGTGCGGACTCCGTCTCGGGTGGCGCCTGCGGGGGCAGCGCGAGCATGACACTGCGGCGTTCGCGCAGCACGGCCTCCCCCTCTGGCGTCAGGGCCAGCGCGGCAAACTTGTCGGTACCCTGGGTTAGGAGTCCCAGGCGGACGAGCTCGCGGCCGACGGCCTCCCAGTTGTCGTGGCCCAGCTCCTTGCCGATGCCGTAGGTGGAAACGGCGTTGTGCTCCCACTGGCGGATGAGCTTCGTGTTTTTGCCGCACAGCACGGCGGCGATGTGGCTGACGCTGGCGCCGAACGACGGCGTGGCCTGCCGGATGCGGAGGATGCAGGAGAGGAATTTCTGGGCCTCGACGGTGCAGTCGCAGGCGGTGCGGACGTCGAGACAGTTGTCGCAGCCGCCGCAGTTGCCCGCGGCCTGCTGTTCGCCAAAGTAGCCCAGGAGATGGGCGCGGCGGCAGGCGGCACTCACGGCGTATTCCTGGATGTGCCGGAGCTGTTCCTCGGCGACCTGGCGCTCCTGCGGGTCGGGTTTCTCCTCGATGAAGCGGCGGAGCTTTACGGCGTCGGCGGAGCTGAAGAGCAGGAGGCATTCGGCGGGGAGGCCGTCGCGCCCGGCACGCCCGGTTTCCTGGTAATAGCCTTCGACGTTTTTGGGCAGGTCATGGTGGATGACATAGCGGACGTTGGGTTTGTTGATGCCCATGCCGAAGGCGATGGTGGCGCAGACAACGCGGATGTCGTCGCGCAGGAACGCCTCCTGGTTGGCGGCGCGCACGGGCGCATCGAGGCCGGCGTGGTAGGGGCTCGCGGGGACACCGTCGGCGCCCAGCCGCGCGGCGAGATCACCCGTGGTCTTGCGGCTGTGGCAGTAGATGATGCCGCTTTCGTTCGGGCGGGCGCGGATGAAGGCCAGAACCTGGGCGTACGGCGTGCTCTTGGGCAGGACGCGGTACGAGAGGTTCGGGCGGTTGAAGCTGGCGACGTAGCAGCGGGGGTCGCGAAGCGCGAGCTGCTGGACGATGTCGGCGCGGACGCGCTCCGTCGCGGTGGCGGTCAGCGCCATCAGCGGGAGCGCCGGAAAGCGCGTGCGGAGTTCGCGGAGCTGGCGGTACTCCGGGCGGAAATCATGCCCCCATTCGCTGACGCAGTGCGCCTCGTCCACGGCGAGCATGGCGGGGTTCCAGCCGGCGAGCGCGTCGAAGAACCCCGGCATCATGATCCGCTCCGGCGCGGCGTAGAGCAGGCGGTAGCGTCCCTCGCGCAGCCCCTGGACGCGGCGGCGCTCCTCGGCGGGCTCGAGCGTGGAATTGAGGAAGGTCGCGGGCACGCCGGCGGCGGTGAGCGCGTCCACCTGATCCTTCATTAGCGAGATGAGCGGGGAGACGACGACGGTGAGGCCGCCGCGCGCCAGGGCCGGAAGCTGGTAGCAGAGGGATTTGCCGCCGCCGGTCGGCAGGAGCGCGAACACGTCGCGCCCGGCCAGCGAATCGCGGATGATCTCCTCCTGCAGCGGCCGGAAGGAGCCGTACCCGAAGTACTGCCGGAGCAGGCCGGAGAGAGATGCGGCGGAGGTGGCGGGGCGGTTTTCTGTCTTTGTGCGCGGCATGGCGGAACCTCATTGCGGGAAATATCCCAGACAAAACACTAACTTATGTTAGCATAAGTTGGTTTAAATAAAACGCAAGCGCGGTATTGGGAAAAAGAACCGCCGGGGCTAAATTCACACATCGTCAATGCGTTGTTCGCCCCCCGGAGTTTTTCATCATGGTCTTGTTCTGGACAATCCTGATTGCCGTCCTGGTCGTCCTAACACTGGCGGACGCCTACCTGGACCGGAACCGCGAACCGAGTACGCGGCTCGCCCTGTGGCGCTTGGCGGGCTGGGTCGGCCTGGCGCTGGCGTTCAATGCTTTCGTCTGGCTGGGGCCCGTCTATGCGCCGGAACTGCGGCAGGCGAAGGCGCTGGAGTTCCTGACCGGGTATGTGGTCGAATACTCGCTGAGCGTGGACAACCTGTTTGTGTTCGTCATGCTCTTCGCCTTCTTCAAGGCGGACGGGAAGCAGGAGCTGAAGGCGCTGCAGTGGGGCATCTACGGCGCCATGATCCTGCGGTTGCTGTTCATCCTCGCCGGCGTGACGCTGATCAACCTCTTCCATCCCGTGATCTACCTTTTCGGCGCGCTGCTGCTTTGGACTGCGTGGAAGATGCTGACGGCCAAGGAAACGGAGTCCGACCCGAACCAGATGTGGCTCGTCCGCATGGCAAAGAAGCTCTTCCCCGTGACCGACCAATACCACGGCTCCCGCTTCTTCATCCGCCGCGACGGCAGGCGCTGGGCGACGCCGATGGTGCTGCTGGTGGTGGCGGTGGAAAGCTCGGATGTGATGTTCGCCGTGGACTCCATCCCCGCCATTCTCTCCATCACGACCGACCCGTTCATTGTCTTTTCCTCGAACATCTTCGCCATCCTCGGCCTGCGCGCGCTGTTCTTCCTGCTGGCGCGGATGATGAAGGCGTTCCGCTACCTGAAGGCCGGCGTGTCGGCAATCCTGGCCTTCGTCGGCGTGAAAATGCTCCTGGCCGATTTCGTCCACATTTCGGTCGCATTGTCGCTGGGCGTAATCGCCGTGGCCATGGCGGCCGCCGTCCTTGCCTCCGTCGTCCACGGAAAGAAGGCCGTTGAACCGAAGTAGGCGTGCGCCCCGCCCCGGAACTCTCCGGACTTGAAACGCCGCCGATCCAAAACACACATGGATTTGCCTGTTTCCGCCATGGCACTTCGTTCCATTGGTGTTACTTTTGCTCATCCCGTCTTAACAAAACCGGAGGGCGCACCCATGTTCAACCGAATCCTCGCCGCCGCCGTCATGGCCATTCCGCTCAGCCTCCCCGCGGCAGCAGCCGGCCAGCGCGTCGCCTATGATGACGCTGGCGAACCGGCGCGGCAGCCCCATCTCATCGAGGGCGAAAACTGGACATTCAAAAATCCCGGCGCCGACACGCCCGCCGCGCGTTCCGCCGCCTTCGGAACCGCCGTCAAATTCGGCTATTCCAACCTCAACCCCCAGGCCAATTATCAGGCGAAGCTCACCTTCTTCGCCGATGAAGACCGCACCATGCTCGTCAAGGCCGGCCGGATCGAAGCCGGCAGGCTTTCCGCCAGCAGGAACAAGACGACGACCGCCACCGTTGACATCCCCGCCGCCGCCATCGCCGACGGTAAGCTGATCCTCTCGTTCGAAAAACTCACCGGCCCCAACGCCGTCGTCTCGGAGATCGAAATCCTCTCCGACGACCCCCGCCCGCTGGAGGCGCTGGCCGGCGCGAAGGAGGAGATGCTGCGCGCCTCGCTCCCGGACTTCGGAAAACTGACGCCGATCCTCTCTCCGCAGCCCGCCGCCGTTGCGGAGTGCGCAAACCCCGTGCTCGACCTCGGCGGCGTCTGGAAATTCAGCGAGTCCGTCGCGCCCGGCTTTGAAAAGGCCGCGCCGCAGGACTGGAAGGAGATCCGGGTTCCCGGCGAGTGGGCGATGCAGGGGTTCCGCGTCAAGCACGTGCGCAAGGGCGAGCATTTCGTCTCCGGCGACACGGCCGGCTACTTCCGCACCTTCACCCTGCCCGCCGACTGGTCCGGCAAGCGGGTCAAGCTCCGCTGCGACGCCGTGTACAGCGACGCCGCCGTCTTCGTCAACGGCAGGGAAGCCGGCAGGCACCTGGGCGGCTTCACCCCGTTCGAGCTCGACGTCACCGCCCTGGTGAACCCCGGCACGGAAAACTGCATCGCGCTCGCCGTCTGCAGCGAGTCCGCCGCCGACACGCTCGCCAGCGGCTCGAAGTACGCCTGCCACCAGCTCGGCGGCATCAACCGCAACATCCGGCTGTTCGCCGTGCCGGAGACGCACATTTCCGGACTCCGCGTCATCACCCGTTTCGACAAGGAGTACCGCAACGCCACGCTGGAGCTGGACGTTGAGACGCAGGGCGGCGACGCGGAGCTGGCGGTGTCGCTGGCGCGGGTGAAACCGGACGGGCCGGAGCGGTCCGGCGGATCCGTCCCGTCGGACATCCGACTCAAGTCCGGCCATTCCGAAATTCCGGTTGCGAACCCCGCGAAATGGGACACCGAGCACCCCAACCTTTACACGCTCACCGTGAAGCTGCTGAAGAACGGCAAGACCGTGGAGACGGTCATGCGGAAGATCGGGTTCCGCCAGGTCGAGGTCCGCGGCAACCAACTCTTCGTGAACGGCCTGCCGGTCAAGCTCCGCGGCAGCAACCACCACGAGGTTTATCCGACCACCGGCCGCAGCCTGCCCGCCGGCATCCACCGCCGCGACATCGAGCTCTTCCGCGAAGGCAATGTCAACCACCTCCGCACCTGCCATTATCCGCCGGACGAGGCGCTCCTTGAGGCCGCCGACGAACTCGGCATGTTCATCGAGTGCGAGGCGCCGTTCTGCTGGGCTCCGGGCAATGGGCACGTGGATCTGGTGTGCCACGAGACCGCCGAAATGGCCGTGGCCTACCGCAACCATCCCTCCGTCATCCTCTGGTCCGTCGCCAACGAATCCACCTGGGGGCCCAACTTCATCGCCTCCTCCACCTTCCTCCACAGGCTTGATCCGACCCGACCCCTCATCTTCAACACCTGGTACAAGGAGATCCAGCTTTACGAAGAGGGGTTCATCGAAATCGCCAACATCCACTATCCCGGGTACAGCGGCCCCGCCAAAGCCCGGACATACACCAAGCGCCCCGTCTACCTCGGCGAGGACACCCACCTCAATGCCTACAACCGCCTGGAGCTCGCCACCGACCCCGCGCTGCGCGACAGTTGGGGCCGCACCATCCGCGAACTCTGGGACGACGAGTACGCCACGCCGGGCATTCTCGGCCAGTCCATCTGGTCGGGCGTGGACGACACGTTCTACATGTACGAGAACGACACCGTCGGCTACGGCACCTGGGGCCCGATTGACGGCTGGCGCCGGCCAAAGCCGGAATATTGGGGCATGAAGAAAGCCTATTCCCCGGTTCGCCTTGGCACGCCCAAGCTTGCGGATGGAACAATCAGCGTGGACGTCGAGAACCGCCAAATCTTCTCCAATCTGAACGAGATGAAGATCGCTTGGCACCTCGGCTCCCAATCCGGCACCGTTTCCACCAGCGCCGCCCCGGGGACCAGGGGCGTGCTCGCCATCCGGCCGGCCGCCGCACCGAAGCCCGGCGATAAGCTTGGCTTGGCCTTCACCGACCCGCGCGGCTTCATCGCCGACCAGTTCCGTCTTGAAATCGCCGGGCTTGCCGCCCTCGCCGCCCCGGACGCACCGGCCGCGATGGGCAAAACCGTCTGGACGCTCGATGAAAAGACCGGGCTGCTCGCCAGTATCAACGGCCAGCCCGTCAGCGGCCCGCACCTGATGCTACTCGCCATGAACAGCACCGGGGAAAGCCAGATGAGCGGAAAAACCAAAGTTTGGACGCCGTTCACCGAGCCGTGCACCGGCTGGATGTGCGGCAAGATCACGACCACCGGAAACAGCGTCACCGTCGAAGGCCAGTACGATGGCGCCACGGGCAGTTACATCTACACCTTCAAGCCCGGCGGCGTGGTCGAGGTCGCCTACGAGTTCACCATCACCAAGGCCGTCAATCCGCGTCAGACCGGCCTCGTCTTCTCGCTCCCGCACGGCTGCGAGACGCTCACCTGGGAACGCAAGGGCTACTGGGATGTCTATCCCGACGACCACATCGGCCGGCTCAAGGGCACGGTCAGGGCCTCCGAAGGCTTTGATGCCACCAGCGTCGGCCCGCGCACCAAGCCGTCGCACCCCTGGCGCCTCGACAACCTGCCGTACGGCAACAACGACTTCTGCTCGACCAAGCACAACATCCTCACCGCCTCGCTGACGGATGCCACCGGCAAGGGCGTTTCCGTCGACGGCCAGGCGAAACAGCATGTCCGCGCCTGGCGCACCGCCGACGCCGTCCACTTACTGGTCGCCGACTACTCCAACGGCGGCGCCGAGCGCTTCCTCCGCGGCCTCACCGGCAAGGACGACTGCCCGCTCAAGCCCGGCGGCAAGCTTTCCGGCATCGTGCGGATTTCCGTCACCAACGGCCGGTAGGCGCGGCGAACCCTCCGCGGTTGCCCGGTTCCCGGAACACAAGCGGGCGTCCGCGGGTTGTCCGAGGCCGATGCGGCATTACGTTATTCGGCCTGATTTGCGCTCGGGGCGCGCCTAACCCGAACCGTTCCGCCTCCCAACGGAGTCCGTTCCATGTCGTTCGACATCACGCTGCTCGCCGTCAGCCTGGCCCTCATCCTGGCTGCCAGCATCCTGTTCACCAACGCCGTCGAGGTGCTGGGGGAAAATCTCGGCATGCATCAGGGCGCGACCGGAAGCATCCTAGCGGCGGTCGGGACGGCGCTTCCGGAAACCGTCATCCCCGTCATCGCCATCCTCTGGTTTGCCGACGCGGAGGCGAAGAACATCGCGGTCGGCGCCATCGCCGGCGCACCGTTCATGCTCAGCACGCTCGCCTTCTTCGTCACCGGCGCCGCGGTGTTCATTTTCACGCTCCTCCGGCGCCGCACGCTAACGATGAAGCTGGACATGGGGATTTTCTCGCGCGACATGACCTTTTTCCTCGTCAGCTACTCGCTGGCGATTCTGGCCACCTTCGTCCATGAGATCACGCCGCTCAAGTGGCTGGTCGCCGGCCTCCTGCTCGGCATCTACATCCTCTACACCTACGTGACGGTCAAGTCCGACGCGGCGGAGCTGGAGGAGGTGGACCACCTCTATCTCTGCCGTCTGATGAAGCGCAAGGACCCGAACTTCCTGCTGATCGGCATCCAGCTCGCCGTCTCCCTGGCGGTCATGATCGCCGGCGCGCACCTGTTCGTCACCTGCACCAAGGAAGTCGCCGCCGCGTTTGGCATCTCGGCGCTGGTGCTCTCGCTCATCATCACCCCGATCGCGACGGAACTGCCCGAGAAGTGCAACTCCGTGCGGTGGATCGGCAAGAAGAAGGACACGCTCGCGCTCGGCAACATCACCGGCGCCATGGTCTTCCAAAGCAGCTTTCCGGTGGCGTTCGGCCTGGTCGGCACGCACTGGGACCTCTGCCATGAGAACAACGGCGTGACCCTTTTCTCCGCGCTGGTCACCCTGCTCTGCGGCGGCATGATCCTCATCCTCGCCCGCAGCGCCCACCAGCTCGCCGGACGGATCATGCCCTGGCTGCTGCTCTCCGGCGGTGCCTTCTACACAGCATTCATCATCTACCTGCTCCGGCAGAAGATGTAAGCGAAAACAGCCCCCGGTTGAGCAATGGCCGGCTGTCAGGCAGCGCACCCCGTAACGCGGGGGCTTGAGAGTGGAACGTTCAGAGAATGTCGCCCTGTCCGGCCCCGACACCGGACGCCTCTCCGGAATGGCCGAGCTGCAGGAGCTTCTCCGGCGCCAGCCATTTTTCGGCCGTCTCCCGGTCCACGCCGGCCACCGCCTGCAGCGCGGCGAAAAGGTCGTCCCCCTGCTCCGCCATGCGGCGCGCGACCCGGCTGGCCACCCCGTAGCCGAGATGCGGCACCAACGCCGTCACCCACGCCGTCGAGCCCACCGCCACGCCGGCGCCCGGCCCCGCCTCGATTCCCCGCACGCCGAACTCCGTGAAGCGCGGAAGCAGCCCGTGCAGCAGCCGCAGGCTCCCAAGCAGGTTGTGCGCGATCACCGGCAGGAACGCGTTCAACTCCAATTGCCCCGCGGACGCCGCCTGCACGACCGCCGCGTCGTTCGCCAGAACCTGCATCGCCACCGACGCCGCATGCTCCGCCATCACCGGATTCACCTTCCCCGGCATGATCGAAGAACCCGCCTGACGCGCCGGCAGCCGGATTTCGCGCAGCCCGTACTCCGGCCCCGATGCCAGCAGCCGCAGATCGCCGCTCACCTTCAGCAGGTTCACCGCCACCGTGCGCAGGATGCCCGACACCTCCGCGAACACGTCCTGGTTCTGCGTCGCCTCCACCAAGTTTTCCGCCCGCGCCAGGCCGAGCCCCGTCAGCTCCCGCAGCTTCTCCGTCGCCAGAAAGATGTACGCCCGCGGCGCGCCGAGCCCCGTGCCGATCGCCGTCCCGCCGAGGTTCACGACGCGCAGCCGCTCCTCGCACTTGAACACGCGCCAGCGGTCCCGCGCAAACGCCTCCGCCATCGCGCCGAACTGGCGGCCGAGCGTGTACGGCACCGCGTCCATCAGCTCCGTCCGCCCCATCTTCACCGTCTTCGCAAACTTGCGCTCCAGCTCCTGAAACGCGCCGTGCAGCGCGGTCAGGTCGGCGTCGAGCTGGCGGCAGCCGCGGATCGCCGCCACCTTCAGCGCCGTCGGATAGGTGTCGTTCGTGGACTGGTGCAGGTTCACCGTCTCCAGCGGGCTGACGGCCGCATAGTCGCCCGGCTTCTTCCCGAGCCGCAACAGCGCAAGGTTCGCCACCACCTCGTTCACGTTCATGTTCAACGACGTCCCCGCCCCGCCCTGCAGCGCACCCACCGGAAACGCCTCGTGAAAACGCCATGCGGCGGGGGGATGACGTTCTCTCATCCCCCCGAACCCCTCTGGAGAGTGGCACTGCCACGGATAACTTTTAAAATCCGGCGTTGCAGAGTCCGCGGATTGCGCACCATCGCCCGGCGCCGCGCCCCCGCTTCCGGAAGCCGCCGCCGCACCGGCACCACCGGCCGCGGACTCTGCAACGCCGGATTTTGAAAAGGAAACCGTGCCTGTGGCACCCTCAGGGGGATTCAGGGGGAAGGAGGACGCTTCCCCCTGACACACGGACGCGATTTCCGCGCAGGCGGACTCGATGGCGTCGGCGATTTCCGCGGGGATGAAACCGAGTTCGCGGTTGGCGCGCGCCGCCGCGCGTTTCACGTCGGCGTACGCCGCCACCAGTTCCGGCGCCACCGGCGGTTCCGCGCCGAAATTCGCCAGCGCCCGCACCGTGTGGATGCCGTACAGCGCGTCCGCCGGCAGCTCCAGCGCCCCGAGCATATCCTCTTCACGCCGCATCGTCTTCTTCATTCCCCCGCCCTTCCGCATTCCAACTGCTGTCGTTCGCCCCCGGCTTCCGCACTCCCCGCCTCACCCCATGCTCCCCGTACGATAACCGTCCAAATCCAGCGCGGCGTGCCGGAAGCCGTTGGCGTGCAGGATATCCACAATCCGTTCCGCTTTTGCGACGGCCGCCGCCAGCATCGCCGGTTCCAGCTCCAGCCGCGCCACGTCGCCATGCACCCGTACCCGGAGCTGGCGGAACCCGAGGGCGCGCAGTGCGGACTCCGCACGCCCGACCGCGGCCAGACGCTCCGCGGTCAGTGCGGCGCCGTGCGGGAAGCGCGTGGCCAGGCACGCGTTCGCCGGACGGTCCCACGTCGGCAGCCCGAGTTCGCGGCTGATGGCGCGCACGTCCGCCTTCGACAGCCCCGCCTCCGCCAGCGGGCTGCGGACTCCGCACTCGACGGCCGCGCGGCGCCCCGGCCGGTCCGACGCCTTCAGGTCGTCCGCGTTCTCGCCGTCCATGACGCAGGCAAGCCCGCGCTCAACCGCCATCTCCGCGAGCCTGCCGAAAAAACCTTTCTTGCAGATGTAGCAGCGGTCGGCCGGATTCGTCCCGTACCAGTTCACCGCGTTCAGCGCCTCCGTGTCGAGGAATTCATGCGCGGCGCCGAACTCCCGCGCCAGCGCCACCGCCGACTCCACCTCCTCCGCCGACAGCACCGACGAGCGCGCCGTGACGGCGAGGAGCCCCCGCGAACCGGGAGCCGGCCCCGCCTCAAGTTCTTCCGTGGCGATCTTGAGCGCGAGCGTGGAATCCACGCCGCCGGAAAAGGCGACGAGCGCGGAGCCGCAGCCGCGTACCGCCAGCCGTAGCCGCTGCAGCTTCAACGCCAGATCGCCGGAACCGCCCGGCGTTGCCTGATTTTTTTGCAGCGTCTTCATTCCGAACTCCGGCACCGGTTGTTCAGTCCGCCCTGCCGACGGGAAAGGCCACCCAAAGCAGCTGGCCGTAATAGTAGTGGTTCATACGCCCGCCGCCAAGCACGCCGGCGGCCAGGAACCAAATCTCAAAGGCATTGTATTGACCGGGTGTTTGCCCGTCTGAAATCGCAAGCGTGACCGGCTCCGCCATCTTCACCCTGCCGGCGATGAAGCACCCCAACCCAAGACCGAAGGCGTTGCGGCGGCCAATCTGCTCGCCGCTCGACTGCATGTAGGTGCCGGACCATGCGGTCCAGACCGGCCAGACCAAAGGGTACCCCGGAACGAACGTGGTATCTTCACGAAAAACGGTTGAGCTGCGCTCCCCCTGGGAACGGCGTTCGATGTAATGCACGCGGGACGGAACCCATCCGGACTTCAGGATTTTACCCAGCGAGTAATCGGTCTTCATTTGCAGTGCGCCGGATGCACCGGAACCATTCAGCCCCCTCAACCAATCCTCGGACTTGTCGAGCTGCGCGAACGACTCTTTCTGCTGCTTGTCGGCAGGGGTGAAATCAGACCCCATGATCTGGGCGGCCTCCTGCCGGCTGACCGGACCACCGCCGGACTTGGCTGTGATGCAGCCGGTAATGCCGGACAGCGAGAGGATGGCCAGAATTCCGCTTGCGATGATTCGTTGGCGTGTCATTGGCGTTGTTTCTTTCATGATGCGTTCATGGAGTGGATTGGGCGGCGGGCGACGGCCGGCGGGTTTTTCGTTGCCTGCGTCAAAAGCCGACCCGGATCAACGGTATCGCGCGCAGCCAAGATTTCGAGCAGCGGTTCCAAAGACCCACCTGGACGCCCCGGAGTTCCGTGCAGGAGTTGAAGGCGCCAAGCTGGACACCATTGACCATCGCGGTGTCGTTGATGAAGCCGGCCTGGACCCCATGGAGCGTCGACGTGGCACCGTCACTCCCGTTGATGACACCAACCTGAAGCCCGGCGGCGGAGGCATCGAACAAATTCATCAGACCGGCCACCTGGATGCCCCGTGCCTCCGTGGCGCGGTTCATGAAGCCGACCTGCATGCCCTGCAAGGTTTTTGCCGTATTGAAAAAACAGGCCGCCTGCAATCCGTTCACGCCGGGACAAAAACGGTTCCACTGGCCATAGGATGTGTACTGCTCGCTGTAAGCCCCGGTGCGCACCGTCGGTCCACGGTGATGCTCAGCCCAAGTATCCCCGTTGTTCATCAAACCAACCTGCACTCCAAGCATCCCCTTCTCCACTTGGTTGACGAGCCCCAACTGAAGGCCGGGCTTCATGCTCAAGGCCCCGTTGCCAAGCGCCCCCAACTGGAAGCCGGCCAGTTCCTTTGCATCGGCGACCAATCCGACCTGGACGCCCACCATCCGGTTGACGGCCGAGCCGAACAGGCAGTCGATGGCGAGGCCGTAAATGTTCCAGGTGCGGGAGGGGGCCTGAAGCGGACCAAACGCTACCTTCACGGGTGACCAGGGCGCCGGCGTGTCACCGGTTTTTTCCGCTGCCTTTGCCGCCGGACCGGGGCTGGCGGCGTCCGTGATTGGGTTGACGGCAGACGGCGCAGCGGGGGCCGGAGTTCCCGACGGGCTCTGCGCAAACGCCGTCACCGCGCCGCACAGGATGATCGTGATTCCCGCCCAAGCGGATGATCGAAGGAATGTTCTCATCGGGTTCCCCTATGGGTTGCGTGGGACTGCGCAATCCGGACCGCGAAAAAAGGCGGGACACAAAACGGGAAACGGGCCACGCGGAACGGCCAATTGTGCAATTTAGACTGCGGCGTGCGTGATGCAAGCGGCGGGGCGGCCGCCACCGTCCGTTGTTGGCGCGCCGCCGGCGCTTGCCATGTGCCCGGCGGGTATTATGGTTGCCGCTGGTGGTTCCGTACAGCGCCGTTTGCCTGCACGACCGCCGCACGGGATTTTCATGCGCACCCGGATCAAACACACTCTCTGGCATGCGGCGGCGGCGCTGGCGGGCGCGGTGGCCGGCGCGCTCACGGCGCTGGCGCTGGCGCATCTGCCAGCCGCGGCTTCCGCCACGGTTCCGGCCTGGTTGCTCGTGCCGTTCCTGGGGCTTCTCTGGTGCATCGCCATCGTGCCGCAATTTCATCCGCATCTGTGGGAGCGGCACTACGCCGGTTTTTCGCTGGCGCTGGGGGCGTTCACCGTCGCCGTGTACGCGGCGCTGTACGGCGCGGCGGGTTCGCCGGCCATCGGGCACACCGCCGTCGAATATATGCAGTTCATGGCGCTGGTCGGCGGCCTGTTCGTCGTCAGCGGCGGCATCCTGATCGACGTGCGCCGTCCGGGACGGCCGCTGGTGAACACGCTGCTGCTGGGTGCGGGTGCGCTGCTCGCGAACGCGGTCGGCACCACCGGCGCCTCCATGCTGCTCATCCGTCCGTTCCTGCGCATCAACCGCGGCCGCATCCGGCCGTTCCACATCGCCTTCTTCATCATGATCGTCTCGAACTGCGGCGGCTGCCTGACGCCGCTGGGCGACCCGCCGCTTTTCCTCGGCTACCTCAAGGGGGTTCCGTTCACCTGGACCTTCACGCACCTCTGGCCGTACTGGCTGCTGGTCAACGGCCTGCTGCTGGCGCTGTTCTGGATCTTCGACCGGCGGACACAGGCCACGGGCGACGCACTCCCCGCCGCCGCCGGCCCCGCCGTCACGGTCGCCGGCTGGCGCAATGTCGCGCTGCTCGTCCTGTTCTTGGGCGCGCTGATGGCCGACGCGCCGCTGCGGAAGGCCACCGGCTGGCACGGCGTCCCGTTCGGCGCCGTCCTCCAGCTCGCCATCGCGCTCCTCTCGCTCCGCACCGCCCGCCGCGACATCCTTGCGGCCAACGAGTTCACGCTCCGGCCGGTGCGCGAGGTCGGCTTCCTCTTCGCCGGCATCTTCGCCACCATGATCCCGGCCCTTGAATTTCTTCAGCAGAACGCCGGTTCGTTCGGGATTGAGAGCCCGCGCGGTTTCTTCTACGCCTGCGGCGGGCTCAGCGCCGTGCTCGACAACGCGCCAACCTACCTCAGCTTCCTGCAGGCGGCGCTCGGCGCGACGGGTGCGGCGGACCCCGCCGCCCTGCTGGCGACCGCGCACGGTAACGCCCTGCTGGCGGCCGTCTCGGCCGGCGCGGTCTTTTTTGGCGCCATGACCTACATCGGCAACGGCCCGAATTTCATGGTCAAGGCGGTTGCGGAGGCCGCACACGTCCGCACGCCGACCTTCCTCGGCTACATGGGCTGGTCGCTGCTGGTCCTGCTGCCGGTGCTGGCCCTGGCGTTCCGGCTGCTGGGCGGCGGTTGAACTTTTTCTCCGGGCCGATCTCTTATACCGCCATCGCGTCCATCACGTTTTTTTCGCCGGCGCCATCGCTCCGCATAACACACAGGGGGACACCCGTCATGCCGCTCAACCGGAACACACTCCTTGCGGGGCTCGCCGCCGCCGCCGCCGCACCCGCCTGTTTTGCCACGCCAGCGGCGGCCGCCAGGCCGAACATCGTCTTCATCCTGATTGACGACATGGGCTGGGCCGACGTCGGCTTCAACGGCAGCAAGTACTACGAGACGCCGAACCTCGACCGGCTCGCCGCCCGCAGCATGCGCTTTCCGAACGGCTACGCCGCCTGCGCCGTCTGCTCCCCCTCGCGCGCCGCCATCCTGACCGGCAAATACCCCGCGCGCCTGCACATCACCGACTGGATTCCCGGCGAGGGCGGCTGCAAGACTGGCACGCTCGAGATTCCCAAGTGGCAGCAGCACCTCCCGCTGGAGGAGGTCACTCTGGCCGAGGCGCTCAAGCCGGCCGGTTACAGCTCCGCCAGCATCGGAAAGTGGCACCTCGGCGGTCCGGCCTTTTTTCCGGAAAAACAGGGGTTCGACGTGAATGTCGCCGGCGGACACATCGGCCATCCCGCAAGCTATTTCCATCCCTACGGCAAGGAGAAGGATTCCCACCGCGTCCCGGGCCTGCAGGCGACCGGAAAAACCGGCGAATACCTGACGGATCGCCTCACCGAGGAGGCGCAGTCCTTCATCCGGACCAACAAGAACAAACCGTTCTTCCTCTATCTCGCCCATTACGCCGTGCACAGCCCGCTCATGGGCAAACCGGAACTCGTGACGAAATACAAGGGAAAGGCGCCGGTCGACGGCCAGAAAAACGCCACCTACGCCGCCATGGTCCAGAGCGTGGACGAGAGCGTCGGCGCCATCGTGAAGACGCTGGAGGAACAGGGGATCGCCGACCGCACGATCATCGTCTTCACCTCCGACAACGGCGGGGTGGTTCATGACGGAAATCCGCCCGCCACCTCGAACGCCCCGTTGCGCGCGGGCAAGGGGTACCCGTACGAGGGCGGCATCCGCGAGCCGCTGCTCGTCTGCTGGCCGGGCGTCACCAAAGGCGCGGCCTGCAGCGTGCCGGTATGCGGCATCGATTTCTACCCGACTTTCCTTGAAATCGCCGGCGCGGCCGGCGACACGGCACACAACCGGAAGGTGGACGGTGTCAGCATCGTCCCCCTGCTCCGCGGCACGGGCGCGATCAAGCGCGACACGCTCTTCTGGCACTACCCGCACTACTGGAACGGCGGCACAATCAAACCCTACAGCATCGTGCGCAAGGGCGACTGGAAGCTGATTGAGTTCCATGAAACCGGCATGGTGGAGCTGTACGACCTCTCCAAGGACATCAGCGAGAAGAACGACCTGGCCCCCGGGATGCCGGAAAAAGCCGCCGAACTGCGCAAGTGCCTCCACGACTGGCTCAAGTCCGTGGACGCCCAGATGCCGGTGCCGAAAAAGACGGCGGCCGCGGCGTAACGCCCGGCCGGGCCGCCGCAAGATTCCGTGCTGAATCCGCCTTGCAAACTCCGGCGCAACGGGTTAAGTTGTCGCACAACCGGAGGGCACCGTCCGCATGCGTTCCTTTTTCTGCACAGCAATCCCGGAGGCCGGCGCCGAGGCCGTAATCGGCGGCGAGGAGGCGTTCCACGCCGTCCGCGTGCTGCGGATGCGCGAGGGCGGCCGGCTCCGCCTGCTGGACGGCCACGGCGGGCGCGCCGAGGCGGAGATCGTGCGGCTGGAGCGGCGGGGACGTTCGGAGGACGCCGTCGTGCGCGTGCTCCGCGCCGAACGCTGGGAGCCGCCGCGGGTGCGGCTGCATTTGCTGGTCGCGCCGCCGCGGGCGAAGCTGATGGCGCAACTGGTGAAGGATGCGACGGAGCTCGGCGTCTGGCGCATCACCCCCGTGCTCTGCGAACACAGCGTGGCCAAACCCGAGGGCGAAAATTCCGTCGCCCACTGGCGGGCGGACGCGCTGACGGCCCTGAAGCAGTCGGGCAACCCTTTTCTGCCGGAACTCGACGAGGCCGTGACCTTCGCCCAGGCCCGCGCGCGATTCCCCGCCGGGGGCGTGTTCGGGGATCTGGAACCGGAAGGGCAACGGAGCGGGGATCGGCCCGCACCGCCGGAGGGCGGCGGATCGTTGCCGGTCTGGATCGGGCCGGAGGGTGGATTCTCGGAAAAGGAGCGGGCGGCGTTGCTCGCCGGGGGCGCGGTCTCCCTGCAGATTGGAAGCTGGATTCTGCGCGTGGAAACGGCGGTTCCGGCACTTGTGGGTTTTTTACTGGGAGCAGGCGGACATGATTACAGTTGCCATCAGCGTTCCTGAGGAACAGCTCGAGTGCTGGCTGGACGCCGTCGCCGGCACCGCGCTCGTGCGGCAGGTGGAGCTTCCCGCCGCCGCGCTCAACGACCCGGAGCCGACCCTGCGCCTGCTCCGCCCCCGCGGGCTGACGCCGGGCCATGTCGCGCGCTTCCTGCCGCCGGGGTTCGGCCCGCGCTTTGCGGAGGCATCGGACGACCTCCGCGCCACTTTCGTGCAGCAGCTCCAGACGGCCGCCGCCCGCTGCCGCGACTGCGGCGCGCGCCACATCTCCCTGGATCTCAACGAGGACGACATCTGCGTCCTGGAGGCCGCGCACCCGGAGACGCTCCGCTGCTGGGCCGGCCTCGTACGCCGGCTGCTGCCGATGGCGATGGAGGCGGGGATCACCCTGAACATCCCCGTCGCGCAGCCGCCGCCCTTCCCCGGTTCGCGCAACTGGGCCGGCGCGGGCAACCTCATCCACGAGATCATGCACCCCGCCTGCCGCCTGGAGCTGAACCTGGCGCTGGCGGAACTGCCGCCGGAGTTCGACATCACGGCGACCCTGCGCAACTGCCTCTTTCACCTCGACACCATCCGCCTGCATTATTCGCCGGCGGAGGGGGAGGCGCCGGATCCGGCGCAGCAGCGGCAGTGGGGCGCCGCGCTGACCCGCCAGGGGTTCAAGGGCTCCGTCGTCTTCTGCCCGCGCGCCGGAACGCCGGAAGGCATGCGCGCCGCCTGCCGCCGTGTGGACGAGCTGGTCCCGGCGTACAACGGGGGCGCGTGACGCCCCGCAGCCGCGCCGTGCGGAATGCGCGACAACACCTTGTCATTACCCCCAATCATCCGGGTTGACCTCCGCCATGAAGAAAAAAATCGTTATTCTGGGTTCCACGGGTTCCATCGGCCGCAACGCCGTGTGGGTGGCGCGCAACCTCGGCGACGGCCTGCACGTCGCCGGCATCAGCGGCTACCGCAACCTCAAGCTCGTGGCGGAGCAGGCCGCCGAGTTGCGCTGCGAATGGGCCTGGGCGCCCGACCCCGCCGCGGCGCGCGAACTCCGCACGATGCTGCCGTCTGGCTGCCGCGCCGTCCACGGCCGCGAGGGGATGCTGCAGATGGTCACCGCGCCGGGGGTGGACATGGTCCTCTGCTCCATCGTCGGCACCGGCGGGCTGGAACCGGTCCTCGCCGCCATCCGCGCGGGAAAAAACATCGCGCTCGCCAGCAAGGAGATCCTGGTCATGGCCGGGGAACTGGTGATGGCGGAGGCGAAACGCTGCGGAGTCCGCATCCTGCCGGTGGACAGCGAGCACTCGGCCATTTTCCAGTGCCTGGAAGGGCAGCGCCGCGAGGCCGTACGCCGCATCTGCCTGACGGCGAGCGGCGGGCCGTTCCGCCGGACGCCGGCGGCCGGGCTTGAGGCAATCACCGCCTCGGAGGCGCTGGCGCACCCGACCTGGGAGATGGGGCCGAAGGTCACAATCGACAGCGCCACGCTCATGAACAAGGGGCTGGAGCTGATGGAGGCCCGCTGGCTGTTCGACGTCCTCCCCGCGCAGCTTGAAGTCGTCGTGCATCCGCAGTCGGTGATTCATTCCATGGTCGAGTTCGTGGACGGCAGCGTGCTCGCGCAGCTCGGCCGGCCCGACATGCGCCTGCCGATCCAGTACGCCCTCACCTGGCCCGAGCGCCACGCGCTGCCGCTGGAACCGCTGGATTTCGTGAAGCTCGGCCGCCTGGAGTTCGAGGCGCCCGACACCGCGCGCTTCCCCGCGCTCGGCCTGGCCCGGCGCGCCATGGAGGGCGGCGGCACGCTGCCGGCCGTGCTCAACGCGGCGAACGAAACCGCCGTGGAGCGCTTCATGAAGGGGAACATCCGCTTCACCGCCATCCCCAAGCTCGTGGAGCGCGTCATGGAACGGCACGAGAACCAGCAGCAGCCTGGCCTGGAGCCGATCCTGGCCGCCGACGCTTGGGCGCGCCACGAAGCCGCCGCCCTGCCCGCGCCCTGAGGGTGCCGTGGTGGCACCCGAATGAAGCCATGGCGGCAAAACAAGGGCCGCCCTCATTTCCCGCCCATGAGCTGCCTTTCCAGTTCCTCGAGCGACTTTCCCTTGGTTTCCGGCAGGAAGAAGAGGATGCCGAGCGTGCCGGCGACGCAGACGCCCGCGTAAACCCAGAAGGTGGCCGCCACGCCGAGCCGCGTCTTGAGGATCGGAAAGGCGTAGGTCAGGATGAAGCAGGCGATCCAGAGGAAGCCGACGGCAATCGACATGGCGGTGCCGCGGATGCGGTTGGGGAAGATCTCCGAGATCAGCACCCAGGTCACCGGTGCCAGCGACATCGAGTAGACGCTGATGGCGGCGAGGACCAGCGTGAGGAAGAGCACCGGCGCAACCGCGATCCCTGCGGCCTTCAGGTGGTAGCAGTAGCCGATGACGATGTAGATCACGGTCAGCCCGGCGAATCCGAAGAGCATGAGCGGCTTGCGCCCGAGCCTGTCCCCGGTGAGTAGCGCGACTGCCAGATGACACGCTCCAGCAGAAGCTCCGCCTCCTGCTTGCGCCAAGCTTCGGTGATGACGATTTCACACTGGCACCAGGCGGCGCCGATGCATTCATGCCGGCGCGTCAGCACGCCGTTGCGCTCCGGCCCCGGTCCGCCGATGCCCGCCTCGTCCGTCGTCCCCGGCAGGCGGATGGTGCCGGACAGTCCGCGCGCCGCCCAGTTTTCCGCCACGCCGGCATTCTGCGGGTCGGCGGCGAACCGCCACTCGCCGGCAAGCGGCAACAAGCGTTGCAAGGAAGAGCGCTGCGATTGTTTTTTATGATGGTTTTCCCTTCGTTGAGATGACTATTCCCAGTGGCTGTCGATGAGGTTCCGGACGATCTCCGCAGCCTGGCGGAGTTTGGCGGGGTTTCCCTCCAGCGTGTAGATGTCGCGGAAGGAGAACTCGAGCCGGCAGCCGCGGGCGGCCTTCAGCGTCTTGAGGATGTGCGCGGAGAAGGCGGCGGCGTCCAGTTCCCGGTCTTCGGAAAAGAAGTTGGGGCTGGGTTTGCGGTGGTAGATGACCTTTCCGCCACGAAGGGCTTCGCCCATGATCGCCTCGTCGCACCAGGCGGAGATGGAAACCTTGCGGAGGTTGGCCAGTTCGGAGATGCACGGATTCCAGTGCAGGTGGACTGGTTCGCAGCAGCCGTAGGAGACGAGGCCGAACAGGCCGGCGAGCTTCTTGTAGTACGGCCAGAAGAACTCGCGGAACATCTCGGCGGAGATGCCGACGGTTTCCTGGGAATCCAAGTACCCCCAGACGTCGCGGCTCATGACCTTGCCGGCGGGCGTGGGCAGGTCGCGGGTGAAGCAGAAGGAACCCTGGCAGAGCCAGTCGTTGGCGGTGGTGGGGAGAAGCAGTCCGTTGTCCTCAAGCATGTTCTGGAAGGCGACGCGGTCGGCGGTCAGCTTCTCCATCAGCAGGTGCACCTCGTCGGGGGAGTCCATCATGGCGTACATCATCGCCTCCATGCCCATGAGATCAATGATGTTCTGGGTGAGAACATGCACGGAGGAGCGGCCGGCGATGCGGACGGGGAGGATGTCGCCGATGGCTTCCTCGACGACGGTTTTCCAGACGAGAGTCGCCTCCTTGTCGAACCCCATCGTGGAGGGCTTCAGCTTGTGGACATCCGCTGCGAGGTCTTTAATCGGGGTCTCGGTGTGGTAGCCGAGATCGCGCCCTTTCGAGTCCTTCACATAGTCGCGGTGGAAGGTGAAGTCGAAGAGGTTGAACCAGGTTTTCCAGCCGATGTCGAAGGTGGCGGGGACGACGCGGTCGTCGCCGATGAAGTCATGGTTCAGCAGGATGCGGCGGAGCTGGTGCTCGATGGTGCACCCCGCCTCGCTCTCGCAGACGAGCGGCGGCATGATCTCGTGCTCGAACGTGTCAACCTCGAAATGGACCATCGGGCGGCCGCCCTTGAGGTCGTTGTGGTCGTACCAGCGTGCGGCGCGCTCCGCCATGACGGGAAGCCGAGACACCTCGAGCTGCCTCCTGGCGAGTTCGCGGAGGACGGCTTTTTCATGCGCGGGGATGGCGGTCGGACTTGTCATCGGAGTCTCTCTTTCGGACGGCGGCTCTGCAAGCCGCCGGCTTCACGGTTTCACGGAGCGGAAACAGGTTCGATTTCGGCGAAACTGGCGAACGGTTCGCCGGATTTTTGCGGGGCGAGCATGCGGAGCCTGATGAACCTGGCCTGGCCGGCGGGGAAGGTGACGGCCTGCCATTCCTGGTTGTTGGCGAGCGACTTTTCGGCGACGGATCTCCAGGTGGTGCCGTCGGTACTGGTCAGGATTTCGATTCCCTTGACCCGCCCATTGGCATTGCCGTCCTGGCGCGGAAGCAGGTTGAGGCCGGTGAGCTTGGCGGGTTTGGCCAGTTCAATGCGCAGCTCATGCGGATAGTCCGCCGCGCTGCCTTCCCATTCGGAATGCCAGACGGTTTCCGGATTGCCGTCGACCGCGTTGGCGGCGGGGTAGTCTGCGTTTTGCGAACTGGCTTCTATTTTGGAGATCAGCCGGTTGGCCTTGCCGGCGGCAAAAAGGGTTCCCAGCTGCTTTTCGTCGAGCGCGATCGCCGGCTGGAACGCGGGAGAATTCATGTACGCCAGGAGGCTGCCGCGGAACTGGCGGGCGACGGGACGTTTGGCCAGATCGCCCTCAAGGTCGCAGGAGGCGATCATCAGCTTTCCGGCACCCACCTTGGCTTCCAAAAGGAGGCCGAGACGGCGGCAGCTGTTCCAGTCGTCAATCGGCTGGACAATGGGGCGGAACCCTATCGGGAGCGAGTCCAGAACCATCGGCTTGGAACGGTTCATGATCTCCCACCACTGCCAGTCGGCGTGGAAGTCGGTGGGGAACTGCGCAAGCGCCGGATGGCGGTTCCGGATGAGCAGGCCGAGCGTGTGCTCCTTCTGCCCGGGGAACCAGGCCTTGTTCCAGAAGATGGGCTGAAAGGTGCCGAACGTTTTTCCGGCAACCTGGGCGGGTTTTGGAAGGAGCAGGACGGCGGCGCCCCCGGCGATTTTCGCCAACGCCTCATCAAGGGTCTGGCAGACGACAACGCCGCCGATGTCGCCGGAGGATTGCGCGGGATAGACCCAGAAATTCCATTCGTTCCGGTACTCGGTCCCGGACAGCGAAACGCGCAGGGTCAGCTTGTCGGCGTGGGTGACGGTGTTGAGCGGGAATGAAACATCGCCAAGCTCCATGGCGTTGCCGACGGGGATGGTGCCGGCGGCGAGCCTGCCCGAGGCGATTTCATCCCCCGCGGCGTTGATGATCTGCCAGGCGGGCCGGGCGTCCGGGAGCGGCGCGCCTGAGTATTGGGCGATGCGGATTTTCGCGGTGAAGGTTTCATCGGAGGTCCAGGTCCGTTTCTCCATGAGGGCCAGCGGCACGACCGGGCCGCTGAAGCGCCGGTACTCGGCGGCGCTCACATAGGGTTTGGCGTCCCAAAAGACGTCGACGACGCCGACGAGGGCGGTCCCCTGGCCGGGGAAGTCGTTCAGCCCGAGCAGCTGGTAGCCGCCGATGCCGCGGGTCCGGAGATAGGCTTCAATCTCTTCCTTGTAGATCAGTGTCTGAAATTTGCCCGAGGCCATCAGGAAATCGCGGGCCTGGTCCAGCATGCCGGCGCCCTTCATAAAATCGCGGACGATCTCGAAGTTGTTCGCCTTCATGCAGCCGGTGTATTTCTTGATTTCGGCGAGGTTGGGAAACACGCACCACTGGCCGGTTTCGTGGGCGATGCAGGGGGCCGTTTTCAGGGCGATCTGGTCCTCGTAGTTCCGGGTGGTGGCGGGAGTCTTGCCCAAGCTGCCATGATAACGGATATAGAAGCCGCCGACACAGCCGGGGACATGGAAGTCGTTGTTGTCGCCGAGCGGATAGTGCGAGCCGCCGGCCACCAGATGGCGCGTGTCGAGCTTCTTCATCGCCGGCACCCAGGTGTCGTTCAGCCATTTGCTGTCGAGTTCCCACGGTTCATTGCCGTGGGCCAGAAGGACGAAGGAGGGATGGTTGCCATATTCCCGGCAAATCCGCTCCGCCTCCTCGGAGAGGAACGGCTCGACTGGCTTGGCGGTTTTGAAGGGACAGGTGCCGCGCCAGACTCCGCACTCGGGCTGAAGGTACATGCCTTCCTGGTCGGCGGCGGTGAAGGCGGCCTCGGGCGGACACCAGGAATGGAAGCGCACATGGTTGAGGCCGTAGGCTTTGTACACACGGAAGATGCGGGTCCATTCCGCAACATCCATCGACGGATGCCCGGTGAGCGGGAAGGCGGCGCAGTCGAGGTTGCCGCGCATGAAGGTCGGAACGCCGTTGACCAGCAGGGTGCGGCCGTCGGCGCGGATTTCGCGGAAGCCGAACGGGGTCGAAACGGTTTCACCGGCAACGGTGGTCGTGGCAACGTGGAGGTTGGGCGTGAACTCGCTCCAGAGCCTGGGCGGCCGGTCGAGCTTCAGGCCGAGCGCGGTGGTCGTGACGCCGGGCGGGACGGTGACGGTTTTGGCGGCCGAGCCCACTCTTTTGCCGGAGCCTTTTTCCGTGATCTCGGTGCGGATCGCGGCTTCCACGGATTCCCCGCCGTCGTTGCGCAGCTCCAGTTTGACCTGGAGCGTGCCGTCGTTTTTTGGGTAAATCTGCTGCGTGGCGATGGCGGGAACGGAATGCGCGGAAAGCTCGATCCTGCCGATGATGCCGTTCCAGTTGGTCTGCGTGTGGTCGGTGACGGAGCTGGCGTCGGGGCCGACGCGGATCAGGTAGTTGTTGTCGATGCAGAGCGTGAGGAGGTGTTTGCCGGCGGGGAGCGCGCCGAGGCTGTAGCGGTGCGGCGTGCCAAGGCTTTCCGCCGTCCCGACTTTTCTGCCGTCGACCCAGGCGGCGGAGCCCCAGTGGCAGCGTTCGAGCAGCAGGCTGACCTGCTTGCCCTGCCAAGCGGCGGGGACGGTGATCGCGCGCTGGTACCACGCCCTGCCCTTGTAATATTTGTCCGGCTGCAGCCAGAACGGGAGCTTGATCCGGCCGGGCTTGCAGTACGGCGCATAGCGGGGGTCGCTGGTGAATCCGCCGCTGCCGGTGAACCCCATCCAAGGGGTGTTCAGCGAGATTTCGTCGCCGATGCCGTTGGTGGTCAGGGAGCCGGGGAGCCGGACGGGGACGGCCTGGGTCAGCGGCCGCTCCGCCCACTGCTGCGCCTCGCCGACCTGCGCGGGGTCGAGACTGACCGACCAGCGGCCGGCCAGCGAAACCGTGTCCGCCGCCGGGGCGCCCGTGGAGAACGCCAGCACGCACAGTCCGGCGGCGGCCACGGACCGGAACCGTTGCGGCATGTTGGTGGACGGCATGATGGCTCCCTCGTCTTCGGCTTACTGTTATGTACTGTTATGGCAATCTTGGACAGCCGTTTTTCCCCAAGGTTCCCGCGCGGGAAAAGAGATGGGGAAAGGCCGGCGGTTACAGCGTTTTCCGCAGGACAAGCCGCGTCGGCTCCAGGATGTTGACCTTCCCGCGGGTCAGCACCTGGCGGCCCGCCTTGCGCCCCTGTTCGAGGAAATCCACGGAGAGCACCGTCACGCCACCCTCGGCGATCTCCTTCAGCGGGGTGTCGTTGTAGGAGAGGATGCCGACATCCCTGCCGGCCTGCCAGCCGCGGGCGTGCAGTTCCTTGACCAGCGCCACCAGGTCGGTGTCGCGGATCACCAGGCAGACGGTCCCCTTGCGCACCGATTTCGTGTCGAGTTGCCCGGAGACCGCCAGCGGCAGGCCGTGTTTCCGGCAGAACCGGCGGCACGCGTCCTTGATGCCCGGCGGGTTGTCGACGCTCTCCGGAAACACCAGTTCGAATCGTTTGTAGCGTGCGAACCGTTCCGCGGCCGCCTCCAGCACCCGCTCCAGCTCCGCATCGTGGTCCTGCCGGATTACCGCGCACGCCTTGCCGGGAAAGTCGAGGTCGATGTCCAGCAGCAGCAGCTTGTCCTGGTCGAACGCCGCCAGACATTCCGCCACGCGCCGACTCCCGAGGAACGGCATCACGACGTAGTACTCGTACTTCCCTCGCTGTTCCTCGAGCGTGTGGCAGAACAGGTCCTCGTTGAAGTTGTGGCTGTAGAAATCGAAGTCGGCGCGGTCGCCGGCGGCCTCCAGCAGCCCTTTGTACACCCGCTCCTTGAATCCGTTCGAGAGCACGTCGAACATCACGAACACCCGGACGCGCCGGGTCACGCGGTTCGTCGCCACATAGAACCCCCGGCCGTGGCGCGCCTCGACGGCGCCGCGCGCCTCCAGCGCGTCGTACGCCTTCACCACGGTATCACGGCTGAGCGCGTGCCGGCGGCAGAGTTCCGTAATCGAAGGCAGCGCGTCCCCCTTCGCCAGCGCGCCCGACTCGATCCCGCGCAGCACGTTCTCCACGATCTGCCGGTACTTCGGCTCCGCGGAGTGCGCGTCCACCATCACAGGAGCCGCCTTCTTCATTTTCGCCGCCATGCGTCCCGCTCCGTTGTTCTGTTTTGTACTGTTATGTAAAGTAAACGGTGGGGGCATGCTGTCAACCCGCGCCCCCGGCCGGCGCCCGCTTGGAATGCCGCGTACTTGGCATAGATTAGCCGCCGGGGCACACAATCATAAAGCGTTAAAACTCTCGAAGATGGAGCCTCCAGAAAAAAGAGCATACTTTTACTTCGCGTGAAGCAGCAGGAGGTGTGGCATGACAACCGAAAAGACATCATCTCTGTGGACGCCGACAGAGGGGATATTTGCGGCCATCGGCATTGCCGGATGGTGCTTTTTTCCGGTCGCGCTTTTTAACGAAAAGGGAAGCGGCATGCTCATTTCGTGCGCGGTCTGCGGACTCTGCTGGCCGCTGTCCGTGATATGCCTGCGCCCGCGGAAACTCATCGAAAAGGCGGAATAACCATGCATTACTCTACCGATACGCGTCTCCATTCTCTCCGTGATTAAAACCCCTGGCTGTTGTTTTGTAACCCATTCGAGATAAACCGATAAATCCGGTTCCACTCCCGCACGCCGGCGGCCCGGCGCGGGGGCAAGGGGATACTTCCGATGACCATGCACGGGATTGATCTGGACGCGCTCGCCCCGAGCTGTTTCCGGCGGCTGGTGGCGGTGGAGCCGGAGACGGACGGCACGGCGACGCTGTTCGAACGGCGCGAGGACGGCACCGTCGTATCCTACGCCGTTGAATTCCATCCGTTTGTGCTGCTGTCGGACCCGGCGCTGGCCGGGCTGCTGGAGAATGTCTGCAGCATCCGCCCGCTGAGCGGGCCGGGCGTCTTCCGCGCCCGCGTTCATTTCCCGGATGAAAAGGCGTACGCCGCCGCCCTGAAGAAGCTCAAGGCTGAGACGGGGAAAAACCCGGGCGACGGGGCCGCGCCGTACCGCGCCTTTCCCGACTTCACGCAACAGCTTCTCGCCCTGCTGCCGGCGCGGCTCTTCCGCGGCATGACCTTCGGCGAACTCCGCCGGCTCCAGCTCGACATCGAGACGCGGACCGGCGCCGGCTACGACTTCCCGAACGCCGAGCGCGAAGGCGACGCGGTGATCATCGTGGCCCTGCGCGACACCACCGGCTGGGAGAAATGCCTTTCACTGGCGGAGTTCGCGGGCGACGAGGGCGCGCTGCTGAAGGCGATGGTCGAGGCCGTCCGCGAACGCGACCCGGACGTGATCGAGGGGCACAACCTCTGCAATTTCGACCTGCCGTATCTGGCGGCGCGGGCAAAGCGGCACAAGGTGAAGCTCGCCTTCGGGCGCGACGGCAGCCCCGCCTCCGTGCGGAGTTCGCGCTTCTCCGCCGGCGAGCGCGTGTCGGCCTACCAGCGCTGGGACGTGTACGGGCGGCACGTGGTGGACACCTACCACCTGGTCCAGCTCTACGACGTGAGCCACCGCGACCTGGACAGCTACGGCCTGAAGAACGTCGCGCGGCATTTCGGCGTGGCGGCGGCGGAGCGCACCTACGTCGAGGCGGCAACAATCTCGGAGGCCTACGCGGCCGATCCGGAGCGCGTGTGCCGCTACGCGATGGACGACGTGCGCGAGACGGAGGCCGTCAGCCGCATCCTCTCCCCCAGCTATTTCTACCAGGCGCAGCTCGTGCCGTTCTCCTACCAGAACTGCGTGGTGCGCGGCAACGGCGTGCGGATTGACGCGCTACTCACCGCCGGCTACCTCGAGCGCGGCGCCGCCCTGCCCCTGCCGCAATCCGCGCGTCCGTTCCAGGGGGCGCTGACGGAGGCGGTGCGCACGGGGGTGTTCCGCAACGTGTGGCACGTCGACGTCGCCTCCCTCTACCCTTCGGTCATGGTCAGTTTCAACATGGTGCCGGCCAACGACCCGCTGCGGATCTTCCCTGAGCTGCTGGCCGGGCTGCGCCGCTTCCGCCTCGATGCGAAGGAGGCCGCGAAGCGCGCGGAGTCCGCGGCGGAGCGCGACCATTTCTCCGCGCTGCAGTCCAGCTTCAAAATCCTTATCAACTCCTTCTACGGCTACACCGGCTTCTCTCAGGGCACGTTCAACGATTACGCGATGGCGGAGGCGGTGACGGGCAAGGGGCGCGAGATCCTCACGGAAATGCTCGCCTTCCTTAAGGAGGAACGGGCCGAGGTCATCGAGATGGACACCGACGGCATCTACTTCGTCCCGCCGCCGCAGGCGACGGACGCCGGCGCCTTCCTCGCGCGCATGCAGCAGCGGCTGCCGCCGGGGATTGAAGTGGAACTGGACGCGGCCTATCCGGCCATGTTCAGCTACAAGAGCAAGAACTACGCGCTGCTGGACGCCGCCGGCCGGGTCGCGATGACCGGTGCCGCGCTGAAGTCGCGCGGGCTGGAACCGTTCCAGCGGCGCTACATCCATGAACTGGTGGCACTGATGCTGCAGGGGCGCGCCGCGGAGGCGCCGGCGCTCTTCGCCGCGTACGCCGCGGCGATCAAGGGCAACACCTGGCCGCTGGCGGAGTTCGCGCAGCGCGAGACGCTCTCGACATCGCCCCAGGCCTACGCAGACAAGCTGGCCCGCGGCGAGACGCGCCGCAGCGCGGCCTACGAGCTGGCGCTGAAGTCGGCGAAGCGCAGCTACGCGCAGGGGGACCAGGTCGCCTTCTACCTCGTCGGCAACAAAAAAAACGTGGCCGTGACCGACGCCGCGAAGCTGCTGGCCGACGCCGACCCCGCACTGCGCGACGAGAACATCCCCTACTACCTGGACAAGCTGGAAAAACTCCACGAAAAGTTCGCCGAATTCCTCCCCGCCGACAGCCTGCCGATGCCGGTCGACGGCCTGTTCGGGTGAGGTGGATGCAAACGCCAAACGCTCACCATTCAACACGGTTCCCGCCGACGGGAGGGCGGGCGTCCCGCCCGGCGCATGATTTTTGAAACGCAAAGGCGCGGAGGCGCAACAAACATTCCGGGCACAATGTCCACCAAGCCCATCCCCGTCCACGTTCCAAAAACAACACTGACATGACCTGCCGGCCCTGCGGATCCGCACATCCACAAAGCCATCCCCATCCTTCCAGCCGCAGCCCGCGGAGCGGCCGGCCCTTGAGCGGCGCGCCGTACTCGGCAGCCTGAAACTACTCCCCTGGGGAGAGGCCCCTCAAAAAACCCGAACCGCCAAGGCATACAAAGACACCAAGAAAACTTTTTGCGGAACTTGCGGGACACAACTTCCACAACTATCTTCAGCCCCGTTCGGAACCGGATCCACACCCCCATGAAGCCATCCCCATCCTTCCTGCTGCAACCCGCGGAGCGGCCGGCCCTTGAGCAGCGTGCGGCCTGTGCGGCGGCGGCCTCGCCGTCATCTTCAACAGCGCGCGCCTCGTCCGTTCTGGCGAGAAACGGGAGCGCTCCCTGCACGCCAAGGGTGACTTCTGCCAACGAATCCGTACGGGCATCGAGACTTGTGTCCGGGAGAATGAGATGTTTGACATTCATGGCATAAGCGCCGCCCTCAAAAAAGCGGACGACGGCATCTGGTACAGCACGACGGAAGAACCCGTCTCGTATCCGGCGAACGGGAACGCATGTTGCTTTGCCGTTGAGGACCAGTCATTCTGGTACAAGCACCGGAATGCGTGCATTGTCGCCGCCGCGTCCGCCTTTCCTCCAGTTCCGGCCGCGCCGGGCAAGGCGGCTCCGATTTTCGACATCGGCGGAGGGAACGGCGTTGTCTCATTCGGACTGGCCGGCGCGGGGTTTGACGTGGTTTTGGTCGAACCCTCTCGGACAGGGGCGGCAAATGCAAAAAAACGCGGCATCCCCAATGTCATTTGCGCAACCACGCAGGCCGCTCAGTTCAAAGAAAACTCCCTGCCGGCAGCCGGAATGTTTGATGTTTTGGAACACATTGAGGACGACCGGGGATTCCTGCGGTCGCTTCATGCGTCCTTGCAGGACAACGGTCTGCTATACCTGCTTGTCCCCGCCTACAATTGCCTTTGGTCACACGGCGACAACGACTCGGGACACTTCCGCCGTTACACGCTGACAAGCGCCTCTTCCGTACTGAAATCCGCCGGGTTCGAAATTTTGTACGGCACCTACATCTTCAGGTACCTTCCCCTCCCGTTCTTCCTGCTCAGGACCATCCCCTACCGCCTGGGCTTAGGAAGGAAAAAACAAACGTTCACCAACCAAAAAGTCAAAAACGACTATGTCGTGACCAACCGCTTGGTTGTCCGTGTTTTGGATCACCTGCTGGCCGGCGAAGTGAAGAACATACGGGACAAAAAGACCATGCATGTGGGCGGGAGCTGCCTGCTGGTTGCCCGAAAAAAAATGCCGTAAGGCAAGAAAACACCATCAACGCAGGAATGGCGACGCCGTAATGATGGACAACAAAAAGCACCTGTGGATTTTTTATGTTTTGTTTTATTCCCTCGCCATCCTGTTGGTGGACGGGCCGCTTCTTTTCAGTTCCGCCAGGATGACATCCGCGCCCGGCTGCGACGTATGGATTTTCTGGCATGACTTCAATGACTGGTGCGTTTCCGACCTGGCGGGGGGGGGGCTGGCGCTCTGGCAGCCCCATGTCCTTGGAGGAACCCCGTACATGGGTGCTTTTGAGGCCGCGGTTTTCTATCCGCCGAACCTGCTGTTCCTGATATTCCCCTCCGCTCTGGCAGCCAACTTGTCGTTTGCCCTGCATTTCCTGCTTGGCGGGCTCTTCATGCACGGGTGGCTGGCGCGGCGGAAACTGCATCCCGCCGCCTGTCTGGCCGGCGGCATGATGTTCATGTTCTGCGCGCCGTTCTTCCTGCGGGCATACGCCGGGCACCTTGGCACGCAGCACACCATCGCATGGATTCCCTTGATTTTTCTTGTGATTGACGCCTTGATCGAAGAAACGTCGCTCTGGTGGATGCTGGTGGGGACGTTTGCCGTGTCCATGCTGCTATACGCCGGCCACCCGCAAACGATATTTTACACCGCCATCATTGCGGGAGTCTACACGCTGGCGCGCCTGCCGGAATCGCCGCGTAAGTTGGCCTCGCTGGGCGCGATGGCGGGCATGAACCTGCTGGCGCTGGGAATCTGGGCCGTGCAGTTGGGCGCGGGATTGGCGCTGATGACGGAATGCAGCCGCAGCGGCGGGGTGGGCTACGAGTTTGCCGCCATGTTCTCCTTCCCGCCGGAGAACTGGCTGACCTTCCTGAGCCCGAGCCTGTTCGGCGACCGGCATGCCGATCTGGCGAACGGTGCCGGGCTGACGCCGCACCTGATGTACTGGGGGCGGTGCTATTTATGGGAGATGACACCGTTCTTCGGAATCTGCGGTCTGCCGCTGGCGGTATTGGCGCTTGGTTTATTTTGGCGGCGCCGCATCGTTTGGATCGTCGCCGGCTGCGCAGCGATTGGTTGCCTGCTGGCGATGGGGGCGCATATGCCATGGTTCCGGTTCATGCATGAGCATGTTCCAGGCTTTAATGTGTTCCGGGGCAACTCAAAATTTATCATCCCAACCGTTGTGCTTCTGATATGGCTTGCCGCGCATGGCATTGACGCACTCGTCCCGCACAGCAAAGAAGTCGGCAAACGGCCGCGCCGCCCCCTGTTTCTGCTAACAGTTATTGCCGGCCTGTTTTGTGTTGGCGTGGCGCTTCTGGCTGGAACGGCCTTTTTAAGCTCCCCGACGAGCGGCTGGTGGAAAGATGTTTTCACCCTGCCGTTCCGTTCAGGGGAATCCTATTTGCCGGCGGAGGCCGTCACGGCGGCGGCATCGGCGGAGGCACAGTCGTTTTTTATCAAGTGCCTGCTTCCGGCCATTGCCGTTCTTGCGCTGCTGGCAGCATTCGCCTTTGTCGCTATCCGCAGTGAAAGGTGGCACCGACGCCTGGCGTGGCTCATCCTTGCCGTAACCGCAGCAGACCTGCTGGTGTTTGCCTGGCGTTTCAACTATTCGTATCCCGTCGCAGATCAGCAGGCGACCTACGCTCCCCTGAAAAGGTTCCTGGCCGACCGACCGGGGGACTACCGCATACTTTCCGTGTCGGGCGCGAATGTGGCGCTGCCCCTGCGGACGCATGACATGTCCGGCTATTTTTCCCAGGCTGTCGTGCATCGCTACGCTGAGTTCCTGGCATGGACGCAAGGCGACGACCCCAACAAAGCCACCGGTTATCCGCAGATTCGGAAATCCCATCCGCGCTTCGACCTGATGCGCTGTCGGTACATCATTGTCCCGCAGGCACAGGGCGGCGAGCAGGTGGTGGAAATGACGGGCGGCCTTCCCCATGTGTCGCTAATTTCCGACTGGAAATGCACCGGCGGCGGGCGGGACGCGGTATTTGCTGAATTGGAAAAGCCGGTATTTGACCCGCACAAGACGGCCGTCCTTGAGGGCCAACTTCCCGCCAGCATGGGAACGCCGGACGGCGGGGCGGCACCCCCGGCGGGAACTGTGCGCATTTCACGGGAAGGGGCCGACTTCTTGGAAGTAGAGGCGACGCTTTCCCGTCCCGCCATCCTGTTGGTCTCGGATCTTTATACGCCGAACTGGCATGTCCGCGCATTGCCTGGAAGCGCGCAGGCCAACTACGAGCTGATTCCGGCGGATTACATCCTCCGCGCCATCCCGCTGCCGGCCGGCGAACACCGGCTGCGCATGGAATACCGCCCGCGGGCGTTCGTAATCGGCGCCTGGATCTCCGCCGGCTCGCTCCTGCTCTTCGCGGCGCTGGCGTGCGGCCGGGCTTGGCAACGGCTCCGCCGGAAGGCGGCCCCGCCGGTCAGATGACGAAGTCGGTGGATTCCTGGACGCTGGCTTGGCGTGCGGAGAGATCGGCCAGATTGACGGAGCGCATGTCGCGCTTCATGTTTTCCGTGATCATCTGCCACGTTTCCCGGGTCACGCAGCGCGGGGAGCGCTTGCAGTTTTTGGGATTGCCCAGGCAGTCGACGAGCTGAACCTCGCCTTCCACCGCCTCCACCACGTCCAGCAGCGTAATCTCTTTGGCCGGCCGGGCCAGCCGGTAGCCGCCGGAACGTCCGCGGACGCTCGTCAGCAGCCCGTGCGTGCGCAGCGGAAGCAGGATCTGGTCCACGTACGGCTCCGAAATCTCCTGAGTGGCGGCGATGCGGCGCGAGAAAACCGGACGTTCGCCCGTCTCTCCTGCAATCTGCACCATGATGCGGAGGGCGAAGCGGATTTTCGTGGAAAATTTCATTGTGCCGGAAGCCTTCTGCGTTAAAACCTTATTAAAACGGTATACCTTAATCCAAAATTCACAGGATGCCAGCAACGCCGCAAAGACGGCGCCAAGCCGGATTCCTCACGGGGCGTCGATGAGGCATGAAGCTACGCGTCCGTAATCAGGCTGTAATACTCGATGATGCTGCGGATGGATTCCACGGCCAGCATGCACAGGATTCCGCTCAACAGCAGGATGACAAGGGTGAGTCCGATCTTCCAGCCGCGCGGTGTGGCCGGACGCAGCCAGATCAGCGGCAGCGCCAGCGGCCCCACGCAGCAGACGGCCAGGATGATGAAGGATTTCCGGCAATACCATTTGACGCGCTCCTCCTCCCGGAGCCGGCGGGGCGGTGCTTCGAGAAACTCGCCGCAGTGCCTGCACTTGATCGCCGCGTCCTGGATTTCCTCCGCGCAGTATGGACACTTTTTCATAAGGCCCCTTCCTGTGACTGACACCCGGCCCGAACGTCAAACTCCGCACCTGAAGCGGAGGCCCCGGCGACGGCCCCGCCGAGCAGGCGCAGGAACTCGCGGCGCGGGATTTCATGGGCGCCGAAACGCGCCAGATGCTCCGTGTAAACCTGGCAGTCCACCAGCAGACACCCTTCATCGCGCAGCTTGCGGACGAGCGTGGCGAACCCGGCCTTGCTCGCGTCCGCCTCCAGGGCGAACATCGACTCCCCGGCGAAGACCCGCCCGATGCGCACGCCGTAGAGGCCGCCGACCAGCGCGCCGGCCCGCCACACCTCCACCGACAGCGCGTGCCCGGCCTCGTGCAGACGGCAGTACGCCTCGATCATCTCCGGTGCGATCCAGGTACCGTCCTGACCGGGGCGCTCCGCGTCGCGGCACCCCTCCATCACCGCGCGGAACTCCCGGTTGAACGTGACCTCAAAGCGGCCGGAGCGGATGACGCGCTCCAGGCTCTTCGGCACCCGCAGCTCCTCCGGAAACAGCACGAAGCGCGGATCGGGGGACCACCAGACCGGGAACCCCTCGTAGATCTCCCAGGGGAAGATGCCGCCGCGGTACGCCTCCAGCAGCCGCTCCACGGAGAGGCCGCCGCCGAGCGCCAGGGGCGTGTCCGCCGGGGCCGTTGCCGCGGACGGCAGCGGCCGCCCCTCCTGCACCACCACGATTTTCTGCCGCATCATGCAAACCCCGGGCGCCGGTTCACGCAATCTCCTCGATGGTGGCGGCCAGACCGAGCAGCCGGAGCTGGTTCCGATGGCGGCGGGCCGGCGGGCCGGCCTCCACCTCGGCGATGGCCCGGCCGCGGTCGTGCGCCTCCATCATGATCTTCACGGCCAGCGCCTCGTTGTGCCCGAAAACCGCCATCAGGCACCCGACCACGTGCGCCATGTCGTTTTCATCGTCGTTGTGCAGCACGACCTGGACCCTCTCCTCGCGCCGGGTGGCGGAGAGTCCCTGGAGCATGGGGGTTTCAAACGGCAGTGCCGGCATCTTGTCCTCAAAATCCTGAAGGGTGTTCCACGGGCAACGTCCTTCAAGTATAGCGCCGGAGCGCGCCACGGTCAACGGCGCGCCTTCCGGCTACGAAGTGAAGACATCCGCAGATTGAGCGGATTTCACGGAAAGGCGTTGATGGCGGAGGAGGCGTGTATATTTCCGCCAGCCTCTTTCCGGCCGCCCTCTGCGTAATCCGTGCAATCTGTGGATGTCCGCCCATGCCGTTCGCCATTGAAAGCAAGCTCGTCATCGCCGTCGCCTCCAGCGCGCTCTTCGACCTGGCCGAGGCCGACCGCGTCTTCCGCACCGAGGGGATCGACGCCTACCGCCGCTACCAGCACGAGCACGAGGGCGACATCCTCAAGCCCGGCTGCGCCTTCCCCTTCATCCGCCGCCTGCTGTCACTGAACGGCGAGCGCGAGGACGACCAGCCGGTCGAGGTCGTCCTCCTCTCCCGCAACGACGCCGACACCGGCCTGCGCGTGTTCAACTCCATCGAGCACCACCGCCTCGGCATCTCCCGCGCCGCCTTCACCCGCGGCCGCTCGCCGCACTCCTACATCGGCGCGTTCAACGCCTCCCTCTTCCTTTCCGGCGACCCCGCCGACGTCGCGCGCGCCATCGCCCAGGGGCAGCCCGCCGGCACCGTCATCCACGCGCCGTTCCTCGACGACCCGGACGACCGCGAGCTGCGCATCGGCTTCGACTTCGACGGCGTGCTGGTGGACGACGAGGCGCAGCAGGTCTACGACCGCGAGGGGATCGACCGCTTCCTCGCCAGCGAGGACCGCCAGGCCGCCTCCGTGCTCAACCCAGGCCCGCTCAAGCGCCTCCTCGGCGAGCTCGCCGGCATCCAGCGCCTCGAACGCCACCGCAAGGAGCAGGATCCGGCCTACGAGCCGCGCCTGCGCACCGCCATCATCACCGCGCGCAACGCCCCCTCCCACAAGCGCGTCGTCACCACCCTGCGCTCCTGGGGGCTGAACGTGGACGAGGCGTTCTTCCTCGGCGGCATGGACAAGCGCCGCATCTTCGAGGTCTTCCGGCCGCACATCTTCTTCGACGACACCCTGCGCACCGTCGAGAACGCCGCCGCCCAGATCCCCGCCGTCCACATCCCGTTCGGTCTGCAGAACCGCCACCCGGGCGCCTGATGCGGGAGGCAAAAACCGTTCTCGCGCAGAGGCGCTGAGGCGCAGGGAAAACAATCGAAGACAAACAGGAATAGCTTTGCGTTTTTCCGCATGAACCCTGCGCCTCAGCGCCTCTGCGCGAGAACGGCATCCGCCCCGGGCGTCGTCCGCTGGAAAACATTTCGCCCCGAAGTAGAGTAGGCCGCAGTGCGCGCCATAACCCGCTTTCACCTCCCCCCCCCCGCAGGAAAAACAGACACCATGAAACGCCTCCCGTTCTGCCTGTCTTTCGCCCTCCTCCTTCCGTGCCTCTGCCCCCCGCCCGCCGCCTTCGCCGCGCCTGCGGATTCCGCGGCGGTTCCGGCGGCAAAAAATCCGGGCGTGTCCGCGTTCGGGCCGCGCCCCGCGCTGCCGCCGCAGGAGCCGTCCGTCGGCCCGAGGCCGGTCAGGCGCGAGCCGGGTACCGCGCCCGTCGCGCAGCCTCCGGGGCCGGCGGCGACTGCGGCGCCCGGCATCGCACCCAAGGCGCTGCTCAAGCTCTCGTTCAGCCAAACGCTGGCGCTGCAAGTCGGACTCGACCGCCTGGCTTTCTCGCCGGGCTGCATCGACGGCAAGAGCGGCGGCCAGACGACCCTGGCGATCCAGGCCTGGCAGATCAGCAACGGCCAGGCGCCGACCGGTTCGCTGACACCGGAGGATCTCGCGAAGCTCGGCAACCCGGACGACGCGCTCGCGCTCTACACGGTCACGGAGGAGGACGACGCCGCCATCTGTTCAACGCCGAAAAGCTGGAAGGAAAAATCCGAGATGACGCGGCTCGGCTACTACAGCCTCATCGAGCTGGTCGCCGAACAGTTCCACTGCAAGGAGGATCTGCTCCGCCGCCTGAACCCGGAGCTCGACTGGAAGACGGCCGCGGCGGGGACTGAGGTGACCGTGCCGGACACGCTCGCCGGCGAGGTGCGTCCGGGCAAGGCGGCCCGCCTCCAGGTCAACCTCCAGGAGAAATACATCCGCGCCTACGACGCCAAGGAGCGGCTCATCGCGCACTTCCCCTGCTCCATCGCAAAGGCCCAGGAAAAGCGTCCGAGCGGCGACGGCAAGGTCATCACGGCGGCAAAAGATCCAAGCTACACCTACGATCCGGCGCTGTTCGCCGACGAACCGGAGTCCAAGCTGTACAACGGCAAGAAAATGATCATCCCGCCCGGCCCGAACAACCCCGTCGGCACCGCCTGGGTCAGCCTGAACCTGCCCGGCTACGGCATGCACGGCACGCCGAAACCGGAGGATATCGGCAAGACCGGTTCGCACGGCTGCTTCCGCCTCGCCAACTGGAATGCGGAAAAGCTGCTGCGGATGGTGGACGCCGGCATCCCGGTGAAGTTCGAGCCGTGATGCAGCCGGGGAGCGTCTTCCGTGGAGACGCGGCGGGCCGGGTCTGAACACGGGAGCGAACGTTCAGGGCGTTTGCGCCGCGTGAATGCCGCATGCCGAATAGTGCGGCGTGAGCGGGCCGTGAATCTCCGTGGCGAGCATGGGGAGGAGCAAACCACCACCCCCAACTATCAGGCCCCGGCGTCCCCGCTGCCGTTCGGTTCCTTATCCATAAACTCGGGATACAGCCTCTTCATGCAATCCGGGCAGATGCAGTGGCTGAACTGGGCTTCTGTGTGGTTGCTGACATAGACTTCCACCATGTCCCAATACCCCTTGTCGTCCCGGATTTTTTTGCACCCCGCGCAGATCGGCACAATACCGCGCAAAGTCTTGATCTGGTCAAACGCCCGGCGCAGCTCCTCGATCTTGCCGGCCAGTGCGGCCTGCATCTCGATCAGGCGCCGCCCGACCTCGACCCGGGCCCGCAGCTCGCCGGAGTCGAACGGCTTGGCCAGATAGTCGCTGGCTCCGGCTTCAAGCCCGACGATGATGTCGGCCTTTTCGCTTTTGGAGGTCAGCATGATGAGATAGGGCGGCTGGTCGGTTGCCAGGGAGCGGATCCGGCGGATCACCTCCGGCCCGTCCATCCCCGGCATCATCCAGTCAATGACGGCCAGGCGCGGCGCGTCAGGTTGCCGCATCGCCTCCCACGCCGCCGTGCCGGTGCAGACCTCCACCATTTCGTGCCCGAGCTTTTTCAGCACGCCGGACAGCACGTTGCGGGAGGTGAAATCGTCTTCGGCAATCAATATTTTCATGCTGGGCTCCCGTCGTACTGCATCGCGTTCACAATTTAGCGCATCGGCGCGCAAAGCTCATGGGTTTGCGCGGATTTTCTTTATGCCGGCCGGTTGTTGCCCGGCGCGGTTCCATATTCCTTGGGCGGGGTTGTCGGTTAGCTCCTCTTACCGCGGAAGAACCTGAATCAAGACATTTTTAACAGAAGTTCGCAAAGACGCAAAGAGAAAAAGAAGAGCCTGCACGTTTGGAGTGC
>CAIXRA010000016.1 GCA_903921725.1 uncultured Lentisphaerota bacterium
CCGCCCGCCTTCACGTTGCCCGTGCCCATCGGCGCCGCGCGGTCATAGTCGTCCAGCACCACCGCGCGCACCGGCTTGAAGCCGCCCTTGTAATAAGCACCCACCGGCATGACCATGACAAGGAAATGGTACTCGTCCGCCGGGGACACGCCGATCTGCGCGCCGCCGCCGATCAGCAGGGGCCGCACATACATCGAACCGCCGGAGCCGTAGGGCGGCACAAAGCCGCGGTTCGCGCCGATCACGCGCCGGCACGCATCCAGGAACATCTCCTCCGGAATCTGGGCCATGCGGAGGCGGCGCGCAGACGCGTTCAGCCGCCGTGCATTCATCTCCGGACGGAACAGCCGGACCTCGCCATCCCTGCAGCCGAACGCCTTCATTCCCTCGAAGGCGGCCTGCCCGTAGTGCAGGCAGGTGGCGGCGATGTGCAGGTTGATGTGCGGGTCCTGCTCCAGCGTCCCAGCGTCCCACTTCCCGTCGCGCCAGACGTAATGGATGTGCGAATCCGTCGGGTAATAGCTGAATCCGAGCTTGCCCCATTCAATCTGCTTTTTCATCGTTCATCCTTGATTTCTATTTGGGTTACATACCCCGACCCTTGGGTCGCTTGAGTTATCGGTAACGATATTTGTGTTCTGATAGCCCGACGCTTGGGTCGGGGGAGGCTTCATTATCACCCTGGATTTTATCACCGGAGCGGAAGACAATAACTGTTTTTGAGGGATTCGCAAGCCGGGTTTTTCCAAACCCTGTATTGCGTCAGAAAAGCTCCGGCTGCTGCAGATCATGGCGTGGCGGCCGGAGCCCGGCTTTCCGTCCGTCCTGCATGCTGTTGTCTGCGCCGCCGACGGGTTCGCGGTTCTCCGCCCCAGCCGTTTTTTCATGGCCGGGCACGCCGGTTGTTCCGTCGTTCCGTTCTTCCGTTGCATCCGTCCGTCCCAGCCGTTCCGCCAGCTCATCCGGCGAAAGGATGGGTATTCCGAGCTTCTTCGCCTTCTCCAGCTTCCCCGCTCCTGGCGTCTCGCCCGCAATCAGGAAGTCGGTCTTCGATGTGACGCTGTCCGTCACCCGCGCGCCCAGCCCCGCCAGCCATTCCGCGCCTTCTTCGCGCGTCTTCCCAGGCAGCGTCCCGGTGATCACGCAGGTCTTGCCCGTCAGGAACGTCGCCGGTTTCTCCGCCTCGCCGGCCGCAGGCGCCGCGTCAAGCGTCAGCCCCGCCCGATGCAGGCGCTCCACCAGCACCACGTTTGCCGGGTCGCGGAACCAGTCGGCGACCGACGCGGCGACAATTCCGCCGACATCGAGCCCGGCGTTTCCCTGGAGCAGCTTCTGTTTGTTGACGGCGACGAGTTCCTCCGCGGTCATGCCCGCCAGACGGGTGAAGCCGCCGAACTCCCCGCACAAGTTCCGCGCGATTTTCACGCCGACATGCCGGATGCCGAGGCCGAACAGCGGCCGCCAAGGCGGGTTCGCCTTGCTCGCCTCCAGCGCCTGGCGCAGGTTCGCGACCGATTTCGCGCCCAGGCCAGGCATCACTTCCAGCCGGCGCCACTGCTCGTCTGTCAGCTCATACAGGTCCGCCGGCGATTTTACGAAACCGTTGTCCACCAGAAGCTCCACCATCGCCTCGCCGAGGCTGTCGATGTTCATCGCGCCGCGGCTCGCGAAATGCCGCAGCCCCTCCTTGATCTTGGCCGTGCAGGCCGGGTTCCCGCAGCGCAGCACGACGCCGCCCTCCGCGGTCGCTACCGGACCGCCGCAGGCCGGGCATGCCGCCGGACGTTCGATGCGGCGCTCGGCGCCCGTCCGTTTCTCCACCAGCGCCCGGAGCACGGCCGGAATCACCTCGCCAGCCTTCTCGATCTCCACTAGGTCGCCGATGCGGATTTCCTTGCGCTCCAGCTCGTCGAAATTGTGCAGCGTGGCACGGCTGACCGTCGAACCCGCCAGCAGTACCGGCTCCAACTCCGCCACTGGCGTGAGCGCGCCGGTGCGCCCGACCTGCACCGTCACCGACAGTAGGCGCGTCACCGCCTTTTCCGCGGCGTACTTGTAGGCAATCGCCCAGCGCGGCGCTTTCGCCGTGCAACCCAGTTCCGCCCGCAGGGGGAATCCGTCCACCTTCACCACCGCGCCGTCTGTGTCGTAGGGCAAGGTGCGGCGCTCCGACTCCAGCTTCACCACGGCCGTCCATGCCCCTTCGATGTCCGGCGCGACCGAATGCAGGGCCGGCACCGGCAGTCCCAGCCCTTTCAGCGCCGCGAACAGCCCCGCCTGCGAGCGGACCTCCAGCCCGCGGATTTCGCCACAGCCGTAGAACACCGCCTCCAGCTTCCGCCGCGCCACCTCTTTCGGATCCAGCAACTTCAGCGTGCCGGCCGCTGCGTTGCGCGCGTTGGCAAACGGCGCTTCGCCGGCCTCCTCGCGGTCGCGGTTGATCTGCGCAAAGCGCGCCTTGGAAAGGTAGACCTCGCCGCGTGCCTCGAACACCTCCGGCGGCCGTGCGGTCCGCAGTCGCAGCGGCACGCCGCCGATGGTGCGGATGTTCGCCGTCACGTCATCCCCCTTCTGGCCATCGCCGCGGGTGAGGGCGCAGACCAGCACGCCGTTTTCATAGCGCAGGGAAATGCTCAGTCCGTCAATCTTCGGTTCAATGCTGTACGCGACGGCGTTCGTCTTCAGGATTTCCCGGTCGCGGCGGTCGAACTCCCGCAGCTCCGCCTCGCTGTAGGTGTTGTCCAGGCTCATCATCGGCACGGCATGGGGCCGCGTGGCGAACTCCGCCAGCGGTTCGCCGCCGACCCGCTGCGTCGGGGAGTCCGGCGAGGCCAGTTCCGGGTGCGCCTTTTCAATCTCCGCCAGCTCGCGGTGGAGGCGGTCGTACTCCGGATCGGAAATCTCCGGCTGCGCCAGGACGTAATAGAGGTGGTTGTGCCGCTCCAGTTCGTCGCGGAGGAACCGGGCGCGGGCGATGGTTTCGTGTGTGGCTGGAGCCATTGGAAAAATCCCAACTGCGGCTATCTTACAGGCCGGCGCAAAAAACGCGACCGTTTCCGCACAATATACGCCAGCGTAGCTCAGTTGGTAGAGCACTTGATTTGTAATCATGAGGTCACCGGTTCGATCCCGGTCGCTGGCTCCATCCTTTTTCTTCCCTTTCAAATCCTTGGGCGGGCGGCAGTGATGCCCCGGCGCGGGGAGGTGGCGTCTGACGGAGTTTGACGCCAGTTTGTTGCGGGAGCTGCGGCAGGGGATTCCGCTGGAGCCGGAACCGTTCCGCGCAATCGGCGTTCCCCGGCGAAAAACCGGCGCCGGGGCCGGATGGCGCACGGCTTGCGCTTGGCGGATTATATTTTCACTTCTTGTCAATGTCATCCATCCAAGGAGCTACAGATCATGGCAATCGTAAAGACAAAGAACTGCTGGCTGGCGAACCCGGATCTGGCGGCGCTGGGACGCAAGGTCATGACGGTTTCAGAGCACGAGATGCCGGGGCTGATGGCGGTCCGTGCGAAGTATGCGCCGAAGCAGCCGCTCAAGGGCGTGCGCATCATGGGCAGCCTGCACATGACAATCGAGACGGCGGTGCTCATCGAGACGCTGAAGGCGCTCGGCGCCGATGTGCGCTGGTGCTCGTGCAACATTTTCTCGACGCAGGACCACGCGGCGGCGGCCGTCGCGGCGGCGGGCGTGCCGGTGTTCGCCTGGAAGGGCGAGACGCTGGAGGAATACTGGGAGTGCACCTGGCAGGCGCTGAGTTTCCCCGGCGGCAAAGGGCCGCAGCTCATCGTGGACGACGGCGGCGACGCCACGCTGTTGATCCACAAGGGCTATGAGCTGGAAAACGGCTCGAAGTGGGTCAACGGCAAGTCGGAATCGGAAGAGGAACAGGTCATCAAGAACCTGCTCAAGCGCGTGTACAAGCAGAACCCGAAGCACTGGCACGGCGTGGTCAAGGAGTGGAAGGGCGTCTCCGAGGAGACGACGACCGGCGTGCACCGCCTCTATCAGATGATGGAGCAGGGGAAGCTGCTGGTGCCGGCAATCAACGTGAACGATTCCGTGACGAAGTCGAAGTTCGACAACCTCTACGGCTGCCGCGAGTCGCTGGTGGACGGCATCAAGCGCGCGACGGACGTGATGATCGCGGGCAAGACGGCGGTGGTCTGCGGCTACGGCGACGTGGGCAAGGGCTCGGCGCAGTCGCTGCGCGGGCTGGGCGCGATTGTTCAGGTAACGGAGATCGACCCGATCTGCGCGCTGCAGGCGGCGATGGCCGGCTTCCAGGTCGTCACGCTTGAGGAGACGCTGGGCACGGCGGACATCTACGTCACGACGACCGGCAACAAGGACATCATCACCGTCGAGCACATGCTGAAGATGAAGGACCAGGCCATTGTCTGCAACATCGGGCATTTCGACAACGAAATCCAGGTGGCGAAGTTGAACAAGGCCAAGGGCGTCAAGAAGGAGAACATCAAGCCGCAGGTGGACCGCTACACGATGCCGAAAGGCAACCAGATCTACATGCTGGCCGAAGGGCGCCTGGTGAACCTCGGCTGCGCGATGGGGCATCCGAGCTTTGTGATGAGCAACAGCTTCTGCAATCAGACGCTGGCACAGATGGATCTCTGGAAGAACCGCACGACGTACAAGGTTGGCGTGTACACGCTGGCGAAGCTTCTGGACGAAGAGGTTGCGCGCCTGCATCTGGAAAAGATCGGCGTGAAGCTGACCCGGCTGACCAAGGAGCAGGCGGCCTACATCGGCGTCAAGCCAGAAGGCCCGTACAAGCCGGAGCATTACCGCTACTGATTTGCAGGAGGGCGGCTGTCCGCCCGGCAGCCCCCGCCGAAGGATGCGGCAGGGGGCGCTCTCGCACCAAGCCACGCCCCTCTTTGTTTTCAAGGAGGGGCGTTTTTGCAGGCGGATGTGCGGGTGCTTCAACTCAACCTCGGGCCGATCAGACCTATGAATGATGACCAGAAAAAACGAAGCCGGATTCCGGGGGTGACCCCCTACGGGCTGATGCTCGTTGTGGTTGTGTCTGTCACGGTGTTTTCCCTGCTCCTTTACCAGATGGCCGGCGTATGGATGTATGACAGCAATTTCGAGACGTTCCAGAACGTGCTGGATCTGCGGCAGCAGGAGGCGGTCATCGGCAGTGCAAGGCAGCTCATGGCACCCGTGATTGCGGCGTTGGTGGTGACGAACCTTTGCTGGGCAATTGCGGTCGGTCTGATTTTGTTTCGGAAACGGAAAGAATCCGGTCAGCCACCGGCTCCGGCGGCCCCCGCCGGGTCTTGACGGTCAAACAAACATCGGCATCCGGAAACCGGGGAGCCGGTTGAAGCGCATGGAGTGGGTATGACAGCTCGTTTTGGGAACGTCTGGCGTCTGGCGGCGTGCACGGCCGTCTTTCTGGCGGGCGCGTCGCATGCGGCCGAGACCGCGGCGGGAAAGCCGTCCCCGGCCGCCGCCGCCAAACCGTCCATCGAACCCGCCAAACCCGTGGCCGATCCGGTTGACCTGCTGCGGTTGGCGAACGGCGGCGTGTCGCACGGCCGGCTGCGTTCCCTGTCCGGAAGCGGTGCGGAGGCGCGCTTGTGCTGGAAGCCGGAGCAGGCTTTCGGCAGCGTGGAATTTCCCACTGCCGGCGTGGTGGCGGTTGAACTTGGGCGGCGCGCAGCCGGAACGGTTGTTCATGCGGGTTCCGCCCTGCTGGCGAACGGCGACCTTCTGCCGGGCGACGTGGTGTCGATGGACGACAAGTGCCTGCGCCTGGACACCTGGTACGCCGGGCCGCTTTCCATTCCGCGCTCAGTGCTGCAGGGCGCGGTCCTCGCGGTCCCCAGGGAGGCGGACGCGGTGCTGTACGACAGCCGCCGGGACGGGATGAAGGGCTGGCTGCTTCCCGACGGAAAGAAGCCCGGTTCCTTGTGGAGCTGCAGCAAGGAGGGTGCCATCTGCTCGAACAGCTACGAGTCGATCGTCTGGGGCGACGGATTGCCGGAGTGCGCGCGGGTCGACCTGGACATCCCCCGGAAGCTGGCAGGCGACATGGAGATCGCGTTCTTCTATGACCTGGAGAAGGGGCGCAAGAACGGCGACATGTTCCCCACGATGCAGATTGACTCCAGCTGGACCCGGATCATCTTCCGGATTCCGGACCCCCGCGGGTACAGGTCGGGCGATTCCATGGACATCCCCCCGGACCTGCTGCGCGGCGGTGAGGACATCCGGGTTTCCCTGCTGACCGACCATCTGTCCGGCATGATGATGGTCCTGCTCAACGGCAGGCTCTTTTCCGTGCGGATGTCGTCCGCCGGTTCGACCCTTGGAAAAACGTTCAAGATGCGCCTCTCGAGCGGGAGGGTTTCTCGCGTTCGCGCCGGCAAATGGGACGGCCTGTTCGCCAGCCGTCGCGCGGAACCGGTGCGGCTCTCCAAGGACGCCGTCCTGCTGGACGACGGCGACCGCATGCGGGGGACGCTGCTGGATCTTTCCAAGGACAAGCTGCGCCTGACGACGGCGTTTGCCGGAAAACCGAAAAAGCCGACACCGCTCGAGTTCCCGCGCGAACGGGTCGCGCAGCTTTTCTTCGCCCAAGAGACGCCGGCCGCACCGCCGGCCACCGTGCCGGGCGCGGTGTGCTGTCTTCTGGATGAGGCGGGGATCGCCTGCGTGACGGTCGCGCCGGAATCGCTGGCGGACGGCGTGCTCAAGGGCGGAACCGCTTTTGGCGGCGTTGCCCTGCAACTGGCCGCACTCACAAAGCTCGAATGGCCGGCGGCGGCGCAGCCGAAGGTCAAGGGCGCGCGGCGGACGGCGACGGCGGACGTGGTCGAGCTGGCCAACGGCGACAGCCTGCCGGGGACGCTGGCCTCGCTGGGTGGCGGCGCGGAGACGCGCCTGGGCTGGAAGCCGGCCGGTGCCGAGGGGCTTGCGGAGTTCGCACTGGACGCCGTGTCGAAGATCCAGCTGCACGGGCGTCCGCAGGCGGCGCCGGCCGCCGCGGGCCGTAGGGATTATGTGTGCCTGGCCAACGGCGACATGCTGGCGGGGCGCTTGGTCTCGCTGGACGCGCGGGAGCTTGTTCTGGACACGGACTTTGCCGGAAAACTGACGATTCCGCGCACGGCGCTGTGCCGGGTTTTGCCCGGCTCCGCGTCCTCGGGCGCGCTGTATGCGGGGCCGACGGGCATGGAGGGGTGGGGCGTTACCGGATCTGGCGATGAAAAGGTTGACGTGCCCGCCTTTTGGGGCTGTTCGGACGGCATCCTGTTTGCGAAGCAGGACGGCGCGGTGCTTGGGCGGGAGATTTCCGGTTTGCCGGACGGTGCCTGTTTTGACTTTGACCTGGCCTGGGACTCGTGCAGCCAGCTCACCTTCGCCTTCTTTGCCGACAAGGTGCCCCAGAACGACTACGGCTACACCGGCTACAGCCTTGATATTCCCCTCGGCCAGCGGAGCGTGACGCTCTACCGGCGGGAAATGAACGGCAGTTCCGGCAGTGGGAACTCCGCGGATTACACGCTGCCGTCGGATGCGAAAAAGACACATGTGACGGTCAAGGCCAACCGGAAGAGGGGGGACGTCACACTGTTTTTGGACGGGCACAAGGTCAGTGAGTTCACCGGCTTCAGCGGGAACTCCACCAAGGGTACTGCGATGGCTTTCCGCGGCATTGCGGAAGGCGTGGAGATCTCCAACATCCGCGTCACGCCGTGGGACGAGTCCGGCGCGGCGGCTCCGAATGCCGGTTCCACGTCGGATTCCGTGCGCTTTGTCAACGGCGACTCCATGGCCGGCCGTTTCGTGCTTCCCGCGGCATCGAGCAAGGGCACGCTTGAGGGGAAACTTGTTGCACCCATGGTCATTCCCTTGGAGCGCGTCGCGGAGATTTCCATGAAGCCGGAGCCGCCGGTGCCGCTTACTGTGCCGGCGGTGCGCGTCATACTGGCGGCGGCGGCGGGCAGCCTCGTTCTGGAGAAGGCCGTGCTGGCGGACGGCGTGCTGAAGGGAGTCGGCTCCGGTTGTGGCGAGGTAAAAATCCCGATGTCGCAGATCCAGCGCCTGGCAGTCGTGCGCCCCCCGTCGGCCTCCGCCGAAAAGCCAGCCGGGGTGAAGAAGGGTGAGACGCGAGCCCCCGGGAAGCGGCAGGCGAGGAACGCTCTTCGGGATTGAACGGTTCGGCGGCGGCCCGCATCGCTGAAGCCATGCACATGTGAATCCCGCATGTGCGTTGTGCAACAGTTTGAATTTCCGATTTTCCGCGGTATACATTCCCTTCCCCAACTCGCGCTTTCCGCCGGTGCGGCGGCGCCCTGGAAAAATGGAACCATTCAGGCCGGGCCATGAACGAACAACTGCTGCTTGAAAACATCCGCGGCGTGCTGATGCGGCTGGAGGAGACGATCGTCTTCGCCGCCATCGAACGCGCGCAGTTCCGCCAGAACCTCAAGATCTACGAGCCGGCGGTGTTCGGCGCGTTCCTGGAGGGGGAGAGCCTCACCGGCTACCTGCTGCGCGAGACGGAGCGGGCGCACGCCCGGCTGCGGCGCTACACCAGCCCCGACGAGCACCCGTTCTTCCGCGGGCTGCCGGAGCCGCTCCTGCCGGCGATGCGCTTCGACGAAAACCCGCTCGTTCCGAACACGGTGAACCTCAACGCCGAGCTGCGCCGCGCCTACGAACGGGAGATGGTCCCCTATTTCTGCGCCCCCGGCGACGACGGGCAGTACGGCTCCAGCGCGATGGACGACGTCGCCGTGCTCCAGGCGCTCTCCCGCCGCATCCATTACGGCAAGTTCGTGGCGGAGAGCAAGTTCCGCGCGCACCCGGACGACTTCCGCCCCGCCATGGCCGCCTGCGACGCGGCGAAGCTGCTGTTCCTGATCACCGTCCCGGAGGTAGAAGAGCGCGTGCTCAAGCGCGTGGCGCTGAAGGCCGAAACCTACGGGCGCGACCCCGAGGGGCGCGCCGGGCAGGACAAGATCGACCCGGAGCACGTCGTGGAGCTGTTCCGCCGCTGGCTCATGCCGCTGACCAAGAAGGCCGAGGTCGACTACCTCCTGCAGCGCGGCCCGGCCATCGCATGATTCTCGCGCAGAGGCGCAGAGCCGCAGAGGGGATGAAACCACAAAATGCACAAAATGGGCACAAAATAGACGGATTCGTTCTCGTGAGGCAGGTGAAGTGCCTGACGGTGTTATGCCTGACGAACAGAGTCCGCCTCCTTGGTTGTCGGGCGAGACACAATGATAGCTTAAAAACTTCTCAACCACCGGCTTAGGTGGCCTCCGCTGAGCCTTATAACGGTGGAATATGATCATGAACATCACGGACCAGGGTGCGATTTCCGCCTACATGCGATACTTGATTCGGTTTGCGGATGAACTAAAGGCGGGAGATGACATCGTCCAAGAGGATGTCGATCGTCTGAACCTTGAGATTTCGGAATTCTGCAAACAGCTGGAAGCGGTTCCGGCGAGGCGTGATTTGGTGAACGCGCTGAAGGCGCTTCTTATTCCGAAAGTCGACGCCCCGTGCAAGAGGATGTCGTTCTACGCCTTGTCATTCGCCGTTTTGGGGTGGCTGGGGCTCTTCGCGGGTACCGCATGGCGTGAACATCACAAAACGCAGGCGTGCAGGGAACTTCTCACGGCGTTTAGAGAGAAAATGTTGAGTCTCTTGGAAATGGAAGAGGCGGGAGTGCCGAACCAGAACTGCCGGCCGATGTTGCATGCCGCTGATTCTTGATTGAGCAATCTCACGCGGAGAACGGCCTTGGCGGGCGGTGCCGGGGCCGGACGAAAACATGGGCGAACGAACGGATGGAATAAGAATGAACGAGAGTTGCGAACCCCGCAGCCGGGTGTGGCTGGAGATCAGTCTGGAGAAGCTGCGCCGGAACCTGGGGCGGATCCGCGAGTCGGTCGCGCCGTGCGGCGTCATCGCGGTGCTGAAGGCGAACGCCTACGGGCTCGGCGTGGCGCGCATCGCGGAGGCGCTGGCGGGCGAGGGCGTGGCGGGGTTTGCCGTGGCGGAGCCGCGCGAGGCGCTGCAGCTCGTGCATCTCGGGCTGCCGGTGCAGATCCTGGGCGGGATGCTGCCGGAGGAGCTGCCGGCCACGGTCGCCGCCGGGATCATCCATCCGGTGGTCAGCGTCGAGATCGCCCGCGCCATCAGCGCAGAGGCGGTGCGGCAGGGGCGGCGCGTCGAGTGCCAGGTCAAGCTGGACACGGGGATGGGGCGGCTCGGGATCCTAGCGCGGGACGCCGTCCCGGCCATTCGCGAGATTGCGGCGCTGCCGAACCTCGACTGCACGGGGCTCTACTCGCACTTTCCGGTGGCATACCGCGCCGGGGAGGAGTTCACCCTGGGGCAGATCGCGGCCTTCCGCGGGGTCGTGGACGCCCTGGCGGCGGAGGGGATCCGCTTCAGCAAACTGCACATCGCCAACAGCGACGGCATCAACAACTTCCCCGAGGCCTGCCGCCCGCCGTTCACGCATGTGCGCACCGGCATCAACCTGCACGGTTCGTTCGACGCCGAGGGGCAGCGCGCGCTGCATCTGGAGCCGGTGCTGGAGCTGAAGGCGCGCCTCATCGCCGTGCGCCTCCTGCCGGCGGGGACGAAGATGGGGTACGGCCTGACGCACACGCTGCAGCGCGAGACGCGGGTCGGCGTGGTCGCCGCCGGCTATGCCGACGGCCTGCCGCTGGCGCTCTCCAACCGCGGCTGCCTGCTGGTCGGCGGCGAGCTGTGCCCCGTGCTCGGGCGGATCTCGATGGACTACACCTCGGTCTCGCTGGAGCCGGTGCCGCAGGCGCAAGTCGGCGACGTGGTGACCTGCCTCGGCGGCGCGGGGCTCCGCGCCATCACCGTGGACCAGTGGGCGCAGCTGAAGAACACGCACCCCTACGAGATCATCTGCTCCTTCGGCACCCGCGTCGAACGCCGCTACGTCTGATGCCGACGGTTGAACGGTCAGCCGGTTTTTCCTCCGCGCCTCTGCGGGAAATCATGTCGTGTCAGGACCGCGGATGCGCCTTGGCGTAGGCCTGCATGAGGCGTTCGGCGCTGATGTGCGTGTAGATCTGGGTGGTGGTGAGGTTGGCGTGGCCGAGCAGTTCCTGGACGCTGCGCAGGTCCGCCCCGGCATCGAGCAGGTGCGTGGCGAAGGAATGCCGCAGTTTGTGCGGCGTGCAGTCGGGCGGCAGCCCCGCCTCCCGCAGGAACCATTTGAACGAGCGCTGGACGGAGCGTGCGGTGAGGCGACCGCCGCGGTGGTTCAAAAAGAGCGGGTTCTTGCCGGGGAGCGCAATCCCGCGCAGCGGCAGATAGCTTCGGATTGCAGCGAGCGCGGGCCGGCCGAGGTAGCAGAAACGCTCCTTCTGCCCCTTGCCGCGCACCTTGAAAACGCCGGTTTCCTGATCAACATCCTCTTGGTTGAGGCCGACGGCCTCGCTGATGCGCAGGCCGGCGCTGTAGATGACCTCCAGCACGGCGGCGTCGCGGGCGGCGGCCACCTCCGCGGCCCCGCGCTGGGCGGGGGTGGCGTCGGATTGCACGGCGCGCGTCCAGTAGGCCGCGGGCGCGGCGAGGAGGCGCACGACCTGGTCCTGCGTCAGCACCTGCGGCAGGCTTTTCGGCGTCTTGAGCGTGCCGATGTGCGCCGCGGGGTTGCCATCAAGAACTCCTTCGCGGACGAGGAATCGGCAGAAGCTCCGCAGGCTGGAGAGTTTGCGCAGCACGGAACGCCGGGCCAGTCCGTCCGCCTGGAGGGTGACCAGGAATTTCCGGGCGGCTTCGCGGTCGATGCTTTTCCAGGGCAGGGCGCCGTCCGCGGCTGTTTTCCAGCGGGCGAGACGGATGAACTGGGCGAGGTCGCGGGCATAGGCGTCCACCGTGTGGCGCGAGGCGTTCCGCTCCGTCTCCAGGTGGCGGATGAAGCGCGCGATCCAGGGATCGCGAAGCAGTCCCGCTGCGCAGTCAGCAGATGCGTCGCGCATGGGCGGCTGATTTTTGGCGGTCGCTTTCATGGAGACGCACCGGCGGTTCAGGGGGCATGCGTAAAAAAGCCGCCCTTGTCGGGCGGCTGAATCGGTTGGAGATGGAAGCAGGAGGATTGCACTCAGCGATCATGTTAATTTGAGGTCATGTAGACCCCGATGCATGTTTTGTTGCAGAGGGTTCAACTCCTGCTTCCAAGAATACCTATACCGTGAATCGCGGTGATTGCAAACGTCCGGGAAGAAAAACCGGCGGTTTGGGGCAAACCATCCCGCCGCGTGCTGCATTTTTCGGGGGTGTCGCAGTGCCGTGGCCGCCTTCCAGCGTGCGGCACGAAGGCAAATTTTCGCGGACCGCTTTGCATTTCATTAAGGCGTGGTATGGTAAGAGGTAGTGTGGTGTTCGACGGAAGTGTCGCAGGTTTAGGTCGTTTGAGCCGGAATTCCGGCTGAGTCAGATGTCCCAACCGGTCAGTCTGTTCTGTGGGCACCGTGTTATGTGGCCGCAAGGTCACCGGCGAAGCAGACTCCGCATGTCTGCAAGAATGGTGTCAGCCGCCAATCAAGGCGGCGGGGTGCCGAAAGAGAAGAGGATCGGTTGAGATGGCTAAGAAACTGTTTGTCGGCGGGTTGAGCTGGGGCACCACGGATGAAGGTCTGCGCCAGGCGTTCTCGGGCTTCGGCGAAGTGTCCGATGCGAAGGTGATCATGGATCGTGAGACGGGCCGCAGCCGTGGTTTCGGCTTCGTCACGTTCTCCAACGATGACGCCGCGAAGGAAGCCATGGCCAAGATGGACGGCTCCAATCTGGATGGCCGCACCCTGAAGGTCAATGAGGCCCAGGAAAAGGAAGCCCGTGCCCCGCGCACCGGCGGCTTCGGCGGCGGAAACCGTCGTTGGTAAGCTTGACGGCATGCCGCATGGCATGCTGACGGAATGCGGAGCCACCGAATGACGTCCAAGGGTCGAAAGACCGGAGGGCAGAAACGGCGGCTCCGCTTTTTTTTGCGGAGATTTTGGGACGAATGAACTGGTTCCTGCCAGTATTTCTCGCCTGCTTCCTCTGCGTGTCGGCCTACGTGTGGGCGCGCATGGCGTCCGCTTTCGGGCTGGCCTGCCGGGGAGCCATCCTGCTGGCGCAGCCGTTCCTGCTGCTCCCGGCCGGCTTTGTGCTGGTGCACATGTATGGCGGCCGCTGGCCGGAGAGTCTGGCCTGTGCTGTGGAACATGCCGCCGGCTGCTGGCCGGCGCTGATTCTCTGGATGTTGTTTTTCCTGCTGCCGCTGGATTTGTGGAACCTCCTGGTTCGCGCGTCCGGGTGCTTCTGCAAGCCCATGACCCGGCTGCGCCTGCCGCCGGCCACTCTAGCGGTGATTGCGCTGTGCGGAACCGTTGTTTTTTTCACCATCGCCGTGAACGGTGCCCGCCGGGTGACCGTCAACCGCGTCCGGATCATCACCGAACGCCTGGGCTACGATGCCCCGCCGCTGCGCATCGTCCTGCTGTCCGACCTGCACATCGGCCGGACATCCATCCCTTCGACCGTCCGCCGTGTGCGCGACCTGGTGAAGGAGGCCAAGCCGGACCTGCTCCTTTGTGCGGGCGATTTTTGTGACACCGCCGGCGGGGATGCCGGACGGCAGGCGGAACTTTTCCGGGAAATCCACCCAGCGTTCGGCAAGCTTGCCGTCCTAGGCAACCACGAAGCCTACGCCGGGGTGGAGGCATCAATCAAGATTCTGAACGGGGCCGGCTTCCGGGTTCTGCGCGATGAGACGGTACCCATCCGTGATGACTGGGCGGTGACCGGCGCGGATGATCCTGCCGCAGGGCTGCTGGGGGAATTGGGGGAACGCGCGGACGCCTGGCTACTTCCCAAAAACCGCGGACGGCGCTATGTCATCCTGCTCAAGCACCGTCCGGAAGTTTCAGAGAAAGCGCGGAGTTCCGCCGACCTGCAACTTTCCGGGCACACCCATGGCGGCCAGATTTTTCCATTCGGCTGGCTTGTCCGCCGCCTGTACCCATTTGAGGAGGGACGGCTACTTCCGTTCGATGGCGGGCTCGGGCTTTACATCTCCCGCGGTGCCGGAACCTGGGGTCCGCCGCTGCGGCTTGCGGCTCCGCCAGAAATCACGGTGATCACCATCGAACCCAAAAGCTTTCCGGAGGCCGACAAGGTGGCGATCGAGTTCGGCCCGGGAGGCAGGCCATGAGCGGGGAATCGTTTCATATTGAAGGCGGCGTCCGCCTGTCCGCCGTTTCCGGCGTCCTGTTTGCCGTGCTGCTTGCCGCGTGTCTGTTCCTTTCCTATCCGCTTGCACTGTTCGTCCCCGTGCGCCCGGGTGCCGGACTGCTGGGGTTTTATTTTGCACTGCCGACCTTTTTCCTTTTCTCGCTTGCGGCCTGCGGATGGCTGTTGCTGGAGTTCCCGCGCCGCTTCCGCGCTTTGCCGCAGGGCGCCCCGGCACTCCGGCATGACCCGGCACGTCTGATGCTGGCGGGGTTTGCGCTCTTCGCGTGCTCTGTCATCCTGAATGCGTGGCTGATGCGGAGCTCCGGTGCGGTTCCGGTCGTGGAAATGCTGGGCATGGCGGCTGTGCCGCTGTTTTTTGCACTGCGTCCGGCCGCTCCGTTGCGGCGCCTGCTGCCCCCCCTCCTGGCCGCGCTCTGGCTGGCGCTGGCCGTCCACGGGATATGGCAATGGGCCGTTGGTATGGAAGTTGTAGGCATTGCGGGCAACCGGAACTGGATGGCCGTGCTGGTGCTGGCACTGGCGCCGTGGGCTTGGCAGGCGGTGGCCGGTGGCGGAATGGCGCGGCGCTGGGGTGCGGCGCTCTTGCCGGCTGCGGTTTCCCTGCTCCTGGCCTGGAAAGGGGAATCGAGGGCGGCCTGGGTCATGCTTGCGTCCTATGTCTTCTTTTTTCTGCTGTTCCCGCGCTTGTCGTGGAAGGGCAGGGTATCTCTGGCGCTTGGCGCGCTGGCCGCCGCCGCAGCGCTGGCGGCCGTACTTCTTACCCCGGCGCGCATGGAACGGATCAGGGCCGGGGAAATCCGGCCGTCGCTGTGGATTGGCACGCTGCGGCTGGTGGCCGACCATCCGCTGGCGGGTGTCGGTGCCGGGAATTTTCGGCGCGAATTTCCGGCCTGCAAGCAGGAGGAACAGAAGCATGTGACCGTAGCCGCCGCCGTCACGGAACACCCGCACTGCGAGCCGCTGCGAATGGCTGCGGAAACGGGAATTCCCCTGGCGCTGCTCTGGCTGCTGCTTTGGCTGCCCCTTTGGCGGCCGCCGGAGCCGGGCGGTTTCGGACGGGCCGTGCATTTCGGCGCATGGATGGTCTGCGGAACGGCGCTGCTGGACAAGGCGCTGGTTCAGCCGCCGTCCGGCCTGCTCGGACTCATGTTTCTTGGATTGCTTTGGAACAGCTGGCTCGGCTCCCGCTTCCGCACGGATTCCGGGGCGCCGTTCACCCGCCGGCCGGTGGCCATGCTGGTAGCTGTACTCTTCGCGGCGGCCGGGCTTTGGTTGGGGACGGTGTCGGCGGCGGCCTCCTGGTGGCAGCGCCGTGCCATGCTGGCAGATTCCGCGCGTGATTTCGTCGGTGCATACGACGCCTGGTGCCGCGCGGCGCGCTGGAACCCGCATGATGTCACGCCGCCATTCCGCGCCGGCGCCGTGGCCCTGCGCGGACTGCACCGACCGGACCTGGCGCTGAAACAGTTTGCGGACGCCGTGGATTTGGAGCCGGACTACGCCCATCTGAACGGCGAAATCGGGGCGGCCCTCGGTGAAGTCCGGCGGACGGCGGATGCGTTGCCGTACCTGCGGCGGGATGCGGCGCTGTATCCGTGCGACCCGGCCACGCAGCGCCGCCTCATTGTCGGGCTTCTGGACAACGGGCTCGACGGCGAGGCCCTCCGGGTGGCGGCGGCGCTTCCCGCGCTCGACCAACGCCGCGCCGTCCAGCGCCTGGGCGCCGGTGAACTCCGCCGATTGACCGCCAAATTCCTGCGTGCGATGGAGGCTGGCGACGGTACGGCGGCGCTCGGGGCGGCCGCCGAGCTTGCATCCCCAAAAACGTTCGAATGGCTGGACGACCCGCTTTTCCCCGGGCTCTGCCGGAAGTCGGGCTTTCCTGTTGGCTTCGCGGAACGTTTCGATCCCGCCGACTTTCTCTACTGGCAGGAATGTTTTGCGGCAAAGACGGCGGCACCGTCTCCGGCCGACGACCTTCGCGCCTTCCAGCCCGCCGCGGACGGTTCGCGGGTACTCCGAATCCGCCCGTTCGACTTCTGTGCAAGGCACCAGATCCTGGCCAACATCCTCCAAGCCGGGTTCGGAACCGCGGCACCCACGCCGTGGTTCGGGGTGCCGCCCTCGCTGCGTCTGGCGCGCTGCCGGATGCTGGCCGGCGAGGAAGGGAAGCTTCTGCGCGTGGAGTTTGACCTGCAACGGCGCGCCCCTGTTCGACAGTCGCCGAAGTGAGGCTAAAGTAAGCGTGAAAATGTCCGAACCGCGTTGCCGGGATGACGCCCCGGTTTTTGGCCTCTAAAAGGAAGGATTGCACTTCATGGAAGCACAGATTCGTGAAACGCTGGAAGAGCTCAGGGGCATGCTGCAGGACGATGGCGGCGACCTGGAGGTTGTGAGCATTGACGGCACCAGTGTGAAGCTGCGCCTGCAGGGCGCCTGCGGCTGCTGTCCCCATGCAACCATGACGCTGAAGCACGGCATTGAGCGCATCCTCCGCGAGCGCGTCAGCCCCGACATTGTAGTCGAACGCGTCGAGTGACCCGTCCGGCTCGCCGCGCCCCGGCGGCATGAACAATCAAGCCTGACAGAAACGCCCGCATTCCGGTTTTCCGGATGCGGGCGTTTTGCCGTGGCGACGGGGCATGTCGGAACGCAGTGATGTGCGAGGGAGAGGACGGAAGGACGGAAGGACGGAAGGACGGAAGGACGGAAGAAAGCGGGAAGAGGGCGGGAAGAAAGCGGGAAGAGGGCGGGAAGAGGGCGGACAAGATTGTGCGGGCGGAGGAATGCGGGGGCGTTTTTCCGGAAAAGCAAAAACCCGAACCCGGCACGGAGCCGGAATCGGGTTTTGCGGGATGAACCGGTTTTGAGCCGGATCAGCGCTTGGAGAACTGGAAGCGGGCACGGGCACCGGGCTGGCCGTACTTCTTGCGTTCCTTGACGCGGGCGTCGCGGGTTACCAGGCCAGCGGCCTTGAGGACGCCGCGCTGCTCGGGAAGCGCCTTCAGCAGCGCACGGGTGATGCCGTGGCGGATGGCGAAGGTCTGGCCGACCTGGCCGCCGCCGTCGGCGTTCACCAGGATGTCGTACTTGCCTTCCGTGCCGGTGATCTTCAGCGGCTGGTAAACGTACTGCCGGAGCATGTCCGTCGGCAGATAATTGTCGAGGTCGCGGCCATTGACCACAATCTTGCCGGAACCGGGGCGGAGGCGGACGCGCGCGGAAGCCTCTTTCCGACGACCGACTGCACAGAATTCTTCAACTTGCTTGACCATCGCTGCTTTTCCTTATCAAAACGTGGTTCCGTGTGGAATTCAGGAAATCGTCAGAATGCCGGGCTGCTGGGCGGCGTGCTCGTGCTCGGCACCCTTGACAACCTTGAGCTTCCGGTACTGCTTGCGGCCAAGGCGGCCCTTGGGGAGCATGCCCCAGACGGCTTCTTGGATCATCCGCTCCGGCTTGGTGGCGCGAACTTGGGCTGCGGTGCGTTCCTTCATGCCGCCGAGGTAGCCGCTATGCTTGCGGTAAATCTTCTGCTGTTCCTTCTTGCCCGTCAATCTGACCTTCTCGGCGTTGATGACAATGACAAAGTCGCCGGTGTCGAGGTGGGGGGTGAAGGTGGGCTTGTTCTTGCCGCGGAGAACGTCCGCGATCTTGGAGGCCAGCTTGCCGAGAATCACGCCCTCGGCGTCCACAACCCACCACTTGCGGCTAATCTCATCAACTTTCGGGAGAAACGTTTTCATGCCATGGTCCTGATGTTTTTTCCGCGGCACACTCGCCGCCCAAGTCGCTTAGACAAAACGAATCCGTAAAGTAAGCCCTCATTCGGACAAGTCAAACCCCCGTGGCGTTTTTTGGCATCAAAAAGTCGTTTGCGTGCGGGGAGGGAGCGCCCACCCCCGCGCCCCAACGGCCGCGTGGCCACGGGTCACCATCACCGCGTTCGCCGGCGGCATCCGCCTCCTGCCCGAGCCGGCGCATCTCCTCCGCCTCGAGCCCCGCCTGTTCGGCTTCCTGCGCCTTCCGCTCCGCTTCAATCTTCGCCCACACGGCTGCCTTCGCGTCCGCACGGTTCCCTGTGTTTTTGTGTGCGCGTTTCAGCGGCGCAAAAAAGCCGCGCTTTTTGGGGCGCGGCTTTGGGATGCGTGTTTCCGCCAAGGGGTGGCGGGCTACTCTGCGGCGAGCTGTTCCATGACGGCGTCGGTCATGCCGAGGTTGTGGTAGACGGCCTGGACGTCGTCGTCCTCCTCGAGCGCCTCGATCAGGCGGTTGGCCTGGCGTGCGGCGGAGACCTCGGAAACTTCCATCATGTTGGCGGGAATCATGGTCAGGGAGGACTCGGTGATCTTGATCTTGGCATTTTCCAGCGTCTTGACCACGAGCGCGAAGGCATCGGCGGCGGCGATGATTTCACCCGTACCGTCCTCGCAGCTCACGTCCTCGACATCGGCACCGGATTCAAGCAGGAGTTCGAGCAGGCTGTCCTCAGTCATCCCTGCGCCTTCGACGACAAAGCGGCTCTTGCGGCTGAACTGGAAGGAGACGGCGCCGGTGCCGGCCATGCTGCCTCCGTGCTTGGCGAAGATGGTGCGGACGTTGGCGGCGGTGCGGTTGCGGTTGTCCGTGAGGCAGGTGGCGAGGATGCCGACGCCGCCGGGGGCGTAGCCTTCGAACATCAAGTCTTCCATGACGGCGCCGCCGAGTTCGCCGACGCCCTTCTTGATGGCGCGGTCGATGTTGTCGTTGGGCATGTTCACGCCCTTGGCCGCGAGCACGGCGGTGCGCAGGCGCGGGTTCATGTCCTGGTCTTTTCCGCCTGCCTTCGCCGCCAGCGTGATTTCCTTGCTGTAACGGGAGAAGACCTGCCCCTTCTTTGCGTCAACGGCGGCCTTCTTGTGCTTGATCGTCGACCACTTGTTATGACCTGACATGCGGTGGCTCCTGGCTTGCGTTTTCCCTGGATGCTGGTGAAAAGTGCAGCCTGAAATATCGTCCACCGGAAATGAAATTCAACCGGCATGCACGGTGGTGCGCGGAACATTCATGCCGGGTTCGGGTCGCCGGTCCTGTGCTTGGGCTACGGGGTTTTTCCAAGGATTTCTCGGGCAACCTTCAGGCAGTCATCGATGCTGCCGGCGAAATTTTCCTGGCCGATAATCCCGACCAGCCCGGACTTGTGGGCAATCATGAACGGCTGGGTGTGGATGTCGGAGATGAGCAGGCTGACCCCGTGGTGTTTGCAGCGCTTGTGGAGCTCCTCCAGCGTGTGGATGCCGCTGGCGTCCATGTACGGGACATGGCGCATGCGGACGACCAGCACCTTCACGCGTTTGCCGTCGAGCGAGACTGCATCCTGAAATTTGCTGAGGCTGCCGAAGAAGAACGGCCCGTTGATCTCGTACACCTCGACGCCTTTGGGGATGACGCGGCTGCCGACGGCGTCGCTGTCCCTGCCGTCGACCTCCTCGTCCTTCATGGCGTTCTTGACGATGCTGACGTTGGCCAGGTCGGCCATCTTTTTCATGAACAGGAAGACGGTCATGACCATGCCGACCTCGATGGCGACGGTCAGGTCGATGAGCACGGTCAGGAGGAAGGTGATGAGCAGCACGGTGATGTCGCTCTTCGGGCCGCGGAGGATGCTGGTGAAGGCGTGCAGCTCGGCCATGTTGTAGGCGACGAACACCAGGATGGCCGCGAGCGTCGCCATCGGAATCATGCCCGCCCATTTTCCGAACAGTATCATGATGAGCAGCAGCACGACGGCGTGGATCATGCCGGCGACGGGGGTGCGGGCGCCGTTCTTGACGTTGGTGGCGGTGCGCGCGATGGCGCCGGTCGCCGGGATGCCGCCGAACAGGGGGGCGGCAAGGTTGGCGACGCCCTGGGCGATCAGCTCCGCGTTGGCGCGGTGGCGGCTGCCGATCATGCCGTCGGCCACGGCCGCGCTCATCAGCGACTCGATGGCCGCGAGCATCGCGATGGTGACGGCGGGCATCACCAGTTCCCGGACCATCTGAAATTCGATGTGCGGGAAGACCGGCATGGGCAGCGACGAGGGGATGGCGCCGAAGCGGCTACCGATGGTTTCAACGGGGACGCCGCACAACTGCACCAGCGCGGTCGTTGCCAGGATGGCGACCAGCGATCCGGGGATGCGCCGGTTGATCTTGGGCCAGACGATGATGATGAGCAGCGCCGCCGCCCCGATGCCCAAGGCGTACAGGTTCGTGGTGTGCAGTTCCTGAAGGTACGTCCACCACTTGCCGATAAATTCCGGCAGCGACTGATGCTTCTCCAGCGCGCCCTTTGCGATTGTCAGCCCGAAAAAATCCTTGATCTGGCTGGAGAGGATGATGACGGCGATGCCGGTGGTGAAGCCGGTCAGGATCGGAAACGGGATGAACTTGATCAGGCCGCCGAACTTCGCCAGCCCCATCGCGATCAGGATGACGCCGGCCATGAGCGTGGCGATGATCAGCCCGTCCATGCCGAACTTCCCCACGATTCCCGCGACGATGACGACGAACGCGCCGGTCGGCCCGCCGATCTGCACGCGGCTGCCGCCGAGAAGCGAGATGATGAAGCCGGCGATGACCGCCGTGTAAAGCCCCTGCTGCGGTGTCACGCCCGAGGCGATGCCGAAGGCGATGGCCAGCGGAAGGGCGACAATGCCGACGATGACGCCGGCGATCAGGTCTTTGAAAAACAGCGCGCGGCTGTAGGTCTGGACGGTCGAGAAAAACTTGGGTTGCAGGCTCATGTGGATCGCGGGTGATTCAAAACGCCGGTGGCGTGTGGCCTGGCGGGTCGGTGGCCCTGGCGGAGGGGCCCGGCCGGGTGTCGCCGAGAGGGACGAAGGACGCGTCCCAGGGGGGAGGGCACCGGAAAGGTCGCACTTGGAAAAAGAGGGAAAAACATAGCACGGATTCCGTCACCGGCAAGCCGGTTTCGGCCCGGGCCCGGCCGCCGGAGCGTGTGGGGTGCGGACGGGTCAGGCTTTCCGGACTTTTCCCGCCGCTGCGAGACTGGCGAAGGTGCCGGCGAGGCAGACGGCGATGATGGGGGCGATGCCCGCCAGCAGTCCAAGCTGCGGGTGTCCGGTCTGAGCCCCCAGGAACTGCCCCGCAAAGGCGGCCAGCGGCCCGATGGTGAATCCGGTTCCCACGACCGCCTCATGCCCGCCGCCGCCGTCCACCGACCCGCGGCTCAGCACCATTGCATAATAGAGCGCGCAGTAGTAGGCGATGCTGGCGCCGACGCCGAAGATCAGCTCGCCGGGAACGAAAACCCACGGCGACGATCCGTAGAGTGTCAGCGCAAAACCGGCCGGCAGCAGAAGCGCGGCCGCCAGCAGCGGCAGCCGCCGTCCGTGCCACCCCGTGGCGAACAGCATGACGGCGAAGACGCCGGGGCGCATGATGTCCAGGAGGCCGGCGAAGAAGGTGGCCTGCGCCACGGGATAGCCCCGCTCCTTGAGCACCAGGGGAAGCAACGGCACCAGAATCATCAGCAGCGCGTAGCTGACGACCATCGTCCAGCGGCTGGCGTGCAGCAGCGGGCGGTACCCGGCCGGAGGCAGTTCGGCGGGCGCGCCGCCGTCCAGCGCATGGTGCGGGCGCCCCGGCAGGCGGAACGCCAGCGCGGCGACTGCCGCCAGCAGCAGGACCGCCGCGGCGAAAAGCCATCCGCCGCCCGCTTTGATGAGGGGGCCGGAAGCCCAGACGCTGAGCGGAAGCGCCAGACTCCACGAAATGCTGAAGACGCCGATGCTCCGGGATGCGGCCCGCGCGTCCTGCACCGAGGCGGCGAAGCTCTCCACCACCGGCCAGGTCATGCCGGTCAGCAGGCTGAAGATGGTGAACGCCGCCGCCATCGCGGCGAACCCGCGCAGGAACCAGCAGGCGGCGGCGCAGGCGGCCAGGCCGCCGAGAAGCAGCAGAAGCGCGCGCCGTTCCGGAACCCGCCGCGTGAAACGGTGGCTCAGGCAGGCGCCGCCCACATAGACGGCGCCGGTGACCAGCGCGACCAGCAGGCTCTGCGTCCCGGAGAGATGGTGGTGTTCGTTGAAAAAGAAGAAGATGCCGCGCTGGATCAGGATGGCCGCGAAGCTGAGGACGAACGTGAGCAAGATGACCGGTTGGAGCATGGAGGACATGACGGGATTCCGTTGGCTGGGGTGGCGCGCGCCGGGAGAATCCCCGCCGCATCATCACCCAAGCGTAACCGCCACGGAAGCTTTTGCAAGCCGGAGCCGGCGCGCTGCTTTCCGGAGGCGCGGCAACGTTTGCGTTCCCGTGTTTTCGCGGTACTTTGGCTGCTTGTTTTGTAACATCATCCGGTGCGCAGGGAGTAAACGACGATGAACGCAGTGTTCCTGGTGGTGGTGGCAGCGCTGGTGCTCATGCTGGCATACCGGTTCTACGGCGCCTTCCTGGCGGCGAAGGTGCTGGCGCTGGATCCGGTGCGCAAGGTGCCATCGGAGACGCACCAGGACGGCCGCGATTACGTCCCAACGAACAAGTGGGTGCTGCTCGGTCATCATTTTGCGGCGATCGCGGGCGCGGGACCGCTGATCGGGCCGGTGCTGGCGGCGCAGTTCGGCTGGTTGCCGGGCACACTGTGGATCCTGATCGGCGCGGTGGTGGCGGGCGCGGTGCACGACTCCGTCATCCTGCTGGCCTCCGTGCGGCACCAGGGGCGTTCGATTGCGGAGATTGCGCGGGAGATTATCGGACCGCGCATGGGATTCATCACCTCCGTCGCGGTGCTGCTGATTCTGGTGATCGCGATGGCGGGTCTCGGCATCCCGGTGGTCAACGCGCTGAAGGAGTCGCCGTGGGGCACCTTCACGGTCGGGTTCACGATTCCGGTGGCGATGTTCGTCGGGCTCTACCTGAAGTTCATTCGGCCGGGGAAGATTGCGGAGGCGACGGTCATCGGCATGGCGTTGGTCCTCTTCGGCGTCGCCGCCGGGCCCTATGTGAAGGAGATGGCCTGGGCGCGCTTCATCTCGCTGGACGCCCAGTCCATGTCGGTGACGCTCGCCGCGTACGGCTTCCTCGCCGCGGCGCTGCCGGTGTGGCTGCTCCTGCTGCCGCGTGACTACCTGAGCACCTACATGAAGCTCGGCGTCATCTTCGCGCTCGCCGCCGGCATCCTCATCGTCCACCCGGACCTCCAGATGCCGGCCGTGACGCCGTTCGTGCATGGCGGCGGGCCGGTGATCCCCGGAAAGGTATTCCCCTTCCTCTTCGTCACCATTGCCTGCGGCGCGCTTTCCGGGTTTCACTCGCTGATCAGTTCCGGGACGACGCCGAAGCTAATCTGCAACGAGCGCGACATCCTGCCGATCGGTTTCGGTGCCATGCTGCTGGAGGCGTTCGTCGCCATCATGGCGGTGGTCGCCGCGACCGTGTTGCCGATGTCGGACTATTTCGCCATCAACGCCAAGCCGGAGGCGTTTGCCGCGCTCGGCATGGTCCCCGAACAGCTCGGCGCGCTCTCGAAGCTGGCCGGCGAAGATCTGACGAACCGCCCCGGCGGCGCCGTCACCCTGGCGGCCGGCATGACCTGGATCTTCCACAAGGCGCTGCCGTTCGAGCGGCTGATGGGGCTGTGGTACCACTTCTGCATCATGTTCGAGGCGCTGTTCATTCTGACGACGATCGACGCTGGCACGCGCGTTGGCCGCTACCTGCTCCAGGATTTCGCCGGGTATCTCTGGAAGCCGTTCGGCGACCGGGCGCGCTGGGGCAACATCCTCCTCTTCTCCGCACTAATCTCCGCTGCTTGGGGCTGGCTGCTCTACACCGGCGACGTGAAGACAATCTGGCCGCTGTTCGGCGTCGCCAACCAGATGCTGGGCGTCATCGCCTTCGGCGTCGGCACCGCCTTCCTCATCCGCATCGGCAAGGCCCGGTATGTCTGGACCACGCTTGTTCCGATGGCGTTCGTGCTGGTGACCACGCTGTGGGCCGCCACGCTCAACATCACGCAGAACTTCCTGCCGAAGAAGAATTACATGCTCGTCGCGCTTTCCACGCTGCTCATCCTGCTGGTGCTGACCGTCACCATCGAAAGCGCCGTCTCTTGGATCCGCCTGCTGCGGAGCCCGCAGACGCCCGAGACCCCGCCTGCCGCGGATCCAATCCTCCCCATGGACGTGCCGGATTGAACACCGGCGCGCATCGGCTTTCCACGCTTGGCGTTGGCTGCTTGCCGGCTTACATTTCCCGCTCGTCGTTTCCCCTTCTCACCCGTGCCGGAATACGGTTCATCCGCGAGGTTTTTGCGCCATGATTGAAACGCATGTCATCGTCAGGAAGAAACAGCTTTCGCCCGAGGTCTTCGAGATTGAGGTGAAGGCCGCGCGCATCGCCGAACAGCGCAAGCCCGGCCAGTTCATCATGCTCTCGATGGACGTGGATCTGGGCGAGCGCATCCCGCTGACCATCGCCGATGCGGACACCGCAAAGGGCACGATCACGCTCATCTACCAGCGCGTCGGGCAGGGCACGCGCCTGCTGGCGCAGCTCGGCGAGGGGGACGCGATCCCCGTGCTGGTCGGGCCGCTCGGCACGCCGACGCACATCGAGAAGGTCGGCGCCGTCGTCGGCGTCGGCGGCGGTATCGGCGCCGCGCCGCTCTTCCCGATCATGGAAGGCATGAAAAAGGCCGGCAACCGTGTCGTCACCATCCTCGGCGCGCGGACGAAGGAGCTTATTTTCTGGGAGGATAAATTCCGCGCGATCTCCGACGAGGTCATTGTCTGCACCGACGACGGCGGCTACGGCCGCAAGGCGCTGGTCACGGAACCGCTGAAGGAACTCTGCGCCCGCGAGCCGAAACCGGCGCTGGCGGTTGCCATCGGCCCGGCAATCATGATGAAGTTCTGCGCCGAGGCGACGCGCCCGTTCGGCGTGCACACCCTCGTCTCTCTGAACGCGATCATGGTCGATGGCACCGGCATGTGCGGCGGTTGCCGCGTCATGGTCGGCGGCAAGGTCAAATTTGTCTGCGTGGACGGCCCCGAGTTCGACGGGCACCTGGTGGACTTCGACGGCCTGATGAAGCGCCAGGCCGCCTACAAAACCCAGGAACGCGCCGCCCTCGACCACGCCTGCAACCTGGATAAGATGGCGGCGGAGAAGAAGGCGGAAGGCTGAGGCAGGGACACACGTTTTTGAAAAGCTCATGGCGAGTGCAAAAGGGAACATCGATGAGTCATGCAACGAAAGAAGAGTTGGGCGCGGCGGCTTCCGTGGAGCTGAACAAGGTTTTGGCATCGGGTAAGGCGCTGACGCCGAAGGAGCGGCTGGCGCTGCCGGCGCAGGAGATGCCGGCGCAGCCGCCGGAGGTGCGCGTCCGCAACATCCAGGAGGTCGCGCTCGGCTACACGCCGGAGCAGGCGCGGGTGGAGGCGATGCGCTGCCTGCAGTGCAAGACCAAGCCGTGTGTCGCGGGATGCCCGGTGCAGATTGACATTCCCGGGTTCGTCGGGGCCATCGCGGATGCGGACTACGCCAGGGCGATCGGCATCATCAAGCGCGACAGCCTGCTGCCGGCGGTGTGCGGCCGGGTCTGCCCGCAGGAGGAGCAGTGCCAGGCGCCGTGCACGGTCGGCAAGTCGCTGAAGAGCCTGGACAAGGCGGTGGCGATCGGGCGTCTGGAACGGTTCGTGGCGGACTGGGAGCGGGACGGCGGCAAGATGCAGCCGCCGGCGGTGAAGCCGGCGACGGGGCGGAAGGTCGCCGTCATCGGCAGCGGTCCGGCGAGCCTGACCGTGGCGGCGGACGTGCGGCGCGAGGGGCATGAGGTGACGATCTTCGAGGCGTTCCACAAGTTCGGCGGTGTGATGGTGTACGGGATTCCGGAGTTCCGCCTGCCGAAGAAGATCGTGGAGGTCGAGGTGGACGTGCTGCGGAAGATGGGGGTGCAGCTCGTGCCGAACTTCGTCATCGGCCGGACGCGCACGCTGAAGGAGCTGATGGAGAAGGACGGCTTCGACGCGGTCTTCATCGGCACCGGCGCGGGGCTGCCGAAGTTCATGAACATCGAGGGGGAGAACCTGGTCGGCGTGTTCTCGGCGAACGAGTACCTGACGCGGGCGAACCTGATGAAGGCCTACCTGCGCGGGGTGGCGGCGACGCCGATTTCGCAGTCCAAGGTCGTCGCGGTGCTCGGCGGCGGCAACGTGGCGATGGACGCGGCGCGCACGGCGCTGCGGCTCGGCGCGGAGAAGGTTTATGTGGTCTATCGCCGCACGGAGAAGGAGATGCCGGCGCGTGTGGAGGAGGTGGCGCACGCCAAGGAGGAGGGCGTCATTTTCCAGTTCCTGACGAACTCGAAGCGCATCATCGGCGACGAGGCGGGGCGCGTGACTGGAATTGAGTGCGTCCGCTTCCAGCTCGGCGAGCCGGACAAGTCCGGCCGGCCGCGCCCGGTGGAAATCCCCGGCAGCGAGTATATGATGGAGGTGGACACGGTAATCGTCGCCATCGGCAACGACTCGAACCCGCTGATCAAGCAGACGACGCCGGAACTGGACACCACGAAGTGGGGGAACATCATCGTCAACGAGGATTGCGCGACCAGCATTCCCGGCGTGTACGCCGGCGGCGACATCGTGCTCGGCGCGGCGACGGTGATCCTGGCGATGGGCCAGGGGCGCAGGGCGGCCGCCGCGATCAACAAACAATTGTGCGGCGGTGGGGCCGGGTGAAAAATCCGTCCGATCCGTCCGATCCGTCGGATCCGACCAATGTCTGACAACCCAAGGTGATTTCATGGCAACTGCAAAGAAGAAAGCGGCGGCGAAACCAGCCAGAACGTCCAAGGCTCCGGCCGCGGCGGTGAAGAAACCCGCGGGCATCGCCTGTCCGCACTGCGGGAAGGCGCTGGACGGCATCCGGCCGGTGACGGCGTTCTGCCGCCAGGACAAGACGGTCGTGGCGGAGCTGTTCAAGGGGCACGAGGGCAAGTTCAATGTGTTCGAGTGCGCCGGTTGCGGCAAGGATGTGCGGCTGGATCTGGCGCTGGTGTACCGCGATGAGGAGCACGCGAGCCTGATCTATTACCTGCCGCCGGCGGACCGCACGACGATTGCGGCGGCGGAGGCGGCAATCGGCAGGATCGTGGAGCAGCTTTTCGGGGTGGATGCGAAGTCGGAGGATGTGCCGGACTGCCGGTTGACGCTGAGCCTGCAGGAGTTCATCGAGAAGATTGCGCTGCTGGAGGACGGCCTCGACGACCGCGTTGTGGAGTTCATCAAATACCATATTTTTCTACGCAACGAGCACGACATCGACCCGCAGAAGGTCACGCTGCTCTACAACTTCACCAGCTCCGACGAGGAAGCGCTGGAGTTCGTCATCTTCAACCGCAAGACGGGCAAGGCGGAGAACGCGACCAGCGTGCCGATGACGCTCTACCATGAGGTCAAGGACGCGCTGCTGACCGACAAGGAGCTGCACGAGGAGGTCTGCACCCTTTTCCGCGGCCGCTATTACGTCAACGCGGCGGCCCTGTTCTGACCTTCCGGAAACGCCGCCGTTCCCGTCCCCTTGCGGCGGCTTTTCCGCCCGTGCATGGAACGCTATATTGTGCGGCCTGCGGCGCAGGATGGGCGGGGCTTTCTTCCGCCGCCTCCCGAAAGACGCGAACCCGAACCCGGAACAGCGGATCATGATTGCCATTGTCGACTACAAGGCGGGGAACCTGACGAGCGTGCTTCGGGCGCTGGAGCGCCTCGGGCAACCGGCCGTAATCACCGCCGACCCGGAGGCGATCCGGAGCGCGGAGCGCGTAGTGTTCCCCGGCGTCGGCGCCGCCGGCGAGGCGATGCGGAACCTGCGCGAGCGCGGGCTGGTCGAGGTGCTGCGCGAGGTGGCGCGGGTCAAGCCGTTCATCGGCATCTGTCTGGGGTACCAGATCCTGTTCGAGCACAGCGACGAGGACGGCGGCGTGGAGTGCCTCGGCATCCTGCCGGGGCGCGTGGTGCGTTTTCCCGAACCGCTGCGGAGTCCGCACTCCCCCCGGCCGCTGAAGGTGCCGCACATGGGCTGGAACGGGATTCGCTTCACCCGCAGCCATCCGGTGTGGGACGGAATCCCGGCGGGGAGCGAATTCTATTACGTGCATTCCTATTATCCAGTTCCGGAACCGGCCGACGTGTGCGCCGAGACGGAATATGGCGTGGCGTTTGCCGCCGGCGCGGCGCGCGGGCCGCTGGTCGGTTTCCAGAGCCATCCGGAGAAGAGCGGCGAGCCCGGCCTGCGCCTGCTGAAGAATTTCTGCGAGTGGAAGCCGAACCGTGAACCTGAAATAGTAGAAATCCATGCTTAGCAAACGCATCATACCGTGCCTGGACGTGCGCAACGGCAAGACCACCAAGGGCGTGAAGTTCCAGGGGAACGTGGACATCGGCGACCCGGTCGAGATGGCGCGCTTCTACTACGAACAGGGCGCCGACGAGCTGGTGTTCTACGACATCACGGCATCTTCGGAAGGCCGCGGCATCTTCCTGGACGTCGTGCGGCGCGTGGCGGCGGAGATCTTCATCCCGTTCAGCGTCGGCGGCGGCCTCAACACCCTGGACGACCTGCGCGCGGTGCTGCTGGCCGGCGCGGAAAAGGTCAGCGTCAACACCGGCGCGGTGCGCAACCCCGACATCATCCGCCAGGGCGCGAAGGCGTTCGGCCGCCAGTGCGTCGTGCTCGGCATGGACGTGAAGCGCGTGACGGCGACGGACGCGATTCCCAGCGGCTACGAGGTCGTCACCCACGGCGGCCGCAACGCGACCGGCTTGGACGCCCTGCAGTGGGCGCGCCGCGCCGAGGAGCTGGGCGCCGGCGAAATCTGCCTGAACTCGATCGACGCCGACGGCACGCGCGAGGGCTACGAGATCAACCTCACGCGCCTGATCTCCACCGCCGTCAACATCCCCGTCATCGCTTCCGGAGGCGCCGGGAAACCTGAACATCTCGCCGACGTGCTGACCGACGGCTGCGCGGACGCCGCGCTGGTCGCCTCCATGGTCCATTTCGGCGGCTACACGGTCGCCGGGCTCAAGGAATATCTGGACGGGCGCGGCATCAAGGTCCGCATGACATGGTGAACCGGCGGAGATGGCGCGGCTTTCTGCCGCTGCCGGGGGTTCTCCTCCTGGCGGCGGGGACGGCCTTCGCCGCTCCGGCCTGGGAAGAACCGGGCTCCCCCTTCCGCGCGGAATTCGAGGTGCTCTCGCAGCCCGACCTGCCCGAGGCGGGCGTGGCCGTGCAGGTGCCGGCCTGCGGCCTTGCAGCGGCGGACGGTTCGGACGTGCGCGCCACCGACGGCCGCGGCCGCGTGCTCCCCGTGCTCCCCTTGGGCGCGGGGACGGACAATTCCGCGCTGGTGCTCGTGAAGCCGCCCGCGGACTGCCCGCGCGTCTTCTGCTACTTCGGCTCCGGCGTTCCGGCGAAGAAAAGCCCGCTCGACTTCAAGCCGGGGCTGACCCTGGATGTCCGCACCATGCCCGCCGGCCGCCCCCCCGAAAACCGCCGGGAGCTGGAGAAGCTGCTGGAGCGCTCCGAACGCATCGCCCGCCTGCCCGTGACGGAAATCTCGCAGGCCGGCAATCCCGCCGACCTTCGCGGCGGCTATTTTCTCGTCTTCGAGGGGTTCCTGAACGTGCCGAAGGAGTTGGCGGGGACGCAGACGTTCATGCTGGTGGCCGCCGAGGCGGGCTGGCTCCAGGTCCGCGAGCGCGTGGTGGCGGAAATCGCCGGACGGCGCCGGCCGGCCGATTCCGCCCGCGGCGAATTCCGCGGTGACGCGGAGCTGCCGCCGGGGCTCTCAACGGTACGCTGCGTGGCGGCGGATTTCGGCCGCGGCGGCATGGCGGTCGTCGCGCGCTGGAAGGGGCCGAAGGAGAAGGCGGCGCTCGCCCCCCGCGATTTCCTCAAGAGCGGCGCTTCCCGGCTGCTCGGCACCGCCTGCCGCGACGCCGGCGCGGTCTGCCCCGCGTTCCGCTGCCGAGCGCTCTCCTACATCGGCTACCAGGACGTGCAGTACACCGAGGTGCAGTTCGAGACGTGCGGCGGCGGATCCGTCGAATGGCTCTTCAGCGACGGCGCGCGGCTGTCGGGCGCGAAGGTCTCCAGGGGCTTTGTCGGCCTTGACACGCGCGGCGTGACGGCGGCGGCGGGGAGGGCGGAGGCCCACGGAACCGTCACGTTCCCCCAGGCGCGTCCGCCGCCGCCGGCCAACATTTTCGCCACCGCCGATTTCCTGCGCTACAGCGCGCTTATTGCACACGAGCCGTTGGACGGCCTCGACATCGCCGCACTCCAGGCGTTCCGCGCCTTCCTCGCCTGCCGCGAGCGCAATCCGGACCTCATCCCCGTCTGCCAGAGCCTGATCCGCCGGAGCTCGGCACCGACGGCTCGCTTCAACTATTCCCCGTTTCTCGAGCTGGCCCGCAGCGCGGCCGCGGACAAGCCGGAAACGGCGGCGCAGGCCTACGGGAGGCTGCTGGTCGCGGACAACCGCGAACCGTGGTGGGCCGGCGTGGCGGAGGAATATGCGGAGTTCGCACTCTTCCGCCAGCGCGACGCCAAGCTCGCGATCCGCATAGCGGACGCTCTGGAGGCGCGCGGCGGCGCCGGCTTCCGCGGCTCGGCCGCCACCATCCGCTACCTGGCCGCGCGGCAGGACGGCGACGCGGCGCGCGCCAGGGAGTGCCTGGCGGCGGCGGTGAAGGCCGTCTCCGCGCGTCCGGACTACAACCCCATCGCCGCGGTCATCCGCCGCAACGAGATGGAAACCCGCTTCGAGGATCTGCTGAAGGCGGGGTTTCTCCAAAAAGCCTGGGAGACGCTCCGCGAGTGGCGGGAAATCTGGCCGGACGACTGGGATTCCGGGCGTCTTCCGCTGGCCCGCGCCAAGCTTTGGCGCGCCTTCGGCTGGCCTGCCGGCGCGGTGGCGGAACTGGACGGAGCGGCCAAGCTGAACCCGCTTCTGCCGAACCTACCCGAACTCGAGTTCGTCAGAGCCCAAAGCCGGCTCGACCTCGGCGAGAACGCCGCCGCGAAGGAGACGCTGCGGGGCATCCTCGCCCAATACCCGAACCATCCCGCCGCCGCCGCCGCCCGGACGCTGCTGGAACGGCTGCGCTAATCCGCCGGGTTGTTCGTGAAGCGTGCAACGGCACTCATGCTTCTGGCCGGTTTGCGGGGTGCCGCGCCGTGTCCGCCGTTCTGCACTTCTGCGGGAAGCGCACGCCATTGTCTTGGCGAGCACATCCATGTACTCAGCGGCAGTTTTTGTGATCCGTGCTGAAGTCTCTGGTATATACCACTGGGCATGCCTGCTGATGACGTGCGTGATACGGATGTGCGCTCAATAAAAAATTAAAAAATATTATAAACCGCTTGCGTTGTTCGAAAAAAGTATTAAAATAGGGCTGTTAATGCGAAAATCGTAACGCGGATTGATGGAAGGTGGCGTGTTCCAGTTGGATGAACTGGTACATGGCAAAAGCAAAAGCCCCCCTACCTCCGTCCGCCAGGCAACTGGCGGCGGGGGTTCTTTTTTGCCCGTAATCCATCCGCGCGAAAAACAGACAGGCCTGGGGGCTCTGCGACATGGAGCTGGACCGCGCGGGAATCCACGACATCGCCCGTCAGCACCCGCAGGAGGTGGAACGGGTTGCGGCCAAGTGGGAGGGATGGGCCGCACATGCGAACGTCCTGCCCGCGTGGGGCGGGTACGAGAAACCGGCGAGGCGATAATCGACCGGACGCCAGCCGAAAAAATTCCGGACGCCACCACGCCTGGAATCTGCGCGATGCGTTGATTAAAGCATGTACGTTCGACAAACGGCTTGCGCTGTTTGACCGGCAGCCCGGCATTTTTTGGTATCATGGCGCTATTTGTCTTGCCGCTTCGGGGACGGACTTCGCTCCAAACGGCCAAGCCTCCGTACGGGGAACTCCCGCGGTTTGTCCGTGACATGAGGGGCTGTCATTCGGGACATGGCCTTGTTTCGGACATCGGCACAATTGTGTCAGCCTGGAGACATATACGAGATAGACGCACTTGACGCTTGATGTTACCAGAAAGACCGCGGCGGCAACCATCTCCATCACGCCGGCACTTTCATGCAGCTCGAGATAATATGCCAAGGGTAGGTCGATGGCGAGCCACAGGACGACAAGCACTATGGCAAGCGACCGCATCGGCGGCATGCCGGGTGTTTCCCGTCGGGAAATCGCCCGGTGCAAATCCGTTACAAGGCCGACAATCACGTTGAACAGCCAGTAAATATTGAACAACGGAATAAACATGCCACCGATTGCCCACTGTGGCGTCATCCGCGCCTTGCCACGCGGGATTGACCTCCATGCACGGACGACCATGAGCCAAAAGGTCACGACCATGATGGCCTGCAACGGTGCCATGTAGGGGCGCATGGATGTCGGGCCGGCTTCTCCCCATTGCAGCCACCAGGCTGGATAGGTGGTAATAAAGTCGAACCACGCCGGCGTCAGGCTGTTTAGTCCCGCACGCATTGGATCAATCGCGTCAATGAAAAGGAAGTAACTCCAAATCAGGGCTGAAATCATGAACAGCCGCGGAAGCGAAAGGCGGCTTGCCAGTCCGAGGATACGCGGTGTCCGCCGGGCTATGACGTATGAGGAAAGCAGAGCCAGCGGTATGGCTACCACGAACCACCAAACCCTTTGGGTGCCGATATTAGCGGCAATCCAGCCTCCCTGCCAGGAATCCAACAGCAGGAATCCAACGCATGCAAGACAGTTAAGCAAAGCGGCCGATGCCGAGCGTGAAACGGCGGCAAAGACGGCCGTTGCCATCAAAAGGATGATCCACGGGCCACCCCAAAGCCAGAGACCCCTTTTTTCGTTCCACCAATCCGGTGGTGTCAACCGCGTAATCCAGGCCGGGTACGGTTTTCCTGCGACGGACCTGTTTACGGCCTCGCTGACAATTACAACCCTGCCTGTCTGTGCGTCAATCCATGCAACAACCTCTGTTTTGGCTGCGGCATTTTTTTCCATGACCACCCAGGTTTGTCCCTCTGGCGAAAAACCGGGCGCATCGACACGAAATCCCCGGTTGAAGGATGATTCACAATGCGCACGGAGCCTGGCGTTATTCAACGCATCTGTCCCATTCGCGCCCTTTCGGTACTGGCCGTATGCTTCGACTGCATCGGAAGGGGACTGTACCTTTGCCGTAGGCGATTCAACGGCGGAAGCCGTCGGCAGGTGTGCCACGAAAACAAACAAAACCAGCAGGAGTAGAGGCTTTAACGTGTGCATGGTCTATCGCTCCACATTACGGTGGCGTCCTCCCGCCTTTGGAATGGACATGCCGGCGGAGAAGCAAGGCCGGCGCGTCTCCCGTCACACGTCCTGGCGGATGATGTTGATCCTGGCGGGATCGGAGACACCGATTCCCATTTCGCCGGCAATCTTGAGGTAGCCGATCTTGGCGGGTGAATCCACGAAGAGCATGGCGGCAACGGCATCGGCGGCGACCTGGTCGCGGGAGACGATGAGCTGGTTGGGTTCCTTCATTTTCTTGGCCGGCCCCTGCGGGCCGGAGTCGAGCATGATGCGGGTGGCGTCAACAATCGTCCAGCGCGCATTTAGGAAGCCTGCGAAGTCCGCAATGCACTGGTGCAGATTGTTTTTGTGCCAGAAACCGCGGTCCTCGACGGATCCCATCCAGTTTTTCATGGCGATGGTGAGCTGGGCGCCGCCGTGGTGTTTGGCGACGGGCATGTTGATCACGACGGTCTGCGGGTCGAGGAGATCCTTGGGCACCCTGGCGGCGAGCAATTTTTTGCCTTGCGGAATCTTCACGTCCACGAACTGCTTGCGATCTTTTGCTAGGTCAATCATCTCCGCCCCGTGCTTTTCTGCGGCGGCGCCGATTCCGCTCATCTTGAAGGTGGTGGCGGCGGGGGCGCAGGTGAATTCCGGGAGGACGACTTTCTCGATGCCGGCCTTTTTCACGCCAGCAAGGAAGGCGTCCACCAGTTCCGGGTGCGTGTTGGCGCCTTGTTCGGGGGTGCGCGGCCAAGCGGCGTTGACTTTGAGCGCCATGCGCTTGATTCCCTTGCCGAAACCGCCGTTCTTTTCAATCACCGCGAGGGCGGCGGCGATGAGCTTTTTCTTGTCCTTGCCGGTAAAAACCCATACATCCGCCTTCGTGCCTGCGGCTGCCGGTGCGGCGTCCGTCACCGCGGCGCGCAGCGGGATGGATCCAACGACGGCGGCGGCCGCGCCGCCCATGACGCCAAGGCGAACAAATTCGCGACGGGAGAGAGGGGATGAATCCTGGCTGGCGGCGGTCTTTTTCATGCACGCGGCTCCGTGATGATGGGTTGATGTCAGCATTCAATTTATCTCCCCCGCGGCGGAGTGCAATACGGGGGCTTGAAAAGCGGGGCGGATGATTTAAAATGCAGAGATGCTCCCAAGGCGCATTCCCGTGCGCTTCCATTGCCGCCCGCCGTGCTGGATCCGCCTTGCGGCATCCGTCCGGGGGCGTCCGTTTGCGGGGCGCAGGATTTTGGGAGGGTTGCGCGGTGACCATGGATGCAGTCCGGATTGAATCAGTGACCAAGCTGTACGCCGGTGCGGGACGGCCGGCGCTGGACGGGCTGGATCTGGCCGTGCAGCGCGGGGAGGTGTTCGGTTTTTTGGGGCCGAACGGTGCCGGGAAGACGACGACGATCAAGATGATTCTCGGATTTTTCGCGCCGACCTCCGGCTCGGTCCGTGTGCTGGACGGTGATCCGCAGGATCCCGCCACACGCCGGCGAATCGGCTACATGCCGGAAGTGGCCAACTATTACGGGTACCTCTCGGCATGCGAGTTGCTCGCCTTTTACGGCCGGCTGTGCGGCATGGCCCCGGAGGCAATCCGGCGGCGGAGCGGGGAGCTGCTCGAACTGGTCGGCCTGCAGGATGCCGGAAAGAAGCCGCTCAGGCTTTTCTCAAAGGGGATGATGCAACGGGCCGGCATTGCGCAGGCACTGCTGCACGATCCGGAGCTGCTGATTCTGGACGAACCGCTGACGGGGCTCGATCCCCTCGCGCGCATCCAGCTCCGCGACATCATCGTGATGCTGCGGAAGCAGGGGCGGACGGTGTTCTTCTCATCGCACGAGCTTTCCGAGGCGGAGCTGATTTGCGACCGCATCGGCATCCTCAAGGACGGACGGCTGTGCTGCTGCGGGGGGATTGCGGAGGTCGCGGGCGACGGGGCGGGCAACCTGGAGCGCATCTTTCTCAGGCATATCCAGGAGGCGAAGGGATGAACGGCATGCGCGGTTCGCTGCAAAGGATCATGGCCTTGGCCCGGCTTGCTGTGGTGGATCTGTTCCGCCGCCGGGATGTGTCCGTGGCGCTGCTGCTGGCGGCGGTGGCGTTGCTGCCGCTGCTGGCGTTCAACTTCTTCGGCGTGTCGGGCGTCTGGCGGTATGTGGGGGAGGTGACGCTGCTGCTGGTGTGGATCTTCTCCATCGCCATCGGGCTCGGCGTGGCGGCGCGGCAGTTTCCCGCGGAGTTTGACAGCCGCACCATCTATCCGCTCCTCTCGAAGCCGGTGAGGCGGACGGAAATTCTGCTGGGCAAGTTTTTGGGCGCCTTCCTGGCGACGGCCTCCGCGCTGTGCCTGTTCTATGTATGTTTCCTCCTGCTGCTGTTGTTGAAGGGCGGGGGGGTGGACCCGGTCGTCGTGGCGCAGGCGTTCCTGTTTCACCTGCTGTTTGTGATGCTGCTGACGGCGATGGCGGTGACGGGCTCGCTCATCCTGACGCCCTCCGCAAACCTCACGGTCTGTGCGCTGGCCGCCGCCGGCATGCTGCTGTTCGGCGAACGGCTGGCCGGCCTGGCGGCGGGGCTTCCGCTGGCGTCGGCCATCCCGGCCTGGGCCGTGCATGCGCTGGCTCCCCACATGGAGTTCTTTGACCTGCGGTTGCGGGTCGTGCATGGCTGGCCGCCGGTGGAATGGCCGGCCAGCCTGGCCGTTGCGGCCTACGCCCTGTGCTACACGGCGGCGCTCCTGCTGCTGGCGGACCGCCTGTTCAAGCGGAAAAAGCTCTGAGGCCTTCATGCGCCCGAACGGAACCAACGGAACCCTCCTGTGCGTTGCCTTGCTGGCCGCCTCCGCCGTGCTGGCCAGCTGGCTCGGGCGTCAGGGTGGCGTGCGCGGAAACCCGCGGGACGGCCGTCAGGCGGACGTGATGGCGCTGGTCTTCGGGGAGGCGCGCAAGGTGGTAAGCGGCGGCCTGTACGACCGTGCCGACCTTTATTTCCACGGCGGCATTCAGGCGGCGGCGGACAATTGTGCGGAGCAGGCGGCGGAAGGCCGCGGCGGGGCTCTGGCGGCGGCCGCCGCCGGTTCGGCCGCGCACGCGGATGAGGACGGACATGCGGAAACCGGCCTCGTCGGGGAACGCTGGGACCTGTGGAGCCGCTTGAACCGGCGCATTCATCCGACCGAGGATCGGCATGCAAGCGGTGTGCGTGAACTGAAGGAGGTCGTGCCCTGGCTTTGGGCGGCCGCGGCGGCAGACCCTCACAACACCCTTGCCTACGGTGTCGGCGCCTACTGGCTGGCCCGCGAGCTTGGCCGGGTGGATGAGGCGCTGCGTTTCATCGGGGAGGGCATCCGCAACAACCCGGACTCCTGCGAACTGGAATTCTGCCGGGGTGAACTGCTCTATCTGCGTCCCCGCGGAAAGCGCGATCCGGCGACAATGAAGGCGTTCTCGGCGGCGCTGCGGAAGTGGACGCCCGAGCAATTTGACCGGCAGGAGGAGGCCCGGATGTGCCGCCGCAACATCCTCATGTACCTGGCAACCCTGCACGAACAGGCGGGCGGGCACGAGGCGGCTAAAAAATGTCTGCGGGAACTCCTGCGCATGGTGCCCGACCATTCGCCCGCAATCCGCATGCTCGGCGAGATTGAGGCCGCCGGCCACTGACCCCCGCCGGAAAAGCCCCGCAGCGGGCGGCATGACGCGAACGAATTTCCGTAGCACCCATTCCAACTCCGGCGTCCGGAAGTCTGGAATCAGCGGCCCGGTTCAAGGCTGGCCGTTCTCCACGGGAAGCTGCGCATCGGGGAATTCGCCGGCGAGAAGTTCGCGGGCGTCCTTTTCCCCAGCCAGAGCGGCCTTGGTGAGATACTCCCGCGCCAGTTCACGGTTCTTGGCGATCCCTTTGCCGGTGAGGAGCGCACTACCGTAGGCGGACATCGCCTGGGGGTCGTTCTGCACCGCTGCCTTTCCATACAGTTCGGCTGCTTTTTCCAGGTTCGGCGGGACGGTGACGCCGTCCTCGTAAAAGGTGCCGAGGTTGTACTGCGCCGGGGCGTAGTCGGCTTTGGCGGCGGCCTCGAACAATTCAAACGCCTTCCTGTCGTCCGCCGCGACCCCGCGCCCGAGATGGTAATCCGCGCCGAGGCTGAACATGCCGGCCGGATCCCGCCGCGCCGCGGCTTTGCGGTGCCATTCCGCGCCCTTGACCGTGTCCGCCTCGACGCCCATGCCGGTCATGTAGAGATTGCCGAGCATCACCTGTGCCGGCATATAACCCGCCTCCGCCGATTTTCTGAACCAGAGGAAGGCCTGCCGGGTGTCGGCCACCACGCCCATCCCCTGCGCGTAGCAGTAGGCGATTTTTGCCTGGGCCTCGGTATCGTTTGCGGCGGCGGCCGCGAGGAGCCAGCGGATCATTTCGTTGTAGTCACGCTCCACGCCGTTCGCCGTCTGGTAACAGTCGGCCAGGCGCACCTGGGCCCGCGGATCGCTGTTTTCCGCGCCCAGAAGCAAGTACTTCACCGCCAGGCCCGGATTCTTCGCACATCCTTTGCCTTCCAGCAGAAAGCCGGCCGTTTTCCGCACCGAGCCGAGATGCGGCGCGGATGGGTTCTGGTCCGCCGCCATCCGGTAGTACTTGAACGCCTCCGCCAGTTTGCCCTGCCGCTCGAATTCAATCGCGACGTTCCACTGGGCCTCCAGCGTGCCCATGTCGGCTGACTTGAGGAACAGTTCCTGCGCTTTGGCCTGGTTTTTTGCGACGCCCAGGCCGCCTTCGTAGCAGAGGGCAAGATTGAAAAGAGCGATGGGGCTGGGGGGCTTCACCGGATCGGTCTTCTTTTTTGGCGCCGGCGGTTCCGCGGCCTTTTGGAACCACTCCACGGCCTTTTTGTAATCTTTCTTGACCTGCGGATTGGAGCCGGAAAGGTAGAGATTGCCGAGCACGAGCTGCGCATTGGCGAATCCGTCATTCGCCTGTTTTTCCAATTTCTTGAGGTTGACCCGCGAGGTGTCCTGCTTGTCCGGCTCCGTCGTTTCCTCCCGGGCTGTGTCCGCCGGCGTCTCCGCGCTTTTCCCGAACGGCCAGACGGCAAGCGCGGGGCGTCCGGAGGCCGCCACGATGAAGGACGCCGCCAGGCCGGCGGCCAACCAATGGATGCGCGGAGTCTTCATCAGATCAGCCCTTTCGTTCCCAAATACGCAGCGGCCGCCTGGTCGGCGGCCGTGGCGCTCTACTGTCATGTTGCCGGCGGATGGAAGCCCGCCGCCGGCCGGTCGCGGAAGAACCGCTTACTTGGCGGGTGCCGCCGCCTTGCCGTCTTCGGCGGGCGCAGCGGTCTTTTCCTGCTCGATGGGCACAACCGGAAGCAGAACCTTGACGTTGGCTTCCTTGCGCATGTCGGCGAGCTTCTTTTCCATGGCCGTGTTGATTTCGCGGCCGACCAGCATTTCCTGGATGCGCGCCTTCACCTGGTCCAGGGGAACCATGCCGGCGGGCTTGGTTTCTCCGCCCTTGATGATGTGGTAGCCGAACTGAGTTTCCACGATGCCGCTGAGTTCGTCCTTCTTCAGCTTGGACGCCGCTTCCTCAAATTCCGGCACCATCTGGCCCTTGGGGAAACTTCCAAGGCTTCCACCGTTCTGCTTGCCGCTCGGGCAATCGCTTTTTTCGGCGGCAAGTTTGGCGAAGTCGCCACCCTTCTTCAGGTCGGCCAGGATCTGCTCCGCCTTCGCCTTGGCGGCCTTCTTGTCCGCCTCCGCTGCGCCCTCTTCAATCTTCACCAGGATGTGCGAGGCGCTCATCGTCGCCGGCATCGCGAACTGCTCCTTGTTGGATTCGTAGAACTTCTGGACGGCGTCGTCGGCGATCTTGATGCCCGGCTTGAGCTTGGTTTCAACCCAGCTCTGAACCATCATCTCCACGCCGATCATGTCCACGAGGTCCTTCTTGTCGAAGCCCTGCGTGGCGAGCATCATGGCGAGCTTGTCCTCGCCTCCGGCTTTTTCCGCCAGTGTTTTGGCGGCGGCGGTCAGGTCCGGCTTCATGCCGTCTTTGGCGCACAGCTCCTTGATGAGTTCAATCTCTACCAGACGCTCGGCAAACTGGGCGGCAAAGCCGCGGAGCTGCTTGTCGTCCGGAAGCTGTCCCTCGGCCGCCGCCATCCGGAGGGCCGGCAGAAGCATCTTCTTCAGGTCGGCGCCCTTGACCGTCTTGCCTTCGCCGAATGTCGCCACGACTTCCGGCACGAATGCCAGCTTGGCGGACAGGTCGGGGGCGGCGGGCACGGCCGGAATCGTGGCGGCCGTGGCGGGGGCTGCGGGTGCGGCCGGTGCGGTGGACTCCGCGAAGAGGGGAAGGGCGGCCAGCAGAAGGGCGGAGCCCAGCATCGGAATGGCTTTGCGTTGCATGTTTTTTCCTTGGCTTTCTTGGTTCCAGCATCAAGCGGCGCAGCACGCGCCGGCAGCCGGATGCATGATTGATAACTTGTTGCGCCTACTTGAAACATCCAGCCGGCCGGCAAACTTTTATGCGGCTGACGCCATTTTGACAGAATCCGGTGCCTGAAGTTGCGTGATGCCGCGCCGCTTGCAGCCCCTCATTCCCAAGAATCCGCATATTGCGGGGCGAACGGAACCGTCCCCAGATCCTCCGGCAGCCGCGCGCCGATGGAAAAGTCGAGGCCCGCCGCGCGTCCGGCGCGCAGCTCGTGAAAGCCGAGCCCCGCAATCATCGCCGCGTTGTCGGTGCAGAACTTCGGGGGGGCGATGACCACGGTGCGGCGCTCGCGTGCCGCCGCCGCCGCCATCACATCGCGCAGACGGCTGTTGCAGGCGACGCCGCCGCAGAGCACCACCGTTTGCGCGCCGTATTCCTCCGCCGCCAGCAGTGTCTTGGACACCAGCACATCCACGACCGATTCCTGGTAGCTGGCCAGCGTGTCCGCCAGCTCCTGGTCGGAGAGCGTCCGCCCCTGCACGCGGTAGAGCAGGGCGGTCTTGATTCCGCTGAAGCTGAAATTGAGGATGTTTTCCGGCGCGACGCCGCAGCCGGGGCGCGGCATCAGGCCGCGCGGAAACGCCACCGCCTTCGGGTCGCCGTTCTTTGCCAGGCGGTCCACGATGGGGCCGCCGGGATAGCCGAGGTCGAGGATTTTTGCCGCCTTGTCGAACGCCTCGCCCGCGGCGTCGTCGAGCGTCCGCCCCACCACGCGCGCCCTGCCGTCCGCTTGCACCAGCAGCAGCAGCGTGTGCCCGCCGGAGACCGCCAGCGCCAGAATCGGATAGCGTTGCGGATCCCGCAGCTGGGATGTGTTTCCCAGAAATGAACCGTAGACGTGCGCCAGCACATGGTTGACTCCGACGAGCGGCAGCCCCGTAGCCAGGGACAGCCCCTTCGCATAGGAGACGCCGACCAGCAGCGCGGGGACCAGCCCCGGTTCGCTGGTGACCGCAATCCCGTGGATGTCGCGCAGTTCCATCCCGGCTTCGCTTAGGGCGGCCTTCGCCATCACGTCAATGGCCTTAAGATGTTCGCGCGCCGCCAGTTCCGGTACCACGCCGCCGTATGCGGCATGGATCTTCACCTGTGACGAGATCAGGCTTGAGCGCACATCGCTGCCGTCGGCCACCACCGCCGCCGCCGTCTCGTCGCAACTGGTTTCGATGCCAAGAATGTTCATGCCCGCCGTGCCGCCTTCCGTTCCCTGCTTCATGTCCGGCGCCTCCCCCGGTTTTTCCTTTGCGCCTTTCCTTAATGTAACCCGCGCCGTCCCTTCCGCACGGCTTCCGCTGTCGGCGCCCGGCAATCCGCGCTATATTTCGCCATGCTCACGCGCAACCAGGAAAAACTGATCCTCCAGTCGCACTCGAAGCACGGGCGCCGCAAAGCGGGATATTTCCTCGCCGAGGGGCTCCGCTGCTGCGGGGAAGGAATCCGCCTCCGCGCCACGGAACTCGAATTCGCCGCCGGCAGCCAATCTTTTGCGGATTCCGCGGAGGGCGCGGCGATGTGCGCGCTGCTCATGGCCCGCGCCCGGCCGTTTGAAGTGGTGCCGGACGCCGCCTTCGGGAAGCTGGCCGCCACCGAGAACCCGCAGGGCGTCCTCTGCGTGTTCCGCAGCTTTGCGGAACCCGCGCCGGTTTCCACGCTCGCCGATCCGTTCGTCCTTGTACTCGACCGCGTGATGGAACCGGGAAACCTCGGCACGATTCTGCGCACCGCGTGGGCCGTCGGCCTGCGCGAGGTCTGGTACACCGCCGGCACCACCGACCCGTTCGGGCCGAAGGCGATCCGTTCCGGCATGGGCGCCCAGTTCGCGCTCACCCTCCGCGGCTTTGCCGACCTCGCCGCCGCGCGCGACACGCTCCGGGACTGTGGCGGCGGGAAGCTCTGGTGCAGCGTGCCGGGCCGCGGCGTGAATTGTTTCGACGACGGATTCACCCTCGCCGGCGGCGCGCTGGTCATCGGCAACGAGGCCAACGGCGTGCAGGAGGTTGGCGGCGCGGAGTTCGTGACAATCCCGATGCCCGGTCCGGCGGAGTCGCTCAACGCGGCGCAGGCGGCGACAATCCTGCTTTTCGAGGCGGTCCGCCGCGGAATCCTGTGTTGACGGTTTCCGGATCTTCCAGCCTGGAAACGACAACAATACTTCAGGTGTGACGGCAGTTTGGAACACAATCCCCGGAGAGCGCCCATGACATCCCCGCGCATCTGCGTGTTTGCCCCGATGAAAATCGAAGAGTCCGTATTCCGCGGCGTGCTTGCGGAGGCGGGAGTGGACGGCGGCGCGGTGCGCGTCGTGCGGTCCGGCATCGGGAAGGTCAACGCCTGCATCTCCGTCGCGCGGGAGTTGCAGGCCGGATTCGACATCGCCGTGCTGTTCGGGCTCTGCGGCGCGACCCGCGGCTTCCGCGTCGGACAGCGCGTCATCCCCGCCTGGTTCCGCCAGCTCGACGCCGATGCGGCCGGGTGGGGCGATGAGGCCTGGGACGAAACCGTCCATCTGGATCCCGCCATCCATGCGCGGGTGTCCGGCGACGCCTGCGGGATCGGTTGTTCCGACAAGTTTGTGACCGATCCGGAGCTGCTGGCGAGCGTGGATCTGGTGGACATGGAGTCGTACGCCGTTGTAAAGATGTGCCGGAAATTTGCAAAACCCTGCGTCGTCGTCAAATATGTCTCCGACATCGTGGGGTTGCCGGACGGCGGAGTCAGCCATTTCCGCGAGTACATCGCCGGTCCGTTCGCCGCCGATGCCCGTGATTTCGTCGGCCTTCTGCCTGCGTTGCGGGGACTTCACCTTCAAGGCGGTGCGTGATGCCGCCGGACGCGCCGCGGAATGCCGTACCGCTCCCGGCCGCCCCCGCGCCAGGCGGCCAGGGCACCCTCCTGCGCATCCATGTGCAGCCGCGGGCGAGCCGCACGGAAGTGGTCGGGCTCCACGGGGATGCGGTCAAGGTGCGCATCGCCGGACCGCCGGTGGACGGAAAGGCGAACGAGGAATGCCGCCGATTCTTGGCCAAGGCACTGGGCGTTCCACCGTCGGCGGTGGAAATCGTCCGGGGCGACACGGGGCGGAACAAGGCCGTGCTTGTCCGTGGGATTGCGCCGGCGGAAGTTTTGCACCGGCTGGGGCTGGACTGAACCTGAACGGCTGATTGGAATCGATCCCTGGCCTCTATGTACGTATCACCATGCACTGGAACGGAGTCTTGTATTGTGCTGCCTTTAGTATAGAATAGGTGGGGGTTCGTCGCGGGCATGTTCACTTCTTGGAGCCGGTATGTCTTTTTTCAGGCGACTATTCAACGGGCGGTCTTTCCGTAAATCGGCTGGCGCGGGATTTTTCCTGTTGGCGCTGTTTGCGGCCACCGGCCCGTCCATGGCCGCGCCGTACGGGCCAGACGGCCTGGCGACGGAAGGGCGGGGCGGGAGTGGTCAGGCAATCCCCCTGCGGGTTTTCGGCGACGAGCATTACGGGCGTATGGAAACGGCGGATGGCTACACGGTGGTCTGGGACGCCAAACTCAAGTGCCATGCTTATGCGAAGCCGGATGCCGCCACCGGGGAGCTGGTGACCACCGGCATTGCCGCCGGGGCCGCAACTCCAGACGCGCTGGGATTGGCGAAGCATCTTGATCTCCCGCCTGCACGCGTCCGCGAAAAGGCCCGGGCGCGGTATGAACAGATGGGCGGTGTGATGGAGTGCGAGCGCAAGCGTCTGGAAAGCAAGATCCATGAGCTTGAACGCCGCGGGGCCGCTCCCAAGGCGGTCCGGGGGCTTCGCGACGGGTACAGGCGCATCCACGGCCGCGAGGCGCCGGCGGCTCTCTCCGCGGCCGCGGATGCGGCGGCCTCCGGCTCAAGCGTCCAGCCTTCGCCGCCCGATTCGCAGACGACGGGCAGCTATGTGGGGCTCACGATTCTCGTAAACTTCCAGGACGACACCAGCGAACCGGCCACCCACGACGAACTCAACGACTTCTGCAACAAGCTGGGCTACACGGGCTCCGGCAATTCCGGATCCATCCGCGACTACTACCGCGACCAGTCGTACGGCCGGCTCGACTACACCAACAAGGTGACCTATTACGTCACCGTTCCGCATGCGAAGAATTACTACAATTATTCCAATTATCCCACCAATACGACCTGGCGCGACTGCGGTTCGGCTGGCCGCCTGCTGATCACCGACGCGGTCACCGAGCTGAAGAACAAGGGCTACAACTTCGACGGGGTCTCCACCTCGGGCAGCAACGTGATCGCCACCAACGTACTTTTCGTCGGCCCCAACAGCGGCAACTGGAGTTACGGCCTGTGGCCCCACCGCTGGGCGATGAGCCCCACGCCCTCCGTCACGATCAACGGCGCCACCAAGTACGTCTACGACTATGAGATCACCGACTTCTCCGCCGCGTTGCGGATTGGAACCGTCTGCCATGAAAACGGCCACATGCTCTGCAAGTTCAGCGACTATTACGACTACGGCGGCGAGTCGGCCGGCCTCGGGAACCACTGCCTCATGGGGGGGGGGAATTACGGCAACAGCGGGAAGACGCCGGTCAGCATCAATCCCTACCTCAAGTACACGGCGGGGTGGATTGACGCCGTAAACATGACTTCCGCAACCTCGATGCAGCCGGCCACGCTGAAATCATCGGGCGTCATCCCGCAGCTGCTGCGCTTTGCCAACACCGCTGCCGCAACCGAGTATTTCCTCATTGAAAACCGCAACCAGGCGGCCTTCAAATGGAACGGATACCTTCCCGACAGCGGACTGGCCGTCTGGCATGTGGACGAAACCGCCGACGGCTGCGAAAACCAGGATATGACCACGGCACTCCATTATGAAGTGTCGCTGGAGCAGGCCGATGGCGCCTTCAACCTGGAGCATTACAACAACTCCGGCGACTTATACGATTATTTCGACAGCACCCGTCCGGCCTTCAGCAATGCCAGCACGCCCAACACCAACTGGTGGGACGGCACCGCCTCCGGGTTGGCCGTCACCGGCGCCAGTGCGGCGGGTGCCTCGATGACCTGCAATATCGGCACCGCCAACGCACTTCCGTCCATATCCTTCGACCTCACGGAACAGACGGTGTCGGAGAGCGCCGGCAGTGTCACGGTCCGCGCCACCCTTTCCTCCCTTTCCGCCGCCGATGTCGTCCTGACTGTCTCCGCGGTGGGGGCGGCCGTATCAGGTTCGGATTACACGCTCGCCTCCTCTACCGTGACGATTCCAGCCGGCCAGCTCTCGGCCGACTTTACAGTCAACGTCATTGACGACGCCCTAAGTGAGGCGACGGAAGATGTGATTCTCACCCTCGCCGTGCCGGCCAACGCCAACCTCTCCGACCGCTTTGTGCATGTGGTTCACATCACGGACAACGATGCCGCGCCCGTCGTGCAGTTCACCTCCGGCTCGAGCAGTATCACCGAAGGCGGAACCGTGACGCTGACGGTCCAGCTTTCCGCCACCGCCTCGCAGACGGTTTTCATCCCGTTCTCCCTTTCCGGCAGCGCCGTGTCCGGCACGGATTACACGCTGAATGCGCTTTCTCCCTTGGTCATACCGCCGGGATCCACCACCGCCACGCTCAAGGTCTCGACGGTTGGCAACATGCTCGACGAGCCGGACAAAAGCCTCCTGTTCACCCTCGGCGTGCCCACCGGTGCCACGGCCGGTTCTCCCGCCGCCTATGCGCTGACCATTCTGGACAACGACACCGGACCGGCGGTGGGCATCCTCAGCCCCTCCGCCTCTTCCACGGCCATTTCTCTGGCATCCACGCTGCTTCTCGAAGGCTCCGCGACCGGAAGCGGCACGCTGACCTATGCATGGAGCAAGACGAACGGGCCGGGCACCGTCACATTCGGTGCGGCAAACTCGCTTTCAACGACCGCCGTTTTCAGCGCCGCCGGCCGGTATGTACTGCGGTTGAGTGTAAGCAACGGGACGACCACGGGATATGCCCAGCAGGTCGTGCATGTGCTGGCGTCGGGGGCGGTGACCGCGTTCACCACCGGAGCCGCCGGCACGCTCTCCGGCACTTCCTATTCCGGCAACACATTGACCGGAGTGCAGACACTGACCGTCAGTAGCCTCACGATTGGCGGCATCTCCGACGCCTGCTACATGGCGATGACGCCCGTGAGCGGCAATCTCGAGGTGGTGGCGCGCGTGGCCTCCATGAGCAATCCGAACGCCGCCGCCCTGGCCGGTGTGATGATCCGGGACAACGGCACGAACCCCTGGACCTACGCCTACGTCGCAACTGCGGCCATGACCGTCTCCCCATCTTCCGGCGCGAGCTTCATCGCCCGTTCGGCCAGCGCCGGAACGGCCGTCGCCACCACCACTGCGGGGCCGGCGGCGCCTTACTGGGTGAAGCTGGTCCTCCATTCCGGAACGGCCATTGGCTACATCTCCGCGGACGGAGCAGCTTGGACGCAGGTCGGTCCGCCCACGGGCCTCTTTTTCACGGGCACGCCCTATGTCGGGCTTGTCGCCGCCTCCAACACGAAAAGCGCCACCCTCACCGCCACTTTTGACAACGTGAGCATAAACGGCGTTCCACTCTCGCCTGCGGCCAACACGGCCCCCGTGGTCAATGCCGGTTCCGATACTGCCGCCACGACCGCCGCCCCGCTCGCCCTGGCCGGGAGCGTGACTGATGACGGCAAGCCGCAGCCGCCGGGAAGCGCAACGGTCGCCTGGAGCACCATGAGCGGCCCCGCCAACGCAAGCTTCGCCAATCCCGCCGCCGCCGCCGCCAACGTCAGCTTTCCGGGCCCCGGAACTTATGTTCTCCGCCTTACGGGATACGATGGTGAGGCAAAAGTCCTTGACGAGATGACCGCCACGGTCACCGGCTCGGCGACGAACACGGTGCAGTTTACGGCACTCTCGAGTTCCGCGAGTGAAGGCGCGGGGAGCTCGACCGTCAACGTGCAGCTCGACTCGCCGGCCGCCGTCCCCATCATCGTGCCGTACACCGTCGGCGGAACCGCCGTTGCGGGCGTGAACTATTCGGCGATTTCCGGCTCGGTCACTATTCCGGTCGGCGACAGTTCCGCCGGCATCGCGGTCAGCCTGATCGACAACGTGTCATACGCTCCGGACACCACGCTCGTCATCACTCTTGGAACACCGACCGGCGCCGTGCCGGGCGCCAATACGGTGCACACGCTGACCATTCAGGACAATGATCCGGCTCCGGTGCCGCCTTCCATCGTCAGCCAGCCGGCGGCCCTGACTGTGGCATCCGGACAGACGGCCACCTTCTCCGTGACGGCGTCCGGGGAGGGCGTGCTGTCGTATCAATGGCAGTCGAGTACGGACGGCGTCTCCTGGAGTCCGATTTCCGGTGCGACTGCCGCCACCTATGTCACGCCCGCCACCGTCGCGGGTGACAATGGCAAGCAGTTCCGGTGCGTCGTCAGCAATGCCGACGGCAGCACGCCTTCGGATGCGGCAGTGCTGACGGTTGTCGCGCCGCCCTCCATCACGTCACAGCCGGCGGCCGCCTTCGCGCTGGTTGGCGGAACGGCTTCCTTCTCCTTGACTGCGACCGGCCAGGGCGTGCTGTCCTACCGGTGGCAGAAAAACAGTACGGATATTCCCGGTGCGGTCGCCTCCGGCTATACGACGCCCGCCGCGGTGCTCGGCGACAGCGGCTCCATCTTCCGCTGCATCGTCACCAGTACCCTCGACGGTGTGACCAACAGCACGACGTCGAACGCCGTGGCTCTGACAGTCTACGCCAACGCGACCTGGGTCAATGCCTCCGGCGGTTCCTGGGCGACCTCGGGCAACTGGGCTGGCGGCATCATTGCCTCCGGCATCGGGGTCACCGCCGACTTCAGTACGCTCAACATCACCGCCAATCGGACGGTGACTCTGGACGGCGCGCGGACCATCGGCAACCTGGTGTTCGGCGACACGACGCCAAGCAACAACTGGACCCTTTCCACGGGAACGGCCGGTCCGCTGACGCTGGCGGTCTCCTCTGGCACGCCGACCATCACGATCGCCAATCCGGGTACCACCATCAGCGCGGTGCTTGCCGGTACGCAGGGGCTGGCCAAGGCTGGAACGGGCACGCTGACACTCTCCGGCGCAAGCACCTTCACGGGCAACATGACTATCAATGGCGGTAGCGTGGTAAACAACCTCACGGTAAACAGCGCGAGTCCGACCGCCACAGCTCTCGGCAATATGACGACGACCGGGCGCACGATCACGATCAACTCGGGTGCCAAGCTGATCTTCAATGTCGCCGACGCCATCGGCCAGTACAACTACAAGACGCCCGTTACCCTCATCGCCGACGGGGGCACTATTACCCGCGTGAATGGATCCTTCAATTCCATCGGCAACGTCACGCTGCGCAACGGCGGGTGCCTGACAAGCGTGAACGGCCAGAACGGGGTCGTAAACTCCTTCTCTCTCAACGGCGATGTCACCGTCGACGGCACCTCGGGCAGCTTCATCGACACCACGGGCAGCAGCAACAACGGCATCCACTTAGCCACCGGGGTGCCCTCCTCGGCCATCACCTTCAACGTTGCCTCCACAGGCGACGCCACGGCTGACCTGACCGTGTCGGCCCCCTTGCTTGACAAGACGTTGGGTGGTGCCGCCAGCATCATCAAGACCGGCGCAGGCAAGATGGTGATCTCCGGCACCAACACCTACACCGGTGTGACAACGGTTTCGGCTGGCACGTTGCTGCTGACCGGGCGCCTCGGCGCCACCGCGACGACGGTGGCCTCCGGCGCGACTCTTGCTGGCACGGGCACAATCGGCGGCGCGGTGACGGTCAACGGTACGCTGGCTCCGGGAACCACAGGCATCGGTACGCTGACGGTCAACAACACGGTCACGCTGGCCGGAACGACGGTGATGGAAATCAACAAGACCGGCGCGACGTTGACGGCCGACAGGTTGGCCGGTACCGGCGCGGTGACCTTTGGCGGCACGCTGACGGTGACGGCGACCGGCGCCGCGCTTTCCGCGGGCGACTCGTTCACGCTGTTCGCAAAGGCGTCCTACGCCGGCTCTTTCGCCACGCTGAACCTGCCGGCGCTGTCCGGCGCCCTGCTGTGGGACACTTCCGCGCTGGCCACGAACGGCAGCATCACGGTGGTCAAGAGCGGCCAGTCGATCACCTTCGGCACGCTGCCGCTGAAGAACGTCGGCGATGCGGAGTTCGCGCCGGGCGCCACGGCCTCCTCTGGGCTGACGGTGACCTACGCCAGCTCCAACACCGCCGTAGCGACCATTGTTTCAGGCATGGTCCGCATTGTCGGCGGCGGCACGGCGACAATTACGGCGTCGCAGGCCGGCGACGCGAACTACAGCGCCGCCGCCGCCGTCCAGCAGACGCTGACGGTCAACCGTGCGCCTACGTTCACTTCGACTCCGGTGGTTGCGGCCAATGCACCGTACGGCGCGGCCTACAGCGCGACACTGGCGGCGAGCGCCTCGGATGCGGACGGCGACACG
>CAIXRA010000017.1 GCA_903921725.1 uncultured Lentisphaerota bacterium
AACCCCTTCAGGGTTGAAACCTTTATTGTTGCCATTTTTCCTGGGGCGTTGCCCTAGGAAAAGAGCAACGCCTTCCGCAAGCCGCCCCAACGGGGCATCACGCCATAGCCTGGGGCAACGCCCCAGGAAAAGAGCAACGCCTTCCGCAAGCCGCCCCAACGGGGCATCACTCCATAGCCTGGGGCAACGCCCCAGGTGTCCGATCAACGATGGAGCTGCCCCGTCAGGGCGTAACCATCTTCCTGCCACCGCACCCGCTGCCGCTTCCTCAAAGAAGCTCCATGAACTCCGATACCAATGGGCCGGACGGCGAGCGCGGCATCTTGTGGATTGAGGATTATTTCATGCGATTCAAGCATAAAGTTGCATTTCTTGTGACAACAATCAATCCATTCTGATCGGAAAGAGAAATATTTTTGCGTGCCGGTCTTGCAATCGCTCTTTCATCGACGCATATTGTTCATGTTTTTAAGCGATTCCGTTCATTTTTTATTTGATGGCTATCGCCAGAACAATGGCACCGGGCGGGGATGGCAACATGTTTAATTGCAAAGCATTAACGGTACTGTCGGCGGCTATTGCCGGCATCGCGGGAAGCGCAATCGCGGCGCGGGAAAACCGCACGCCGAACTCTGCCGCTTTCGCCTGCACCGTCAATGGCGTCCGAAACAGCCAAATGTCCGAAATGGAAAAGAGGATGTCCGACAACAGGCGATGATGGCGCTTGAATCGAACCCGCCTATGCGATATACTGGGTGTAAATAAAAAGTGCGCCAAGTGAGAAGAAAACGCTATCCCTGTGCTCATTTTAGCCTTGTGGCGTAAAATCCGCGTGCATTGTCAAGTCAAACAACCACCCGGAAAGAGAACGGGTTTTGTCTAAATCTAAGATAGGCTTTACCTGATGATTTCGCTTTAGTTTGGGCATTTTTAGAACATGTATAGAAGGGGAACAGAACCATGACGAAGAACACAAAATCCCTCCTGCTCGCGCTTGCCGCCATCGGTGGCCTTGCGGGTTCCGCCAACGCGGGACTGATTACCAAGTCCGCAACGGGGGCCGACCTGACGGCTGCCGCGAACTGGACGGGCGGCACCGCCCCCGGCGCGTCCGACACCGCCCAATGGATTTCCACCTCCACGGGTGGCGCGCTGACCATCGGCACGTCCACAGGCTGGTACGGCATTGACGTCCAAGGTGCCACCGGCGCCATCACCATTTCCGGAGCCGGCACGCTCACGCTTGGCGCGGGCGGCGTCAACATCGCCACCGGCGGCGTTGATTTCTCCATCTCCAACAACATCGCGCTTGGCGCGAGCCAGTCGTGGACGGTTGGCGCGGGCCGGGCGATGACCGCCTCGGGCATCGTCTCCGGCGGCTTCGCCCTGACCAAAGCCGGCACCGGTACGCTGACACTCTCCGGCGCGAACAGCTACACCGGCGCGACCACGGTCAATAGCGGCACGGTGAGCCTCACAAACGCAGCCGTGAGTACGCTTGCCTCCGTGACCATCGCCAACGGGGCGACACTTTCCACCGATGTGGCCAGCGGCACCAACCAGCGCAATCTCACCGGTAATCTCACGCTCACCGGCGGCACGCTCGGTGCAAACTCCAATGTCAGCGATGCGGCCAAGGGTCAGTTCTTCCTAAGCAACGCCTCGCAGCAGGTGATTGTTACCGGCGACACCACCTCCACCATTGCGGCTGAGATGCACATGGCGGGGACGCACATCTTCAACGTGGCCGACGGCGCTGCGGCCGTGGACTTGCTCGTCAGCGGAAAACTCAGCCATCAGCACCTCGTCGCCTGGGGCGGTATCCAAAAGACCGGTGCGGGAACGATGTCCCTCACGAGTTCCTTGGATACTGGTGCACCCGCAGTCGCGAACGGTCTTGCCGGCTTTGAACTCGCCGGGGGAACCTTGATTTTCTCCGGCAGCCTCGGCTACAGCGGTAGTACCGGAGGATCGGGCAAAGGCGGCTATTACCTCGCTGATTACTCCGCGAACTCGACGCTGAAATGGGCCACGGGAAATACCTTTGACCCATCGGTGAACGGGAATCTCAGAATCCGCGACGCCGTCACGGCGACTTTCGACACGAATGGGAACAACGTGACGTTCGGCAGCGCCATCATCAACGGAACCACGGGCACGGGAGCCCTAACCAAGACCGGCGCGGGCACGCTGACGCTCTCCGGTGCGAACAGCTTCACGGGCAACATCACAATCACTGGCGGCACGCTTAATGCTGGCGGGACAGCCAACAATGCCAATCCGACTGGCACGGCCCTCGGCAACATGACCACGACCGGCCGCACGATCACGGTCAACTCGGGCACCACCCTATCCTTTACCAGCTCTGACGGCATCGGCCAGTACAATTACAAGACCCCCGTAATGCTCATTGCCGACGGCGGCATCATCACCCGGATAAGTGGCGGCACCACTTTCAACTCCATCGGCGACGTTACCTTGAAGAATGGCGCTTACCTGCGCACCACCAACGGCAATGCCGCGTCGGTCGGATCATTCGGGCTCAACGGCAATGTCACCGTCTCCGGCACCTCCGGCAGTTTCATCGACACACTAAGCGGCCAGACCTCGAACAGCTATATCAATCTCGGCACCACGGCTGGTTCGACCACCTTCGACGTGGCGGCGACGGGTGACGCCACGGCGGATTTGACTGTTTCGGCGGTTCTCGGTGACAAGGTACTCGGCGGCGCGGCGACCTTGATCAAGGCCGGCGCGGGCAAGATGGTGATCTCCAGCGCGAACGCCTACTCCGGCGGCACGACGCTCCGGGCTGGCACGCTCGTGGCCAAAAATAGCAGCGCGTTCGGCTCCTCCGGCACCATCACCGTAAACGACGCCAGCACAAGCACCAGCAACACCAGCCTGCTGATTGACGCGACGACAGCTGGCATCACAATCTCCCGCGCCATTACGGTTGCCAACCAGGGTACCGGCATCGCCACCATCGGCTCCGTCACCGCCAGCGGTAGCAACATGGCGATTTTCAGCGGAGCCATCACCCTTGCCAAGGATGTCACGCTTGCCGGCGGTACGGCGGGCGACCGTACCCAATTCTCCGGCGGCATCACCGGCACCGGCAACGTCACGGTTTCCGGCTCCAACCGCATCATCTTCCTGGGCACGGCCAACAGCTACAGCGGCACCACGACCATCAACGCGGGCAGCGTCCTGCAGTTGAGCGACGGCAGCGCCACGGCGAACAGTTTACTGCCGGACACCTACGGACTTTCGGTCGCGGGCACCCTGAAGCTGGCAAAGGGCGGCAACACGGAAACGGTCGGCGGCTTGTCCGGCGCGGGCACGGTCGAGGCGATTGCGGGCAGCGATACGCTGTCGGTGGGCGGCGGGGACGCGACGGCGTCGTTTTCCGGCGTGTTGCGCAATAACGGCGCCACGCTGGCCTTCACCAAGACCGGTGCCGGCACGCAGACGCTCTCCGGCATCAACACGTACACCGGCTTGACGACGGTTTCCGCCGGCACGCTGGCACTGGGCAACGCCACCGACACCCTGGCCAACACCGGCGCGGTGACGGTTGACGGTGCGACGGCCATCCTCTCCATCAGCAGTAATTCCGACACGGTCGGCGCGGTGACGCTAAAGAATGGTGGCGCGATCACCGGCACGGGTGGCACGCTGACCGGCAGCAGCTACGCGGTTGAATCCGGCACGGTGAGCGCCATCCTCGGCGGCAGCGGAATCGCCCTGACCAAGAGCACCGCCGGAACCGTCACGCTCTCCGGCATCAACACGTACACCGGCTTGACGACGGTTTCCGCCGGCACGCTGGCCTACGGCGCGTCCAATGTTATCGCCAACGGCGCGGTGACGGTTGACGGCGCTACGGCCGCCCTGTCTCTTGGCGGCTACTCCGACGCGGTCGGTACGGTCACCTTGAAGAACGGCGGCGCGATCACCGGCACGGGTGGCGTGCTGACCGGCAGCAGCTACGCGGTTGAATCCGGCTCGGTGAGCGCCATCCTCGGCGGCGCCGCCATCACGCTGACCAAGAGCACGACCGGCACCGTCACCCTCTCCGGCGTCAATACCTACGCCGGCGCGACCAGCGTCAATGCCGGCGTGTTGAACATCACCGGCTCGCTGGCGTCCGGTTCCGCGGTCGCAGTGGCCAGCGGCGCCACGCTCTCCGGCACGGGCACCGTTGGCGGCACGGTTACGGTCGCCACGGGAACCGGCGCCATCACGGCCGGCAACGGCACCACCGGCCAGCTCACCATCGGCAACCTGACCTTCAGCGGCAGCGGCACCATCAACATCGGCACGCTTACCAACTATGGGTCATCCGCCGCCATCAACATCAGCGGAGGCAATTTGACACTGAACGGCGGGGTTGGTGCCGTGACCGTCAACCTGGATTTGCTCACCACCACCAACGGCACCTATCACTTGATTAGCCACGCGAACACGCTTGCCGGCATCACGGGTTTTGCAATCGGAACACATGCAGTGTTGGGTGGCCGTCAAAGCGGAACCCTTACCAACAACACAAATATGCTTGATTATGTGATTGCCGGCGACAACCCCCGTTGGGGCGGCGAAACAGACGGTGCTTGGGACACAAGCACCCAGAACTGGCGGCTGGTCACGGCGGGCACACTCACCGCCTACATCAATTCCCCTGCGGCGGACAACGTGCTTTTTGATGACAACGCAACGGGTACAACGACCGTGACCATTGCGTCCAACGTCACCCCGGCTTCTGTTCAATTTATCAACAGCGCCAAGAACTACACGCTGACGGGCGCGGCGGGCATCGCCGGAAACGCCAGCCTGATCAAGAGCGGCACGGGTAGTCTCACCATCAACAACCCCAACAGCTTCACCGGCGGCAGCACGCTCGGCGGCGGCACGGTCACCCTCGGCACCGCCACGGCGCTCGGCAGCGGCAGTATCGCCCTCAACGCCGGCACTCTGGATGTCAACGGTCAGAGCATCGCCAACGCCATCGTGCTCGGCGGCGGCGCGGTGACCGGCAGCGGCACGATTTCCGGGGTCATCTCGGGCAGCAGCGCGCTGAGCAAGAGCGGCAGCGGCACGCTGACGCTCTCCAGCTCCAACAGCTACTCCGGCGGGACGACGATCACCGCCGGCACGCTGAACGTGAACAACGCCAACGCCCTGGGCAACGCCTCCGGCGATCTTACGTTCAACGGCACGGGAGCAACACTGCAGCTCGGCGCCACCATCGCCGCCAGCGCCCGCAACTATGTGATGACCCAGACCGGCACGATTGACACGAACGGCTACAGCCTGGCGAACAGCGGCGTCATCAGCGGCAACGGCGGCCTTGTCAAGGCTGGCGCGGGCACGCTGACGCTCTCCGGCTCCAGCAACTATTCCGGCGGGACGACCATCAACGCCGGCACGTTGAACGTGAACAGCGCCAACGCCCTGGGCAACGCCTCCGGCGCCCTCACCTTCAACGGCACGGGAGCCACGCTGCAGCTCGGCGCCACCATCGCCGCCAGCACCCGCAACTATGTGATGACCCAGGCCGGCACGATTGACACGAACGGCTACAATCTGGTGAACAGTGGTGCGGTATCCGGTGCGGGCGGCCTGACCAAGTCCGGCACCGGCACGCTGACGCTCGCCGGCGCGAACAGCTATACTGGCAAAACGGCGATCACCGGAGGCACGCTCTCCATCGCCGCCGACAGCGGCCTCGGCACCGCCCCCGGCACCGCCGTGGCCGACCAGTTGACGCTCAATGGCGGCTCCCTGGTGGTCAGCGCTTCGGGCCAGACGCTCGCGGCGAACCGCGGCATCACCCTCGGTGCCGCTGGTGCCAGGATTGATACCTCTTCGATCTCCGGCAGCGTCATCACGACGACGCTCAGCGGCGTCATTGCAGGGATCGGCGCGTTGACGCTCAAATCTACCGGCAACATGACGGCCACCGGCGGCGGGGATGGCGGCCTCGGCATCAAGCTCAATGCCGTGAACACCTTCACCGGCGACGTGACCATCACCTCCGGACTGGTCTCCTATGCGGCGGACGGCGCGTTTGGCAACGCGGCCAATAAGATCATTCTAAATGGCGGCGGCTTGCTCGACCCCAACAGCGGCATCGCTCTTTCACGAAACATTCAGGTGCTCGCCGGTGGCGGCACGTTCCGCACCTATGCCACTCCCGCGACATGGAGCGGGACGATTACTGGTTCCGGTGCCATTAATCGCACCGACATCGGCACCCTGACCCTCAGCGGCGATCTTTCCGGCTTCACCGGTGCCTTCAACAACCAGGGCGGAACCACGACCATGAGCAACCAGATTGTCGGCGGCACCCTGAACGTCAGCAGTGGCACGGTCAACCTGAACGGCACCGGCACGGCTGGTGCCATCAATCAGAGTGGCGGCTCCCTTGCCGTTGGAGGATCTGCTAATGTGACGGCCGGCGCAATCAATAATTCCTTCACCGCCGGATCGTTCAACATCGCGGCGGGCGGTGTTCTCAGCGCCACGTCCTATTACGCCAACTACAATCCAGCGAGCTTCACGGTCGCCGGCACGCTGAACCTCAGCAGCACCCTGACCTTCTCGGTCGCCACGACTCGCAGCATCGCCGGAACCGGCACGATCAATGCTTTGGGTTATGTCAACCAGAACTTGACCACTGTCACGTTTAACACCCAGCGACTCAATCTTGGTGCCAGTGGCATCGCCAATGGCGCATCGAACGGAACCTCTATCACCTTTAACGGAACAACCATTGGCGCGTATGCCGACTGGAGCAGCTCCCTTGGCTTAATATTGACTGGTGCCAACACCTTCAATACGCTGGACTCGAAGGACGGCACCACCGCGCGCACCATCGCGCTCTCCGGCGTCCTTTCCGGCGCGGGTCGCCTGACCAAGACCGGCGCGGGCACGCTGACCCTCTCCAACGCCAACAGCTACAGCGGCGGCACGACGGTCAACGGCGGCACGCTGGCACTCGGCCATGCCACGAACACCCTGGCCGACGCCGGCACCGTGCTGGTCAACGGCGGCACGCTCGACCTCGGCGCGAACAGCGACACGGTCGGCGCGCTTACCATGAGCAGCGGTGCCATCACCGGCAGCGGCACACTGACGGCCAGCAGCTACGCAATCTCCGGCGGCACGCTTTCCGCCAAGATTGGCGGTTCCGGCGCGATGGCCGTTACGGGCAGCAGCACCGTCTCCGGCGCGAACACCGGCTACACCGGCGCGACCACCATCACCGCCGGTACGCTGACGGTCGGCAATGGCAGCGCCTTGGGAACCGGCACCATCGCCCTCAACGGTGGCACGCTGGATGCGGGCAGTCTTACGATTGCCAACAATATCGTGCTCGGCGGCGGTGCCCTTTCCTTCAACGGCGCGACGCTCTCCGGCAGCATCTCCGAGTCCGGCGTTCACGCACTGACGGTCGGCGCGAACCTGACGCTCTCCGGCTCTAACAGCTACTCCGGCGGCACGACGGTCACGGCCGGCACGCTGACGGCGGGCAGCGTCCATGCACTCGGCACCGGCGCGGTCGCGGTCAGCACCGGCGGCACGCTGGATCTGGCCGGCTACGACATTCTGAACGCCATTGACTACCAGGGCGGCACGATCGCCGGCCTCGCCAGCTACACCGGCACCACCACCGTGGCCACCGGCGCGACGCTGAACACAAACGGCCTGACCATCGGCGGCACGACGGTCGTGAACAACGGCGCCATCCTGAGCGGCACGGGCACGATCGGCGCGCTGTCGCTGCACGGCATCCTGGCCCCCGGAAACAGCCCGGGAATCATCAGTGGCACGGAGGCGGCGACATGGTATGGCGACGCCACCTACAACTGGCAGGTCGACTCGGTGAACACCGGTAGCAAGGTACAGGGTAACGACCCGCTCGCGTTCGACCAGTTCATCACCACCAAAACGTTGGTGATCAAAGACGGCTACACCATCAACGTTGCCAGCGTCGCTGGCGGCGCCGTCGCACCGACGGGCTGGGATATGAACAAGGAATATTCTTGGGTGATCGCCTCCGCCGCCGGCGGGCTGACGGTCGACAACCTGACCAACCTCAACGCTGGCCTCACCGTTACCGCCCCCTGGGGTGCGACCGGTTCCAAGTGGACGCTGAGCACCACCACCAACGACCTGGTCCTGACCTACGTTCCGGAACCCGGCACGCTGGGCTTGCTGGCAATCGGCGCGCTCGCGCTGCTCGGCCGCCGCCGCAACCGCCGCGGCTGAACGGCGATCCGCGTTTCGTGTTTCACGTTGCTTGTTGCGCGTTGAACACGAAACCCGGAACCCGCAACGTAGTACAATCCAGCGGGCCGGCTGGAGGCCGCGAGAAAGCAACACCACCCTCTACGCGGCTTAGCCTTCCGGTGTAAAATCCGTGTCCTTTGTCAAGCCAATCAACCACCCGCAAGAGACCGGTGTTGCCTGAATATATAACGGGTAGCGGGGTGGTCGGTTAGCTCCTCTTGCCGCGGCAGAACCTGAATCAAGACATTTTTAACAGAAGTTCGGGAAGAGCCTGCTCGTTTGGTGTGCGCGCACACCAAAGCGTCGCCACGCAAAATCATACACACCTTTCGAAAGTTTTCACCCGTAAGGCACTGAGGGGGAGCTAAGCTACCACCCTGTTAACGGGTATTACCTGCGGGGCTTTTCTTTATACATTTGCGCCAACAAGCATACGGAAACGCAACCGTGACAAAAAACACCAAATCCTTCCTGCTCGCGCTTGCCGCCATCGGTGGCCTTGCGGGTTCCGCCAATGCGGCGCTGATCACCAAAGACGCAGCGGGCGCCGATCTGACGGTCGCCGCGAACTGGACGGGCGGCACAGCCCCCGGCGTGGCTGACACCGCCGAATGGATTTTTACCTCCCTTGGCGGAGCGGAAACCATCGCCGCGCCCACAAGCTGGAATGGCATTGTCATTCAAGGCGCCACCGGCGCCATCAGCATTTCCGGGGGCGGCACGCTCACGCTTGGCGGGGGCGGCGTCAATATCGCCACCGGCGGCGTGGATTTCGCCATCGCCAACGCCGTCGCGCTGGGCGCGGCCCAGTCGTGGACGATTGGCGCGGGCCGGGCGATGACCGCCTCGGGCATCGTCTCCGGCGGCTTCGCGCTGACCAAGGCCGGCACGGGCACGCTGACACTCTCCAACGCGAACAGCTACACCGGCGGCACGGTGATTGGCGGCGGCACGCTCGCGCTGGGCAACGCCACCGCGCTGGGCCCCTCCGGCACGATTTCCTTCGCTGGCGGCACGCTGCAATACTCGGCCTCCAACACCAATGACTACTCCGGCCGTTTCAGCACTGCGGCGGGCCAAGCCATCAGCATTGACACCAACAGCCAGAACGTGACCTTTGCCACCGCACTGACCAGCAGCGCCGGCACCCTGACCAAGCTGGGCGCGGGCACGCTTACGCTCTCCGGCGGAAGTAACTATTCGGGCGTGACGACCGTCAACGCCGGCACCCTGCGCCTCGCCAACGGCCGTAGCATGCCGGGAGCGATTACCGTCAACAGCGGCGCGACGCTCACCATCGAAAACAACGCAGCCGGCGGCTACTTCCAGCCCTCGCAGCTCGACGTCACCGGTGCCACGGTCAACTCCGTGGTCACGTCGGCCAATCGTTACCACGGCATCTACACCGAGGTTATCAATGTCCACGGTTCTGGCTTGACCTCCACCATCAGCACCCCGCTCTATATGAACAAGAGTGGCACGTCGGCGGCCCACACGCTCCTCGTCACGGTGGACAGCGGTGCAGCGGGTGCGATCAGCGGCGCGATTGCAGAACATCCTGACCGCAACACCGCCCTCGGCGGCAACCTGACCAAGGCCGGCACCGGCACTCTCACGCTCTCCGGCGCGAGCACCTTCTTAGGCAACGTGACGATCAACGGCGGCGTTGTGTATGCCAACCTCACAGTAAACAACGCGAGTCCGACCGCCACCGCCCTCGGTAACATGACCACGACGGGCAAGACGGTTACCGTTAACTCGGGCGCCACCTTGAATTTTGTACTCGCAGACGCCATCGGCCAGTACAACTACCTGACCCCCGTCATGCTCATTGCCGACGGGGGCACGATTACCCGCACGGCTGGCAGCTTCAACTCGATCGGTAACGTCACCCTGAAGAACGGTGGTCACCTCACCACCACCAATGGCAGCAATGCCACCGTCCAATCCCTCGCTCTCAACGGCAATGTCACCGTTTCCGGCACCTCTGGCAGCTTCATCGACACCACAGGCACAAGCTACAACGGCCTGCAACTCGGCACGGTGGCCACCAACATCTTTGATGTGGGCGTGACGGGCGATCTCACGGCGGACCTGACCGTCTCTGCCCCCTTGGCGGACAAGGTGCTGGGCGGTGCCGCGGGCTTCATCAAGGCCGGCGCGGGCAAGATGGTGATCACCGGCGCGAACAGTTACAGCGGCGGCACGACGATCAATGCGGGCACGTTGAATGTGAACAGTGAGGCTGCTCTGGGCAGTACCCCGGGTGCGCTCACCTTCAACGGATCGGGTGCCACCCTGCAGCTCGGCGCCACCATTGCCGGAAGCACTCGCAGCTATGTGATGACGCAGACCGGCACGATTGATACAAACGGCTACAGCTTGACCAGCAGCAGCGCCATCACCGGTGGCGGAGGGCTCATCAAGGCAGGCAGCGGCACGCTGACACTCTCCGGAATCAACAGCTACTCGGGAACGACCAGCGTTAACGCGGGCAAACTGGTCGTCTCCGGTTCGCTCGCCGCGGGAAGCGCGGTTACCGTCAACAACGGCGGCACGCTGGCCGCCACGGGGATCGTCAACGGCACGGTTACCGTCAACGGCGGCGGCACGCTGGCGACCACGGGGACCGTCAACGGCGCGATTACCGTCAACGGCGGCGGCACGCTGAACGGGACGGGCACGGCCGCCGGGGCGGTTTCCATCGCCAACGGCGGCAATGTTGAGGCGGGGGTGGGCGGCGCGGGCCAGCTGACCCTCGGCAGCCTGACCTTCGCCGACGGCGGCAACCTGCGCTTCGGCAACCTCCAGAATTACACCGCCGCCACCGGCATCAACGTTACGGGAATCAACGGGCTTTCCATCACCTCCGGTACGGCCAACATCTCCATCGCGACCGGCACGGGCATCGGCCTTTACAAGCTGGTCAGCTACAGCGGCACACGCGGCGGAACGGGTGCGTTCGCACTGGCCACACTTCCGGGCCGCGCGGTCGGCAACTTGGTCGACACCGGCGTCGGGATTGACCTGAACGTCACCGGCACGGACCACTTGGTCTGGACCGGTGTCACGGACACGGCATGGAAGATCGACGGCGTTGGCGCGACACCGACCAACTGGAAGCTGGCGTCTGACAGTTCCGTCACGGATTTCCGCGACGGTGATGCGGTCGTGTTCGACGACACGGCGGCCGGGTTCACGGTGGACATCTCCGCGACCAACGTCACTCCCAGCGCGGTCACCTTCAGCAACGCCGCCAACAACTATACGGTCCAGGGCAGCAAGGGCGTCACCGGCCTTGTCGCGCTGGCCAAAACCGGCACCGGCACGCTGACGATTACGAGCTCGAACAGCTACAGCGGCGGCACGACGCTTGGCGTCGGACGGCTCAACATCGGCAACGCCGCGGCAATCGGCACCGGCGCGCTGACCATTTCCGGCGGCACCACGCTCGACAACAGCAGCGGCGGCGCCCTCACGCTGGCTGGCAACAACGCGCAGAACTGGAACGGCGACTTCACCTTTGCCGGGACGAACGACCTGAATCTCGGCACGGGGGCGGTTGCGCTGGGTGCCGGCACGCAGGTGACGGTTGATGCAGGCAGCCTGACCGTCGGCGGCACCGTCTCCGGGGCTTTCGGCCTGACCAAGGCCGGCAGCGGCACGCTGACGCTTTCCGGTGCCAACAGCCACAGCGGCGGCACCACGCTCAACGCCGGCCAGCTCAATCTCAACAGCACCACGGCCCTCGGCGCAACCGCCAGCACGCTGACCATCAACGCCGGTTCGCTCAACAACAGCAGCGGCGCGGCACTCACGCTGGTCAACAACAACGCGCAGAGCTGGAATGGGGATTTCTCCTTTACCGGCACCTACAGCCTGAACCTTGGCACGGGCGCGGTGACGCTGGGCGGCAACCGCCTGCTGACGATCGGCAACACCCTGACCGTCGGCGGCGCCATCGGCGACGGCGGCGGCAACTTTGGCCTGACCAAGGCCGGCGCTGGCACGCTTGCGCTTACCGGCAGCAGCACCTTCACGGGCAAAACGTCGGTCACCGCCGGCACACTTGCCGTCGCCGGCGATGCCAGCCTCGGTGCCGCGCCGGGCAGCTTCACGGCCGACCAGCTCACGCTTGACGGCGGCACGCTGAAGGTGACCGTCGCCAACCAGGCGTTTGCGGGTAGCCGCGGCGTCACCATCGGAACTGCGGGCGGCATAATCGACACGTCGGCCCTGGCGAGCACCAGCACCACGACGATCAACGCGGTCATGACCGGAACCGGCCCGCTGACCCTCAAGTCCAACGGTGACCTGACAGCCACCGGCGGCGGGAGCGTCGGCTTGGGCATCAAACTGAACGCCGCCAACACTTTTGTCGGGGATCTTACAATCACCTCCGGCCTGGTTTCCTATGCGTCCGGCAGCTCGTTCGGCGATGCCAGCAACACCATCATCCTCAACGGCGGCGGCCTGATCGACCCCAACGCCAACATCACCGTGGCGAACAGGATCCAGGTCCTGTCCGGCGGCGGCACTTTCCGCATGTATAACACCACCAACGCGACGCTCTCCGGCGCCATCAGCGGCACCGGAGCCATCAGCCGTACTGACATGGGCACGCTCAACCTCACCGGTGACATTTCCGGCTATAGCGGCATCTACGAAAGCCAAAACTCCACGGTGACCACGGTGGTTTCCGGAACGGCGGCGGGCGGCGGCAACTGGCTGCTCACGGCGGGCACGCTGGCCTTTGACAACAACCGCCTCGGCGGCTCCATCACCATGAACGGCGGCCTGCTGCAGTGGAACGGTACCGCCACGCAGGACGTCTCCAGCCAGATTGCCATGGTCGCCGGCAAGGCGGCGCAGTTCAACACCAACGGGAACAATGTCTCCTTCGCCTCCGGCATCGGCAGCGGTACCAACGCCACGCTGACCAAGTCCGGCAGCGGCACGCTGACGCTGGCCGGTGCCAACAGCTACACCGGCGCGACGACCGTCAGCGTCGGCGCGCTGAAGCTCGATTACAGCAGCAGCAACACCAGCAAGCTCTCCTCAACGGCGGTGCTGACGCTCGCTGGCGGTAGCGTGGTCGAGTTTGCCGGAAACGCCGGCGGCGCGACGACGCAGAACATCGCCGGCCTCACCCTGAACGGCGCCGGCAGTACTGTCCGGATGACGCTGAACGGGCAGACGCTGACGGCGGACTTCACCGCGAACGGCGGCGCGCTCACCCGCAACGGCTACGGCCTGGATGTCGTGGCGTCGGGCACCGGCACGGCGCAACTCAAGCTTCCCGGAACGACGGCGAACACGGCGCTCATCGCCTGGCTGACTTACAACGGCACGTTCGGCGCCACGAACGCCGGCAACTATGTGACCTCCGCCGGCACGCCCGTGAACGACAACGACCTCAGCACTTGGACGACGGGGGCCAATCATTATGTGAACACCGCCGCCTGGACCAACAGCGTCGCGTCGGACATTGCCATCAGCGGCTTCACCTTCAACACCCCCGATGCCGCCACGGTCACCATCAACGCCGGCCGACTACTGACGCTGAACAGCGGCATCATCGTCTCCGGCGCGGTGGGCAGCAACCCCTCCACCGTCACGGGCGGCACCATCCGCGGCCCCGCCGCCGGCGGCGTCATCAACATCGCCGTGAACAACACCCTGTCCGGCACGAACAACCTGCGGATTTCGTCGGTCATCGCCGACAACACCGGCGGCGCCACCAGCCTGGCGAAGTATGGGGCAAACGAGCTGGTCCTCCTGGGCGCCAACACCTACAGCGGCGGCACGA
>CAIXRA010000018.1 GCA_903921725.1 uncultured Lentisphaerota bacterium
GAACCAAGTCGCAGATTTGCTTCAGCACGGTAAATTGATGCCGGGTCGGTTTCATGGCAGTGCCTCCTTTTGTGGTAAAAAGAAAGTACGCCATGACCGGCCCTTTTCTACTCAAAACTCAAAGCCCGTGGGATGACTGTGTTAAACATTCATGAAATATGCGGGGCTGCTTCTCCACAACCGGGCCGTCGGAACACCGATGGGGGCCGTGCGGAGTTCCGCCTGCGCCGTCACCGGCTGTTTTAGGCAAAAAAAAGCCGCCCTGCAAGGGGCGGCGTTTTTTCATGCGAACCCGCAGGCTTTACTTGCGGCGGCGGAGCAGGATTCCGGTGCTGCCAAGAAGCAGAAGCAGCGCGGCGGCCGGCTCGGGAACAGGGGGCGCTTCTGTGTAGTTGTAGACGACGGAATAGCTTGAAGCGGCGTCGATGATGGGGTTAATCACATCAATGCCAGCCTTCACGGATGAACTGGCCAGCCCCGTCGCGGAAATCCCGAGATTGACGGTGCCAGCTCCCTTGAAGAGACTAAGCGTTGATGTGTCTGTGGCAAATGCATAGCCCTCATCGCTGCCCGTACCAACGCTGAACGTTTTCGTTTGTCCGGCCGTGATGGTGCCGATACTCCAGTTTTTCGCGGGAAGGATACTGAACTGCATGGCGTTTCCATCCACAGCGGATGCATTTCCGCCAAGTGTCCAAGTACCCGTGGGCATGGTAGCAGTCATGGTAGATGTCAGCCCAACCGAACCGGCGTTGGTGATTGTGCCAGCGGTGTTGTTGTAGGCGGAAATACTACCGCTCACCGTGCCGGACATGTAAAGCGTCACGGAGTTCAACGTGCCCAAGGAGGTGTCGAACTTGCTGAGGGACGGTGACTGGCTCCAGTCCGTCAGCGTGGAACCAATGCTCCCCGAATAGGTAAGCGTGGCAGCCTCAGCGGTGCCCATGCACACTATGGCCGCGATGCCCGCGATGCTCATTGACAGTTTAGATTTCATCATAACTTTTTCTCCTCAGCCTCAGCACCGTTCACACGTTAAATCGAAGGCGTAGTTCGGTAAAAACAACCATACCATATCGTATGAAACCTGTCGTCGCAAATGCCACTTGACTTTTTTTACAGAAATTCGCAAAGACGCAAAGAGAAAAAAGAAGCGCCCGCACGCTTGGAGCGCGCGCGCTCCAAAGCGTCGCCACGCAAAATCATGCACAACTTTCGAAAGTTTTCACCAGTAAGGTACCGAGGAGGAGCTAAGCTACCGCCCCCGTCTTAAGTCTTGAAGTATGAGCATTTTGCGGATAATCCGAACATGGTCCTTCGCCCGGGTTATATTTCGCACCCATGGAACCGCTTCCCATTTTCCGCATCCGTGATGAGTTCGCCGCCGCGCTCCGGCACACGAACCGCATCGTGCTCACCGCGCCCACCGGCTCGGGCAAGTCCACGCAGGCCCCGCAATTCCTGCTGGACGCGCCCGACGGCGTGCTTGCGCCCGGCCAGATTCTCGTCCTCCAGCCGCGCCGGCTCGCGGCGCGCATGCTCGCCGAACGCGTCGCGGAGGAACGCGGCGGCCGGCTCGGCGACGAAGTCGGCTTCCAGACCCGCTTCGAGACCGCCGTCTCCGCCGGCACCCGCCTGCGCTTCATCACCGAGGGCATCCTGCCGCGCATGCTGCTCTCCGACCCCGCCCTGCGCGGCGTCGCCGCCGTGGTGTTCGACGAGTTTCATGAGCGCAGCCTCGCCACCGACCTCAGCCTCGCGCTCGTCCGCGCGCTCCAGGAAACGCGCCGGCCCGACCTGAAGCTCGTCGTCATGTCCGCCACCCTCGACGCCGCCCGGCTGATGGAGTACCTCTCGTTTGCAGTCCCGCCTTCAGGCGGCAAGGACGCGGCGGGCGCGGGAGGGAACACGGACGAACACGGACGAGCACGGACGAACACGGACACGCGCGCAACGCCTCCTGACGGTGCGGCCGCCCCAATTTCCAATGTCAAAGTTCCAATTTCGCCCCCCGCCCACCTCCACGCCGAAGGGCGCCGGTATCCGGTGGAGATCCGCTACCGCAAGCATGGTCCCGGCACCGCGCAGCCGTGGGACCTGGCCGCCGACGCGCTCGGCGAACTGCTTGCCGAGGGCGCGGCCGGCGACGTGCTCCTCTTCATGCCCGGCTCCTACGAGATCCGCCGCACCGTGGAGGCCTGCCGCCGCCACGCCGGTGCGGGCGTCACAATCCTCCCGCTCTACGGCGACCTGCCCGCCGAACAGCAGCACCAGGTGATGCGTCCCGACCCTGCGCGCCGCAAGATCATCGTCGCCACCAACATCGCCGAAACCTCGCTGACCATCCCCGGCGTGCGCCATGTCATCGATTCCGGCCTCGCCCGCATCCAGCGCTTCGACGCCGCCCGCGGGTTCAACACCCTCTTCGTCGAACCGGTCAGCCGCGCCTCCGCCGACCAGCGCGCCGGCCGTGCGGGACGCGAAGCCCCCGGCATCTGCATCCGCCTCTGGACGCAGCTCGAACAGAACCACCGTCCGGCGCACCAGGATGCGGAGATTGCGCGCGTGGACTTGGCCGAGACCGTGCTCAGCCTGCGCATGCTCGGCTTCCAACCGCACGCGTTCCCCTGGTTCGAGCCGCCGCCCCCGACCGCCGTCGAAGCCGCCGTCACCCTGCTCGCCGACCTGGGCGCGCTCGCCCCCGAACGCGCAACACAAAACACGCAACACGAAACGCCCGTTGCCGTCACCCCCGCCGGCCGCCGCATGTCGCAGCTCCCGGCGCATCCGCGCCTGGCGCGCCTGCTGCTGGAGGCGTCGGAACGCGGTTGCCTGCGCGAGGCCACGCTGCTCGCCGCCATCCTCTCCGAGCGCAACGCCCTGCTCGCCGCCAGAACCGAGGACGCCCCCGCCGAAGACCCGCACGACTCCGACCTCAACCGGCTGATGACGCTCCTGCACCAGACCCGCGCCGCGCACTACGACCCCGCCTTCTGCACCCGCCTCGGCGTCAACGCCACCGCCGCACGCCAGATCTTCCGCACCCAGGCCTACTTCCACCAGGTCTGCCACCGCCGGGGGCTGGAAAATGCGGACGAAACCGCCTGATCAGCCGCCCGGCTTGCACGGCGCTCCGCAACACGACTCCGAATTCGTCGCATTCCTTCAGCTTGTCGGTTTTGAATGAGTTGATCATCCGCTGGAATGCCGGTTCGGCCAGCCGCGCGAACCAGTGCGCGGAACACCAGCGATATTCCTCCGCCTGACGTACCACGCCATGATGCACCGGATTTTCGTGAACATACCGCAGGCGGGCACAGTAGGATTCGTGAAACGTCAATTGCTTGTCCCAATACTGGAACCAGACTTGGCGCCCGACTGTTTTGTCGGTGCGGTTGAGACGCATGGCGGTGGCCCGGTGAAATTCCTTGAGTAGGCCTGGCAGGCCCGTTGCCTCTTTCGGCGACAGCATGACCACATGGTAGTGGTTGCTCATGAACGCCCATGCCTGTGGTTGCCAGTCAAACTCTTTTGCCAACCGAAAGAATTCGGACATGAGCATGTCCCTTTTCTCCGGTGTGTCGAACAGATGAGTTTTGCGGTAGGTCCCCGCTGTAACCATGTAAGTGCCATGCTCGCCAGCTTATGCAACGGAGCATGGTGCCAGTCTGTGATGTGCGGTTGATCGGTCATGGTTTGGTGCGGCACGCCTTGGAGTGCGGCAATACGTGCATCCGTTTGCCGCTTTGACTTTCGCGCGGAGCGCTGGTGTGGGTGTGGTTTGTTTGGTTTGTATTGTTGATGGCGGCTACGCCTTAAATTGGAAAGCGGCAAACGGATGCACTTATTGCCGCACTCCAAAACGGGGACGCTTCCAGCACCGACAACGCAAGGATAGGCGATTTATTGTCAGCCGTTATCACAGGAGATCCGACTGCCGGTCTAACTCCGGAAAACCGGCATCTATGCCGCAATTGAAAACCCGAGTTGAGCACAGTATCGTACCAGCATCCCGCCGTCGCGGATCGGTTTCGGGCAAACGTCCCCGGGTTTCCGACTGGCGGTCTAAATCATGTTAGAGCAACAAAACAGTAAAGGAGGATCAAATGGCAATGAGCGAAACTGAGAAGAAGAAGGATCTGTTCGACAAGATGGTGGACTTATGGTGGGGCAAGTTGGTCCTTGCTGGAATTCTCGCCGGACTTACGGTCTTCCTCTACCGTGACTTTGCAAAACTTGAAAGTGGCGAAGTCGAAAGTATGAAGGTGTGGGCTCCAATTGCCTTACTGTACAATATCGCTGGAATGTGGGGAGGCCTTAGTATATTTATCATCCTAAGCATTCTCTTGGTTTTCTGGGGTGTCAAACAGAAGATCTCAGGCAAGGAATAGCTCTAACAAGGCCTCGCACGGTACGCATCTAACGCCGCGCCCGTGAAGACCAATGTTAGCATTTAGCATAGCAAAGATCGCCCACATGGACTCTCCGCATGACGCCCTGACCAAGTGCCTGCTGCTGGCGTACCCAGACCACTTGGCGCGGCGGCGCGACCAGGGCACGCTGGTGTGCGAACTCCGCAACGGGCGGCGGGCGGAGCTTGCCAAGACCAGCGCCGCACGCCATGCACCGCTCATCGTCGCCACGGAAATCCGCGAGACCGGCGGCCGCGGACAGGCGGCAAAGACCATGCTCTCCCTCGCAGCCGCCGTGCGCGAGGAGTGGCTTGACGAGCTGTTCCCCGACTCGCGCCAGACGGAAACCGTGCTCGAATGGAACGTGCCGCAGCAGCTCATCGAAAAGCGCATCCGCTCCAGCTGCCTCGGCGTCGTCATGGAGGAGAAGGTGCTGCCCGGCCACGACGAGCCCGGCGCCGGAGCCCTGCTCGCACGCATGATCCGCGACCGCGGCCTGCATCTGGCTGGCTGGAACGAGCACGTGGACGCCTGGATCGCCCGCGTCCGCTGGGTCGCGGAGCTGTTCCCCGAACGCGGACTTATCACCTACGACGAGGGCGACCGCGAGCTGCTGCTCTCCGAGCTGTGCGACGGCGAATGGCGCTACGTCAAGGTCAAGGAAAAGCCCGTGCTCGGCCTCGCCAAGGGGCTGCTGTCGTACGATGACCAGCAGTTCGTGGAGCGGATGGCGCCCGAGACGCTGCCGCTGCCGACCGGCCGCAAGATGCGCCTGAAATACACCCCCGGCCAGCCGCCGCACGGCAGCGCGCGCATCGCCGACCTCTACGACCTCAAATCCACGCCGAAGGTCGCCGCCGGCCGCGCCGCCGTGCTGCTGGAAATCCTGGCGCCGAACAACCGCCCGGTACAGATCACCGACGACCTCGCCGGCTTCTGGGAACGCCACTACCCGACCGTGAAGAAAACCCTCTCCCGGAAATACCCGCGCCACGAGTGGCGGTGAGACGCCGCATGGAATGCGGCGTGCAGGCTAATGAAACGGCTGCCGGCCGGCCGCAGGCCGCTTCCCGCGCAGGCGGCGACGACGGTTCCGGCGGCGGTTCCGGCTCTCGGAGGACGCATCCGGCCCGGGGAGGCCACAACGCCGCTTCCGGCGATGCCAGTGAACCGCCAGGCGGTACGCCACGACAAAGACCAGGATGCCGGCGATGTTCGCCGCCTCGTCCCACAGATCGAATGCGCGGGTTTTCGTCAGCGTCCCCTGCGCCACCTCGACCAGGAACCCGAACAGGGCTGCGACCGAGCCGAAGGTCAGGTCCGGATGCCGGATTCGCTTCAGCGCCCCCGCCCATTCCAACAGGAACATCATCCCGCCATACATGCAGAAATGCCCGACCTTGTCGAAATAGGGGATGAGGCTGACTTTCGGCGGCACCGGTGGGTGGCTGGACATGCACATGTACAGCACAAGCCCCGCATAGACGCCGCACGCGCCCCAGCGCACCGCAGGCCGCCTCGTCCAACGCGCCGCACCCTTCCAAATTGATTGCCATGGATTCACAGCGGAACTCCCCCCCCCCGCCTCTTGCGGCGGCCCGGCCGCCACATGCCGGCCGTGTGCTTGAAACATATCCCGCAATCGGCGGTGTGCCACCGTTGAAGAGCTATAGTATGCCGCTCGTGAAACAAGCACGGATCCGGAGTGTCATTGATGAGCATTTTTGAAGCGCTGATGCTGGTCTGTTTCGGCCTGAGCTGGCCGGTCGCCATCGCCAAGACAATCCGCACCCGGCAGGTCGCCGGCAAAAGCCGCCTATTCCTGACCGTCATCTGCGCCGGCTATCTCTGCGGCATCCTCCACAAGCTTCTGCATTCCCCCGACTGGATCATGGCGCTCTACATCCTGAACCTGCTGATGGTCGCCACCGACCTCTTCCTTGTCGTCCATTTCCGGAAAAACACGACGGCCGGCGAAAGCCGGTAGCCCCGGACACGTCGCCCTCCTCCAGCGCCGCCACAGGACTATGTTACCAGCATGAGCACCCCCGCACCCCACACCGATTTCGCCGCATGGTTCGCGAAGAACCGGCACGCCCTTTTGCACAACGGCCTTTTCCTCGACGGCGGCGAGCCGGGGCGCCGCGATCCGGCCGACTTCGACCGTTGCGGGGTCCGCATCCTCTTCTGCCGGCTCTCCGGCTACGAGGCCGTCGCCCCCTCGATCACCCACCGCATGCTCTACTGGGCCGCCAACCAGATCAAGGACGTGTATGCCGACCTCGCGTTTCTGCCGGGCGCCGCGGACACCGCCGTCCTCGAGCGCGACGGCATCCCCTGGTGGCTCGCCTCCGGCTGCAAGCGCCACCCGCGCGAATTCGACATCATCGCCATCTCCGTCTCCGTCCCGCAGGAGACGCTGAACCTGCCGGCCGCCTTGGAGTACTCCGGCCTCGAACTGACCGCCGCCGGCCGCCGCGCCGCACCCGGGCATCCGCTCATCATCCTCGGCGGCAACTCCGCCTCCGCCGTCCCGTTCCTGCACGGCGACGCCGGCGCCGAACCCGGTTCGGGCGGTCTTGTGGACGTCGTCTGCAACGGCGACGGCATCGGCTGGCTCCAGGAATTTCTCCCCGCTTTCGCCAAGGCCAAAAAGAAGCGCGGCGGTTTCGACCGGCACGCCTTCCTGCTCGCCGCCGCACGGAAGATCGCCGGCACCTACGTCCCGGAATTCTACCGTCACAACAGCGACCTTGGACGGCTCGCGGAAATCGTTCCGGCTGACGAGGATGTCCCGCTCCCCGTCGCCTTCCGCGCCGATGATCCAGGCGCCTGGCTCGACGGCTACGACGGCGCCTACATCCCCTTCGCGGAAAAAGATGTCGAGGAAATCCTCCCGCTCTCCGTCGGCTGCCGCTTCCGATGCCGCTTCTGCCAGACCGGCTGGGGCCGCGGAGTGCCGACCGACACCCCGGCCGACGCGCTCATCACCGCCGCGCGCCGCATCAAGGCCAACACCGCGGCCGAAGACCTCAACCTGCTCGCATCCGACGCGTGCAGCGTGCCGGACATGGCCGACGCCATCCGCGGCCTCCTGCCCGTCTTCCGCCATGTCTCCGTCAAGAGCCTCTCCGTCGCCGGACTCGCCCGCGACCCCGAGGCCCGTGAACTGATCCGCAACCTGGACAAGCGCGAGTTCTCCCTGGGCGTCGAGGGGATCAGCCACCGCCTCCGCGCGCACCTCGGCAAGGTCGCCGACGCCGCCACGCTCGAGGAGACCGTACGCGCCCTCGCCTTCGGCGGCGGCATGCGCCAGCTCAAGCTCTTCTTCATCCTCACCGGCCGCGAAACCCGGGCCGATGCCGAGGAGCTGTTCCGCCTCATGCGCCGCATCCGCGAAGCCGCGCCCGGCGGCCGCATCGTCGCCAGCTTCACCCCCCTCTTCCTGGCCCCCTTCACGCCGCTCCAGTTCGCCGCGGCGCACCGCACCGGCGATCCATCCGTGCTCGAGGAGATCGAACGCGCCGTCAAGAACGCCCACGCCGAATTCCGCTGGAGCAGCGCCCCCGGCGAAATCCGCTTCATGACGCGCCTCAGCCGCGCCGGCCGCGCCGCCACCCGCACCCTCGTCCGCCTCTCCGTCGAACAGGGCGTCCGCTATTACGACGCCTTCACCCTCTCCGCCACCGCGGAGTGCGAGAAGGCGTTCAAGCGCGACTTCCCCGCACCCGAAGCACTCGACGACGCCATCACGGACAACGGCGTACTGCCGTGGGACGACTTCGACTGCGGCACGCCGCGGCACAACCTCCTGCGCGTCTACAAGCAGTCCGAGGCGAACCTCCTGAACCCGCCGCCCGTCGAGGCCCGCCTGGCCCCAGCCGCCCCCCGCCGCCAGCCGCCGCCGCCCACGCTTGCCGACGACGAAGCCGTGCCGCTGGCCTTCTGGGCCTGGCTCCCGCCGGAGGACGCCCCACGCCCCGGATGCACCCTCGCCCGCGGCCTGCTGCGCGACTGGTTCGCCCAATGCTCCGAAGCCGCGGACGCCTACCACGGCGGCGCCGGGCTCGTCCGCCTGCCCGGCTTCGCCGGCTGGACGCTGCTGCGCGCCGGCTTCAGCGCGGAGTTCGCTGGAACGCTGAAACCGTTCGACAGCCAAACGGGGAGCGATTCCCGGGCCATCGTCGCCGGACCGCTTGCGCCGAATGAAATCCCGGACCCGGAAAGCCTCGTGTACCACGCCGTCCTGCCCGTTGCGGAGTCCGCAGCAGCCGTGCTGGCGCTGGAAAGCGCGCTCAAGGGGCAGAAAGTCCACTTCCAGGCCGTCCACAGAAACGGCGGGTTCTGGCGCGTGGTCGGCAAAAACTTCCGCCGCCGCGCCGGCCTGTACGCCGCCTGGACGGACGCCGCCGGCGCTCTGCACCTGCTCTGCACCGACCGGCTGGTGGAACTGCTCGGGCGCGAGGCGCCAAAGGTGCTGCGCAGCCCGCTCGCCGCAGCCGTCCTCCTCCCGGACGGCAAATGCCCGAAGTGCGGCGGTGAACGGCTGAAAACCGTCCGCGCCCGCCCATCCAGCACCACCCCCACCTGCCCCGACTGCGGCGGCTGACACTGCGGCAACCGCATCCTCACCCGCAAAAGGGAAACCGCGGTTCCGCCGGGGGAGGCTACGCGGCGCGTCAGCCGCGGATAAAACACGTGCCGTGCATGAATTTATGCAACGCACTCTGGGCGGCGAGTCTCCGACAGGGGGCGCCCTCTGCTACCAACGCACACGGACTTCGCCTCACACCTCAGCACTCCGCTTTTTTCTGCAGTTCCTGCCAGCGGGCGTAGAGCTGTTCGATCTCGGTGCGGCGGCGGTCGATGTCGGCGGTGAGTTCCTTCAGCCGCGCTCCATTTTTGGAGAAAAACTCCGGATCCAGGAACGGCTCCTCGAGTTCGGCGATTGCGGACTCCTCAGCCGAAATGACCGCCTCCATGCCGTCCAGCTCCTTCTGCTCTTTCCAGGAGAGCTTTTTCCCGGCGGGTTTGGCGGGGGCGGATGACACCGTTGCGGACTCCGCAACGGGGCCGGCCGGCGCCGTTGCCGCCTTGCTTGCGGCAGCTTCGCGGGCGGCGTGCTTTTCGAGGTAGTAATCATAACCGCCTTCCTGATAATAAATGCGGCCATCCCCCTCAAAGGCGAGGATGCCGGTACAGACGCGGTTCAGGAAGTAGCGGTCATGGCTGACGACGAGGGCGGTGCCCGTGAAACGCAGCAGCCCCTCCTCCAGCACGCGGAGCGTCGGCAGGTCGAGGTCGTTGGTCGGCTCGTCGAGAATCAGGAAATTGCCGCCCTCCTTGAGGATCTTGGCCAGCATCAGGCGGCTGCGCTCGCCGCCGGAGAGGTTCTTCACCGGGGTCAGAATCCGTTCGTCCGTGAATAGATAGCGCTTGAGGTAGGTCCAGGTGGAGACTTTGCCGCCGCCCTCGCCGCCGAGCAGGACGAAATCCTTGCCGTCGTTGACCTCCTCGAAGACGTTGTTCTCGTCGTTGAGGTGGATGCGGTGCTGGTCCACGTAGTTGAAGACGGTCTGGGCGCCGATGGTGACCGTGCCGGCGTCGGGTTTCAGGTGGCCGATCATGCAGCGGATGAGCGAGGTCTTGCCGACGCCGTTCGGGCCGACGATGCCGATGCGGCTACCGGCGGTGAAGTTGAACGAGAAATCGTGGAACAGCTTTTTTCCGCCGAGCGACAGGGCGGCGTTGGAGAGGTCGACAACACGGTTGCCGAGCTTGGGGGGGATCGGCAGCAGCAGCTCCACATCGAGTTCGCGGGTTGGCGCTTCCTGCGAGGCGGCGTTGGCGTAGCGGTCGAGGCGCGACTGCGATTTGGTGGTGCGCGCCTTCGGGCCGCGGCGGACCCAGTCGAGCTCGCGGAGGAGGAACGACTGGCGCTTGTCCTCCATGGTGTTCGTCAGTTCCTCGCGCTCCGCCTTGGCCATCAGGTACTCAGTGTAGTTGCCGGGGTGCGAGTAGATGGTGCCGTCGGTCAGCTCCAGGATGCGGTCGGCGACGCGGTCGAGGAAGTAGCGGTCATGCGTGACCATGATGCAGGTTCCGGGATAGCGCGCGAGGAATTTCTCCAGCCACTCGATGGCGTCGGTGTCGAGATGATTCGTCGGCTCGTCGAGGATCAGCAGGTCCGGCTGCGAGACGAGCGTGCGGCATAGCGCGACGCGGCGGCGCTCGCCGCCGGAGAGGTTGGCGGCGACGCGGTCGGGCGGCGGCAGATGCAGGCGGGTCATCGCCTCGTCCACGCGCCGGTCGAGCGTCCAGCCGCCGTGCAGCGCGATGGCGTGCTCGAGCTCCGTGGCCTCCGCGTGGTCGTGCGCCATCGCCTCGTAGCGGCTGATCATGTCGAGGACGTACTGCGCGCCGGCAAGCACGTTTTCCCGGACGGTCCTGGCGGTGTCGAGCGGCAGGTCCTGCGGCAGGAAGGATATCTGCGTGTCCTTGCGGAACGCCAGGGCGCCGGCATCCGGCTTCAGCTCCCCGGACAGGACGCGCAGGAGCGTGGACTTGCCCGCGCCGTTGCGCCCGACCAGGCCGATGCGCTCGCCCTCGTGGACGGTGAGCTCCGCCTGCTTGAAGATGGTCTGCCGCCCGATCTGGTGATCAAGCCCCGAGATATTGACGATAACCGGACGGGTTTCCATGCATCCCCCGAAAAAAGCCCCGCGCCGGAACTCCGGCGGCGGGGCTTTGCGGTTCTGTAACTTGCGTACTCGCCGTCCGCTTACGCCAGACTGGCAACATTGAGGTCGCGCGCGGCCCGCGTCTCATCGAGGCGCGAAACCGGGCATTTCACCGGCGCGGCGTGCAGCGCGTCGGGGTTCGTCTTCGACTCGGCGGCGATGTCGAGCATCGCGGCGATGAAGGCGTCCATCGTCTCCTTCGACTCCGTCTCGGTGGGCTCGATCATGAGCGCCTCCGGGGCGATGAGCGGGAAGTAGATGGTCGGCGGGTGGTAGCCGCGGTCGAGAAGCCCCTTGGCGATGTCGAGCGCGTGGATGCCGTTCTCCTTCACCTGCCGCGAGGCGGAGAGCACGCACTCATGCATGCAGACGCGGTTGAACGGAACGTCATAGGCGCCCTGAAGTTTGGCGCGGATGTAGTTGGCGTTGAGAACGGCGGTGTCGGACACCTTGCGCATCCCCTCGCTCCCCAGCGTCAGCATGTAGGCGTAGGCCCGCAGGATGATGCCGAAATTGCCGTAGAAGGCGGAGATGTAGCCGATGCTGTCCGGCAGGTTGTAGTCGAGCGTGTAGCTGCCGTCGGCGCGCTTGGCGATGCGCGAGGCGGGCAGGAACGGCACCAGCTTCTCGCAGACACCGACCGGACCGGAGCCCGGGCCACCGCCGCCGTGGGGCGTGGCGAAGGTCTTGTGCAGGTTCACATGCATCACATCGAAGCCGAGGTCGCCGGGGCGGACGCGGCCGATGATGGCGTTCAGGTTTGCGCCGTCGGCGTACATCAGCGCGCCGGCGTCATGGACCAGATCGCAGATCCGGCGCACGTTCGGGTCGAAGAGGCCGAGGGTGTTCGGACAGGTGAGCATCATGCCGGCGACATCCGGCCCGAGGGCGGCGCGGAGGGCGGCGATGTCAACGTTGCCGTCGGCGTCGCTGGGGATCGTGCGGGTGGTGAAACCGGCGAGCGCGGCGCTGGCCGGGTTCGTGCCGTGGGCGGCGTCGGGAATCAGCATGACCGGGCGTTTCTCGCCGCGCTTGCGGTGGTAGGCGGCGATCATCATGACGCCCGCCATCTCGCCGTGCGAGCCGGCCATCGGCTGCATGGTGCAGGCCGAGAAGCCGAGGATCTCCGCCAGGAAGCGCTCGGATTCATAGAGCACCGCCAGCGCGCCCTGTGCCAGCTCGCCGCCGTGCCGGAGCTGCGGCAGCAGCGGGTGCAGGTTGGCGAAACCGGGCAGCGCCGCGACCACCTCATGGAACTTCGGGTTGTACTTCATCGTGCAGGAACCGAGTGGATAGAGGCCGGTATCCACCCCGAAATTCCAGGTGGAGAGCCTGGTGTAATGGCGGACCACCTCGATTTCGCCGAGATCCGGGAAATCGGGTCCGTCGCCCGTCAGTTCCGCAGAAAGGGGCCTGGAGGGCACGTCGGCCGCGGGCATCGAGAAGCCGCGGCGCCCCTTCTTTCCCCGCATCCAGAGAAGCGGTTCGTTCAGGATGAGTCCGGACGTTCCGAGCGTGTCAC
>CAIXRA010000019.1 GCA_903921725.1 uncultured Lentisphaerota bacterium
AATAGCGCGATTATTATGCTGTCTAACAACCGGCTGGTGTCGCCGGAACCACGGCGGCACAGCCTCAACGTTCCAACAGGCCAGCATGACTGCCTCCTGCCGCCCACGGAGGTTGCGGCCCCAAGGCTTGCGCAGTCCGCACCGCGGGCAAGCCTTGGCTGCGGGTGGGGCTGCCTTGGGCGGCCAGTCTCACTTTGCCCGGCTGACGCAACCCTTGCACCGGCGGCTTTGACGCCGGATCCCGGTATTCTGCAAGCCTGACGCCGCACAGCCCGGGGTGCCTGTGCCACCTGGAGTCGCCTGAAACCCCCACAACAAACGGGCCCCGCCGCCGGTGCCGGCTTCGGAATCCGGGTTTCATGTGGTAGACTATCGGGGAACCGTTTTTCAGGGAGTGAGGAAGACGATGCCGGAACAAACCCCAGCCGCCGCGGCGCCGCAGCCGTCGGCCAAGTCGTGCCTCCAGTACGTGGTCTGCTATGGCGACACGGACATGATGGGGGTGGTCTATTACGCCAACTACCTGGTGCTGTTCGAGCGCGCCCGGACGAAGCTACTGCAGGATCTCGGATTCCCCTACCGCAAGATGGAGGCGCAGGGGTTCGCCCTGCCGATCCTGGAGGCGCACGCGGACTACCGGGCGCCGGCGACCTACGAGGACGTGCTGGAACTCTGGGCCTGGGTCGAGTGGATCAAGGGCGCGCGGCTCAAGGTCTGCTGCGAGGTCCGCAGGGACGGCCGGCTCCTGGTGTCCGGCCACACGGTGCATGCCTGCATGCGCATCGCGGACAAGCGCCCGGTGCGCGTGATCCCCGAGCTCATCGCGTGCTGCCCGCAGTGCGTGGCGGAGTAGGGGGGGATAAAATCCGACCAATCGGTCGGATCGGACGGATCAAAAACCTTGGAGTATGGCATGAGCGGCTGGTCTGTGTATATCGCATTGTGGGGCGCGGCGGCGCTGGCGGGCATGCTGGCGACGTGGGCGTTCCGTGCGCTGGCGCCGCGGCTCGGATCTCTGGACCGGCCGCAGTCGGAGGGGCACAAGACGCACGCCAGGTCCGTGCCTGTGACGGGCGGCATCGCCATGTTCCTGGCTTGGGCGGGGATCCTCGGCGGCGGGCTGGCTCTGGCGGCCTTCGGTGGCGCGGCCTCGTGGCTGCCGGAGCGTGTGGCGGAATCGCTGCCGGGCGTCCGCAACGCGATGCCGCAGCTCCTGTGGATCCTCGGCGGCGGGGCGGCGCTGGCGGCGATGGGTGCGCTGGACGACCGGCGGCCGATGAAGGCGTGGATGAAGTTCCTCGGCCAGGCCGTGGTCTGCGGCCTCGTCGCGGCGTTCGGCGGCGTGCGCGTGACGTTGTTCATCCACAATCCGGCCGCGACCTGGGCAATCACCACCCTCGGGTTCCTGTTCATCGTCAACGCGCTGAACTTCCTCGACAACATGGACGCGTTGGCCGGCGGCATCGTGGCGATTGCGGCGTTCTTCTTCGCGGTGGTCGCGGGGGTGCGGGAGCAATATTTTGTGACCGCGCTGGCGGCGGTGACCTGCGGCGTGGCCTGCGGTTTCCTGGTCTTCAACCGGCCGCCGGCGAGCATCTTCATGGGCGATGCGGGCAGCCAGTTCCTCGGCTTCCTGCTCGGCGTGCTCGGCGCGCTGACGACCTTCTACAAGCCGGGGACGCCGACGCACGCGCCGGTGCTGATCCCGCTGCTGATCCTGGCGGTGCCGATCTTCGACCTGTTCGCGGTCGTGCTCATCCGCACGCGCCTCGGCAAGCCGGTTTACGTCGGCGACAACCGGCACATCTCGCACCGCTTCGCGAAGATGGGGCTGGGGCGCCCGCTTTCGGTGCTTTCCGTGCTGCTGCTGGTCTTCGCCAGCGGCGTCGGCGCGGTGACGCTGCTCTGGCTGCCGCCGCTCGGCGCCGTGCTGGTATTCCTGCAGGCGTCGGCGATATTGGGCGTGGTCTCCATCCTGCACGTCTTCGGAAAAGCGGAGTGACCCTGATCGGCAACCACAACATCAACGCAAACGATTCACAGAATGGGGAAGGCCCAGCTCCCTTCGACTCTTGTTTTGCGTTCGGTTCGTGAACCATTGTGGTGACATACGGCGAAGTTTTTGCGGGAGTCAAGGATGAATCTTACACGGACACTTTGCGAGGGCGCGGTGCGCGCGGCGCTGGCGGAGGACGTCGGCTCGGGCGACGCGACAACGCTGGCGGTCGTGCCGGAGCATCTGGTGACGACGGCGCTTTTGCAGACCCGCGAGGCGTGTGTCTGCGCCGGGCTGCCGGTGGCGGAGGCGGTGTTCCGCGAGCTGGATCCGGAGATCCGCTTTGAGGCGCTGGTCAGGGAGGGGCAGAAATGCCGGGCCGGGGAGACGCTGGCGCGCGTCACCGGCAGGGCCAGAGCCATCCTCACCGGCGAGCGCACCGCGCTGAACTTCATCCAGCGGCTCTCCGGCATCGCGACCATGGCGCGCCGTTATGTGGAGGCCGTGGGGACGCACTCCGCGCGCATCCTCGACACGCGCAAGACGACACCGGGGCTGCGCCTGCTGGAGAAGTACGCCGTCGCCGCCGGCGGCGCCACGAACCACCGCATCGGGCTCTTCGACCGCGTCATGATCAAGGACAACCACCGGGAGCTGGCCGCGCTCGGCGGCCCCGGCGGCATCCGGCGCGCCGTGAAGGCCTGCCGTGACCAATATCCGAGGCTGGAGGTCGAGGTCGAGGCGGACACGCTCGACGACGTGCGCGAGGCGGTGGCGGCCGGCGCGGACTACATCCTGCTCGACAACATGTCCGACGCGGAGATGGGCGAGGCGGTGAAGCTGGTCCGCGGGCGCAGCCTGACGGAGGCCAGCGGCGGCATCACGCTCGAGCGCATCCCCGCCATCGCCGCGCTCGGCGTGGATTTCATCTCCGTCGGCGCGCTGACCCATTCCGTGCGCTCGGTCGACATCGGCCTCGACATCGAGACCCCGCGCCCCACCGACCCGCATTTCGCATGAGGAGAAAAACGGTTCCCGCGGAGGGACGCTGTTTCAACCACAAAATTGCACAAAATGGGCACAAAATAGAAGCGAAGAAGGCGGCTTGCCGGGCGCCGGTTGTGAAAAATGGCCCGGATGCCTGATGGCGCGGTCAACTCGAAATCGGTATCGGCATCGCTATCGACGCCCGTTTCTCGCGGAGGCGCGGGGTTGAAGGGTTCGTGGTTCAGCGGTGGCAGGGCAGGTTTGGCTTGTTTCGGACAAAACCTCTGTGTTCTCTGTGCCCTCTGTGGCAAAAAGGAGCGTGAATCATGGGCGTGATCCTGCAATCATTCGGCGCGGCGGGCGAGGTGACCGGTTCCAAGCACATGCTGAAGACCGGCGGCAAAAAGATCCTGGTGGACTGCGGTATGTTCCAGGGGCGCCGTGCGGAGTCCGACGCGAAGAACCGCGAGATCCCGTTCGATCCGGAGACGCTTGACGCCGTGGTGCTCACGCACGGGCATTTCGACCATTGCGGCAACCTGCCGACGCTGGTCAAGCAGGGCTACACCGGCAACATCTACGCCACCTCCGCCACGCGCGACATCGCGAACCTGGTGCTGATGGACTCCGCCCACATCATGGCCAAGGATTACGAGTGGCTACAGAAGAAGGACCCGAAGAAGGCGGTCTTCCCGCCGCTGTTCGACGAGCGCGACGTGCTGGCGGCGCTGGAGCGCTTCGTCACCCTCGGCTTCCACCGCCGGTTCGACCTTCCGGCCGGCGTCCAGGCCGAGTTCTACAATTCCGGTCACATCCTTGGCTCCGCTTTCGCCAAGATGGGGTTTGACGCGCCGGCCGGCCGCCGCGAGATCATTTTCACCGGCGACATCGGCCGCCGCGGCATGCCGATCATCCCCGCCCCCGAACCGTTCCCCTCCGCCGACTACCTGGTCTGCGAGAGCACCTACGGCAACCGGCTGCACGAACCGGTGAACGACTCGCAGCGCCAGCTCGCCGACGTCATCAACGAAACCGTGAAGAAGGGCGGCAAGATCATCATCCCGGCCTTCGCCATCGGCCGCACCCAGGAGCTGATCTATTTCCTGCACCTGCTGAAGGACGACAACCTGATCCCCGATCTCGACATCTTCGTGGACAGCCCGATGGCGGTCAACGCCACCAGCATCTTCCGCGTGCATCCGGAGTGCTACGGCGAGGAGATTCACCGGGCGTTCCTCGACCACCACGAGAACCCGTTCGGCTTCTCCAAGCTCACCTACGTCACCGACGCCGAGGCGTCGAAGAAGCTCAACGAGCGCAAGGATCCGTGCATCATCATCTCCAGCAGCGGGATGTGCGAAGGGGGCCGCATCCTGCACCACCTCAAGAACAACATCGGCAACCCGGCCAACACCGTGCTCGTCGTCGGCTTCATGGCCGCCAACACGCTCGGGCGCATGATCGCCGACAGGCTGCCGGTGGTGCGGATCTTCGGCGATTCCTATCCGCTGAAGTCACGCGTGAAGATCCTGAACACTTTCAGCGGCCACGCCGACTACGAGGACATCCGCTCCTACGTCAAGGCGATGGATCTCAAGCGGCTGAAGAAGGTCTTCCTGGTCCACGGTGAAACCGCCGCCCTCGCGAACCTGAAGCAGGTCCTGCTCGGCTCCGGCGTCGCCGCCGTCGAGATTGTCGAACCCGGCCGGGAATACGAGCTGGCGTGACCCGCCAGGCGGCGGAACAGCCGCCGCCCACGCTCAACCGGCACGCTCCTTGCCATGGTCACCGCCGGCGCCGCCATCGCCCATGCGGGACAACAGTATGGTTTCTTTTTCCTGGGGCGTTGCCCCAGGCTATGATGTGATGCCCCGTTGGGCGGCTTGCGTAAGGCGTTGAAGGTTGAAAATTGAACGTTGAGCGTTGG
>CAIXRA010000020.1 GCA_903921725.1 uncultured Lentisphaerota bacterium
AAATAAGCCGCACAGTTCCCCATGCGCCCCCGCCGCCGGTTGGAGCGTAAATTCATCCATCCCCGTTATCTCCGAGAGAAACTGCTGGGTTTTGAAAAGCACTTCGAGCGCGCCCTGTACCTCCGATTCCTCCTCGTACGGATGCGCGCTTAAGAATTCTTCGCGGCCGGCGACCCAATCTAAAATTTTCGGGTTGTACTTCATCGTGCAGGAACCGAGCGGGTAGAACGAGGTGTCCACGCCGACGTTCAAACGGCTCAGATTCACGAAATGCCGGACGGCGTCCAGCTCCGTGACTTCCGGCATCTCCGCGGCCTTCGCACGCTTCAGCGCCTTCGGCAGCGCGCTCTTCGCAGGCACATCCAAGGCGGGCAGACTCGAACCCCGGCGGCCCGGGCGGCTCTTCTCAAAGATTAGTTCCATAAAGAAAACTCCTTCGCGAATGGCTCAGAAAAATAAACCACAGGCTTTCCGCCTCACGCCGTGCGGCGGCAGTCGGCGATGGCGGCCTCCAGCGCGGCGGCGAAGCTACGGATCTCCTCGCGGGTCCGCTTCTCCGTCACCGACACCAGCAGTTCGTTGGCGCGGTGCGGGAAATAGCGGCCGAGCGGGAAACCGGCGGCGTACCCTTTCTCGATCATGCGGCCGACCACTTCGCCGGCGTCGCACGGGAGCTTCACGACGAACTCGTTGAAGAACGCCTGCTCATAGCCGGTCACGCCCGGAATCGCCAGCAGCTGCTCGCGGGCGAAGACGGCCTTGGCGGCGCACAGTGCGCCGATCTGCTTCAGGCCTTCCTTGCCGATGCAGGTCAGGTAAACCAGGGCGCGGAGGGCGCACAACCCCTCGTTGCTGCAGATGTTGGACATCGCCTTCTCGCGGCGGATGTGCTGTTCACGCGCCTGGAGCGTGAGCACATAGCCCGTGCGCCCCTGCTTGTCCGCCGTCTGCCCGACGATGCGGCCCGGCATCTTGCGCATGTGGGCGCGCTTCACGGCCATAAAACCAAGGTACGGCCCGCCGAACGACAGGGGGATGCCGAGGGACTGCCCCTCGCCCGTGACGATGTCGAAGCCCAGTTCGCCGGGAGGTGTGATCATGCCCAAGGCGACCGGATAAGCGGAGCAGATGGCGACAGCCCCCTTCGCCTTGGCCGCAACAGTCAGTTCCCGCCAGTCGTCCACCGTGCCGAAGACGTTCGGGTACTGCACCGCGACCGCGGCGGTCCGCTCGTCCAGCGCCTCGCCCAGCTTCTTCGCATCGCAGACGACGCTGTCCGGCATGTAGACCAGCTCAAGCTCGAGGTTGTGGCTGTAGCACTTGACCATTTCCTTGTAGATCGGGGAGATGGAGCCGCAAAGCACGACCTTGTTGCGGCCCGTGATGCGCACCGCCATCATCAGCGCCTCGAACAGCGCCGTGCCGCCGTCGTACATCGAGGCGTTGGACACTTCCATGCCCGTCAGGCGGCAGACAACCGACTGGAATTCGTAGATCGCCTGCAGCGTGCCCTGCGACGCCTCCGGCTGGTACGGCGTGTACGCGGTGTAGAACTCACCGCGCGCCGTCACCTCGGAGACCGCCGCGGGGATGAAGTGGTCGTAAAAGCCGCCGCCCAAGAAGCAAACCAGATCTGACGCATTGCGGCCGGCCAGCGTGGCCAGGTGTCGCATGACCTCGTACTCGGAGGCGCCCGACGGCAGGTTCTTCAGTTCCGGCTCCGGCTCCGGCCCGATGGCCTTCTTCCAAAGCTCGTCCATGCTCGCGACGCCGATCGTCGCCAGCATCTCCTTGCGCTCGTCCTCTGTCAGCGGAATGTATGGCATGGCAAAACTCCAAAAAAGTTGATCCACAGATTTCACAGATGGCACAGATGGCCGGCGGAAGGCCGCCGGAGGAAACCACAGCCGGTTTTGCCACGTTTCGGCTTCCGGCCCTTTCTCTGCGAAATCGGTGTAATCTGTGGATCGCCCCGGTTGTTTTACTTCTTCGCGTATTCGGCGTACTGCTCGACGGTCATCAGGCCGTCGAGGTCGGCAGCGGCGACGCCTGAAATCTTGCAGAACCAGCCGTCGGTCTCCGCGGCGCTGTTCAGCATGGCGGGATCGGCCTCAAGCGCGCTGTTCACATCGACGACCGTGCCGGACACCGGCGCGAACACATCGGAGGCGGCCTTCACGGACTCGACCACGGCCATCGCGGCGCCCTTGGTCACCGTCTTGCCATTGGCCGGAAGCTCGACGTACGTGATGTCGCCCAGCTCGTCCGCGGCGTGCGCCGAAATCCCGACCGTCGCGACGTTGCCGTTCAGTTCAACCCACTCGTGCTCTTTCGTGTAGCGCTTCATGTGTCTGATTCCTTCGTTGTTCATGATTGCCGGACAAATCCATAAATTCAGGGGGCTAATCTACCACGTTCCCCGGCATTTTCGCCGGGGCGCCGGTCATCGTTCATTTCCGCGCCGTGGCGTCCTTGTAGAACGGCATCTCGACGACGGAGGCCGGGAGCTGCGCGGAAGCCGGGTCGCCGATGAGGAACGGCGTGCCGGCGGCCGGAGCCTCCGCGCCCTCGACGAACGCCATCGCGACCGCGTAGCCCAGGCTCGGGGAGAAGGCGCCGGAGGTGACGGTTCCGACCGGCTTCTTCGCCGCGTCGCACAGCACCATGCCGTTGCGCGCCGCGCGGCGGCCTTCGAGCTTCAGCCCGACCAGGCGCTTCTTCGGGGGCAGCAGCAGCGCCGCCTGCGCCAGCGTGGGCCGCGTCTTGTAGTCGAGCATCGCGCCGAAGCCCGCCTCGACCGGCGTCGTGTTCTCGTCCATCTCGTGCCCGTACAGCGGGTAGCCCATCTCCAGGCGGAGCGTGTCGCGGGCGCCGAGGCCGACGGGCTTGACCAGCGGGTGCGCGGTGAGCGCCTCCCAGTACTTCAGAGCCTGGTTGCGCGGGATGTAGAGTTCGACGCCGCGCTCGCCGGTGTAGCCCGTGCGGCTGATGATCATTTCGTTCCCGAGGAAGTTGTAGCGCCCCCACGAATAGTACTTCGGCAGCGCGTCCGTCGCGAGGCCGAGGTCGGCCAGCACCTCGAAGCAGCGCGGCCCCTGCAGGTCGAGCTTGCCCAGTGCCTGGCGCAGGTCGGTGAAGGTGACGGTGTCCGGGAGGCGGGACTGGATGATTTTCGCGTCGTTGTCCGCCGTGCCCGCATTGACCACGATGAAGAACTCCTCCGCGGCCATGCGGTACACCAGCAGGTCGTCAATCACGCCGCCCTGCTCGTTCACCAGAAAGTTGTAGCGGCAGACGCCGACCTTCTGGCTGCAGACCCCGCGCGGAAGCATGCGGTCCAGGGCCGCGGCCGCGCCGGGGCCGGACACGCTGAACTCGCCCATGTGGCAGATGTCGAAAAGCGCCGCGGCCTCGCGGGTCTGCTTGTGCTCGGCGATGATCCCCGTCGGGTACTGGATCGGCATCAGCCAGCCGGCGAAATCGGCCATCTTGGCGCCGTTTTTGACATGCCAGTCGGAAAGCGGGGTGGGGTTGGCGGGGGCGTCGGATGCGTGGCTCATGGTCTGGATTCCTGTGCGTGTTTGGATGGGCGGCGTACGATGCCGGCTCCCGCCGTGCCTGGCTGCGCAAAACAACAATGGAATGCGTCGGAAATTACGAAAAACATTTTTAATATAGTGCAAAAAAACGCCTTTTCAGCGGTGGCCGGCAAAAAAATGCACGGTCGCCAAAGGGCGGCACGGCCGCCTCATTTCCTTGAGGCGAGCAGCCGTCCGTAAAACGCCTCAAGCTCCGGGCCGAGCTGCGCGATCTGGAAGCGGGCCAGGGCTTCCGCCCGCGCGCCTTCACCCAGCTTCAGCCGCAGCTCGCGGTCCCGCAGCAGTTGGAGCCAGCCGTCGGCGAGCGCGGCGGGATCCTCCCGACGGACCACCAGGCCGGCCCGGCCGTGGGGGACGATTTCCGGGAGCATGCCGAACTCCGGCACCACGCACGGCTTGGCCAGCGCCATCGCCTCGCGGAGTGCGCGCGCCGTGCCGTCGAACCCCGGCATCAGCAGGGAGAAGATGTCCAGCGCCGCCACGGAGTCCGGATAATCCTCCATGCGGTAGCCGGCCAGAATGACTTTGTCGCGGATGCCGAGGCGTTCCGCGGGTTCGACCACGGTTTTTTGGATTTGGCTGGAACGGCCGATGACCACGAAGCGGACGTCGGGCCGCTCTTTCACCACTAGGCTCGCCGCCTCCATGAAAATGTCCATGCGACGGTATTTCTGGTAGCGCCCCACGATGCCGATCAACGGCGTGTCCGGTCCGACGCCGAGTTCACCGCGGATGTCTTTCACGGGCCGGTCGGGACGAAACAGGTCGAGATTCACCGTCATCGGCTGAACGCCGACCCGCTCCGCCGGCAGGTCGAAACGGCGGATGTATTCCTGGCGGAACCCGTCCGTGAAGGTGAGCCAACCGTCCGTGTAGCGGCGCAGCAGCCAGCGGTAGAGAAAGGTCTTCGGCAGGACGTCGCGCTTGTGCAGCGTCCGCACCAGTACAGGAGCTCGCTTCCCAAGTCTGCGGGCGCAGAAACCGCCCTCGGCGTGGTCGTGGTCCAGATGCATGTGGACGACGTCGAACTTCTGCTCCCGGAGGAATGTCGGAAGCCTGCGGAAGTCGTACAGCGTCTTGCGGATGTTTAAATAGCGGTCCAGCGCGAACTCGCGCGTGTTGCACAACCCCATCTCCGCAACCTTGTAGCCCACGCTGCGGCGGAGCGCGTCTTCCAACAGGGCGTCCGGCGGAAGCGTCTCGGCCAGCTTGCTGTCCAATGTGCGGCGGATGGCGGCTTCCAAGGGCGGGGAAGAGCTGTGCGCAATCAGCACCTCGTGTCCGCGATCCTGCATCGCCTGGCACATCTGCAGGACCGGCTCCGCCGGCCCCGTCCACTTCCAGTCACTGTACAGGTGAAGTATTTTCATGGCTTCCCACCGCCGGGCCGACCGTCACCGGTGCCGCCCGCTCCCAAATTCCGCGTTCTGCGTTCTGAATTCTGCGTTCCCCGCTCCCTCTCACGCCGCCTTCCGGTTACGCTTTGCCGGCAGGTAGAGGTGCGTATAGAAGAACCAGACGGCGGCGACCGCCAGCACAGCGACCACGCCGACATCGATCCAGTGCCGCCACTTCGAATGGATGATGGCGTCCCAGTGATCCTGCAGCTTCATCCCGGCAAACAGCAGGATGGCATTCCAGATGGTCGCACCGATGACCGTGAACACGCAGAACGGCAGCAGCGGCATCTTTCCCGTGCCGGCAGGGATTGAAATCAGGTGGCGCACCACCGGGATGAAACGCCCGATGAAGATCGTCCCCCCGCCGTGGCGGTGGAACCACTTGTCCGTCCACTCCAGGTGGTGCTCGTTGAGGAACATGTACTTGCCAAATTTCAGCACCAGAGGTTTCCCGCCCCAGTAGCCGATGGCATACGAAAGCAACGAGCCGGCCAGCGAACCGGCGGAGGTCGCGCCGACCGCCAGCCAAAGGTTCATCTTCCCCTGCGCCACCAGCATGCCCATCGGCGGCATCACGGCCTCGCTCGGCACCGGCGCGATCATGCTCTCCAACGCCATAAGCACAAAGCCGGCGGCGTAGCCCCAGGCATTAAAAAATTCCAGCACATGATTTGTCAGCCATTCCACCATGCAAACACCTGCCCCTTTCCCCACTGTTTTCCCGTTCGGAACCGGGCGGCTATCATAGCCCGCCAACCCCTCTTTTCAATCGCATTTTCCATGCACGCCCCACACCGGCGGCCATGGATGGCGGACATCCGTTTCGCCGCCGTGTGTGATGATGGAGGGGGAACCGACAAGACGGTTGCCTCCCTCTGTGGCGCACGGGCGCCTCAGCCCAGCACGGCCTTAATGCGGCGGACGCCGCGGCTGGAGCTCTCCTCCTTCTGGATTTTGAAGGGGCCAAGCTGCCCGGTGCGTTCGGCGTGCGGGCCGCCGCAGATCTCCTTGCTGGCGTCGCCCATGGTGTAAACCTTGACCAGTTCGCCGTACTTCTCGCCGAACAGCCCGATGGCGCCGGCGGCCTTGGCGGCCTCGACGGTCGTTTCCTCGCAGGTGATCGGCATGTCCTTCTTGATCGCCTCATTGACGATCGCCTCGACCTGCGCGATCTGCTCCGGGGTCATCTTGTCGCCGTGGCTGAAGTCGAAACGCAGACGCTCCGCGGTGATGTTGGATCCGGCCTGGGCGACGTGGCCGCCGAGGACCTGGCGCAGCGCGGCGTGCAGCAGGTGCGTGGCGCTATGCAGCGCGGCGGTCTTCTCCGAACTGTCGGCCAGGCCGCCCTTGAACTTCTGCTCGGCACCGGCGCGGGAAAGTTCCTGATGCTTCTTGTACGCTTCCTGGAAACCGGCCTCGTCCACCTTGAACCCCTGCTCCTTCGCCATTTCGGTGGTCAGTTCCAGCGGAAAGCCGTAGGTCTCGTAGAGGAAGAAGGCGTTCTTGCCGCTGATGACCTTGTTGGCGATGTGCGGCGGGATGCGGCCGATGAGGCGCGCGAACTCCTTGATGCCGTGCTCGAGCGTTTCCGCAAATTTCTCCTCCTCGCGGCCGAGCTCCTCGCGGATGACCGCGGCGCTGGCGGCGACTTCCGGATAAACGGTGCCATATTCGGCGATGACGACGTCGGCGATCTTGGTCGTGAACATTCCCTGGATGCCGAGCTGGCGCGCCTCACGGATGGCGCGGCGAATCAGACGGCGCAGGACGTAGCCCTGGTCGACGTTGCCCGGCTTCACGCCATCGGCGATGAGGAAGGTCGAGGCGCGCATGTGCTCGGCGACGATGCGGCCGCTGCGGCTGGCGATCGGGTCGGCGTTGCCGCTCAGTTCCGCGATCTTCGCGAAGATGCCGGCGAACAGCTCCGTCTCGTACGCGCTGCGCTTGCCCTGCATGAAGGCGGTGACGCGCTCGACGCCCATCCCGGTGTCCACGTTCGGCTGGGCCAGCAGTTCGTACTTGCCCTCGGCCGTCTTGTTGTACTGCATGAAGACGTCGTTCCAGATCTCGACCCACTTGCCGCAGCCACAGGCCGGGCCGCACTCGGAGCCGCAGTCGGCGCGGTCGAGCGGGACGAACATCTCGGTGTCCGGGCCGCACGGGCCGGTCTGCCCGGCCGGCCCCCACCAGTTGTCCTTCTTGCCGAGGTAGCAGATGTTCGCTTCGGGGATGCCGAGCGACATCCAGATGCCGGCCGCTTCCGTGTCGCGCGGGCAGTCCGCGTCGCCGGCAAAACAGGTAACTTTGATCCGTTCCTTGGCAAACCCGAGCCGCTCCGTGAGGAACTGGAAGCTCAGCGTGATCGCCTCTTTCTTGAAGTAGTCGCCGAGCGACCAGTTGCCGAGCATCTCGAAGAAGGTCAGGTGGAACGGGTCGCCGACCTCGTCGATGTCGCCGGTGCGCAGGCATTTCTGGACGTTGACCAGCCGCTTGCCGGCCGGGTGCTTCTCGCCGATCAGGAACGGCACCAGCGGATGCATGCCGGCGGTGGTGAACAGGCAGGTCGGGTCGTTCTCCGGCACCAGCGGCGCGCTCTGAATCCGGGCATGTCCGTGGCTCTTGAAAAACTCGATGTAGGCCTGGCGTAGTTCATTGGCGGTCATGGCAGGGTATCCGTTTCGCGTTTGAGTGTTTTGTTTTGCGTCAAAATAGGCGTGTAATGTAAGCGGTTCCGCGGCAAAGGCAATGAAGGCGCGGCGGAAGTCGACCGGGGAGGCGCATTGAAGCGCGCGCTGTTGCGGAAACGGAACGGGGGAAAGCCCGGAAGATTGTTGATTCCACCGGCCCGGACGCCGGATCGTGAACGTTCATGAGTTAGGCGGGTTATATTGCACCCGCTTCACCGTCCGGCCGCGCGCCGGCACCCGCCCCGTCATAACACAGCCCTCGTGCATTGGAAAATCCGCTTCATGAACCCCGTTGCCCTTGAACTCGGCCCGCTGACCATCCGCTGGTACGGCATCTTCTTTGCGCTCGGCTTCCTGGCCGGCTACCAGATGCTGCAATGGCGCGCCAAAAAAAGCCGCATCGGCGCGGACGCGGCGGCGAACCTGATGTTTGTCGGCATCATCGCCGGCGTGGCCGGTGCCCGCGCGCTCTACGTCATCCAGAACTGGGAGTCGCAGTTCCGCGGCAACCTGTCCGAGATTTTCCGCATCGACCACGGCGGCCTGGTGTTTTACGGCGGCTTCATCGCGGCCTCTCTGGCACTGGTCTGCTGGTGTCTGTGGAAGAAGCTCCCGCTCGGCGAGGCGGCGGACCTGATCGCGCCGGCGCTTCCGCTGGCCCACGCCTTCGGGCGCATCGGCTGCCTGCTCAACGGCTGCTGCTACGGCCGCGTCACCGGCGGCCCGCTCGGCTGGCACTATCCCCACGGCCTCATCGCAAACGACGCCGCGGTCCTCCCCACGCAACTCTTCGAGGCTCTCGCCAACCTCGGCATCATGGCGGTCCTGCTGCTGGTGGAGAGGCGGCTGCCGCGGCGGGGGCAGCTCATCGCGCTTTACGTCCTGTTCTACGCCGGCATGCGTTTCGGCATGGAATTCCTGCGCGGCGACTATCCGGCCGACCAGCTCTTCCTGGGTGTCTTCACCCCGGCCCAGTACGTCTGCCTCTTCCTGTTCCCGGCCGGTATCGCGCTCTGGTTCTTCACTTCCCGCCGGGGGGAGATGAAATGAGCACCCCCGCCACCCAATCCGCAGTGCTGGCGGCGGCGCCCAGGGAGGTGGGCATGCGCCTTGACCTCTTCCTCGCCCGCCGTTTCCCCGGACGCTCGCGCGCCTTCTTCCAAGAACAGCTCAAGGCGGGCCGCGTCACGCTCAACGGCCGGCCGTGCCGCGCCTCGGACAAACTTCATCAGGACGACAGCCTCGCCGTGGAATGGCCGCAGGAGAAGCAGTTCGAGCTCAAGGCGGAGTCGATGGCGCTCGACATCCTGCATGAGGACGACGACATCCTGGTCATCAACAAGCCGGCCGGACTCGTCGTGCATCCCGCCAAGGGCAACTGGACCGGCACCCTCGTCCAGGGGCTGCTCGCCCACGTCGGCGACGAGATGGCGGAGATGGTGGACGACGAGATGCGCCCCGGCATCGTCCACCGTCTCGACAAGGACACCAGCGGCGTGCTGGTCATCGCCAAAAACCCGAAGGCACTCTCCTTCCTGCAGCAGATGTTCCACGAACACACGGTGCAGAAGACCTACCTTGCCCTCGCCGCGGGATCCTTCACCGGACAGCAGCTGCTCCGCGACTCGCCGGCGGTCCTCATCTCCCGCGCCGCGGCGGACGCCGCACGGGCGGCGCGCGCGCCGAAACCGGGCGCCACGCCGTTCACGGTCATCTCAAACCACCTCGGCCGGCACCCGCGCGACCGCAAGAAAATCGCCGTCGTCAGCGCGGCGGACGGCAAGTCCGCCATCACGCACTACCGCGTGCTCGCCGCCGGAGAAAAGGCATCGCTCCTCGAATTGCGCATCCTGACCGGGCGCACGCACCAGATCCGCGTCCATCTCGCGCATATCCGGCACCCGGTGCTCGGCGACGGTGTGTACGGCGGACGGCAGGAGGGCATCCCCGTCCGCCCCGCACGCCAGATGCTGCACGCCTGGAAGCTCGCCATCACGCACCCCGGCACCGGGGCGGCGATTGCTTTCACCGCCCCGATTCCCGAGGATTTCCGCCAGGCGGCCGACGCGCTGGGTCTTGCCCTGCCCGCGGAATGACGGCGGCGGCGTTCCGCCGCGCCGATGCATTTCATCCGGCGGTTCCGGCCGGCTTGCCTCCGCCTTGCGCCAGGCTCGCCTCCGCCAGCTCCGGCCCCCTGATAAACCAATGCCGGAAAACCAGCAGCCCGATCGGTGTCAGGACGGCCATGCCGCCGATCCAGATCCAGATCACTTGGTGGTGGGGATAATGCGCCAGGGCCTTGCCCGCCTCGTCGAGCGGCGTGTAGGTCTTGACCAGCCAGCCGGACATCGGGCCGACGAAAAACTTGGCCACGAAGAACGGCAGGATGGACAGCGCGATGTAGGTGCCCTCCTGCCCCTTGGGCGCGATTTCAGCCGTGAACTGCATCAGCCGCGGCGACCAGATGGCTTCACCGACCGTGAAGACGGCGATCATGATGATGAGCGGCCAGTAGGCGGGGGACGGCGCGTTCTGCTGCAGCGCGGCCATGTCGGGCGCCATGCGCAGGAGCTTCACAAAGATAAGTTCCCCGACCACCGTGTCGGTAAGACCGGCCAGGCAGGAGGCCGGAATCACCGCGATGAAACAGGCCAGGGAGGATACCGTCGCGCCGACAATCATCATCTTGTACGAGCTGACACGTTTGGTAAAAAAGGCCACCAGCGGCACCAGGAAAATGATTAGCACCGGATTCAACACCCCGAAAATAGAACCGATCCGGGCTCCCTCGCCCAGGACGCGGATGCCATACTTGGGGAACGTGTAGTGGAAATGGAAAAACACGAAACGGACAAAGAGCGTGACGGTCAGCATCCCCAGGAAAATCCAGAAATAACGGTGTGTGGCGGTCTTGGCAATCAGCGCCCCCGTGGCGCGGGCGGTTTTTCCGAGGGTTTCCAGCCAGGGGCCGGTGGGCTTGGGTGGATGGACCACCACGGTGCCGTCGGGCTTCATCTCGACGCCGTCGCGGATGAAGAAGGAGACCAGCAGGCTGATGCAGGTCAGGCCAAATCCGAAGAGAAACACCATCTGATAGGTGGAGAAGTGGTGCCCCAGAAGCATCGTGCCGGCGTTTTCGTTGATGATTTTTCCGGCGGCGTCGCGCGCGGCGAACGCATCGCGGATCCAGTCGAAGAAGCCGCCGCCGATGGCATACCCCACATTCATCAGGACGTAGAAAAGGCCGAAGCCGAGGGCGGCCCCCTCTTTGGTCGTGTAGCGCTTGATCGCCACCGAAATCAAGGAGGCGACCACGCCAAACCCGATCCCCATCGGCAAAAACGCCAGCACAAAAGCCAGGTACGGATCGGTGACAAAGGCGAACATGAGCCGTGCGAAAATGAGGAAGCTGATGGAGAATATCTGGATCTTGCGGATGCCCACCACGTCAATCAGCGACCCGGCCAGCATGCCCATGATGGAGAGAATGACCGACCAGACCGAGATGAACCAGCCGGCCTTGACGTCGCTGAGCCCGCAGTCCGCCGACAGCCAGAGGATCAGCGTCATGTTCATGGCGGCGTAACCGGTGTATTCCAGGATTTTGTACCCGAACAGCAACCACATGTCGCGCGGCGATTGGCGCAGCCCTTTGGCGTAACTGCAGATGATGACGATCAGCGCCACCGCCCCCCCGGCAAGCAGCAGGTACAAGATCATGTCGGCTGGCGTCATGGATGGTTTCTTCCTGGATGCGGATGCGCGGTTGCATGGCGGGCGGCGGGGCGGTGGACGGGAAACCGGGTCAGAAAAAAGACACCCGGGCACATCTGCGCAGGAACGGCTCCGTGTGACGGATGCCGGTCGTCCGCCCCAGGACGCCGCATGCGCGGCGGGAGCGGGTCATTCCCCGGCTTCCTTCCCCTCTCCAGTACCGGAGCCGGGAACGATTCCGCGCTTGGTCGCCTCGATGAACTCGATGAACGGCTTCACGGCCGGCGTCTCGCCGATGTCCTCCCGGATTTTGGCAAGGGCGGCGGGACGGTTCAGGCCGGAGAAGAAATAAATCTTGACCGCCTTCCGGATCTGGGCGCGCGCGGTGGTGTCGAACCCGTTCCGCCGCAGACCGATGGCATTGGGTCCGGCGACGCCGCCGAACTGGTACATGCAGTACGGGGGCACGTCCTGGCCGATGCCCGACTTGCCGCCGACGATGGCAAAGGGACCGATCCGGCAGAACTGGTGGACGACGCAGGCGCCGCTGATGAACGCCTTCTCCCCGACCTCGACATGTCCGGCCAGCAGCGTGGCGTTGGCGATGATCGAGTTGTTGCCGAGCACGCAGTTGTGGCCGAGATGCGAGAAGGCCATCAGCAGCACGCCGTCGCCGACCACCGTGGAGGTACCGGGCATGGCGCCGCGATGCACGGTGACGTACTCGCGGATGATGCACGCCTTGCCGATGACGGTCGTGCAGCCCTCGCCGGTGTTGTGGAGATCCTGCGGCTCATCGCCGATGACCGCGCCGGTGTGGATCTTCGTGCCCGCGCCGATGGTGGTGCATCCCGTGAGGTGGACATGCGGGCCGATACGGACGCCGTCGCCCACCGTGACCTCGCCGTCAATGACTGCATAGGGGCCGATCTCCACATCGGCGCCGATCTTCGCGCCGGGAGCAATGACCGCAGTTGGATGAATCATGATTCCGCCTTTTCTATTTTTCCACTGTCATGCGTTCCCAAAAAAGAACGGGTACGATAGCGCCCCGGAGCGGCAGCGTCAACGCCGGAACCGCCAAAAAATGAGGCTTGATGGGGCGGCCGGAGCCGCGCCATCCGTCACATTTCAACCCGAATTCCGCCGCGGCCCACTTGTTTGAGCTTGAATGAAGCCTCCAAGACCCAAATCATCCGAACTCCCGCCGCCACGCAATCCCTGCCTTTTTCCGGGACATGTGAATAAACGAGCGGCATGCGGCGTTTCGGGGAATAGATTACCTCTCAGTGTTCCGCCATGCGCATCCAACGGGAACGGCGGAACGGGGAGGCCGGCCGGCACTGATGTCCGGCGGGCAGGACCGAAATTCTGGCAACACATGGCCGACACGATCCCAACCGTCGAACAACTGCTGAACCGGGCCCGGGCGGGCGACCGGGACGCATTTGCCGCTCTTTTTGAACAGTACCGGCCGCTGCTACACAGGGTAGCCGGACGGCTGGTCGGACCGGATCACGCGGGGGACGCGGTGATGGAGAGCTGCATCAAGGCCTGGCAGTCGCTCCCGGTGTTCCAGGGCGAGGCCGCCCTGTCGCGCTGGTTCTGCCAGACCGTGCGCAATACCGCGCTGGATGAAATCCGGCGCCGGAACCGCCGCGGATTCGAGGCGCTGCCGGCGGATGACGAAACCCATTCGGAGATGGTCGAGGGAATCGAGGACAGCCGCACGCCGTCACCGGTGGAGAACGTGCAGCGCCGGGAACTGGGGGAATGCATCGGACGCGCCATGGCCAAGCTGAGCGAGGAACACCGGCAGACCATCCTCCTGCGCGAGGTGGACGGCCTGGACTACCGCGAGATTGCGGCGGCCACCGGCGTCTCCATGGGAACCGTGATGTCGCGCCTGTTCAACGCCCGGCTGCGGCTGCGGAAGATATTGAAAGAGGAAATGGCCCATGAAAACACCTGACATGAACGACATCCGCCGCGAACTCCGCACGCGCTATGCCGCGCCGGAACCGCCGCCCGCCGCCGACTTCTGGGCGGAGGCCAACGCACGCCTGGACCTGGAACTGCAGGAGCGCATGCGCCGGGCACGCCTGACACGGGCCCAGTTCCGTATGGTCTGGACCGCTACGGCGGCCGCCGCCGGTTTCATGTTCGTCCTCAGCCTGACCTGGCTCAATCCGAGGCCGGATGCCGCGGTCGCGGGGCCCGCCCCCGCCGTTCAGTCGCTGGATGTGCGCGTCGGCCACCGGGGCGTCTTGATGCTCGAGGGGAACCGGCACAAAGGCACCGTGGTCTTCGTGTCCGGAATCCAGAATGATTCGGAACCCGTACCGGCAAGCGTGCACTGAAGTGGGAGACTCCATCATGAACATCTTCACCCGGACATCGCGCATGGCGGCCATCCTCGGCGGCGCCATCCTTCTCCTGACCCCCGCCTTCACCCTTCCGGCCGCCGCGCAGGCGGGCGGCGGGCAGGCGCCAATCATGGTGGCGGCGCGCCTCGTTGCGGCCTCCTCCACCGGCAACACCGTGTCCCCGGAACTGGCCGACGTGGTCCCCCTCCTCCAGGAAACCCTCCGATTCACCTCCTACCAGCTCGCCTGCGCCCGCCATTTCCCGCTTGGCGAACGCATCGTCAAGCTCGAAAAGGGGCTGACCCTCGGCATCAGCAAGGTCGAAAACAACGAATGCACCGTCACCGTCAACCGCCAGGGGCGTCCGCTCGTCAGCATGCGGGTGCGGCTGGCACCCGGCCACCCCGTCGTGGTCGGCAGCATCCCGGACGCCGACGGCAGCAGCCTTTTTGTCGTGCTCACCGCAAAGTGACGGCGAGACGAGGCGCAAAAGTTTCAACAACATGAAATAAAAGGAGTTGCAATCATGAAAACGTCACGCCGAATCCTCCCGGCCACCCCGCTCCTGGCGCTGCTCGCCCTGCTGCCGGCCCTTCACCCTGCGGACGCTTCCGCTGGCGACAGGGAATGGGCCACCGCCGGCAAAATCCTTACCGGCGTCGTGGCCGCCGACATCCTGCTCAACCACGCCGGCCCCGCCAACCGCCCGTATGGCCGGCAGACCTATTACGCGCCTCCAACGGTTTATGTCGCCGCGCCGTACTACGGCGGTCCCGCAGCCAGCTACCGCGAGTTCGCGCCGGTTCCGCCGCCGTTGACGGGCCAGCCGCAGCCCCAGCCGCAGGCGCTCCCCGCGCCGCAGCAGCCTCCCCTGCCCCAGGCAAAAGAACTGCGACTTGGTGCCGATGGCGCCTGCACGGTGGACGGAAGGTCGGTTGCGCCCGACGCGCTCAAGACCGCACTCGCCGGTCTTGACCGCCAGACGCCCGTAACCGTGGTTGCGGACCGCAGCCTGGCCTTCCAGCAGGTCGTAACCGTTCTCGACACAGTGAAGGCTCTCGGTTTCCCCAACGTCGCACTGCTGGCCGCCGAACCGCAGGCGAAGGCCGCCGCCGCACCGGCTGCGCCGATGGCACAGCAGCCACCCGCCCCCAAAACCGTCCGGATCGGCGCCGACGGCGCATGCTCCGTGGATGGGAAGGCGGTTCCGGCCGATGGACTCAAGGCCGCACTCGCCGGCACGGACGCCGCCACGCCCGTCATCGTCGAACCCGTCAAAGCCACCCCCTACCAGAGCGTGGTCGATGCGCTGGACGCGCTCCAGGCGGCGGGGCTGAAGAACCTGAGCGTCAGGGCCGCGCCCGAACCGACCACCGCGCCGGCGGGGAAATGACACGGAAGAACGCCCGGTCAAAACCGGCGGGACGCCCGCGCTCCCGTCCCTCCAGCCCGTCCCTCCGGCCCGATTTGCGCGTTGAGCGCTGAGAGCTGAGCCTCCGTGGAGTAACGCGGCTCATTCCTGACCGCGTTGACCGTCTCCGCCGCAGGCATGCACCGCCGGCACACCAACACGATGCGGCGTTCCCATTCCCGACGCCATACCCACGAGCCGACACGCCAAAACGCGGGCAGGAATGCGCCGCGTTACTCCAGCCCGGCTTCAGTATTTGGGAAGGACCGGCGGCAGCGGGCGCGATGAACCGGCGGATGCCTCCCGCACGGCAAGCCGTCGGCCGGCCATCCAGACGTCCAGCACGTTCATGGCCCACACCAGGGCGCAGAGAAACAGCCAGAAAAATGCTTCATGGCCGGCGCTGGTCGTGGCTTGCGAATCCCATGCACGGCCGGTGAACATGCAATAAAAGGCGCGGAAACATTTCAGCAGATACGCGCCGTTCACCCAGAAAAAACGCGCCGCCAGCGGCAGGAAGGCGGCGGCGTAGAAAACGCCGGCGAACCAGCGGCGCTGGTAGAGCTGCCCCGCGCCCGGCATCACCAGCGAGGAGAGGCCGAGCGCCATCCCCCGCTTCGAAAAACGCCGGCCGGTAATTCTCATGCCGTCACCCGCCCGCCGGTTTCGGCGTTTCCGTTGTGGCACCGCCGGAAACGGGCGCGGGGTCGGGCTTGAGGATGCGTTCCGCCTTGAAGATCAGTCTGGCGTGCGGCGCAGCCTCAAAGTCGGCCACGTCCTTCATCAGGATCTCCACGGCCTTTTCAAGCTGCTCGTCCCGGCCGGCCGGGAGGTCTCCCGGTTTGGGCCAGATGACGAAGTCCGGCATGGCGCCGTGGAGCTCCATGTCCTCGCCATCGTGCTTGGTGAAGAAGCCGCGGCGCGGCACGCGGATGACGCCGAGGTCCAGGACCGGGCTTTCCGGCGTGGCGATGACGTCGCCGGCCGTCTGGACGCCGACGACCTTGCCGCGCTTCAGCGCCTTGATGGCGTGGCTGAAGATTTCGGCGTTGCTGGTGGAGCGCTGACTGCAGAGCACGACGATCGGCTTGTCCCAGCTCGTGAAAACCTGATACCCGAACGGATAGCTCTCCTCGCCGCCGCGGGCGACGGTGATGGAATGCTGGGGACGGCAGAGGATGGCCAGGAGGCGGTCGGCTATGAAGCCGCCGGGGTTGTTGCGCACGTCAATGACCAGGCCGGCCTTGCCGACGCCGCGGGCAAAGACCTCGCGTTCGAACTTGTCGAAGCTCGACCAATCCATCTTTTCGATGTTCAGGTAGGCCAGGCGGTTGCGGCTCAGACTCTCGACCAACCGGAGGCTGCCGTCCTGCTCCTGCTCGCGCAGCAGGTCGCGGACGTCGTGATAGCTGATGGGGTGGACGACGACGTCGCGCTGCGCGCCGGAGGCGGCGGCGACGCGCAGGGTGATTTCACGCTGGAGGCGGCCGTTGAGCACGCGCGTCAGGTCCGCATCCGGTCCGACTTCCTTGCCGTCGATCTTGAGCACGGTCTCGCCGGGAAGCACGCGGCTGCGGATGCAGTCGGCGGGCCCCTTGGCCACGACATCGCGAACCTTCAGCCCGGGCCCGGCGCAGGCGGTGTCGAAACGCAGGCCGAGATGCGCCGTTTCGGAACGCCAGGCCGGTGCATCGGCGGGCTTTTCCCATTCCTTGAGATTCGGCGTGAAGCCGAGGTGCGAGGCGCCAAGCTCGCCGTTCAGCATGTCGATGATGCGGGAGAAGGCATACATGTCGGGGGCGTTGGCGGCCATTTCCTCGTACTTGACGCGGACGGCGTCCCAGTCGAGGTTGTTCAGGCGTCCGTCGTAGAAACAGTCGCGAAGAATCTGCCAGGCCTTGGCGAACCCCATCCGGCGGTAGGCGGCCAGGTCCAGTTCCTGAAAGGCGCCAAACGCATATTTTTGGGGGCCAACGGCCGGGACGCCGTCCAGAAGGGAAAACAGCTTGCCGCCGCGCCCCAGACGCGCACGGGTGAACACCCCCTCGGCAAACGGGACCGGGGTGAATTTCTCCGGAAACTCGATGGTGCAGGTGCTGGTGCGCCCGTTGACGGTGTTGCCGAAAGCCAGACGCTTTGCATCAACCCAGAACAGGGTGCCGGAATCATACTTGGGCGCGACGACGGGGACGACGCGGACGCGGTCGGGCAACCCAGCCAGATCCACCTTGACCGTCACGGGCGGCGGTTCCACCGGCGCGGCAACAAAGACGGAAGACTTCCCGGCCACGGCGCGCTCCGTCTTCCCGTCCTTTTCGTCTCTTCCGCCTGTTCCGTCCTTCGCATCCGGCTTCGCATCCGGCGCGGCGGCTCCCCGGCGGCGGCCATCCTCCATGGTCTTGAGCGCCTTGGCGATGGCGGCATCGCGCGACGTGATCTCGGAATCGCCGCGGGCAAGGTAGACATAGCGGAGATCGGGGGCCCGGCCGCTGGCGGCGCCGCCGATGTAGGCCAGAATCTTCCCGTCGGGCGACCAGGCAGGGCTGCAGTCCGGATACGGGTTGCGGGAGACGTTGAGCGGCGGGATGGAGCCGTCCACGGCGAGCAGCCAGATGTCGTCGTTGTCCATGCTGTCGCGGAAGCGGCCGGCGATCCACTTGCCGTCGGGCGACCAGACATATTCGCCGATGTCCGGCGTGTGATAAAGCAGGCGGGGGTTGCGGCCGTCCAGGTCGGCGATGTAGAGGTCGGTCTCGCACTGGACATAGGCGAGATGCTTGCCGTCGGGACTGGCTTGGAGCAAGGACTTGGTGGTGGTGTCATGCGTCAGCTCTTCCAGCACGAAGCTGCTGTTCTGCCACCAGTAGAGGGCGGGTGCGCCGCGGCGGGCGCGCCAGATGTTTGCGCGGTCACCGGTGTCGCGCAAGAAGACGAGACTGCCGCCGTCGGCCGTGAAAAAAGCATTGCTGTCGCAGCGGCCGGAATCGGAGGTCACCTGACGCGGCTCGCGGAGCACGGTGTCCATAACCCAGAGGTTGCCGCCCGCGGTGAAGGCCGTCTCCAGCCCGTCGGAAGTAAAGTCGACGGAGCCCCATTCCCCGCAGTTCCAGGCAGTCTCATACCAGCGGCGGCGGGTGAGATTGCGCGGCCCGTCCGTCTCGCTCCACAGCTCAATTTTTTCGGCGGGACGGCCGGCGGCGGGGCGGAACCGGTAGAGGTCGAAGAGCTTGCAGAAGACGATGGTGGAACCGTCGCGGGAAATGGCGGGGGTCGCAACGGGGTCGTCCTGGAAGAACGTCAGCTGTTTCTCCGCACCGGTGGCCAAGTCGTGCTGCCAGATGTTGGCCAGGCCGTTTTTCTCGCTGAGGTAGTAGAACCCTTTTCCGTCCGGCATCCACACCGGCGAGAAGCAGTTCCATTCCTCGCTGTGGATCGGGGTGAACGCCTTCGTCCGCAGGTCGTACATCCAGAGCTGGGCGGCGGCGCTGCCGCGGTAGCCGCGGCGGTAACGGTTCCAAAAGGGGAATTCACGCACGAAGAGAACCCGCGTGCCGTCCGGCGACATCCGCCCGTCCTTGCCGTAGTCGTTGAACACCAGCCCCTCCGCCGAACGTTCGACGGCGGACACCTTGAACATGCGGCCCGCGTACTCGGTCATGAGATTGAGGAGCGGGCCGTAGTCGCGCACGCCGTGGACGAGCAGCGACTTGCCGTCGGGAAACCAGTCCAGCAGCGTGGCCCCCTCCGAATGATGCGTCACCTGCCGCGGAATCCCGCCGGTGGCCGGCATGACATACGCCTGTGTGTCGCCGGAACGCTTGCTATTGAAGGCAATCTCGCTGCCGTCGGGGGAGAAGCGGGGCTGGCCGTCCGGCGCGGGGCTGCGCGTCAGCGGGACGGCAACGCCGCCCTCCACCGGCGCACGCCAGATCTCGCCATTCCATTCGAAGGCAATCGTCTGCCCGTCCGGCGACACGGAGGGCGAAGAGGCCATCCGGATGCTTTCCTTCTCGCGAGCACCCGCCCAGCTCTGGACACCGCAGGCGGCCAAACCCGCCGCCAAAATCACCAAGCCCCATCCGTGCCTTGCCATGAAAACCTCCGTTTTGCTTCCGCCGCCAGCCCTGTCCCCCGTACGTTCTTGACGCGGGCCGTTCTATATCCATATTGACCGATGATAGACACCGCGCCAGCCCCGTTTGTTTCATGAAGGGCGCCCAAAGCCGCCAGCGGAAGGACTGCTCTGCCTCCGCGTGAGTCGCACGGCGGGTTACTATCCATCCGGAAGGCGGCATTTCCACCGCAGCCGGACGCACATCCGGGACAAAGTTGTTTACTCAAGGAACGGGATGAAGCTTTTCTGCCGCACATACGGCCGGGGTGAACCGCTGGTGATCCTGCACGGATTCCTCGGCTGCTCCGACAACTGGCACACGCTCGCCGGCAGGCTCGGCGGCCGCTTCCGCGTGCTCGTGCCCGACCTGCGCAACCACGGCCGTTCGCCGCACGCCTCCGGCTTCGGCATCCCCGAACTCGCCGGCGACATCCGCCGCCTGCTGGACGACCACGGGATCGGCCGCGCGGCCCTGCTCGGACACTCCCTCGGCGGAAAGGCCGCCATGCGCCTCGCCCTCGACGCGCCGGAACGCATCGAGCGCATCGCCGTTGCGGACATCGCGCCGCGCGCCTATCCGCCGCGGACGTTCCCCGAAGTCGACGCCATGCTCGCGCTCGACCGCGCAACCCTCGCCTCGCGCGCCGACGCGGACGCCGCGCTGGCCGCCGCCGTCCCCGACGCCGCCGTGCGCGGGCTCCTGCTGAAAAACCTGGAACGCGGCGACGACGGCCGCCTCCGCTGGCGCTGCAACCTCGCCGCCCTGGCGCGGCACGCCGCACGCATCCTGGAACCCGTGGACGGCCCGCCCTTCCCCGGCCCCGCGCTCTTCCTGCGCGGCGGACGCTCGGACTACGTCACGGACGCCGACCTTCCGGCCATCCGCCGCCTCTTCCCGCGTGCGGAGTCCGCAATCATCCCCGGCGCCGGCCACTGGCTCCACGCCGACGCCCCGGACGCCGTCCTGGAGCAGCTCCTGCGGTTTCTGGGAGAGTGAGGTTCCAGAAACAGCGGCCTCGCGTTTGTAGTTCCGCCTTCAGGCGGCCGCCAAACACCGCCAGGGACGGGGACGCTGCCGCCTGAAGGCGGGACTACAAACTCCGGCAGATCCGGACAGCCGGCGGCCCAAGTCACAGAGTCACGCCGGCCAGCCGCCGGTCTCACGGCTCGTCCTTGCGCTCCAGAAAGTTGCGCTTGATCCATTCGGAGGCGGGGTCGAGCAGCGAATAGACGGCCGGCACGACCAGCAGCGTCAGCAGCGTGGAGGTGATCAGGCCGCCGATGATGCAGATGGCCATCGGCTGGCGCGACTCGGAGCCGGAGGCGGTGCTCAGCGCCGTCGGCAGCATGCCGGTAATCACCGCCATCGTCGTCATCAGGATCGGCCGCAGCCGCACCGGACCGGCCTTGCGCAGCGCCTCCATCATCGGCAGCCCGTCGCGGGTGCGCAGGGTGTTGGTGTAGTCGATCAGCAGGATGGCGTTCTTCGTCACCAGTCCCAACAGGAAGATGAAGGAGATCATCACGAAGATGCTGAGGTTGAGCCGCAGCAGGACGATGGAGCCGAGGCCGCCGATCAGCGCCAGCGGCAGGGAAAGCATGATTGAGAGCGGATGCACGACCGACTCGAACTGCGCGGCGAGCACCATGAAGATGACGATCACCGACAGGATCATCGTCTGGACCAGGTAGCCGAACGACTCCTGCATGTCCTTGGCCTGGCCGTTCCAGCCGGTGCTGTAGCCCGCCGGCATCTCCGCCGCGAACGACTCGATCTCCTTCTGTGCGGGGCCGAGCACCTTGCCGGGGCCAAGGTTCGCAAGCACCGTGATATTGCGCTGGCGGTTGTAGCGCGTGATCTCCACGGCCGTCCGCGACTCCACCACCTGCGCCACGCCGCGCAGCTCGACGTTGCCGCCCAGCCGCGACGGCACCCACAGCCCGCCGAGCAGTTCCGGCCGGTTCCGGTCCTTCTGCAGGAAGCGGATGCCGATGTCATAGCGGTCGCCGCCGGCCTTGAACTTGCCGACGATGGCGCCGCCGATGGCAGTCCGCACGCTGTCGGCGATGTCCGCCTCCGAAACGCCAAGGTCGGCCGCACGCGCCCGGTCCACCGCCACGTCCACGCCGGGCTTGTTCGCCTCGTAGGAACTCTGCATGTCCACGTAGCCGCCCGCCGCCTTCATCCGCTCCAGAATGCGGTTGGAGAGACTCACCAGCGTGTTCGTGTCGCGCCCGCGCACCTCGTACTGGATCTGCGCCCATTTCATGCCGCCGCCGGAGATCTTGGCGACCTGCTGGACGGAAATCTGGGCGTCCTTCACATTCGCCGTGAGAGCGCGTGCATCGTCCATGATCGCCGCCTGGCCGCGCTTCCGCTTGTCTTTGTCCAGCAGCCTGCAGTAAATCGCGCCCTCGTTGACCTTCTGCATTTCGTCGGCCCCGATCGAGTAAAAGGAGTAGGACAGTTCCGGTATCTTTTTCAGGCGCGGCAGCAGGTCTTCCATGATCTCGCGGGTCTTCGCCAGTGAGGCGCCCTGCGGCGCGCGGACCATGACGTTCATCTCCGCGCTGTCCTCCACCGGCACGAACTCGAGCTTGGTGAACTTCAGCAGAAACCCCAGGCTGAGCAGCGAGGCGACGGCGATCATCAGCACCATGCCGCGGTGCCGCAGGCTCCACTCCAACAGCCCCCCGTACACCCGTTCCATCCACTTGAAAAACGACTCCAGCCGGCGGAAGAGCGCGTTCTGGTGCCCCTCGTGCCGCCGCAGCAGCCGCGAGGAAAGCATCGGGTTCAGCGTGAACGAGACGAACATCGAGATCAGCACCGCAAAAGCGATTGTCAGCCCGAACGGCCAGAAGAAGCGCCCGACAATCCCTTTGGTCATCGCCACCGGCACGAATACCGCCACGATGGAAAGCGTCGTCGCCAGCACCGCCAGCCCGATCTCCGAGGTGCCGAACTCCGCCGCCTTGCGCGGGGCCATCCCCTCCTCCACGTGGCGCATGATGTTCTCCTGCACCACGATTGCGTCGTCGATCAAAAGCCCGATCGCCAGCGTCAGCCCCAGCAGCGTCATCATGTTCAGCGTGAAACCCATCACATACAGCAGGATGAAGGTCGAGATCACCGCCGTCGGCAGCACCAGCGCGCTGATGAAGGTGCTGCGGAAATTGAGCAGGAACAGCATGACGGTGAACACCGCCATGAAACCGCCGATGACCAGGTGGTGCTCGACCTCCTTGACCGAACGCTCGATGTACAGCGAGGAATCCTTGGCAATCTCCAGCCGCACCCCGAGCGGCGCCAGCTCCTTCTGCATGCGCGCCAGCTCCGCCTTCACCTCCTTCGCCACCTCCACGGTGTTGGTGCCGGACTGGCGGCGGATGTCGAGCGCGATGCACGGCTTGGCGTCGAGCTGCGCATAGGAGCGCTCCTCCTCCAGGCCGTCCTCGGCAAACCCCACATCCTTCAGCCGGATTGTGCGCCCGTCGCGCTGGACCACAATCATCCCGTTCATCGCCGCGGCGTCCTGAAACTCCGCCTTCGTGCGCACCGCCAGTTCCAGCGGCCCGGTCTCGACGCGGCCGCCGGGGATCTCGACGTGCGTGCGCTGCAGGGCCGCCCGCACCTCCTGCACGGAGACACCGTGGCTCTTCATCTTCTCCGCGTCGAGCCACAACCAGATCTTGCGATCGCGCTGGCCGATGATCTTGGCGGAGCCGACATTGCGCACGCGCTGGATGCGCTCCTTGATCGTCTTGTCCGCCAGATAGGAAAGCTCGCGTACCGGCATGTCCGCCGCCACCACCACCGTCAGGATCGGCGCCGCGTCGACGTCGAATTTCTCGATCACCGGCTCCTCGATGTCCGTCGGCAGCTGCTGGCGGATCGTGTTGATCTTCGCCTGGATCTCCTGGAACGCCACATCCACGTTCTTGTCCAGCTCGAACTCGACCGTGATCATCGAATAGCTGTCCGCGCTCGTCGAACGCAGCGACTTCAATCCGGCGATCGTGTTCACCGCCTCCTCAATCGGGTCGGTGACGCGCATCTCCATCGTCTCCGGATCCGCCCCCGGCAGTTTCGTCACCACTGTGATCACCGGAAAGTCCACCTTCGGGAACTGGTCGATCCCCAGACGCCACAGGGAGAGGAGGCCGAAGACAATCATCGCCCCCAGCACCATCGTGGTGAACACCGGCCGCCGGATGGAAACATCGGAGAGAAACATGGGAGAACCTCAAATGGGTGAGTGGTAAATGGTGAGTCGTAAGTGGTGAGTGGTGGAGCAAAACTGAAGCGGTTTGACGAACCTTTAAACTCAGCCCCTCCGGGGCTCTTTTATGCATGTTTGGAGTGCGGCAATGAGTGCATCCGTTTGCCGCTTTTTCATTCGCGCGGAGCGCTGGTATCCTGTCCCTCGTTTTTCTGTTCGGCATTGCTGATAGCGGCTTCGCCTTGGCAAGAAAGCGGCAAACGGATGCACTCATTGCCGCACTCCAAAATGACACCGCGCGCGCTTCGTAGATTCACCTATTATCGGCCTCGCATGATTTGCGGAATCAGCATGATTCCCCAGTAACCAGCATGCCCAAATAGCACCAGACGTATCCACCAACGGCGGACAAGATGGCCGTGTACCACCGGGGCCAGGCGACATGCACCCCCAGAAGGAGTACGCTCGCCGTCATGCCAAACACCCATTCCGGCACCAACAAGTGATCCCAAAATCCGAAAATTGGAACAACAACATACAAAGGGATAATCCCAACTCGATCGCCCTTCATGATGGCTACGATCATGAACACCGCCATGCCCGCCGCAAACGGCCACGTTCTCGCCACAATCTGTTTTATGATTTTCATCATACTGGCGTTTCGCCTATAAATTTTTCCACCACTCACTTCTTCTCCGGGCTTGCCGCGACCTGTTCGCCGGGCTTCAGGCCGCTCTTCACGACCACGCCCTCGGTCAGTTCGCTGCCCAGCTCGACGGCGCGCCGGACCGGCTTCCCGTTTTCCAAAACCATCACCGCCGCGCCGGCGGCGTCGCGGATCACGGCGCGCAGCGGCACAATCACCGCCGTGCCGGCGTCAAGCCGCAGCCGCCCCGTGAGGAACGCGCCCGGCACCAGGCCGCCGGCCTTCTCCGCGGGGATCGCCACGCGCACGGAAAACGTCCCGTTCGCCGCGTCCACCAGCGGCACCACGCGCGTCACCGGCAGCGTCAGTTCGTCCTGGAGCTGCGGACTGGAAAGCGCCACCACCGTCGTTCCCGGAACCACCTGCGCCAGATACGATTCCGGCAGCCGGAGTTCGGCCTCCAGGCGGTCAGTCGTCGTCAGTTCCAGCACCTCCACCAGCGGCGCGCCCGCCAGGTGGTCGCCCAACCCCTTCATGCGCTTCGTGACCACGCCGTCGAACGGTGCCTTCACCTCCGTGTCCCGCAGGTCGATCCGCGCCGCGTCCAGCGCCGCCTGCGCCCCCTGCACCTGGGCCTTTGCCGCCTTGATCTGCAGACGGAATGTCTCCACGCCGAGCCGCACCTCCTCCAGCTTCTTCAGCGGCACGGTTCTATCCACCTCCACCAGGCGCCGGTAGCGCGCCTCGTCGGCCTGCCGGTCCAGCAGCCGCGCCTCAAGATCCGACACCTGCGCCGACGCGGAGGCCAGCGTCGCCTCCGCAACCGCCACCTTGGCGCGGAAGGTGTCCGACTCCACCGCGAACAGGATCTGCCCCGCCTTCACGCGCATGCCGACGTCCAGCGGCTTCCCGTCCTCGCCCGTCCCCCACGACACCACCTGCGCCGTCAGCCGGCTGCCCAGCCGCGCCGAATAAAGCGGAAGCACGCGCCCCGTCGCCGTCGCCTCCGCCGCGCAGACCGGCTTCGCTTCGACCAGTTCCATGGCGGCGACGCCGGTGGGGGCACCGGCGCTCCCAGCGGCGGGCGTCCCGCCCGGCGCCTGCTCCGCGGCAAAACCCGTGGCGGCCAGCAGAAATCCGGACGCCGCAATCTTCAAGTACTTGGTGTTCATGTAGTTGTTTCCTTTTTTTCATCCGCGCCAGCGTTGCGGATCATCTCCTCGATCTCCGGGAATTCCTTCATGTCAACCCCGGGGAAAACCTTCGGCACATCCGAAAACGGTTCCACCGGCGGTGACAGCCGGAAAGGCGGCAGCGTGGTTTTGGCACCCGGCGGGACTGCGGCCGGCCCCGGTGCCGCCGCCGCCAGTTCATCCCAGGCAATCTGGTACTCGGTCTGGTGGCGGTCGAGATCCAGGTAGGCCAGGTAGAGGGTGGCGAGCGAGCGCGTCGCGTCGGCACCGGTCTCCAATCCCTGGCGGTAGCGGCTGGAGACCAGCTTCAGCTCCTCCATCCGCGCCCGGGCGACGACCGCGCTCGAGGTCATGTTGTCATGCGCGGCCAGCAGCCGCAGAAGGCCGTAGTCCACCTCGTATAGAATGCCCAGCGAGAGCAGCAGCGTGCGCTCCTCCTCGACCGTCACGTTCTTCTTCGCCATCTTCCAGCCCCACCAGTTCCGGCCGCCGTTCAGCAGCGAATCCGTCATGGTCACGCCATAGTTGAAATAGTCCGGCTTCACCAGCATCGACATGCTGCTCCAGTTGTAGCCGCCGGCTAGGTTCAGGTGCGGCAGGAACTCCGCCAGCGACTGCTTGACGGCCGCCGCCGCCGCGTGCCGCACACGGTCCTGCGCCAACAGTTCCGGACGGCCGGCCAGCGCGCGATCCTCGAACACGCCGATCTCCGACGCCTCCGGCAGCGCCGGCGCCGGCGGCAGCGCGTCCACGATGCTGAATTCCAGGCCGCCCGGCAGCGACATCGTCTGCGCAAGCTGGAGATGCGCCGCCTCGACGCCGCGCCGCAGTTCCGTCCAGGTCTGCACCACCTGCGCCAGCCCCGCCTCGATCGTGGCGGTGGCCGCGCGTGAATCCAGCCCCTCGCGCTCCAGCGAACGCGCCACCCGCACCAGTTCCTGCGCGCCGACGACCGCCACGCGCCCCATCCTCTCCTGCCGCTGCGCCGCCGCCAGTCGCGCATACGCCACCCGCACGTCCCGCTCCAGAAGCTGCCGGGAACGTACCAGCATCAGTTTCTCCTGCTTCCGGCGGTCCTTCGCCACCAGCCAGCCGTAATAGGTCGTGCCCCAGTCCAGCACCGGCAGCACCGCCTGCACCGAAAACGCCTTCGTCTCCCGATCTTCCATGGCGACGGGCGCGCCGCCGCCGATCCTCATGAGCGGGTCGTTGCTGCGGCGGAAGTCCGAGGCCGCGACGTTCACCTTCGGCAGCGCGTCGGAAAGCGACTGCCGCACCCGGTCGTCCTGCAGCGCCAGCCGGAGCCTGCCGACGCGCAGTTCCAGGCCGTTCGCCAGCGCGATCTCCACGCAGCGCTCCGCCGTCAGCGGCGCCGCCGGATCAATCTTCAGCTCCGCGGCACGCTTCTCCAGCTCCGCGCGGAAACGCTCCGCCTCCGCGTCCCGTTTCACCGCCGGCGTCCGGCAGCCGGAAACAACGGCAAGCAGCGCACACAGCACACCATTTTTAAGCAAGCCCGTCATCACGTTTTCCAGCCTCTCTTCGACGCCATCGAGTTCCCTACTTCTTCGCGCCCCTCGCGCCCTTCTGCGGAACCACACCCTTCGCCACCCCGCCGATGCCGCCGTTCAGGAATTCCCATATTTTCTTCCGGTCCACGTCGGCGGCCGGCGTCTTTCCGCCCCCGCCGCGCGTCAGGTTTTCGCGCAGGCCGATGATGACGATGTACATGAACTGCTGGATCATTTCGGCCGGGCAGTCGTTCCGGACGGTACCCCCGGCCTGCGCCCGCCGGATCAGTTCCAGTTCCTTGCCGAGGAACTCCTCCCACGCCTTCCGCGGCGCAGGCGGCAGCGACTCCAGCGTCGCCAGCCCGCCCGCGGAAAGGATGCGAAGCACGCTGCGGCGCTGGCTGAAATAGTCCACGAGCGCATCGGTGATCCGGTGCAGTTTCTCCAGCGGCGCCGCCGCCAGTGCCAGGACGCCGTCCAGTTCGCCGAGCAGGATGCCGCTGTGGTGCGTCGCGATGGCGTCAATCACCTCCTGCTTCGTCTTGAAGTAGAGGTAGATGGTGCCGGCGGCGCAGCCGGCCTTGGCGGCGATATCGCGCATCGTGGTGCTGCCGACCCCTTTTTCGGCCAGGACCGCCTCCGCCGCGTCCAGAAGAATCCGCGCCGTCGCGTCATGCCTCTGCTTCCTGAATGTTACTGAACGCATGTTCATTCTCCCGGTTCCGCGTTTATAATAACATCATGACGTTCATTTGCAAGCCGGCGGACGCGCGGCGCATTATGTTTCTGAAAACATGGAGAGCTCCACGCACATGCGTCCATTCCATACCCTTCCGGCCCTCCTCCTTCCGGCCTTCGCCGGTTGCGCGACCCTGCACCCGCAGGCCACGGAGGCGCCGCCGCAACAACTGGCGGCCTCGGCCGGATCCTGGCGCCTGAGCAGGCCGCTGGCGGGGTTCCTGGAGCCGGCGGCACTCACCGGAGTCTACGCACTCACCGTGCGGCAGATTCCCGCGCAGCGGCTCAACCTCGACGGCTTCCTGTCGGGCGGTCCGGAGGGGATCAACCTCGGCACCGTCGAAGGCGGCCTCTTCCGCCGGCGCGTGGCGCCGCATTTCCAATACCGCCCCGCCCTTCCGGAGCGCGGACGGACCGCCGGATGCAGCACGCTGGGAGAACTGCTCCAGCTCCTCGGCCAGCCGACGCTGCCGAACCTGGACGGTTGGAAGGCCACCCGCTGGAACGTCGTCCACGACTGGGCCGTCTTCACCTTCACGGAAAACGGTGGGGTGCGGCTTCTGCATGTGCGTGCCCTCGCCTCCCTGGGTGCCGGCGACGGGGACTGGCATGTGGACGGGCTGCTGGTGCAGGAAGGCGCGGCGGCCCCCGCCCCCATCCCGTACGGCGGCGCAGAATCCGTCTCCGCACCCCTGCGCCACGCAGATCCCCCGCCCGGGCTGCCCTCCAATATCATGCGGCGCTGATGGAACCAACGCGTCCTTGCGCTGTCTTATGGTCCGGCGGCGGCCGCAGGGGGATCGCCGTTGCGGCGCCGCCCCGGCAGGCGCGGTTTGACTCCATGCCATAAAAAGCGAGAGCCTCTTCATGTTCATTCCGAAACGCAAATGGATCATCGCCGGCTCCGCCGTGCTCGCGGCTGCCGTGTTTTTCACATGGAAGGGCTGCCGCGCCAAGAACGGCGCGGAGGCGGACAAGCCGGTGACGGCGGCCGTGACGCGCGCCGACATGGCGCAGGTCGTGAACTCCAACGGCAAGATCGTTTCCAATCTCGACGTGGAGGTGAAGTGCAAGGCCGGCGGCCAGATTGCGGAACTTCCCTTCGACGTGAGCGACATCGTGAAAAAAGGGGAGCTGCTGGCACGGCTCGACCCGATCGACGAAGATCGCAAGGTCAAGCAGGCGGAGGTGCAGCTTTCCGCCTCGAGGGCCCGCCTCGCCAGCGCCGGGGAAAACCTGACCCTCGCGGAATCCACCCTCGCCACGGACCGGCGCAAGGCGGAGACGGCGCTCCGCGCGGAGAAGTCGGACGAGACGGACGCCGCCGCCAAGGCGGGGCGCCTGAAGGAACTGCTCACGCAAAAGCTGTGCAGCCAGGAGGAATACGACACGGCCGCCAACGCCGCCGTGCAGGCCGCCGCCGCCCGCGAAAACGCCTGCGTGAAGATGGAAGAGTTGAAGAACCAGGAACGGGCGCTGGAACTGAAGCGGCAGGACGTGAAGCTGGCCGAGGCCGCCGTGGAATCGGACAAGATCGTGCTGGCCATCGCACAGGACCGCATCCGCGACACGCGTGTCTCGGCACCCATCGACGGCGTGGTCTCCGTCCGCACCGTGCAGGTCGGCCAGATCATCGCCTCCGCCACCAGCAACGTCGGCGGCGGCACGGCGATCCTAACGCTGTCGGACCTCTCCCGGATCTTCGTGCTCGCCTCCGTCGATGAAAGCGACATCGGCCGGATGCAGGTCGGGCATCCCGTGCGCATCACCGTCGACGCCTTCCCGACCAAACGGTTCAAGGGGAAGATCGTGCGCGTCGCCACCCGCGGCGTCAACAGCTCCAACGTCGTCACTTTCGAAGTGAAGATTGAGGTGCTTGGCGATGAGAAATCCATCCTGAAGCCGGAGATGTCGGCCAACGTCGAGGTCACCACCGACAAGCGGGAGAACGCCCTCGCCATCCCATCATCCGCCATCCTGCGGAAGCCGGAGGGATATGCCGTCGAGGTGGTCGTCGATGGCGAGGTGACGGAGCGCGAGGTAAAGATCGGCCTCAACGACGGTGCCAAGGTCGAGGTCCTGGACGGCCTGAAGGAGGGGGAGATCGTCCGCCTGCGCGAAGGCGACGCCGACAGCCGTTGGCGCGGCCAAAAAACCGACACGGCCAAATCCCCCTTCATGCCGATGGGCGGCGGGCGCAGGCACTGACCGGCGGAAAACTTCACCATGGCAGATCCCCACTCCATCATCCGCGTGCAGTCGCTGGTCAAGCATTACCAGGTCGGCGACGACACCGTGCGCGCCCTCGACGACGTCAGTTTCGGCATCGCCGCCGGCGAGATGGTCGCCATCACAGGCCCTTCTGGCAGCGGCAAGAGCACCCTCATGCACGTGCTCGGCTGCCTGGACCAGGCGGACAGCGGAAACTACTTCCTGGCCGGCGAGGATGTCGCCGGACTCTCCAGCGACCGCCTCGCCGAAATCCGCAACCGGCGCATCGGCTTCGTCTTCCAGACCTTCAACCTGCTGCCGCGCATGACGGCGCTGGAAAACGTGGAGCTTCCCCTGCTCTACGCCGGGCGCCGCAACGCGAAAGGGCCGGCCGCCGAGGCGCTCGAAAAGGTCGGCCTGAAGGACCGCATGCACCACACGCCGAGCCAGCTCTCCGGCGGCCAGCGCCAGCGCGTCGCCATCGCCCGCGCCCTCGTCACCAATCCGGCCATGATCCTGGCCGACGAGCCGACGGGGAACCTGGACACGCGCATGGGCGGCGAAATCCTGCGCCTGATGTCCGAGCTGAACGCGGAGGGGCGCACCATCCTCATCGTCACCCACGAGCCGGAGATCGCGCAACACTGCCCGCGCCAGATTTTCCTGCGCAACGGCAAGGTCGTGCCGGAAACCATCCGCCGGGGTGCGGACTCCGGACCGGCCCCGTCCCCATAATCACCACGCCTGCTGGAACCCCTCTGCCATGCTGTTCTGGATCATCGTCAAAGTCGGCGTCAAAAGCCTGTGGGCGAACAAGCTGCGTTCGTTCCTAGCCATGCTCGGCATGATCATCGGCGTCGGCGCGGTGATCGCCATGCTCGCGCTCGGCGCGGGCGCCAAGAAGCAGGTGCTCTCCCAAATCGCGACCATGGGGACGAACCTGCTGGTGATCTCCCCCGCGCAGAGCGGGTCGCAGGGCGTCATCTCCGGCACGCGGCAAAACCTGACGGTGGCCGACGCCCGCGCGCTGCGCGGCGTCCCCGGCGTCGCCCGCGTCGCCCCGGTGGCCAGCGGCGGGGCGCAAGTCAAGGCGCACAACCGCAACAAGCCCACGCGCGTCACCGGCACCACCGGCACCTACCTGGGGATCCGCGCCTTCAAGATCGCGCAGGGGCGCAACATGTCCGATTCCGAGTGCGAAACGATGGCGCGCATCGCGGTCATCGGCCCCAACGTCGCCACCGATTTGTTCGGCATGGAGGATCCGGTCGGCCAGAAAATCAAGGTCAAGGGAATCACCTTCACCGTCATCGGCGTCACGGAGGCCAAGGGCGACCAGGGCTGGTTCAACCCCGACGACCAGGTGCTGATCCCCTACACCACCGCCATGAAGCAGCTCTTCGGGCAGGATTACCTCAAGGAGGCCGATGTGCAGGCCGAGGAGGGTTCCGACCTCAAGCAGGTGCAGGCGGAGATCACGAAGGCGCTCCGCGCCCGGCACCGGCTGCTGGAAGGCGAGGACGATGATTTCTACGTGCGCAACCAGGCCGATTTCATCGCCATGGCGACCGCCTTCACCGCCACCTTCACCCTGCTCCTCGGCGGCGTCGCCGGCATCTCCCTGCTGGTGGGCGGTATCGGCATCATGAACATCATGCTCGTCTCGGTGGCGGAACGCACCCGCGAAATCGGCATCCGCAAGGCGATCGGCGCCACCGAAGGCAGCATCCGCATGCAGTTCCTGCTTGAAACCATGATCATCAGCGGCCTCGGCGGCCTGCTCGGCGTCGCCTTCGGCATTTTTTCGGCGTGGCTGTTCCCCATCCTGTTCAAATACATCCAGCCCGACATGGCGTTCCAGACAAGCGTGGAGCCGTTCAGCATCCTGCTGGCCCTCGGCGTCTCCGTCGGCGTCGGCATCTTCTTCGGCTGGTACCCGGCCCGCCGCGCCGCCAGCCTGCCCCCCGTCGAGGCACTGCGCTACGAGTGACCTCCGGGGCCGCCCCGCATTTCTTGCGCCGGGTGCGTCCACCGCCTTGCTTCTTCCGCCAAGCCGGGCAATATTCCCCTGCAATTTTCCACACCGTCCGGAGGCCCCCCCATGCTGGCAGACAAGATCGGGTTTGACAACGAGAAATATCTGGAGGAGCAGACGTCCGCCATCCTGGAGCGTGTTGGAAAATTCAGCAAGCTGTATCTGGAATTCGGCGGGAAAATCATGTTCGATTACCACGCCATGCGGGTGCTGCCCGGCTTCGACCCCAACGTGAAGATGCGCCTTCTCCAGCGCCTCAAGGACCAGGCCGAAGTCGTCCTCTGCATCTACGCGGGGGACATCGAACGGAAGAAGATGCGGGCCGACTTCGGGATCACCTACGACGCCGATGCCATGAAGACGATCGACGACTTCAAGGAATGGGGCATCGACATCGCCGCCGTCGTCATCACCCGGTTCCAGAACCAGCCGGCGGCGCAGTTGTTCAAGAACAAGCTGGAACGGCGCGGAGTCCGCGTCTACACGCACAAGATTACCAAGGGCTATCCGACGGACGTGGATCTGATCGTAAGCGATGAAGGTTACGGTGCCAACGAATACATCCCAACCTCCAAGCCGATCGTGGTGGTGACCGGTCCCGGGCCCGGCAGCGGGAAGCTGGCCACCTGCCTGGGGCAGCTCTACCACGAGTACCGGCGGGGCGTGAAGGCCGGGTACGCCAAGTTCGAAACCTTCCCCATCTGGAACCTGCCGCTCCTCCACAAGGTGAACGTGGCCTACGAGGCCGCCACGGTGGACCTGAAGGATGTCAACATGATCGACCCCCACCACCTGGCCGCCTACGGAGAGGTCGCCGTCAACTACAACCGGGACATCGAGGCGTTCCCCCTGCTCCGGCGAATCCTGGAAAAGATCACAGGGAGCTCCATCTACCAATCCCCGACGGACATGGGCGTGAACCGCGCCGGCTACGGGATTACGAATGATGAAATTGTCAGCGAAGCCGCCCGGCAGGAGATCATCCGCCGCTATTTCCGCTGCTCCTGCGAGTATGCCGGGGGTGTCGCCGAACTCGACACGCTCCACGCCGCCGAACTGATCATGAAAAACATCGGGGCCAATGCCGAGGACCGCCGCGTCGTGCTGCCCGCACGGGAGGCGGCGGCCACCGCCCATGCGACGGGCAAGGGCAACGAGGGGACCTTCTGCGGGGCCGCCATCGAACTCCGGGACGGGACCATCGTCACCGGAGAGAACTCCCACCTCATGCATGCGGCGTCGAGCCTCGTCATGAACGCCACAAAGCTGCTGGCGGGACTGCCGGAAAACCTCCACCTGCTGCCCCAGAACATGCTGGACTCCCTCAGCCACCTGAAGAAGAACATCCTCCGGCGGCGCATGATCAGTCTGGATTTGGAGGAAACCCTGATCGCCCTCAGCATCAGCGCCACCAGCAACCCGGCCGCCCAGATGGCGCTCGGGAAGCTCCGGGATCTGGAAAACTGCGAGGTGCACCTGACCCACATCCCCACGCCGGGCGACGAGGCCGGCCTGCGCAAACTGGGCGTGAACCTCACCTGTGACGCCGAGTTTTCCTCCAAGAGCCTCTTCATGAGCTGAATTCGGCCGGAGGAACCCCCACCCCCCATCCGGCAATTGAAACTCCGCCGGTGGATGGATGCTCTACCTCTGCGGCTACAACCTGAGCGTGCCGGTCCGGATCGGCCTGATCGCGCTCGCCGGCCTCGACGCCGAAACCGGCGTGGTCATGCTGCTCTATCTCGATCTGGCGTATGAGGAGTGGAAGAAGAAGGCCGAAGGCAAAAGGCAGAAGGCAGAAGTGGGAACCGCCAACGCAGAACGCAGAATGCAGAACGCAGAACTGGAAACAAAAGCAGAAGAACGTTCAACATTCAACGCTCAACGGAAGCGCGGACGGCGGGGGCGCAACCGCTGAACCGTGAACCCGGAACCGCCGCGGCGTTCAACGCCGGGCTGCGCGAGGCCATCCACCACGGCGCGGTGCGGCGCGTGCGGCCCAAGGCCATGACCGCCGCCGTCATCATCGCCGGTCTGCTGCCGATCCTGTGGAGCCACGGCGCCGGCGCGGACGTCATGAAGCGGATCGCGGCGCCCATGGTCGGCGGTGTCGTCACCTCCACCCTCATGGAACTGCTCGTCTACCCCGCCATCTTCTACCTCTGGCGCAGACGCTCCGCCGCTGGCGGGAAACCGTAACCGGCGGGAGGCTCCTGCCGCCTGCCCGGCACGCCGTGCTTCACCACGGGGCGGTTTTGAGCCGGGAGTCGTCGCCGTCGGGTGTGATCGGCCAGTTGATCGTGGTCAGCTTGCGCAGGAAGCGCTGGTCGTGGCTGATCAGCAGCAGGGCGCACGGGCATTCGCCGAGCGCGTCCTCCAGGCATTCGATGCTGGGCAGATCCATGTGGTTCGTCGGCTCGTCCATGACGATCAGGTGCGGCCCCTTGGCGATGCCGATGGCCAGCAGGATCTTGCGGATTTCGCCGGGGCTGGGCTCGTCGCTCTCCAGCAGGCGCTGCGGGCGCGAGCCGAGGCGGCTGACAATGGTCATGATCTGCCCGAGCCGCTCCTTCGGCAGCGCAGCGACCTCCGTCAGAATCCGTTTTGATTCGGCGGCGGCGATCTCCTGCGGGATGTAGACCACGCGGTCGGGCTCCAGGTTCAGCCGTCCGATGAAATGCTTGACCAGCGTGCTCTTCCCGCGGCCGTTGGGGCCGGTGAGCGCGATGCGGTCTGTGGGGCGGATGGTCAGCTCCGGAAAGAGCAGGCGCCGCGCGCCGCCGAGGGACAGCTCCCCCGCCGGCAGCAGGCCGACATGCGCGCGGTTGGAGCAGGAATTCGCCTCCAGCCAGATTCCCATCTCATAGACTTTTTTGACCTTGACGGCGGCGCGTTCCCCCGCCGCGCGCTCGACACGCTTGCCGAGCTGCGCGACGAGCTTGCCGGCGAAGCCGTCCTTGCCGCTCAGCTTCGCCAGGTTGCGCATGGCCCGCCCGTCGTGGTCCTGTGCCGGCGGTTTCTTGTTCTTGAGCGCCTTGGTCTTGGCGGCGAACTGGTCGGCCGCCTCGCGCCGGCGCTGGGCCACGTCGCGCAGGCGGTTGACGGCGCTCTTGGCCTGGTCGTCCTTGCGGCGCGAGGTTTCCTGCTCGAGCTTCGACTGGCCGGCGCCTTCGGTGACGCCGCCGGGGCGCATGACGGCGTCGGGCGGGTCAATGAACAGGCACTGGCCGCACAGCTCATCGAGCAGGTCGCGGTCATGGCTGACCAGCAGGCCGACGCCGCGGTAGCGCTGCAGGGCGGCGAGCAGCAGGCGCCGGGCCTCGCCGTCGATGTGGTTCGATGGTTCATCGAGCGCGAGCACGTCCGGGTTCAGCCAGAGGGCGACGGCAATCTGGGCGCGCTTGCGTTCCCCGTGGCTGAGGGTGTCCCAGCGGTCGAGCCATTCCTCCTCCACGGCGAGCTGGCGCTTCAGCGCCACGGCCTCGCGGTCGGCGGCGTAGATGAACTCGTCGAACGAAGGGGGCGGATCATCCGTGCGCTGGGCGCAGTAGAGGGCGGAGCCAAGATGGTGTACCTTGCCCTCCTGCACCTCCAGGTCACCGACTGCCAGCTTGAGCAGCGTGCTTTTGCCGACGCCGTTGGGGCCGACGATGCCGGTCCAGCCGCAGGGGAAGTACGCCTCCACGCCGGCCAGCAGCGGCTTCGTCATCGTGGCATAGGTGAAGGACACATCCTGGAACCGGAGGAAAAAGGAGGACATAAACGTGCGGGATTCTGAGGGTGTGATTGCCGGAGCGATGCAGGCGGGCGGAACGGTCCGCCCCGGCCTCATGCCGGCTGGAGCGCGGAACCGCCGATGGTGCGGACTTCGGCCTCAAGGATTTCAAGCTCGCGCAGGAAGGCGGCCTTGCGGTCCTCGATGTAGCGGGCGGTGTCCTGCCGGTAGTGCTCGATTCCGGCCAGCAGATTGGTGCGGAAATCGCGCAGGTAAAGGCGGAGGCGCTCGGGCATGTCATGGGCGGCGGCGTCGACCTGCCGCCGCAGTGTCGCGACGTAGAGGCCAAGCTCGGTGATGAACATGTGCGGGCGTTCATCACCGGACAGCAGGGAGGTGCGGCCGTAAATGTGGCCGACCATCTCCTCGAGCGAGGCGATGCGGTCGAACCAGGCGATGTTGGGGCCGCAGCAGACGGCGGGCGTTGCCTCCAGATCCAGACCGAGCGGCAGCGTGGCACCGCCGGCGAGTTCATGGCAGATGCAGGCCTTGGTCACAACCTTTTCCACATCGGCGGCCGACGGGCAGCCGTTCGGCGCCTCCGCGGCGAGTTCACGAAGCTTCAAGGACTGGTAGGCGCGGGAGGCGAGGCAGACCGGATTCTTTGTAAGCTCGGTGTTGAAGAGGGCGAACCCCTTGCGGCAGTCGCTGCCGGGGCAGCCTTCGCGGATGCGGCGGCGGCGGGCCAGTTCGCTGGCGGAGGAGCGGAGATTCCAGAACGGAACGCCGAGCGGCGAGTTGTCGCTGAGCTCGACATCCGCCAGCTCGGCGGCGGCAAGCTTGGCAATCGAATCAGAATCCACGTTGACCGCCTCCGGAACCAGCAGGAACGGCGTGCCCCAGCCGGTGCCGTCGGCATGGTACATGTCGCGGATGAGCCGGTCCTCCGCCGAGGTGCCGATGCCGCCCTGGGCGGCGATGCGGAAATTGAGCGACTCGACCGGCGGCGGCGTGACGCCACGGCGCTGGAGCGCCTCCAGATAGGCGGCGCGGAGGTCGGCGAGCAGCGACGGACGGTTGGCCCGGAACTCGGCCAGAATCGGCCCCAGCAGGAGCCCCTTGGTCGCAAAGGCGTGCCCGCCGCAGTTCAGGCCGGATTCGATATGGAACTCCGACAGCCACAGCCCGTGCTTGGCAAAGAAAATGCTCTGAAGCACTGCGGAACGGTAATCGCTGACCTTCAGAATGATGCGCTTGCGGGGCATCCGGCCGGCCTGCGGCAGGAAATCGGGGAAGCTCGCCGCATAGCTGTAAAGCGGGCGGTGGAGCCCGGCGGAGAAGACGACCGCCGAGGCGAGCGTGCTGTTGGCGAATCCGCGGAGGGCGGCCATGGCGTCGCCGGACTCGGGAACCGCGGGATTCCGCCCGCGAGAGCTGTCGCTGTCGAGCTTGGTCATGATGTTCGCGTCGATGCTGCCGGGGACGGCGAGCCGGCGCAACTGCTCCTGGAGCGCGGCCTTCGCGGAGGGGTCCGCCTCCTCCAGCATGCGCCGGTAGAGCATCTTGGTGGATGACTCCGGCAGCATTTCGAAATATTGGGTGATTTCCGTGCCCGGTTCGAACGGCTCGGCCTGCAGCCGGCGGCTCTGCCCCGCCACAAGGCGGCCCATGAGGTCGAGATAGGCGGTAATCCGGCGGGCGCGATAGTCCGCGTCGTTCTCGGTGATTGGGGTGTACGGCTCGCCGGCAAGGCGGCAGTGATGGCCGCGCATCTGCTCGACCAGCACGTCGTCCACCAAGGAAATCTCGGAGGTGATGCCAAACCGCGCCACGCGCAGCGGCGTGTCAATGGTGAAGCCGGTACCCATCACGGGGATATGGAACGTGTGCGGGGAGCCGGAGGGACAGATTGTCTGTTTTTCGGTCACGAATAACCTTAGCATTGAGGGCGGACTCACACGCTTGATGCGGGAACCACCCAGGCATGCCATCGAGCCACCGACGCTGCCGAAATCTTGCTGAAAATCACGCTATACTGTACACGCACAAACGAGGGATGCCATCCGGCGGAAGGCTCAGCCCACGCCGGCGCCGGAGGGGAGGTCGCCGTCGAGTGTCACCAGGCGCAATTCCTTGCCTGCCTTGGCGGCGAGCAGCATGCCCTGCGACTCGACGCCGCGCAGCACCACCGGCTTCAGGTTCGCCACCACAACGACCGTCCTGCCGACGAGCTGTTCCGGCGTGTAGAACTTGGCGATGCCGGAGACGATCTGGCGCTTCTCCGCGCCGATCTCAATCTGGAGCTTCAGCAGCTTGTCGGCGTCCGGAACCGGTTCTGCGGCCAGGATCTTCGCGGTCTTCAGGCTGACCTTGGTGAAGTCGGTGATCTCTATCAGCTCGACGATGGCGGGGGCGGACGCCTTGGTCTGTTCCGCCTTCTTTGCGGACTTCGCAGCCTTGGCGGCCTCGGCGGCGGCCTTCTTCGCCTCAGGCGATTCCTCCGGCTTCTCGATGCGCGGGAAGAGCGGCGGCACGTCGGTCAGCGCACGGCCGACCGGCAGTCCGCCCCACGCACCAAGCGTCTCCAGATGCGGCTCGACTTCGGCGCCCTCCAGCCCCAGCGCGCGGCGGAGTTCCGCCATCTTGCCGGGCATGACCGGGTAGAGCAGGCCGGAGACGATGCGCAGGCACTCTGCGGAGCTGTATAGCACGCGCTGGAGTTCCTCGGTCTTCCCCTGCTTCGCCAGCGCCCACGGCGCCATCTTGTCGAAATAACGGTTGCCCTCGCGCACCGCCGCCAGCGCGTCCGCGATTCCGCGCTCAAGCTGCATCGAGGCGAGGTGCTTCTTCATCGAATCCACGGCAATGGTCGTCATCTTTTCCAGTTCCGCCTCTTCCGGCCCCGGCTTCACCACGGCGGAGAATTTGCCGCCAAGGAAGCGGTGGACCATCGAGATCACGCGCTTGCCGAGGTTGCCCAGGTCGTTGGCCAGGTCGGAGTTGTAGCGGTTGGTGAACGCCTCCTCGGTGAAGCTCGCGTCGTTGCCGAGCGACATCTCCGCCAGCAGGAAGTAGCGGAAGGCGTCCACCCCGTACTGCTCGCACATCTGCATCGGGTTGACCGCGTTGCCGGCGGTCTTGCTCATCTTGTCGCGCCCGACCAGCCACCAGCCGTGCGCGAAGATGCTGCGCGGCAGCTCGACGCCCAGCGCCTTGAGCATGGTCGGCCAGTAGACCGTGTGCGTGGTCAGGATGTCCTTGCCGATCAGGTGGTACGAGGCCGGCCACCACTTGGCGAATGTGCCGTTGTCCGCGCCGTAGCCGACCGCGGTGACGTAGTTCATCAGGGCGTCGAACCAGACGTAGGTGACGTAGTTGGCGTCGAACGGCAGCTCGATCCCCCAGCTCAGGCGGCTCTTCGGCCGGCTGATGCACAGGTCGTTCAGCGGCTGCCGCAGGAACCCCAGCGTCTCCTGCCGCCGGTGCGCCGGCTGGATGAACTCCGGATGGCTCTCGATGTGCTCGACCAGCCACTGCTGGTACTTGCCCATGCGGAAGAAGTAGTTCTTCTCGACCAGCTTGTTCACCGCGCGCTTGCAGTCCGGGCAGACGCCGCCCTCTGCCAGATCCTTCTCCATGAAGAACCGTTCGCACGGCGTGCAGTACCAGCCCTCGTAGTCGGCGCCGTAAATCTCGCCGCGGTCGTACAGGTCCTGCAGTGCCTTGCGGACGATCGTCTTGTGCCGCTCCTCGGTGGTGCGGATGAAGTCGTCGTGCGTGATCTCCAGCTTCTGCCACAGCTCCTGGAAGCGCACGACGGTGGTGTCGCACTGCTCCTGCGGCGTCATGCCGTTCTTGACCGCCGCCTCCTGCACCTTCTGTCCGTGCTCGTCGGTGCCGGTGAGAAACCAGGTCGGAACGTCCAGCAGCCGGTGGTAGCGCGCCAGCACGTCCGCCAGGATCGTGGTGTAGGCGTGCCCGATGTGCGGCTTGTCGTTGACGTAGTAGATCGGGGTCGTGACGTAAAAGTGGTTGCTCATTTGCGGCCTTGGTGAATGGTGAGTGGTGAGTGGCTCGCACTCGCCCCGAGCATTCTGGTTCTCCATGCTTTTGAAGCAAGGAAATATAAGCCCGCATCCGCCCCGCGCGAAGTTGCGCCAAAAGGAGCGCTCACCCAGCTTCCCCAGCCGCTGCCGCTCCTTCCCCCGTAACTTCCCCACAAACGTCCCTCCTCCTCTTGCCGCCCTTCCCCGCATTATAGTTCCCGCCATGTTCGCCGACCTCAAAAAAATGTCCGACGCCGAGCTGATCGCCCTCGCCAACACGGGCGGCGAGGCCGCCATGTCGGAGATCTACCTCCGCCACCGGGAGTGGGTCTACGCCGTCGCCCAGTCGTTCTGCCGCAACGAGGCCGACGCGCAGGACTTCACCCACGAAACCTTCCAGTACCTCTTCCGCCAGCTTCCGGACCTCGTGCTGACCTCGCAGCTCCGGACCTACCTCTACCCGGTCGTCCGCCACAAGATCTTCGACCACAAGCGCCGGGCGAAACGCGAGGAACTGGTGGACGATCCGGCGGTGCTCGAACGCCTGGCGCATCTCTGCGAGACCGCCTCGGCCCGGCGGCCGGGCGTGCCGCCGGCGGCCGACGCCGCGGAGTCCGCGGGCTTTGCCGAACTGGTCGCGCTACTGCCGGCGGAGGAGCACCGCCGGGTCGTCTCGCTGCGTTTCCACGAAGGGCTCACGCTCGACGAAATTGCGGCGCGCCTCGGCATCCCCCAGGGCACGGTCAAGTCGCGCCTGCACCACGCGCTGGAAAAGCTGCGGCACCTGCTGGCCCTCGCCCTCCTGCTGCACCTGGCGGGCCGGTGATTTCCGGCAGGGGGGAGAATATCGGTCGGATCGGTCCCATGATTTTTTTTGCAGCCGTGAACCTTTTGGCTTTCCCGTTCGCTCAAGCAGCAGAACCGGGTGAAGATCAAGCCAGCCAAAAGGAGAAATGAACGATGTTGAAGTCCCTGCTCGCCGCCACCGCCGTCGCCGCGTCCGGAATTCTGTTCACGGGGTGCGGCACGCCGCAGTACGCCGCCCGTGCCGCCGCCCCCGCCGAAATGGAGGCGCACGCCGATGCCGGCCTGCCCGACGGCGACCGCTACCTCACCGCCGCGCCCGATGCGCCAAAGGCCGCGCCCAAGCGTTACAGCCCCGTGGACGATCCAATGATCACGCTCTCCGCCAGCCTCGACCTCGGCACCGCCGATGTCGGCAAGGTGCAGCTCGACCTCATGACGCTGGCCAAACAGCACAACGGCTACCTGCTCAATTCCACGCCGGAGGAGACCTCCATCCGCGTCGAACAGGGGCGCTTCATGGAGGCCGTCGCGGCGGCGGAGAAGCTCGGCAAGGTGCTGGACAAGCGCATCTACGGCCGGAGTATGGAGGAGCAGTTCCAGGGCCAGGCCGAAATGATCCGGCTTCTGGAGGAAACCCGCACCCGGCTGTCCAACGAAATCCGCAAGTCCGACAGCCCCAATGAACGCCAGAACCTTGAGCGCCAGTTGCAGGAGGTCGAACAGCGGCTCCTCGCGGTCAAGGGCGCGCAGGGCGGCGTGAAGCGTCAGGTGCATTACGCCACCCTCACCGTCAACCACCACAAGAAACAGCTCATGGGGCCCGTCACCGCCGTATTCTGGGCCGCCGGCAAAGGCCTGCGCTGGTTGTTTGTGATCGATTGAACGTAATATTGTCCTCCCATCGACGCTATCGAACTGTCTGCCGCCTTCACCCCCGGAAAACCACCGCATGCCCGATACCCACCACCACCCCAGCCTGCTTGACCTGGAGCTTGCCCGCACAGGCGAGGCTTCCGCAGAGGTCGCGGCGCATGTGCGGGAGTGCGCGGAGTGCCAGGCGGCGCTGCAACAGCTCGCCGGCCTGCCGGAGAAGCTGTTCACGCCGGCGGCGCCCCCGGGCGGGTTCGACCGCGGCAAGGAGGAGGCGATGTTCGCCTTCATCCGCCGCCGTGCCGCCGATATCCGCGCGCAGCGCAGCCGCCGCGCCTTCCGCATCCTGCCCGCATGGCTCAAGGTCGCGGCCGGGTTCGCGGTGGCCGGCGTGATCGCGGCGCTCGTGTACGTCACCCGTCCGCCGCACCGTGCGGAATCCGCAAGCACGGGGACCGTCTGCGCCGCCCTGCCCGCGGACGACCTGAACCGCGACGGCCGCGTGGACATCCTCGACGCGCTGGCGCTGGCGCAGCAGACGCAAGGCGACCGCTCGCCCGAGGTCTGCCGCCTCGCCGCCCGGATCGTCTCTCTCAACGGCGGAGGTGCGGGATGACGGCGCACAACACAAAACACGAAACACGGAACGCGAAACGGGGCTGGCTCCTGTTCGGCCTTCTGTTGCTCGCCGCCGTCTCCGGCCGGGCGGCGGCGGCGGCGGGCGTCGTGGAGTCCGCAACGCCCCGCTTCGAGACCCGCGAACTGGTCGTGGATAGCAGAGGCGCCGTCGGCCTGGCCGCCTGGCAGGTCGAACTGAAGTACGACCCCGCCGCGGTGGCGATTGTCGGCGTCGAGGGCGGCGCCGCCGCGCCGTTCGGCCCGGACAAGCCGCCGTTCTACGACCCGAAAGGGTTGACCGCCGGCCGGATCATCCTGGCCAACCTCACAACAGACGGCAAGCTCCGGACGGGCGCGCAGGCCGTCGCCAAGCTGCACCTGCGGATCACGGCCCCCGGCGAGCCGAAGATCGAGACCAAGGTCGTGGCCGCGGGAACTGCCGCCGGCGCCCGCATCAAGGCCACGGCGGAAGTGAAGAAAAAATCATAGGGCGGATTGCGGCACCCCCATCGGCCCTATCGGTCCCATCCGTCCCATCGGTCCCATCAGCCTCATCCCCCACCCTCACAGGAGACCACACCCCATGAAAATCCCGCCCCATATCCTCCGAAGCCTCGCCGCCGCCGTTGTCATGCTCGCCGCATGCCTGTGGAGCGGATGCAGCGTCACGCCGCGCGGCATGGCGCCATGCACCACCGCAAGCGGTTTCAGTTTCAGCGACCTCAGCGACCGCGAAGAAAGCAGCCGCACCCTCGAAGGCGTGCCGGTCACCGACGAAGTCTGGGTCATCGAGCGGCCGTCCGCGCCCCACTCCGGGAAAGAGGCGGCGGCGCGCGCCGACCTTCTGGCGGAGGGGAAGAACGGCGAACTGGTCCCGATCCCGCTCCGGCACAGCTCCTACGAGGTGAAGGTCGCCGGCATCCTGGCCGAGACGCATGTCCGGCAGCGCTACGAAAACCCGTTCTCGGCGAAGATCGAGGCGACCTACGTCTTCCCGCTGCCCGACGATGCGGCGGTCACGGACTTCCTGATGGTCATCGGCGAGCGCCGCATCCGCGGCATCATCCGTGAACGCGAGGAGGCAAAGAAGATCTACGAGGAGGCCAAGCGTCAGGGGTACGTCGCCGCGCTGCTGACCGAGGAGCGCCCCAATATCTTCACGCAGAAGATCGCCAACATCGAGCCGGGAAAACAGATCGACGTGGAGATCACCTACTTCAACACCGTCAAATACCTCGACGGCGAGTTCGAGCTGGCGCTGCCGACGGTCGTCGGCCCGCGCTACAATCCGGCCGGGACCACGGACGGCGTGGACGCCATGCCGCGCGGCAAGGGCTGCAAGTCGCCGCAGGCGGTCGCCGTCGAATACCTGGCGCCGAACGAGCGCAGCGGGCACCTGGTCGGCATCGCCGTCACGCTCGACCCGCAGCTGCCGGTGGCGCGCATCGGCAGCCCGTCGCACGAGATCACGACGGAGGCGATGGAGGGCGGCCGCACCCGCATCGTGCTCGCGGCCCGGGAGACCGTGCCGAACCGCGATTTCATCCTCCGCTGGCGTCCGGCGGACAAGCCGCTGCAGACAGCGTTCTGGACCGGGAGGAACGGCGACGAGCGCGCCTTCGCCCTGCTGCTGATCCCGCCGGCCGATGAAACGACGCTGCCGCGCCAGCCGCGCGAGATGATCTTCGTCGTGGACCGTTCCGGCAGCATGGACGGCGCGCCGCTGAAGAAGGTGCAGGAGGCGATGCGCGCCTGCCTTGAGGGGCTGGACGCGAAGGACACCTTCCAGATCGTCGAGTTCTCCAACCGCGCCTCCTCGTTCGGCAGCGATCCCGTGCCCGCGACGGCGGCCAACCTCAAGCGCGCGCTCACCTACGTCGAAAAACTCAAGGCCGACGGCGGCACCGAAGCCGCAGCCGGGTTCAAGCTCGCCTTCGCCATCCCGCACGACGAGGCGAAGCTGCGCATCGTCTCCATCATGACCGACGGCTACATCGGCAACGAGGAGGAGATCCTGGCGCTCGTGAAGTCGAAGCTCGGCGGTGCGCGCGTCTTCGCGTTCGGTGTCGGCAACAGCGTCAACCGCTACCTGATCGAGGGGCTGGCGGCGGTCGGCCACGGCGCGGCGGCGTTCGTCGGGCTGGACGAGGATTCAGGAACGGCCGTCGGCCGCTTCTACCGGCGCGCGGCGTATCCGGCGCTGACGGACGTGGCCGTCGACTGGGGCGCGCTCGGCGTCGAGGACGTCTTCCCGAAGCGCCTGCCCGACCTCTTCCCCGGACGGCCCGTGCTCGTCACCGGCCGCCTGACCTCCGCCATTCCCGGCGGCGCCACCATTTCCGTCTGCGGCAGGCGCGGCGGCGAGACCATCCGCAACCGCATCGCCGTTGCGGAGTCCGCAACCCCGGCACCGGCCGTCTGCCACATCTGGGCGCGGCACAAGATCGCACAGCTTCTTCTGGAGAATGCCGGCGAGCGGGACGGGCGGTTGCGGCAGCGGCTGGCCGAGTTTTCCATCAGCCACACCGTGCTCTGCCCCTACACCGCGTTCCTGGCTGTGGACGCCTCGCGCGTCACGGCGGGTGACGCCGGCTACTCCGTCAACGTCCCGGTCCCCGTCCCCGACGGCGTCCGCTACGACACCACCGTGGTTGACCCGGAACAGCGGGCACAGCCGGCGAACAGGAAATCGGAGCGGGCGTATTGACTTCCCCGGGGGGTGGCACGGTCGTGCACAGAGCCGGTGATTAGCCTCACCGACTGCGCCAGATGATTACGGGGCCGTAGCGGCGGCCCCACTGCAGAGCATCGCCGTGGGACGGGAAGAAGAGGTCGATGTGGTTGCCCTTGATGGCGCCACCCCGGTCCTCGACGCGGCCGTAGCCGTACCCGTCGATGTACATCACGGTCCCAAACGGATAGAGGCTGGTATCGGCGGCGATGGTTCCCTTGTGCGCCTTGCCGCCGCTGGCGGTGGTTCCGACTTCCTTGGGACGTCCCTTCAGCGGCCCGTATGCGTACACCGGGCGTCCGTACCAGTTCCGTGTCCAGCTGCAGCATTTCTGGCAGGGGCAGTAAGCGGTGATCTCCATCTTCCGGGTCACCGGGCGGACGCCCGGCGGCGGCCGGATGGTGGCGCAGCCGCTTCCCAGCAGCGCGAGCCAGGCCGCTGCCGCCATCGCAATTAGACTCCGTTTCCCCGTCATCCGAGCAGCGCTCCATTCAAGGCCGAATGCGAATTTTGCATGGATTCCGTTGGCATGGCGCAACGCGGCTCCGCGGCGGGTTGATTCAAGTTCAAGACAAGCTGGCCACTTCGGGATTCAGGCCGGGGTCTCGGCAATGCGGAGTCCGCATTCGAGTTCCGGGGCGGATACGGTGTGCAGCGCGTCGAGGAACGCGGAGTAGAAACTGCCGGGCGCGGATGCGGCACGGAACGCCGTCTCGCCGCAGAGTCCGTAGAAGCCGAAAGCGGCGGCGACGGCCTCGACCGGTTCGCAATCCCGCGCCACGGCGCAGAAGGCGCCCACGACGGCGCTGAGGCCGCAGCCGGTGCCGGTGACGCGGGTCATCAGCGGATGGCCGTTGGCGACGCGGAAGAGGCGGCGGCCGTCGGTGACGAGGTCGCGATCGCCGGAGATTCCGACCACGCACGACTCACGCAGCGCAAAGACGCGGGCGGCGGCTTCAAGTTCCGGAGTGATGCCATCGGCGGCATCCACGCCGCGGGTGGAGGCCGTCACACCCACAAGCGAGGCAATCTCCGAAGCGTTGCCGCGGAGCACGGAGACGCGGACGTCGCGAAGGATGCGGCGGCATGCGGCGGTGCGGAACGCGGTGGCGCCGGAGCCGACCGGGTCGAGGATGACGGGGGTTCCCTTCGCATTCGCGGCGCAGCCGGCTGCGATCATCGAATCCACCCACGGCACGGTGAGCGTACCGATGTTGAGCACGAGCGCGCCGGCGATTCCGGCCATCTCGGCGACCTCCTCCGGCGCGTGGGCCATGACCGGCGCGGCGCCGGCGGCCAGCAGGATGTTGGCGCTGGAGTTCATGACGACGAAGTTGGTGATATTGTGGACGAGCGGCGACTCCGCACGCACCCGCGCCGCCAGAACCGCCGCAAGCGTTTCAATCTGCATCTGTCCGGCCTCCTTGGCCTGTGTTATCCACGAACCCTCAACACCCGACGAATCAAACTCACCAGGCCTGCCCGCGAATCTCACGAATCTGCACGAATGTAGCCTGGCAGAAAAAGGGTTCAGGCTTGTCGCAAATTCGTGTGGATTCGTGAGATTCGTGGGAGCCCGTTTTACTCCTTGACCTCGCCGACGACCGTAATCTCTTCACGATCATGGTGCAGGCAGCGGACGCGCAGGACCCGGCAGTAACCGCCGAGGCCGGCATGCGGATCGCGCACCTTCTCCGCCAGTGCCACAGGATCCACATGGCCGTACTTGAAATTGACGACGAAGCGGCGGCACCAGCCGTGTTCGAGCCAGCCGCGGATCAGTTCCAGGACGCGGTACGGGTTCTCGATCATGTCGCAGAAAAGCCAGTCCGTGCGCGAGCCGGCGGGGGGTGCGTAGGTGAAGGCGTCGACGCGGAGGTGCTGGATGAGCGGGTTGTCCGCCGCGCCGCCCTTGAGCGGGCCGTTGTCCACGGCGGCGACGTGCGCGCCGCGCTTCGCCGCGCTGTAGCTCCAGCCGCCGGGCGCGGCGCCGAGATCCACGACGCGCTCGCCGGAGTGCGGTTCGCGCCCGAGGATGCCGTACGCCTCCTCCGCCTTGAGGTAGGAGCGCGACGGCGCCAGGGAATCGTCCCGCATCCGGCGCTGGCCCCAGAGCACGAAGCGGCCGGCGGCATGGAAGCGGTTGAATTCCGTGAAGAAGACAAAGAGCCCGCGGGTGACCTGCATCGGCGGCGGAGGCTCGTCAACGGCGAGCTTCGACACGCGCGACATCTTGCCAGACAGCCGTTTGCGCCATTCCTCCGCGACGGATTTGGCGCGGCCGGGGAGTCCCTCGCCGGGACCGGTTTCGAAGATGAACGGCCATGGCGCGTCAACCCGGAAATCCTTGAACGAGGTCACCGTGAAATCGGCGGCGGCACCCGCGATGGCGTTGACGGAGGGCGCGGCGAGTTCGGCCGGTTCCAGCAGCGTGGCGGTGGCGAAGGCGAGTTCCGGCGGCGGCTGTCCGTCGGGGAAAGAGGCGAGGGCGAAGCCGTCGCCGCGCCGCGTCACGGCATGTCCGCGCAGTTCCAGCTCGCGGCGAAGGAATTCGCCGTTTTCCGGTTTGCAGATGTGGAGCGCGTGTTGCATGGGGTTCCGCAAGCAAAACGGCACCGTCGTCGGAAGGACGGCGGTGCCGGCATATACAGGTTCATGTGGCGGGAGCGGCTGCTTACGCCTCCTCCTCCAGCACATCCTCCTCGACCTTCTTCACCGGCGCGGCCGCGTTCAGCGGGCGGCGCTTGTGCCAGGAGACGACGATGGCGGAGGCGATGAAGACGGAGGAATAGGTGCCGACGACAACACCGGCGAGCATGATCAGCGCGAAGTCGTTGATAGCGCCGCCGCCGATGAGGTAGAGGGCGAGCACGCAGAAGAACACGGTCAGCGAGGTCAGCAGCGTGCGGGAGAGCGTCTGGTTGATGCTCAGGTTGACCACATCTTCATAGCTTCCCTTGCGCTGGAGGGAGAAGCTTTCGCGGATCCGGTCGAAGACGACGATGGTGTCGTTCACGGAGTAACCGATGATGGTCAGCAGCGCGGCAAGCACGGTCAGCGACAGCTGCTTGTCGAAGAGCGCGCCGATGCCGGCGGCGACGATGACGTCATGGACCAGCGCGATGACCGCGGCGACACCGTAGGCGAACTCGAAGCGGAAGGCGAGGTAGAGGATGATGCCCGCGCAGGAGAAGAGCAGCGACAAGATGGCGTAGGTTTTGAACTGTTCGCCGACCGAACCGCCGACGTGATAGGTCTCCTTCTGCTCGAACTTGGCGAACGGGAACTTGTCCTTCAGCATGGCGGTCACGCCTGCCTTGAGCGTCTCCATGGCGGCCTCGGACGAAATTTTGTTTTTCGCGGCCAGCACGGTGGCTTGGGACTCAGGGATGGTGACTTCCAGCAATTTCTGCTGGGTCACGCCGGCGTCCTTGTAGCCGATGCGCAGGTCGCGGGCGAATTTCTGGGCGGCGGCCTCCTTGCGGATGGCGTCAACTTCGGGGCGCGTGGAATGGCTGTCGTACTGGTAGGTCATGGTGGTGCCGCCGATGAAGTCCGTGCTGAGCGCCTCGCCGCGGGAGAATCGCCAGCCGATAAGGACCAGGGCGGCGACCGTCAGGATGATGGAGAAGGTGAAGAAGACGCGGCGCATGCCCATGAAGTTGATATGCGGCACGCTGCGGAAGATATGGAGCATGGTCAGCTTCTTCGGCGCGCAGTAGCGGATCATCAGGTCGTAGATGGAACGGCTGAGGATGATCGAGGTGAAGAGGTTGGCGACAAGGCCGATGGACAGCGCGACGGCAAACCCCTTGACCGGCCCGGTGCCGAAGTAGTAGAGGATGATGCCGGCGAACAGCGCGGTGATGTGCGAATCAAAGATGGTCCAAAAGGCGCGGGAGAAGCCGGCATCAACGACGCTGGCGAAGGTCTTGCCGGACGCCTGTTCCTCACGGAACCGCTCGTAGATCAGGATGTTGGCGTCCACCGCCATGCCGATGGTCAGCACGATGCCGGCGATGCCGGGCATGGTGAAAGTCGAGCCGAGGATGGCCATCGTCCCGACCTGGAACAGGATGTTGGCGACCATGGCGAAGACGGCGACCGCGCCGGAGAGGTGGTAGTAGATTAGCATGAAAAGGATAACCAAAGCCGCGCCCCAGAGGCCGGCCATCATGCCGGCCTTGATGGAGTCGGCGCCGAGCGTCGGGTCGGTGCCGAATTCGCCGTCGATCCTGGTCTGCACGGGCATGCGGCCGCCATTGAGGATGGAGGCGAGGTTCTGGGACTCCTCCGCGGAGAAGTTACCGGTGATCTGGCAGGTGCCGCCGGTGATGGCGCCCTTGATCACGGGCGCGCTGTAAACCCTGCCGTCGAGCATGATGCCCATGCGTTTCTCGACGTTCGCCGCGGTGACCTCGCCAAACGCCTTCGCGCCGGTGCCGTTGAACGAAAGTTCCACTTCAAAGCCGCCGAACTGGCCGGGGCTCGCCCACGCCTTCTTCACATCCGAACCGCGCACGGGTTCCGCCCATTTTTTAATGAGCAGGAAGGAGCCCTGTTCGGCGCCGTCTTCCGGTTCCGTCTCGACAATGTAGTATCCGGTCGGCGGGATGAAGGAACGCGGGGCTGCCGTGTACTGCTGGACGTACATCTCGGACTGGGGGTGGACGATGTGGAATTCGAGGCGACCGGCCTGCTTGAGGAGGTCGCGGATCGCTTCCTTGTCGTTCTCGGTCACGCTCGGCATGCGCACGGAGATGGAGGTGCGGCCGATGGGCTTGATCTCGGGTTCGGCGACGCCGAGGGCGTTGACGCGGCGTTCCAGGTTCTTCAGGACTTCCTCTCGCACGCTTTCAACGGAGGGCTTGCGGCCGTTGTCCTCGGCCTGGATCGTGTTCTCGTCAAAACCGATGATGAATTCCGTGCCGCCGCGGATGTCGAGGCCGAGGCGGATCTTGCCGCTGGCGTTCCGGCGCACATAGTTGAGGACGAACTTGTTGGAGGGCTTGTCCTGCAGCGGGACGGAGATGTAGTCGCCGAGGCGGAGGCGGGCGGCGCCGGTTTCGGCCTTGATGGCGTTTTCAACTGCGATGTACGGTGCCAGCGTGCGCCTTGCGCCGCCGTCAGCCCCGACTGCAGCGGCGTCGATGATTTTTTGGGCGGACAGCTCCATCATGCGGAAGCGCTCCACGGCCGCCTTCGACTCCGGCGTCGCCTGCCGCTCCAGCGCGGCCAAGCGGGGCGCGGCCAGGGTGCTGAGGGTCTGGAGGAAGTCCTTGTCCTTCACCGGAAAGATGGACCAAACCCAGCAGGCCAGCAACGCCATCACAACCAAAAAGCGGATCAACGCGGAGTGCTTCATGGGACAATCAGGCTCCCTCTTTATGCATGTATTTTAAGGACGAACGTGGTTTACTTGCGGCGCACGGTGACGGAGCTTACTTCTTGGCTTCGTCGATTTTGGCCGTGACGGCGGGGCGGGCGATTTCGATGACGGCATTGTCCGCCACCCGGAGCATGAAACTCTTGTCGCTGACGGAGACGATGCTGCCGTAGATGCCGCTGGCGGTGACGACGCGGTCGCCGGCCTTGAGCTGGGCAAGCAGGTTCTCGTGCTCTTTGCGCTGCTTGTTCTGCGGACGGATCATGAAGAAATAGAGGACGGCGAACATCGCAAGGAGCATGAAGCCGGTCATGGGAAGCGAGTTCTGCGGCGGCGGCGTCTTGCCGGCACCCGATGCGGCGGCGGGCTGCTGGGTGGTGGCGGTGGTCTGGGTGGCCGACGCCGCGGAAACAGCGGGAGCCGCGGCTGAAGTCGTCGCCTGGGCAAAAACCAATGTGAAAACCTGCATCGTTGTCGTCCCTTTGCTGTTCAGACCATGACCTACTCCGCCAGCAACCAGCCAGCCCACGCTTCATCGAAACTGCCGTGCGGCCGGGCGGCGGCGGAGAATTGGAGGTAAAATTTACATGCGCCAGCCGCAGTTGCCAGTCGGACGGCGCTTTTTTGTGCAACCGCGCAGCGCTTGCAAAACTCGCCGCCTCCAGTAGGTTATTGGACTTTTGACTTATGGGCCGCAACCACTTGACAGAAGATACACACCGCTATGGCTGACACCGCGCCCGCCGAAAAAGCACGCATCCTGGTAGTTGACGATGAGTTGAGCATTGTGGAAGTGCTCAAGGCGTTGCTACGGCGGGAGGGCTATTCCGTCATGACCGCTTCGGACGGTGCCGAGGCGCTGAGCCTGCTGCGGCAGCAACCGTTTGACCTGATGGTGTCCGACATCCGGATGCGCCCGATGGACGGCATCTCCCTGCTCCAGGAAGCGCGCACCATGATGCCGCACATGGGGGTCATCATGATTACCGCCTACGCCACGGTGGAAACAGCCGTGGAGGCCATGAAATACGGCGCCTTTGACTACATCTGCAAACCGTTCAAGATTGACGAACTCATCCTCACCGTCCAGCGCGCCCTCTCCTACGAGCTCGCCCTCGCCGAAAACGAGACGCTGAAGGAGACGTTCCGCACCACCAAGTACCATTTTTCCATGGTCGGCGACAGTGAGCAGATGCTGGGCATCTACGACATGATCGAGAAGATTGCGCGCACCGAAAGCACCGTCCTCGTCCTCGGCGAAACCGGAACCGGCAAGAAAATGGTCGCCCGCGCGATCCACTCCACGAGCCGCCGCTCGGAAAAGCCATTTTTCTCCATCAACTGCGCGCAGATTCCGGAATCCATGCTGGAATCCGAACTATTCGGCATCGCGGATGGCATTTTCCCCGGCGCGGCGATGAAGAAGCAGGGAATCTTCGAAATGGCCCATGGCGGCACGGTGTTCCTTGACGAAATCGGGGCCATGCCGCTCAGCCTTCAGGCCAAATTCCTCCGTCTGCTCCTGGAGCGGGAGATGGTGCCCGCCGGCGGCCAGCAGGGTTTTCCCGTGGACGTGCGAGTCATCGTGGCCACGAGCGAGCGCTTGGAAAATCTGATCCGCCTGGGGCAGTTCCGCGAGGATCTTTTTCACCGCCTGAGCATGATTCCCATCGACCTTCCGCCCCTGCGCGAGCGGTCGATGGACATCCCGATGCTGGTCAACCACTTCCTCGCCCAGATTAACGATAAGGAAAAACGCAGCATCACCATCGAGAAGCAGGCCCTGCGCGCCCTCCGTCAGTACGAATGGCCCGGCAACATCGGCGAACTCGAGTCCGTCATTGTGAAGGCCGCCGCCGCCGCCTCTGATTCGAGCCTGATTACACTCAGCAGTCTGCCCGCCGCAATCCAGGCCGCCGCCGCGGCGGACTCGGGTAACGGCGCCGCCGCCGAGTTTGCCCAGCTGCGCGGACAATCCCTGAAGACTTTCCTGAGGGCCAAGGAAAAGGATTACATCCGCTTTGTGCTGAACCAGTGCGGCGGAAACAAGGAAAAGGCGGCGGAAGCCCTCGGCATCAGCCTTGCAACGTTTTACCGCAAATACGGCGACACGGACACCTGAGCACCCGCCGCCGGACCCCTGACAGGAACTTCATGCCCCCTGCGAAAAACCCGCCCGCGCACCAACGGCGATTCATGTGGACAGGGTTCCTCTTCCTCTTCACCATCGGGCTTTTGCTGTCTTTCCGCACAAACTCCCCCGCGACAACCGCCCCCCGCATCAGCGGCCCCGGCTTCGCCTGGGACGGACAGCGGACGGCTTTCCATGTCCGGGAATGCACCAACCGGCCGTGCGGCGACTTTGAAACTGTCGAAGTCCCGTTACAGTAAGAGTTTTCCACATCTCCCGCCCCGGCGCGGACCAACCCCGCAGGATTTGACAGCATGCGTGACACAAACGGAAGAAGCCGCCGGACGCCTGGCGCCATCCTCTTGGCCGCGCTTGCCGTCCTGCTGGCGTCCGCATGCGGCGGCTGCGGCACCATCCGGGACGAATTCCGGAGCCCAGCCTACGTCCTGAGCTTCTTTGAAGTCGCCGGCCGCAACATCCCGCCGGAACAGCGCACAGCCACCGTCACCGGCCCGGACGGAGCACCCCTGCACATTTTGGCCAACCCCTTCCTGACCGCCCGCGAAATCATCGCCGTCCAGGTCGTCCGCAAAAGCAAGGACGACCCGGAAATCAAGGCGCTGCAGTTCTGCATGGACCGGCAATCCCGGACCAACTGGATGCTGATCGGGCAGTATCTGAAGAGCTGTTCCTTCGCCGTCATCGTCGACAACACCCTATGCGTCAAGGTTTGCCAGGACGGCGAGGCCACGTTTCCCCAGGAAGGCATCATCGAAATCCCGGGTCCGTGGGATCCCGATGTCGCGGAATGCCTGACCTCCAATGCTGCATTCAACTACAAAAAACACCAGGATTGAAAACGAACGCCATGAGCCACGCCACCATCGAAGAAATCTGCACGTCCGTCGCACAGGGAAGCCGCGCCGGCATCAAGACGCTCACCCAACAGCTGCGCGACGCAACCCCGCGCCAGTTCGCACTCTGGCCCGAGGCGGATCGCACCGCCTGGACCGCCGGCCTGGAGGCCGTCCTGGAACGCTTCAGCCGCGGCAAGTCCCCGGCGGACGAACTCTCCCTGCTCCTTGAACTCCTCGCCGTCGGCTACGACTCCCTGGCGTTCCGCGACACGCTCATGGCCGCCGCGCGGACCACCTTCGCCGCCTATCCCGACCCCGCCGGCCTCATGAAGGCGCTCGGCATTCTGGAGCGCGACCTGTCCATCGCGCGCATCGCCCAGCGCTGGGAAGTCATGGGCACCCTGGAGGCCGGTGCCACCTGCCATCACGCCAACTTCGGCCCCGGCACGGTCTTGGAAGTGGACGGCTGCGCCAACGATGTCATCGGCAGCTTCGGCGGCAAGCGGCAGCATTTCCCGCCCGACCAGGCGCTTGAAGGGCTGTTCATCATCCGGCCCGGCTCGCTTTTGGACAAGCTGCTCCGCAAGAAGGCTAGGCTCGGCGATGCCGGCAGCCCCATCGAACTCCGCCGGAGTTCCCAGGCCGCCATCATTCCCGCCGCTCGCTTCACCGACGAACTGCTGAAACAGATCCTCGTCCCCGCCGCCGTCAGCGAGGCCGAATACCGCGCCTTCCTCCTCGGCGCCCCCATTGCCTTGCAGAGCGCCGCCGGCACCAAGTCCGCCGGCACCGAACGCGCCTGGCACGAGGCCCGCAGCCTGGAAGAGCTGGCCGACATCCTCGGACGCACCGCCCGTCTGGAATGGACCGAAACCCAGACCGCCGCCGTGCGCGACCTTCTCCTTAAGTTCGCCGGCAAAAAGGACCAGGCCCAGTTCTTCGCGCTGGCCGTCAGCCGGCTCTGGAAGATCACCCCCGAACACAAGGCGCTGGCCGGCATCCTCACCGCCCTCGCCGGCGTCGCCGCCGCCTGGCAGGAAACCGCCCTCTTCGTCAGCGTGACCGACGACATCCCCGGCAAGAGCGCCGCCGACTGGTTCGCCGTGACCCTCTCCGCCAAAGGCATGCCATGGCTCTGCGAAGCCGCCATGCGGCTCCCCAACCGGCTCCTCACCAACCTCCTGCGCATGCTGGAGGCGACACCCGAGGGAACCGACGCCTTCGAGGAGACAGTCCTCACCCGCATCGACCGCAAGGCCGTCTCCGCCGACGTCCTCCTCTGGCTCTGGAAGAGCCGGATGCCCGAGCGCGGCCGCATGGCCGACCCCAACCTCGTATTCAACGCCCTCAAAATTCCCGTCCGCGGCAGCTTCCTCAAGGCGAACAAGGAACTGCGCAAGCTCCTGCTCGAGGACGAGGCCTTCCAGCGTTTCCTGATGCATGAAGGCAACGAGGAGGCCGTCGCCGCCCTCGTCTCCAGCATCCGCACCGCCCAGCTCCTGGACTCCGGCGAGCAGCAGAGCCTCCTCGTGCGCATCGTGCGCATCTTCCCGGAAGCCATCGCCCTCGTCGAACAGCGCCAGAAGGTCAGCTCCGTGCGCGCCCTCGGCCTCATCACCTCCCAGCGCAGCTTCGAACTCCGCCGCCGCGAACTGGACGAGATCATCAACGTCAAGATCCCCGCCAACAGCCGCGCCATCGCCCATGCCCGCGGCTACGGAGATCTCCGCGAAAACGCCGAGTTCAAAGCCGCCAAGGAAGAGCAACGCTTCCTGCGCACCCGCCGCGCCGACCTCGAACGCGGCCTGCACAGCGTCAAGTCTTTCGACTTCAGCTCCGCCGCCCCCAGCGGCCAGGCCATCTCCGGCAGCGTCGTGAAGCTCACGATGCCTGGCGGAAAGTGCGAGTCTTACACTATCTTGGGTCTGTGGGACGGCAACCCCGAAAAGAATTGGCTCTCCTGCGAATCCCCTCTCGGCAAGGCGCTCCTCGGCAAAAAAACCGGGGAAAAGATTGCCCTTCCCAGCGGCGGGGAAGCCGAGTTGGCTGACATCCAGCCGCTGCCGCAAGACCTTTGCCGCTGGCTCCTCGGCGAAGACCTGCTCTGACATGGCCGCGGATGTGCGGGGAAGCCTCCGCTCGACACCAGAAATTATTTCAGGCCCTGCATTGATTTTCCGGGAACCGCCGCCATATTAAACGCTGTTTCTGTTCCTCCGTGTGCGCCTATAGCTCAGTTGGTAGAGCAAGTGACTCTTAATCACTGGGTCCCAGGTTCAAGTCCTGGTGGGCGCACCATTTTTCTTTCCATCGAACCGTATGACTCTCAAGGGGTTATACGGTTTTTTATTGCCCAAAATACGCCATTAAAAGCCACTTTCATACAGGAAC
>CAIXRA010000021.1 GCA_903921725.1 uncultured Lentisphaerota bacterium
ATTCTCCTCCAGAACCACTTCAGTGAGATTCTCTTTCCCTTCCATGGTAACACCTCCTTGAAGTTCTCCATGAGAACCTCTTTCGGAGCGTTACCCTCTTTTCGTCACCCGAGGTGGTACATTATCTGGTAAATAGCGCACGGTCGGAAATGTCGATGAAGGTCCCCAGGATCTTTTCCCGGCCGTCAATGCGGATCCGGCGCGCCGATTTCAGGATGGGCAGGTGGCTGCCGTCAGACTTTACCAGGACGCGCTCGGAGTTGTTGATCTCCTGGCCCAGGTCGGTGATCGGACAACGGCCGGCCTCCGCCGGACAAATGAAGCGGTGGCAGATGTTGCCGAGAATCTGGTCTTCGGCGACACCGAAAAGCTCCGCGCCCTTCCGGTTCACCCGTTCGATGACATGCGTGGCCGCGTCAATGATGACGACGCCGGCGCCGATGCTCTCCAGCAGCAGCCGCTGCAGCCGCTCGCTCTCCTGCAGCTGCAGCTCCGACCGTTTGCGGTCTGTGATATCCCGTGAAACGCCGACCAACGACACAAACGGGACAAGCCCGCCGGTCGGAACGCGCTGGCTTTCCGGGCCGAGCGCAAGGGTGACGTTGACCGCATGCCAGTGCCAGGTCCCGTCGGCATGCCGGGCGCGGAATTCCAGACTGGCCTGCGTCTCGTCGAACCGGACCATGCGGTCGAGATGTTTCTGGCACAGGGGGAAGTCGTCCGGATGGACAAGGGATTGGAGCGACGTGCCGACGATGGCCGCCGCGGCGTGCCCGGTTACCCGTTTCCAGGAGGGGGAGGCGTAGGTGAACACGCCGTCCTCGCTCAGGTTCCAGATCAGGTCGGATGAATGGTCGACCAGCAGCCGGTATTTTTCCTCGCTGTCGCGCAGCCGCTCGCGCTGGTTGTACTCATCGGTCACATCGCGGACGACGAGCACGGCGCCGATGGTGGTTCCGTCCGCATTGCGGATGGGCGCGCAACTGTCGGCGATCTGGCGCTCTGTGCCATCCCGGGCAATCAGTACGGTGTGATTGGCCAGGCTTACGCCGACGCCCTTAAGCAGGGTCTGCCCGACCGGATTCTCCACCGTGTCGCGGGTTTTGGTGTGGACGATACGGAAGATTTCCTCAATGGGGCATCCCGCCGCCTCGGCGTTGGTCCAGCCGGTCAGCTGTTCAGCCACGGCGTTGAGGTTGGCGACCCGCCCCGCCGCATCCGTGGCGACCACTCCGTCGCCGATGGAACGCAGGGTCGCCGCCATGCACTCCTCGCTTTTACGAAGCGCGGCGGTCTGTGTGAGCACGGCCTGCCGCAGCTCCTCCTGTCCGTGCAGGATCATGGTGATTACCTTGCTCAGGATGACGGTGAGCAGAAGACCCGTGATGAAGGCGATCCAGCCCATGGTCATCGGATGCGCGTTCTGGAACTTGGAGCTGGCGTGGGCCGTGATAGCAAGCGTCTTGTCGAAGAGGAAGAAGGGGCGCGTTAGGGCCAGGCCGGCACTCGAATTCAGTGCGCCGTCATAGGTTTCGGCAAGTTTCTCGGGTGCCGCGTCCCGGCGGAGGAGGGAAAGTGTCGTGTGGATGGAGCTTTCCGGCGACAGGCGGTCCAGCATGGATCCCATCCGCATCGCGGCCACGGCGAACCCGCGCAGGCGTTTCGGCTCATTCAGGCTGAATACGGGCCGGAAAAGCAGCAGCCCCTTCTGGCGCGTCGTATCCTGCACCAGGATGACGGGGTCGGTGGCGGTAGTTAGGCCGCTCCGCTCCGCCGCCTCAAGCGCCTTGCGGCGCAGGAGGTCGGAACCGAGGTCATAGCCAAGGGCCGGTTCGTTGCCCTCCAGCGGGGCGATGTGCAGGACTGGATAATAAAACTCTCGTCCGGTGGCGGGTTCCCGCCTTGCCCGCCCGTCCTTCTGCCAGATTTCAAACCCCGCCAGCCCCATCGCGCGGGCCTCCGCCTCGATGCGCGGCTTGTCGGGAGAGGCCACCGCAGGAATCCACTCCCAAGCCTGAACCGCCGGATTTTTTGTCAGGTAGACGGTGAACCGCCGAAACTCCCCGGCGGAAATCTGCTCCTGGCCTTCACAGAACAGCGCCAGGCTTTCCAGCTCGGTGTCGCAGGCATGGCGCATGGCTTCGGCAATGGCGTCGGTCCGGCCTTTTGCCAGCCGGGAGAATTCATCCTGCGTCCGCAGGACGGCGCGCTTTTGGGCGATCCAAGCGGCGCAGAGGGTCAGGGTCAGCCCGACGAGGATGGCGCACGCCAGTTCGATATGCCGCATCCAGCGCGGCAGCGCGGCGGTCATCCGGGAACGGCGGCGTAGCAGGAGGGTCGCCGCCAGTTGGATCGCCGCCAGCGCAAGAATGAACAACACGGGGGGCGTCGCGAGGCTGGCGCGCATCTCGCTCCAGTCCCGCGCGTCGATGTCCATACAGAACACCGCCACCAGTCTGCCGGTTGCCGGGTCGTTTATCGGAACCAGCGCCGTAAACCATGTGCCCCAACGGTCGGAAACCGGTCCCGCAACATCCGGGGCGTTGGTGTCGAATACGCGCCGGTACCCCTCCGGGGCCTCCCCGTAAATCTGCCCGGCGGGGGAGCAGTCCTTCGACTCGGCGGGTTCGGAATCCACATAAAAGAAAACCGTCCCGTTGGCCTTGCGGCCCAATAGATAGAGGAACCGGCACTTGCCGTTGACCTGCCGCGCCAGGGTAAGCTGCTGCTTGAGCTGCTGGTAATTCGGTGAGGTCAGGTCGTCCGCCGTGCCGGCCAATGCCTTGACGCAGTCCAGCTTCACCGCATCCGCGACGAGGGCCGCCTGCTGGATGAGCTTCAGGCGCAGTTCCCGGTCGGCCCGCAGAACCGCCCACCATGTACACGCCCCCCCGACGAGGATGAACAGGAGGATGACGATGAGGGACTTTTTCATAGCGAAACCGGGAGGTCTCACCACCCCCCGCCGAACTCTCCGCCGTGATGGTTTGAATCGTGGACGGCGGCGTTTTCATGCGCCGCATTCCGTTTTGCGCAAGGGAAATTCATGCGGCACGCGCCACGACGCCGGAACCGTATAACCGGACGCTGATGGGCGGCGGCTCCCCGCCTGACTGGCGTGAAGATAACATCGCAACGGGGGGAAGCAAGAACCGGCGGGATTTTTTGTAACGGGTCGGCGGTTCTAACCTGATTAATTCATGCAACGCTCAAACGATGTCTCACCAGTGCATGGGTTGAGCACACCATGAATAATGCAGGCTCATTCCGGATGAGCCTTCCATGTTAGGAAAAATGGGCGTCATCCGCGCCGCCGCTTCTGTTCATCCGCCGCCTGCTTGGCCTGGATGAACGATTGCGCCGCCGGGGTGTCCGCCATGGGTCTGACCCGCACAGGGCCGACGGAGATGTTCAAGGTTCAGAGGCTGTGGTAGGGGGCAGCGAAGCCTCGCGCGCGCAAAATAAATATGCACGCGCGTGTATTTTTCAGCGGCGGCGGTGTTCATCGAAAGGTATGTGGCCTATGGCGGGGAACGGCAGCTTGAGGATAGTGGGATGGCTTGTGCTGCTTGCGCTGCTGCCGGGTTGCTCGCGCCAGGAAGGTGTTCCCGACAAGCTGACGGTGCCCGCCGTGCTCCGGCAGGATCTGGCCTACGGGAAGGCTGACGCCGGTGATGCGGAGGCGCAGTACATGGTGGGCGAGGCCTTCCGCACCGGCTACCGCGTGACCAAAGATCCTGGCGCCGCCATGGCTTGGTACCGCAAGTCGGCCACCCATGGATTCTCGGCCGCGCAGCTACGGCTGGGCGAGGCGTATCTCGCCGGCACCGGCGTCCCCCTGGACAAACCCACTGCGGTCGCGTGGCTCCGCAAGGCCGCTGACGGCGACGAGCCCGAGGCGCAGTATCTCCTGGGGCGGATGTACCTCAACGGCGATGGCCTGCCGAAGGATCTGACCGCCGCCTATGACTGGCTGGAACGCGCCGCCGCCCAAGGTCATGCCGAGGCGGAGCCTCTGTGGGCGGACCTGGAACAGCGGTACCCGTCGCTGAACTTCATTGGTGGGCTGTCGTCAATGGCGGCTCCCGGCGACATTAAGCTGCATGTCTACAGGTGGGACACCGCCCAGCACAAGCGGTTTGCGCCCCCGTACCTCTCGTTCAGGTACAGCGTGGTTTGGCCGGTGTCGGGGTGCCCTCCGGCGGCGCTGGCGCGCATGCAGGCGGACATTGCCAAGATCTTCCTGGAAAACTCCTACAGCTACGACTACGCCAAGGCGCCTCGACTGTCGGCGGCGGAGCTGCGGAATCTGCGGGACTGGATGGAGATGCCGGCGAAGGCGATCGTGCATGCCGTCCTGGCTTCCGGAGTGCATACACCGACACAGTCCGACAACCGGTCGTTCTCAGTCGTCTACCAGGGGGATGGCATACTCTCCGGCGTCTTGACGCGGGATTCGTGCATCATCTCCTGGGAGAACAGCCGCTCCATGCCGGTGAGCTTCGATACCCGGACGGGAAGGAGGCTCCGGCTGGCGGATGTGTTAAAGCCCGGTAGCGAGGCGAAGCTGATGACCGCCATCCGGAAGGCGATCCGCCTGGCGTACCAACTGCCGGCGTTTGCCGTCGGCGTCCGCATACGTCACCCGGAGATGGATGGGGCCGTTCTTCCGGGGTTGCCAGAGCCACTTATTGGTTTCCATGTTCGCTTCCACAGAAGCGTCCTCATGGCCCAGGCTCAAGCTCAAAACTTTGATAACATTTTGTAACAGCCGATGACTGGAAGTCATAACATGCTAATTACAAACGAATAGAAAAAGATGGCGGAGAGACAGGGATTCGAACCCTGGGTACACTTGCGTGTACAATGGTTTTCGAGACCACCCCGTTCGACCGCTCCGGCATCTCTCCGCGGGGGCTTTCCGTATCTTTTATGTTCCGGCCGGACTGGCGCCGGGATGAGCGGAAAGCAAGAAGGGAAGATAATGGAAGATTTTCCAGACTCAAGCTCTTCGTCCAATTATTCCGCAACGGCGGCGCGTCCACCGCCGGCTTCCGCCTGCGCGGGCAGTTTCAGGACGAACAGGGCGCCTCCGCCTGGCGCGTTCTCCGCAGTGATCAGTCCGTTGTGGCGGAGGACAATCTGGAGTGCGATGGAGAGGCCGAGCCCCGTGCCATCCCCCTTTTCCTTGGTCGTGAAGAACGGCTGGAAAATGTGGGGCAGTGCGTCCGGGGGGATGCCGCCGCCGTTGTCGGAAACCCGGCACTCCCAGATGGAACATTCTTCCACGCCTTCGGGGGCGGGGCGCACGCCGATGCAAAGAACCGGCTCCGCTTTTCCGCGCATGGCGTCGCAGGCGTTGCTGAACAGGTTCATGAAAACCTGCTCCAACTGGCTGGCGTTTCCCTCCACCATGCATGCACTTGCGGGCAGTTCGTAGTCCACGCGGACGTCCTGCCGTTTCAGCTTGTTTTCTACCATAAACAGCGCGTCGGCGATGATGTCCCGCAAATCGACCGGCGCCGCCTGCCCCTCGCGCGACCGGCTGAGGTCGCGCAGGTGCTGGGTGAGCTTTTCAATCTTGTCCGTGGCCTTCTTCAAGCTGGTGAGCGACTCCCTCAATGCCTCGGTCGCCTCCGGCGCCTTCTCCAGCAGATCGTCGGTCTGGCCCCGCATGAGATCTTGGTACAGGCGGATGACGGCCAGCGGGTTGGCGATGTCGTGGGCGATGCATGCCGAGAGCTCGCCGATGGCCGCCAGACGGTTGGAGTGCAGGAGCTGGTTTTGAAGGCTCTTGTGTTCCCGGATGTCGCGCAGGATGGAGAAGGTCCGCAGGAAATGTCCGTCCTCGTCGTAGACCGCAAAGGAACGGATTTCAACCGGAATCCGGTTGCCGTCCCGGTCCAACACCAAGCTTTCACCGACCGTCAGGTTTCCGCGGCTCTGGAGGGTTGCAAAGCCCGCCTCGACCTTTGCCCAGATCTCCGGCGCGTACAGCTTCCGCAGGTGCATGCCGATGATCTCCTCCCGCGGCCGGCCAAGCAGTTCGGAGGCCCTGCGGTTGGCGTAGACAATCTTCCCGTCCTTGCCGACGGACTGGATCATGTCCGGGAACCAGTCGAGCAGGGATTCAAAGAGGCGGGCGGTCTCGATCCGCACTCCGTTTTCGCCGGGAATCTCCACGTTTTTTCTCCACAGCGCATGCCGGAGGAAGCCGCCGCATGCATGGGTACTAATACCGCCGCCGGGGGCGTTCTTCAAGCGGTGGGGTGGAGCGGCTCAGCGTGCGGCGGCGAGGGCCGGCTCGGTCACGGTGACAGGAAGGAAGACATCGTGCCCCGGCCGCATGTCGGCGGTTTTTTGCCAGGTTTCGGGGATCCACCGCCCCTGTCCGTCCACCTTCACCCTGAAATGCCCCGGCCGGCCGCGGAGCCGTTCGTCATGGGTCATTTCCGCGCCGGAAATTCCGCGCTCGGCGCCGTCCACGACCTGCACCGCGCCGACGCGCGCCGCCAGCACCGCCGAGGCGGTGTGCCTGCGCGCCGTGCGGCTGCGGATATCCAGCCCGGGCATGTCGCCCCGAAGTCGGGAGAGCGCCTGCATCTCGCTGCCGGACAGGTTGTCGCGGACCAGAACTTCCCTTCCCGCGAGGGCCCCGAGTGTCTGAATGGAAATCTGGCCGCCGGCGGCGTAGCCCTGAAGCACCGCCAGTTCCTCGCGCGCCACATCCGTCCGCTCCGGGATCCGCCAGTACAGGGCGAACGAGCGCACGGACCACGCCAGCGGCCGCCCGTTCCGGTCCAGAATGCATCCGCGCACGGGGGGCAGTTCCCCCTCGATCCAGGAATCCCGGTGGAACATGGAGGCCAGGCGGTCCACGGGCATCCGCAGAATCTTCCGTGAACCGGAAAAGGCGAGCAGCCCCGTCACCAGCAGCGCCAGCAGCACGGCCGCAATGACTCCCCGCCGCCCGCGCCGCGGATCCGATCCCGCAATTGTTTCCGCCGGTTCCACTTCCATCACGCTGTTTGTTCCTCTCAGTCCGCCGGCTTCCGCCCGTCCGTCATTCACTTCCGGCCGGAATCGTCCGGCAGCTTGCCTGCACCATCATCAGCGGACATTGCGCCGCCGCCGCGCGCCATTCCGGGCTTTCCCCACCCGGGACGGTGGTGAGCACCGTCTCCGACCAGTCCCGCCAGTCCATGACGCGGGTGAAGCAGCGCCGGGGCAGCTCCGCCGCCTCCTGCGTCATGCGGGCCGCACCCATGACCAGCACGGCAAGGAGCATCAGCGCGGCCGCCGCGGCCACCCGCCGTTTCGCCATCCTTGAAACAGGTTTCATCTTGTCATCCCTCCTGCTGGCCCGGCGACCATCCGGCCGCCGCCACATCCGCCTTCATTTCCGCTTCCGCGCGGCTGGCCTCATGTTCCCAAAGGCGTTTCTGCTCCGCCTGCCAGCGTTCCGCGTTCCAAATCTCAATGCCGCACTCGCATCCGACCAGCACGGCCTCCGTCCCCGGTTCCAGCCCCATCATGCCCCGGAAACCGGCGGGCAGGGTGATCCGGCCCTGGTTGGAAAGCTCCTCCGACTGCGTCATCGCCCCGAATCTTCGCAGTTGTCTCCGCGCCACCACGCTTGTGGCCGCTTTCAGCACCGTCTGCTCCTCCGCCGCGCGGAGCCGGTTCCACACGGACGGCGGATAGACCCCCAGGCCGCCTTCGGGCAGGCAGTGCAACACGACCTCGACCGCGCCCTCTTCGCGGAACGCACGTTCGAAGCGTGGACTGAGCTTGACGCGCCCGTTGGCGTCAACCAAGCATTTTTCTTGTCCGCAAAACTTGGGCATCACGCCCCTCCGTCCGGAGAACGACCATCACGTTCCACTTTCTTCCATTCTATTCCATTTTTTTCCAAATGCAAGCAATAATAAAGCGCTGGCAAAACTTTTTTTACGGAAAAAACAGGGGCTGATTTTGGCTTGCCTTTGAAAAAAACCGGGGTATAATAACGCCCCACGCCAATGTAGCTCAGCTGGTAGAGCAACGGTTTCGTAAACCGTAGGTCACCGGTTCAAATCCGGTCATTGGCTCCATTTTAAGCTCAAATGCACGGTCATGCACGACCGTGCATTTTTGTTTTTGTCGGATTCCGTGTGCAATTTGTGTACAGTCATTTTAAGCTGCTGCCCGATGGAGTTTTCACTGCGTGGAATGTCGATGGCAGCAAATTGACAGGCGCCGATTTTGTCGAACGGCTTCAATCCGTTCCAGGTCGCCGGCGCCCTGACAATCAACTCTGGCTTCCGTTTGAAACGGAACAGACTTCTGCGACCGGCAGCTAAAGAAAAGCCCCGGCCTGTCCCGCCCCGGTAGCGCCGGGGAAGGGGCTGCGCCATGGGGCCAAAGGTTTGCTGCTCTGACACGGCTTCTGAGTGCCGAACCTTCCCCCGCCGCAGTCCAGCCCGCCACGGCGGCATGCGGCCAACGCCCCCGCCGCCGCTCCCGCCAAAATCCCATGAACCCCGATGCCAATGGAAGAACGGATGGCGTGCGCGGTGTCTTGCGGATTGCCCCGGATTCTTTCATGTTATTCCAGCACAAAGCTGCATTTTCTTTGCGACAACACGCAGTAAATCTGACTGAATTTGGAAAATATTTTACCGCCATGCTTGACGTAGGCTTTACATGGCTGCATATTGTGAGGTTTACTTATGTATTGTTGTTAATCTTCTATCTTAATGGCATGGTTGAAATAATGGTTCTTTGGGGAATGCAACATGTTTAATCGCAACATATTGAAGACGATGCTGGTCCTGGCGGTGGTGGCGGGCTTCGGCTCGGCGGCGAACGCAGCTATTTTCACCTATGACGCCGATGGCAGCACCGCTGGCGCGCAGGATGGTGCCGGCTCGGGCTGGAGCACAACCTCCACCACCGCCTTCTGGAACGGAACAAATGTGGCGTGGGACAATGGCGGGACGAATACCGCAGTATTCGGTGCCGGCTCCGGCGCGGCAGGCGCGGTCACGGTCGAAATGGTCAACGTCGGTGACATTGCCTTCAACGCGGCCGGCAGCGGCAACTACACGCTCAGCAGCGGCACAATCACGCTGGGCGGCACACATACCATTACAACGAACACCAATGCCACCATCGGCTCAGTCATCACCGGCAGCTCCGGCCTGATCAAAGCGGGTTCCAACACGCTGACGCTCTCCGGCGCCAATACCTACACCGGCGGGACATCGGTCACTGCCGGCACGCTGGTCCTTGGTGGCACGACGGCAATCAGCACAGGAGCGCTGACCCTGAATGGCGGCAACCTGGACAGCTCCGTTGCGAACCTCGTCAATGCGAACCTCAACGCGCAGAACTGGAATGCTGACTTTACCTTTGTCGGCACGCAAAGCTTGAATCTTGGCACCGGCGCGGTGACCTTGGGCGCCAGCCGCACCGTGACGGTGTCGGCCAACACCTTGACTGTCGGCGGCATCATCTCCGGCGCCTACGGCCTGACCAAGGCTGGCGCGGGCACACTGGCTCTTTCGGGCGCGAACGGCTATACCGGCGCGACCACCATCAGTGCCGGCACGTTGAAGCTTGCCAACGCTACGGCACTCGGCACCACGGCGGGCGCGACCTCGGTTACTGCTGGAGCCGTGTTGGATTTGAACGGACAGGCCGTGGGCGCTGAGGGGCTGACCCTCAACGGCGCGGGCATCTCTTCCGGCGGCGCGTTGATCAACAGCAGCGTCACGGCGGCGAGCTTGAGCGGCGCCATCACCCTTGGCAGCGCCAGCAGCCTGGGCGGTAGCGGCGACATTGCCCTGAGTGGCGTCATCACCGGCGCTTCCGCGTTGACGAAGGTGGGAGCGGGCACGGTGACGCTTTCCTATACGTCGCAAAGCGGACTGACCGGCAACACAACCATCAGCGGTGGCGTATTGGCAATTGGTCCGACCACGCAGCTGTACCACTCGACTAACTACAACTCCTCTATTGTGGTTACCGTAAACACCGGCGGCACCCTGCGGCTGGGGAGTTGGACCTATGGCGGTAATGGTGGCGTAGGAGCCCTCTCGGCCTATTCGAACCAGCGCATTCTCTCGGGCGGCACCTTTGAAGTTACGGGCAATACTCACGCCAGCGGGAACGATTTCCGGACGGACGCCAACGGCGGCACCTTCCGCTACACCCCGTCCGGGCAGACGCTGACCTTGGACAACAACAGCAATGATAATCTCCGGCTGGGCGGCGCGCTGACCTTCGACACGATCGGGAATATCATCGTCAACGAACAAGTCGATAACAACACCACCGCCGGCAGCATCATCAAGACGAGCGCCGGCACGCTGACGCTTTCCAATATCGCCAACAGCTTCTCCGGAAACGTCACCGTCAATGGCGGCGTGCTGGTGGGCACCGGAGGTTCCGCCAATACTAACACCGCGCTTGGCCTTGCCAGCGGCAGCCGCACCATCACGGTCAATTCCGGCGGCACCCTGAGCTTCACTTCCGCCAACGTCTTCGGCGGCAGCGCGCAGACTCTGGCGAACACGCCAAAGGTGGTTATCAATGCGGGCGGAGCGATGACGATTTCCAACTACGACGTGATCGGCAATATTGATCTGAACGGCGGCACGCTCACGGCGACGGCCGGCGGCGGCTCAGCCGCCTATCAGACATACGAGTTCAACGGCAGCACGATTACCGTTGGCGGTTCATCTGCTTCGACGATATCCAGCTCTGCTGCGTCCAACGGCGGCATGCACATCGCCGGCACCAAGACGCTTACGCTCAACGTGGGCGATGTGGTGAGCGGCACCGACCTCACCATTTCCGCCGCGCTCATCAACGGTTCCAACGACCGCACCGGCACCGGCGCCCTGCTCAAGACCGGCACCGGCATGGTGCTGCTCTCCAAAGCCAACACCTACACCGGCACGACCACAATCAGCGCCGGCACGTTGACGATTGACGCCGGGGCGGGCGGCTCGCTCAGTTCCTCTTCTGCCCTGACCTTCAATGGCGGCGTGTTCAACTACGACAACACCACCGCCACCGGTGCCAGGTCCCAGAGCCTGGCGGCACTGACCTTCTCGGCCGGTGACGGCACCGTCCAACTCACGCGCACGGCGGCGCAGACCATCGGCCTGACCTTCAGTTCCCTGGCGGCTCGGACGGCCGGTGCCACCCGCAACTTTGTCTATGCGGGAACCCCGGGCACAATCGGCACCGACAGCACGATCACCCTCACCGGAACGTCCATCGGCTTCCTTGACCAGGGCAGCTTCGTGGGCGGCAGCAGCTATGCGTGGATGAACGCCGCAGGAACCTATCCCCGCGCCATCGTTTATGGCACGGATGCCGGTGCCGTGACCAGCGGCGCGACAACCTCGCTGGCGAGCGCCACCTACCAGCAAATCACCGGCGCGATTTCCGCACAAAATACCGCCACCTTCACGACGCTGAACATCAGCGGCAACAACAATTTCACGCTCGCCGCTTCACAGACGGTGACGGTCAACGGCATCCTCAAGTCGGGCAATACAGCCGGCGGCGCGACAATCAGCGGCGGCACCGGCATTCAGGCGGCATCCGGTGTGGAACTGGTGATTCGCACGGATGGCGCCAACGATGCGCTGACGATCAGCTCCCCGATTCTGGCGAATGGCGCCAACGTCCTCACCAAGAGCGGTGCGGGCACGCTGACACTCTCCGGCGCGAACAGCTACACCGGCGGTACGGCGGTCAACGCCGGCCTGCTTTCGTTCGCCAGTGGTTCGCTTGGGCCTTCCGGCGCCATCACGGTGAGCGGCGGCACGCTCCAGTGGGCGAGCAGCAACACGCAGGACATTTCCAGCCGCCTGACGATGGTCAATGCCACAACCGCCACGCTCGATACCAACGGTAACAACGTCACCCTTGGCACTGCGTTTGGCGGTTCTACTTCCGGCGCCTTGGTCAAGGCGGGTACGGGCACGCTGACGCTCTCCGGCGTGAACACCTTCACCGGCAAAACGGCGATCACCGGCGGCGCGCTCTCCATCGCCGCCGACACCGGGCTTGGCACCGCCCCCGGCACCGCCGTGGCCGACCAGTTGACACTCAATGGCGGCTCCCTGGTGGTCAGCGTCACAGGCCAGACGCTCGCGGCGAACCGCGGCATCACCCTCGGCGCGGCCGGCGGGAAAATCGACATCTCGTCACTCGCCGCCAACGGCACGCTCACGGTGGCCTCCAAGATCACCGGTACCGGTGCCCTCACGCTTGCAGGAGCCGGTGACATCTCCGCCTCCGGTGGCGGCAACGGCTTCTTGGGCATCAATCTGACCAACACGGCCAACGACTTCACCGGCGACGTCACCATAACCGCCCGCCTGGTCTCCTACGCCAGCAACTCCGTCTTCGGTAACGCCGCCAACGCCATCATCCTCAACGGCGGCGGCCTGCTCGATAACGCGGGCGTCGGACTTTCCCGCAACATCCAGGTCCTGGCGGGCGGCGGCTACATCCGCACATACACCCCTGCGGTGACCATGAGCGGCGCACTGACCGGCTCGGGCACGCTCTACCGCACGGACGCGGGCACGCTGACCCTCTCCGGCGATCTTTCCGGCTACACCGGAACTTTCACCAACCAGCAATCAACCACGACGATGAGCAACAAGATTGTCGGCGGCCCCCTGACGCTGTCCGGCGGCACGGTCAACCTCAACGGCACGGGCACGGCGGGTGCCGTGACGCTCTCCGGCAGCAGCACGCTTAATCTGAACGGCACGGTCACCATCGGAGCCATCTCCAGTAATGGTAGCAGCACCATCTCTGTCGGATCGACCGCCAACGTGACCTCAACGGGTGCTTATACCGCAGCAGGCGGTTCAGGCTCCTACTTATTGACCATTGCCAGCGGCGGCAACTTCACTGTTGCATCCATGGGCAATGCATGGGGGATCTCGCAAACGGTAAACGGAACCCTTAATGTAACTGGCAACTATTTAATGTCTTACAATGCGGGGGCGCAAAGCGTCACCGGCTCAGGTACTGTCAATGTTGGCGGGTATACAAACTCCAACTCCACGCCCTTCACCATTTCTGTTGCTCGCTTCAATGTAGGCAGCTCCGGCATTGCTCTTAATAGCGGGGCCATTACCCTCAACAATACGACCATGGGCGCTTCCGCCAACTGGAGCAGCACCGGCGCGATGACGCTGACCGGCGCCGACACCTTCAACACCCTTGACTCCGTTGACGGCATCACCGCCCGCACCATCGCTCTCTCCGGCGTCCTTTCCAGCACGGGCAGCCTGACCAAGACCGGCGCCGGCACACTCACGCTCTCCGGCGCCAACACCCGCACCGGCGCTACCACGGTCAGTGGCGGCACCCTGCAGGTTCAGGGCCAAAACACCGTCTCTGGCGTGCTGGGTACTTCTTCGGGCATTACCATCAACAGCGGCGGTACCATTCAGGTCGCCAGCGACAACGCCCTGATGGGGTACACCAATAGCATACCCGTGACGGTGAACAATGGCGGCACGCTCGCGCTTTCAAACGGTGTCACAGCCCATGTGAGGGGCGTGTTGACGCTCACGGGCGGCACGCTGTCCAGCGGTACGGCAAATGCGGCCACTGGCACTTGGATCCTTGACAACGCAACGGTCACCGTCAACGGCGGCGTCAACACCTCAACCATCAGCGCCACCGATGTTCGTCTCGCGGCCACGGGCGGCAACACCTTTAACGTCAGCTCCGGCGCGACCTCCGGCATTGACCTCGACGTGACCGGCACGCTGGCCGGTGGTGCCAATGGCCTGCTCAAGTCCGGCGCGGGCGTGATGCGGCTCTCCGGCGCGAACGGCTACACCGGCGGCACCACCCTCAGCGTCGGCACGCTCGTAGCCAAAAACAGCAGCGCTTTCGGCTCCAGCGGCACGGTGACGTTGAACGACGCCAGCACCAGTACCAGCAACACCAACCTGTTGATTGACGCCACGGCGGCGGGCATCACGATCGCCCGCGCCATCACGGTCGCCAACCAGGGTAGCGGCATTGCCACCATCGGCTCCGTCACCAGCAGCGGCACGAATCAAGCCATCTTCAGCGGCGCCATCACCCTTGCCAAGGATGTCACGCTTGCCGGCGGCACGGCGGGTGACCGCACCCAATTCTCCGGCGGCATCACCGGCACCGGCAACGTCATGATTTCCGGCACCAATCGCATCATCTTCGCGAGCACGGCCAACAGTTACAGCGGCACCACGACCATCAATGCGGGCAGCACGCTGCAGTTGAGCGACGGTAGCGCCACTTCGACCAGTTTACTGCCGGACACCTACGGACTTTCGGTCGCGGGCACCCTGAAGCTGGCAAAGGGCGGCAACACGGAAACGATCGGCGGCTTGTCCGGCTCGGGCACGGTCGAGGCGATTTCGGGCGGCGATACGCTGTCGGTGGGCGGCGGGGACGCGACGGCGTCGTTTTCCGGCGTGTTGCGCAATAACGGCGCCACGCTGGCCTTCACCAAGACTGGCACCGGCACACAGACCCTCTCCGGCACGAACACCTACACCGGCGCGACCAGCGTGAGTGCCGGCGTGCTGAACATCACCGGTTCGCTGGCCTCCGGTTCCGCGGTCACCGTGGCCAGCGGCTCGACGCTCGCCGGCTCGGGCACGGTCGGCAATGTAGGCGTGAGCGGAACGATGGACGGTACCCTCACGGGCGGTGCCGTCACCGTGAACCACGGCGGCGTTCTTACCCCGGGCGTGTCCGGTTCCGGCATCTTGACGATGAGTTCGCTGACCCTCGGCGCCACCACGGGCGACACCAGCACCATCAACATCGGCATCTCCGGCCTTCCCGGCGCGGCGGCCACCAGCTCCTCCCTCCAGGTGAACGGCAACATAACGGCCAACGGCGGCGCAGGAATGGCGACCTTTGCCTTTGGCAGCGCGCTGGCGAACCTGGCCACCGGCACCTACACCCTCATCAACTACACCGGCACGCAGCTTGTCGACGCCAGCGCGTTCGCCTATACCGGAAGCACCGGAGCGCGCGAGGGTGTGGAGCTGGTGAGCGGCACCAAGGCCGTGAACCTGTCCATCACGACGGCCTGGCCGATCTGGGTCGGCGCCACCACCGACTGGTCGGCGGGAACGGGCAATTGGAAGCTGAACACCGATTCGTCCGACACCAACTTCCTCGCCGCTGATACGGTTCATTTCGACAGCTCTGCCGCCAGCGGAACGGTCAACCTGACCGCTGACGTCGCCCCGACCAGCGTGACGTTTGAGGGCAACACGCTCGACTATACCCTGGTCAGCACCGACGGCTACAAAATCACCGCGGGTGTGCTGGTCAAAACTGGCACTGGCGCGCTGACCATCAATAACGCCAACACCTTTGCCGGTGGCACGACGATTAGCGGCGGCACGGTCACCCTTGGCAATTCTGGCGCGCTCGGTTCCGGCTCGGTGGCGCTGAACAGCGGCACGCTGGACATCAACGGCCAGACCATCGCCAACGCCATCGCGCTCGGCGGCGGCACGCTGACCGGCGCCGGCGCGATCTCCGGCGTCCTCTCCGGCACCGGCGCGCTGACCAAGTCCGGCTCCGGCACGCTGACCCTGACCGGCACCAACAGCTACAGCGGCGCGACGACGATCAACGCCGGCACGCTGCAGATTGGTGATGGCGTGACCGACGGCTCCATCGCCTCCAGCACGAGCATCACTAACAACGCGGCCTTGGTCTACAACCTGGTCGGCAGCCGGACCTACGGCAATGTCATCAGCGGCACGGGTACGCTGACCAAGTCCGGCAACGGCACGCTGATCCTGACCGGCACCAACAGCTACAGCGGCGCGACGATCATCAGCACCGGCACCCTGCAGATTGGTGATGGCGTGACCGACGGCTCCATCGCCTCCAGCGCGAGCATCACTAACAACGCGGCCTTGGTCTACAACCTGGTCGGTGGCCGCTCCTACGGCAACGTCATCAGCGGCACCGGCACCCTGACCAAGTCCGGCGCGGGCACGCTGACGTTGACGGGCGCGAATACCTATGGTGGCACCACCACGCTCAATACCGGCACCCTAAACATCAACAGTACTTCGGCACTCGGCACCGGGACGTTCACAATTGCCGGCGGTACCCTTGACAACACCAGCGGCGGAGCCGTCACGCTGACACCCAACAATGCCCAGGACTGGAATGCCGATTTCACCTTCACGGGAAGCAACGCCCTGAACCTGGGCACCGGTGCGGTGGCCTTGAGTGCCAACCGGCAGGTGACCGTCACAGCCAGCACGCTGACGGTCGGCGGCGTCATTTCCGGCAGCGGCTATAGCCTGACCAAGGCCGGTTCCGGCACACTGGCGCTCTCCGGCGCCAACAGCTACTCCGGCGGCACGACCATCACTGCCGGCACGCTGAACGTGAACAGCGCCATTGCTTTGGGCAACGCCTCGGGCAACCTTACGTTCAACGGCACGGGTGCCACGCTACAGCTCGGTGCCACCATCGCCGCCAACGCCCGCAACTATGTGATGACACAGACCGGCGTGATTGACACGAACGGTTACGATCTGGCCAACAGCGGCACGGTATCCGGTGCCGGCGGGCTGACCAAGTCCGGCTCCGGCACGCTGACGCTTTCGGGCGCGAACGGCTATACCGGTACGACGACCATCAGTGCCGGCACGTTGAAGCTTGCCAACGCTACGGCACTCGGCACCACGGCGGGCGCGACCTCGGTTACTGCCGGAGCCGTGTTGGATTTGAACGGACAGGCCGTGGGCGCTGAAGGGCTGACCCTCAACGGCGCGGGCATTTCATCCGGCGGTGCGTTGATCAACAGCAGCGTCACGGCGGCGAGCTTGAGCGGCGCCATCACCCTTGGCAGCGCCAGCAGCTTGGGCGGTAGCGGCGCCATTGCCCTGAGCGGCGTCATCAGCGGCGGTTACGCGTTGACGAAGGTGGGAGCGGGCACGGTGACGCTTTCCGTCTCCAACACCTACTCCGGCGGCACCACGGTCAGCGGCGGCACCCTGGCGGTCACCGGGCCGAGCAGTGCCAACGGTGCTATTGTCGTTGGGAGCGGCGTTCTGACGGTCAATGGCAATTGGGACAATAACGGCACCGTCACCATCAACAACGGCGGCACGCTCACCGTTACATCTGGCGGCCTTTTCCGCTATGCCGGCGGATTGGATCATTACGCCAATAATACCGTGTTGGTGAATACCGGCGGTACGCTAAACCTCGCGAACTTCGCTTATAACGGCGACGGCGGACTGGGCGGAAACCCGGATTACGGACAATACCGCCGGCTTGCCGGTGGTACGATCAACATTACCGGTATCACGCAGTTGTCAAATCAGGACTTTTATGTTGATAACGGCAGCAGTGGTACCTTCAACATGACTACGGCCGGCCAAACACTGACTCTGGCGGGCACTACCAACAGCAACATCCTCATTGGCGGCCCGCTGACCTTCGGCGGCGCAGGCAACATCACGGTCAGCGAGCAGATTGACAACAATACGGGTGCGGGTAGTATCATCAAGGCAGGCACCGGTACGCTGACGCTCTCCGGCGCCAACACCTACACCGGCGCGACGACGATCAACGGTGGCACCCTGGCCATTGGCAGTGGTGGCGCCATCTACAGCGGAGCCCACTCTGGATCCACCCTCACCGTCAACAGCGGCGTGGCGCTCGAGCTGCAGAACTGGCACTATAATGTGACCTCCGGCGCGTCGCTGGGCGGCCTCGCGGCCGTCGCCTCCAGCTTCGTCATCAACGGCGGCACGGTCCGCGTCCTCGGGGCGACAGCCACCAGCTATGGCCGCGGTGTGACCGTCAATTCCGGCGGTGCCACCCTTGAGGCGGGTTCGGGAGCCAGCTGGACGATCGACACCACCAATGACAGCTTGGCCTGGGTCTTCAACGGCAACCCGAACCTGACCCTCGGCGGCGCTGGCATCGGCGTCTTCCAAAAGGTCATCGACAGCGGCAGCGGCACGCTGATCAAGACGGGGTCCGGCACCTGGACCCTGTCCGGCGCAAACAGCTACACCGGTGGCACGACGATCACCGCCGGCACGCTGACGGTCGGCAACGACAGCGCCCTCGGCGGCACGGTTGCACTCAACGGCGGCACGCTGGACGTCAGCAGCCACACGGTTGCGAACAATATCGTGCTCGGCGGCGGCACGCTCGCCTTCAGCGGCGCGACGCTCTCCGGCAACATCTCGGAATCTGGCACCCGCTCGCTCACGGTCGCCAACAACCTGACGCTCTCCGGTTCGAACAGCTACAGCGGTGGCACGACGGTCACGGCCGGCACGCTGACGGTCGGCAACAACAACGCCCTCGGCGGCGCGGTCACGGTCAACAACGGCGGCACGCTGGACGTCAGCAGCCACACGGTTGCGAACAACATCGTGCTCGGCGGCGGCGCGCTCTCCTTCAGCGGCGCGACGATCAGCGGCGTAATCTCCGAAACCGGCGGCGCGAAGGCGCTGACGGTCGGCGCGAACCTGACGCTTTCCGGCTCGAACAGCTACTCCGGCGGCACGACGGTTACGGCCGGCACGCTGACGGCGGGCAGCAACAATGCGTTCGGCGGCGGCTCCATCAGTCTCAACGGCGGCACGCTGGACGTTGGCAGCTACACGATTGCGAACAACATCGTGCTCGGCGGCGGCGCGCTCTCCTTCAGCGACGCGACGATCTCCGGCAACATCTCCGAGTTCGGCGTCCGCTCGCTCGTGGTCAGCTCGAACCTGACGCTTTCCGGCTCCAATACCTACTCCGGCGGCACCACGGTTACGGCCGGCACGCTGACGGTGGGCAGCGTCCACGCGTTCGGTACCGGCGCGTTCACGCTCACCGGCGGCACCCTAAACCTGGCCAACGCCGACGTGCTGCAGAACAGCACGCTGGCCACGAACAGCAGCAGCACGGTGGCTTTCGACGCCTCGCTGTCGGCATTCAATATTGGCGGCCTGTCGGGCGACGGCGCGGTGGCGCTGCAGAACACGCTCGGCGCGGTGGTGCTTTCCGCAGGCGCCAACAACGCCAGCACCACCTACTCGGGCATCCTCTCCGGCACCGGCTCGCTGACCAAGCTCGGCAGCGGCACGCTGACCCTGACCGGCAATAACGTCAACAGCGGCGGCACGACAGTTTCCCTCGGCGTCCTGCAGGTCGGCGACAACGCCGGCGGCACGACCGGCGCCCTGGGCTCCGGCCCCGTCGTGATCGGCGCGTCCGGCACGCTGAGCTATGCCGTGGGCGCGGCGCAGACTTGGAGCGGCGCCATTTCCGGCGCGGGCCTGCTGAAGGTCAGCACCGGCACCCTGACGCTCTCGGGCGCCAACAGCTACGGCGCGACGGAAATCGCCTCCGGCGCCGCCCTGAAGATCGGCAGCGGCGCGTCCGGCACGCTG
>CAIXRA010000022.1 GCA_903921725.1 uncultured Lentisphaerota bacterium
CGGGTCGCGGCGGAAACGGGCCATTTGCGGCGTTACTCGTCAATCAAATATCCAGATATTCTCATTCCTTGTGCCTTGCAAATGGCCCGTTTCCGCCGCGACAGACGGGATTTTTAATTTACGGATAAGCACTTATGCTTTTTTGCGGGTGTCTTACGCACATCTTGATGCAGCATTCTGAATGGGACCGCCAAGAAGATCGGGGGGCCAAATGTTCCGCCTTCATCCATGCCGTTCCGCCAGCGTCCTGCCCGCCGCCGCCCTGCTCGCCGCGTTTTGCGGACTCCGCACCGTCTGCGCGGAGGATGTGATCAAGGACGACACCTACAACATGCCCGCGGCGGTCACCGCGACGATGGGCGTGGACGAGGCCATGGTCAAGATGGAGACGGCGGTGAAGCCGGAGGTGCTGGAGGCGTTCAAGAAGGCGAATCCCGCGCCGTTCTGGCTCTTCGGCGAGGACCGCCAGCTCGCCGTCCGCAACAATATCCTCCCCGCCCACTGGTTCGCGGACGGCGCGAAACAGCACGGCCATTTCTCCGGCGTCGTGCGCCCCGGCGAGTTCTATGTGTTCCAGCTGTGCGTGGTGGGGGGGGAGAAACGGCTGTACAGCGCCTCCATCGACAGCAAGATCAGCCTCGCCGGCGCCACGTTCACACGCGTTTCCCATGCGCCGATCTGGCATGAGGATTTTCCCTTTGAACCCGGCACGGTCAAGCCGATTTGGATCGGCCTCCAGATTCCGAAGAACGCCAAGCCGGGCACCTACGCAGGAACCGTGGAAATCAGCGCGGCGGAAGATCCCGTACACGCCCCCAGCAGCCGGTTTAGATTTAAAGAGGACTTTATCAAGGCCGCCCGCGCGCTCTCCATCAAGGTTGAGGGTGCGCCGCTCCCGGAGGACGGCACGCAGGACGCCTGGCGGCTCGCCCGCCTGAAATGGCTCGACTCGACCATCGGCGAAAGCGATGCCGTCGTCACCGCGCCGTTCACGCCGATAAAGGTGGACAAAAAGGCGCGCACGCTCGACATCCTCGGCCGCCGCATCACGCTCGGCGGGAACGGCATCCCGGCGCAGTTCACCAGCTATTTCTCCGGCAGCAACACGCGGATCCTCAAGACCGGCCGCGACGCTTTCGCCGTCCCGCCGGCGCTTGAGGCGGTGGTCGACGGCAAGGCCGTGGCGTTCAAGCCAGCCGGGTTCAAGTTCACGAAGATGACGCCGGTGGGCGTGGAATGGCAGGCCGAAAGCACGGCCGGCGAACTGGGGCTGACCGTCACCGGCCGGCTGGAGTTCGACGGCAACCTGCAGCTCCGGATGTACCTGCACGGCGACAGGCAGGAGATCAAGCTGGACGACGTCCGCTTCTCCGTTCCGTGGAAAAAGGACGCGGTGAAATACGCGATGGGGCTCGGCATGCAGGGCGGCCCCTGCCCGGCGAAGCGCGACTGGAAGTGGGACGTCTCGAAGAACCAGGATTCCGTCTGGCTCGGCGACGCCAACATCGGCGCGATGCTCCGCTTCAAGGGGGACAACTACCGACGCCCGCTCATCAACGCCTACTACGCCTTCGCCCCCCTGGCCCTGCCGGAATCCTGGGGCGGCGGCGGCATCAGCATTGAGACGCGGGCGGATGCCGTCGCGCTCACCGCATTCTCCGGCGCCAAAACGGTCCGGGCGAGGACCAAGGGCGAGGACGGTCTGCACTTCAACCTCGACTGGTACTTCACCCCGTTCAAGCCGCTGGACGTGAAGCAGCATTTCACCGACCGCTACTACCATGCCGGCCAGGGCGCGAAGGTGGAGGACACCGCCGCGCTCCGCAAGGAGGGCGCGACGATCCTGGAAGTCCACCACAACCGCCTCTGCAACCCGTACATCAACTACCCGTACAACGACGACTCCATCGGCAATCTCACCGGCTTCATCAAGCAGGCGCACGCCGACGGCATGCGGGTCGCCGTCTATTACACCACGCGGGAGCTGACGCAGAACCTGCCGGAGTTCTTCGCGCTCAAGAGCATGGACGGCGAGGTGATCCTGAAGCGCGCCGAGGGCGTCAAGTGGCCCTGCACCAACGCCAACGGCCCGCACCCCTGGCTCCAGCAGCACGTCGGCCTGGACATCGTGCCGGCCTGGCGCGAAAACCTGAAATTCCCGGACTACAAGAGCAAGCTCGACCTGGCGGTCATCACCACGCCCGACTCGCGCTGGAACAACTTCTATCTGGAGGGGCTCGATTACCTGGTGAAAAAGGCGAAGATCGACGGGCTGTACATCGACGACACCGCGCTCGACCGCAACTCCATGCAGCGCGCCCGGCGCATCCTCGACGCCGACGGCGACACCGGCCGGCGCGTCAACATGCACTCCTGGAACCACTTCAACGGTCTGGCGGCGTGGAACAACAGCGCCATCGCCTTCATGGAGCTCTACCCGTACTACAACGGCCTCTGGCACGGCGAGGGGTTCAACGCCAACGCCGCGCCGGAATTCATGCTCGTCGAGATGTCCGGCATCCCCTACGGCCTGATGAGCGAGATGCTGGACCATCCGAACCCCTGGCACGGCATGGTCTTCGGCATGCGCACCCGCTGGCCGTGGAGCGGCGACCCGCGCCGGCAGTGGGCGTTCGAGGCGGCGTTCGGCATCGCCGACTCCGAATTCATCGGCTGGTTCGACCCCGCCTGCCCCGTGAAGACCGGCAACGCGAAGGTCAAGGCCTCCGTCTTCCGAAAGCCGGGCAAGACCCTGATTGCCGTCGGCAACTGGGACAAGGATGCGACGGTGAAGCTCGAGGCGGACTGGAAGGCGCTGGGGCTGAATCCGGCCAAGGCCAGGCTCAAGGCGCCGGCGATTGAGGGATTCCAGCCCGCCGCGGAGTTCGCGCCCGGCGCGGAGATTACCGTCCCCGCCGGCAAGGGCTGGATGCTGATCGCGGAGTGATCCTCCGGGCGGGACGCCTGCCCTCCTGTCCCATGCGCCGCTCCCGTCCGTTACCCCGGGCAGGCTGCCCAGCGTTGGCCATGGATAAATACGGAATGCCGCCGGGAACTCTGCGGCGGGATGCTGCCGATCTCGCGGGTGATGGCCTGCCCGCCGGTGAAGGTCGTGATGCGCACGGCCTCGTCGCCGTTGGGGGACAGCACGAGCCGGTCGTCCTTCTTCAGACCGGCGGCGGCTTTCTTCAGCTCCGGCACGGAACAGAGGAACACGCCGTGGCCGTCGCCGGAGGTCTGCGTCTCGGGCGGCAGGCTGTAGGCCAGGGACTCGGAGAGGTTGGTGACGGTGAGCGTGACCTCACCGGCTGCGGCCTTCTCGGACGCAGGCGCAGTCGAGCGCCGGGATGCGGTTCTTGCCGGAGATCACCTTCGTGAAGCCGGACAGCATGGAGTTCAGGGCGTTGGCGGTGATCGTGACTTGCATGGGGTTTCTTCCTTTCGGGGGTGGTTACGGTTGCTTGGGACTGGAAACAAAAACAGAAAACCCGCCAGACATGCGGGGCGGGCATCGGGGAGACGCTTGAGCGGAGCGCACAATAAACCGATGATGCCAACGTTAAGCAAGCAAGAGTTGCCAACCGTTCCGGAGGCTACGCCGGTGCCTCCATTCCGCAGACGGTACTTTTTCTTCCGCCAGTTCTTTTCCGTTCAAGATGAAGGAGGCGAAAAATGAAACGCTGGAAAACGTTGACGATGCTGGTGTTTGGTATGGTGCTGGCGGCCAGTTTGACGGCGGTGGCCAAATCCAAGGACAGGAAGACTCCAACGCCGGACATGACGCAGGAGGAAGCACAGAAGGCGTATGATACGCTCAAGAAAACATATCCGGCGCTTGTTTCAGAAATGGAAGCAATCTACCGGCACCGTGTGGAAGCCGAAAAGCTCGCGCCCACACTGTCAAAAAAGGCATTGCGGGAGAAAAGAGCGGACTTGATCCATGCTGACGAATTGCAGCAGCGGGATTATGTACGGATGACAGCCAAGGCCGAGGCGGCCAAAAGCGCCGCTGATGCCACGGTTGCAAAGCTGACGGGGATGCGGGATGACCTGAAAAGCAAAAACGCCTACACTTCGGTCGTGGAGAGTCACCTCGTTATCGCCCAAAAGAAGCAGGCTGAGGCGACCGAGGCTGTAGCGTTGCTGAAAAAACTGCCGTCGGCCATTGATATGATTCTTGACAAGAAGGCGGCCGAAGACATGTTAAAATAGTTTCTTTTTACGCACACCAATGGCGGCCGATGCTTAGTGCTTATCCGTGAATTAAAAATACCGTCTGCTGCCAATCCTTTTGAGTCGATTTTTTCGATGTGAAGGAGGCGCATGTCTGGAGATGGAACGACTGAACATTGGAAAAAGCGGCCCAAAAGGATGACAGCCCTCCGGGTCGCGGCGGCATTTTTAATTCACGGATAAGCACTTAAGGCGGCCCCGGCGGGTTCCTCACCCGCCCGGCAGCCATCCGCTTCAATCTTCCTCCTTCCTGACCAGCCCGCAGAACTTCTCCAGGCGGAAGAGCTCCGTCCACTACGCGCCGCAGGCCATGTACTCGATCTCCCGGCGGACTTCTATGCCTTGGTCGTCGAAGACGCCCCCTGCCAAACTTGCTCAAAATCCTTGTTTTTCCGGATGTAGGCGCTATTTTTCCGCGACCATGCTCAAAAAGCAATTTCCTATCATGCAACCAGCTGCCCGCCAAGCCGATACCAAAGACGCCGGGTTGGGGATCAGAATCCTGCTCGCGAGCATGCTCGTCATGGCGGTGGGCGGGTTGCTGGTGTGGTTCGCCGTCCTGCGCGAGAGCCAGGCGTTCTGGACCAATGCCGGCGGCTATCCGATTTGGCTGCGCAATCTGGTGCGCCTGACCTATCTGCCGCTGTTCGCCGTGGCTGTGGCCGTGCTCGCGGTGCTCAGCATGGTCTGTTACACGAAAGTCTGGAGGTCGGCCCGCGTGTTCGTGATGGGGGCGCTGATCCTGCTGGTGTGCTGGGGGCTGTTAGCCATCTCCGGCTACATCGCCATGAGCAACAACATCACGAATCTCCTCGAGGGGCGGGAACTGCATTATCACCCGCAGTGACCTTCAACGGGCAACGTTCCTGCTGGCATCCGGGGCCGTTTCGCCTCTGAGTCACGGACGCACCCCATGTTGTTGTTTGTCAAGCAAGAAAGACCGCAGATGGCGGCGCATCTATGTGAAGTCCATCGGCTTGCATGGGAGGCGGTTAGTGGAAGTTGGTGCCGGAGATTGCCATGCGCGCGGCACATAATCGATTGCTGCGCATAACACGACTGGCGGGTGTCGTCCGGCGGAGGGGAGTGCCTGGGCGGCGGACGCAAGGGAAAAACGAGCATGGCCTTCGCGTGCAGGCTGAATCTTGAGGATGGCCGGGGCCATTGAACGGATGATTCTGATGCTGGAATGGCTGTCCCGTGCGTCCCGAATATCCAGGCGAAAACCATTTCGGGTCGGTTTTGCGAGTTTTGAGCTTAAATCGTGTGCGGAAATCTGTGCAAATGATCATTGAAAACCACCCAGTTTCAATGTGTTTCAAGAAAAAAGGGACCTGCGGTTTTTAGGCCGCAAGTCCCTTGTTTCAAGGGAGTTTAAATGGTGGGCGGTAGGGGGCTCGAACCCATGACCTTCTCGGTGTAAGCGAGACGCTCTAACCAACTGAGCTAACCGCCCTGATCCGGACAAGCCGGAAACGTGACATGCCTTGTTCCGGGGCCGGTTGCGGCTTGTCCGGAGTCCTGTTTGCCGGCACATGAAAATTGAAAGAGAGAAGTTTAAGCGGGGAATGGCGGAAGGCAAGCCGGTGTCACGGTTGATTCATGCGGCGTTCGACATTCAACGGACACAACCGAACCCGAACTTGTTTTTGGCCGTGGTTACGAGGGTTTGAAGCCGGCGACGCTGCCGAACAGCCGTTCGGCGGTCTCAGCGGCGAGTTCCTGGTAGCCGCACGGCTCCATGCTGAAGGAGGCGCGGCCGCCGCTGAGCTTGGGAAGCGCCTTGCCGAAGCCGAACATCTCCGCCAGCGGCACCTCGCAGGAGATGCGCTTGCCGGTGGCCAGGGACGTCATCTCGTGGATGATGGCGCGGCGCGGCTGGAGGTAGGCGGTGATTTCGCCGATGTTCTCGTCCGGGGTGACGATTTCGAGGCGCATGACCGGTTCGAGCATGGTGGAGCCGGTCTGGCGGATGATCTCCTCGACGGCCTGGAGCGCGGCGCCGACCACGGCGGATTCGGTGGTCTTGGCCGGATCGATGCTCAGGTCGAGCAGTTCGGCGCCGACGTAGATGAGCGGGTAGCCGTGGGCTCCGCCGGTGCGGAGGCCGTCGGAGAGCCCGCGCAGCGCAGCCTCGAGGTACGCCTTGGGAATTTCCTGGCGGCCGCGAATCTTGTTCTCGATGACGAAGAACTCGCCGCCGCGCGTCATGGCGCGGAAGCGCACGGAGATGCCGGCGAAGAGTTCGGTTTCGCCGATCATCTTGTTGAAACTGGTGTTGACGAGGGCGTCCTTGACGAACGTCTCGCGGTAGGCGACGCGCGGCTCGCCGGTCTTGGCCTCCACGCCGTAGTCGCGGGGCAGGCGGTTGAGGTTGATCTCCAAGTGGAGTTCGCCCATGCCGGAGAAGAGCCGCTGGCCGGTGTCGTCGTCGAACGAGAGGGAGAGGGTGGGGTCCTCGCGGCACATGAGCTTGAGCGATTCGTCGAGCTTCTCCTTGTCGCGGCTGTAGCGCGGCTCGACGGCGATGGAGATGACCGGCTCGGGGAACTGGATCTTCTCGAAGGCGATGGTGCGGTGGGCGTCGGAGAGGGTGTCGCCGGTGCCGCAGTCCTGGGGGCCGATGATGCCGACGATGTCGCCGGGGCCGACGCTGTCCAGCGGTTCGGTGGCCTTGGCGAAGAGGCGCAGGATCTGCTTGACGCGGACCTTCTCTTTCGTGCGGGAGTTGATGACGGTGGAGTTCGCCTTGAGCGTGCCGGAGTAGGTGCGCATGTAGATGAGGTCGGCGCTGGTGCCGGCGATGAGCTTGAAGATGAGGCCGGAGAACGGCTCCTTCGGGTCGGGGTTGACCGTGAGCGGCTCGTCGTCCTTGAGCTTCATGGCGGGGGCGGAGCCGATGTCGAGCGGGGAGGGGAGGAAGTCCACGACGGCGTCGAGCAGCGGCTGGACGCCCACGCGCCGCTTGGCGCTGCCGGTGAGGACGGGGACGATTTTGCCGGCGATGGTCTGGGCGCGCAGGACCCGGCGCATCAGTTCCGTCGGCACGGGCTGCCCCTCCAGGAAGAGGTTCATGATCTCGTCGGAGTCGTCGGCGAGCCGTTCGAGGAGCGTGTCGCGCAGGAGCTTGGCCTCGTCGTGCATGTCATCGGGGACCGGGCCGCGCTCGATGGTTTCGTTGCACTCGCCGCCGAACTGGAGGTACTCGAAAGTGATGAGGTCGACGATGCCGCGGAAGTCGTTTTCGGCGCCGACGGGCATCTGGATGGCGACGGCGAGGTTGCCGAAGCGCTTGTTGATCTCCGCCAGCACGCGGACGAACCCGGCCCCGATGCGGTCCATCTTGTTGATGAAGGCGCAGCGCGGGACCTTGTAATGGTCGGCCTGGCGCCAGACTTTCTCGCTCTGGGCCTCGACGCCCTCGACGGCGCTGAAGATGACGACCGCGCCGTCGATCACGCGCAGGGAGCGCTCCACCTCGGCGGTGAAGTCGATGTGTCCCGGGGTGTCGATCAGGTGGATCAGGTGCTCGTTCCAGGGCAGGGCGGCGGCGGCGGAGACGATGGTGATGCCGCGCTGGCGCTCCTCGGGCAGGTAGTCGAGGACGGTGGTGCCCTCGTCGATGCTGCCGATGCGGTGCGTCAGGCCTGTGAAATAGAGCATCCCCTCGCTGGTGGAGGTCTTCCCCGCGTCGATGTGCGCGATGATGCTGATGTTGCGGATTTGGGAGAGGTCTTGCATAGGCGGACAATATATCCCGGGGAGGACGGATTTGAAGGCAAAAGCCGGAAGAGGGCGCAACGGAAGAACGGAAGAACGGAAACACGGGAGAACGGAAACGGGATATAGATGGAACGCGATAGGGTACGGAAGGCAACCGGGAATACCGGGGGGAAATGGGGGTGGGCGGAGTGCGTCGCCGCCGGCGGTCCTCCGTGTCTTCCGATGGTCGGCTATGCCTGCGCCAGCACCTGGTCGAGGATGGCGGCGGCCTCGTCGATCTCCTCCGCCTGGACGGTGAGTGCGGGCAGGAGCCGCAGGACCGTTTCGCCGGCGAAGAGGATGAGCAGGCCGCGTTCGCGCGCCGCCACGACGAGGTCGCTGACCGGCTTGCCGAGGTCGATGCCCAGGATGAGTCCGCGGCCACGGATTTCCTTGATGACCGGGTATTTCGCCTGGAGCTCCTGGAGTCTCTCCATCAGGCGGGCCGACATCCGGCGGCAGTTGCCGAGCACATCGTCCTGCTCAAAGGTGTCGAACACCGCGAGCGCGGCGGCGCAGGCCAGCGGCGTGCCGCCGAAGGTGCTGGCGTGCGTTCCGGGGGGCAGGACGTCCTCCAGCTTCCGTTGCACGACCAGCGCGCCGATCGGGTAGCCGTTGCCGAGCGCCTTGGCGAGCGACATGGCGTCGGGCTCGATTCCGTAGTGCTGGTACGCGAAGTAGTCGCCGGTCCGGCCCATGCCGCACTGCACCTCGTCGCAGAGCATGAGGATGCCCTTCTCCGCGCAGAGTTCGCGCACGCCGCGCATGAATTCCGCCGTGGCGGGGCGGATGCCGCCCTCGCCCTGGACGGGTTCGAGCATGACGGCAGCGGTCGTGCCATTGACGGCGGCGCGGACGGCGGCCAGGTCGTTGAACGGGACGTGGATGAACCCCTCGACGTCGGGCTGGAATCCCTTGCGGTATTTCGCGCGGCCGGTGGCGGCGAGCGTGGCAAGCGTGCGCCCGTGGAACGATTCCTCCATGCAGACAATCTGGTGGCGGCCGGCGTCGTGGCCGTGCTTGCGGGCGAGCTTGATCATCCCCTCGTTCGCCTCGGCGCCGCTGTTGCAGAAGAAGACGCGGCCGCCGAAGCTGTGCCGGGAGATGCGCTCGGCCAGGCGCGGCTGGTTCTCGTTGGCGAAAAGGTTGGAAACGTGGACGAGCTTGGCGGCCTGCCGCTGGATCGCCTCGGTGACGCGCGGGTGGCAGTGGCCGAGGTTGCAGACGCTGATGCCGGTGGTGAAGTCCAGGTAACCGCGGCCGTCCCCGTCCCAGACGCGGCTCATCGCGCCGCGCGTCAGCAGCAGCGGCGGCGGCGCATACGTCCCCAGGACAAACTCCTTGTGGAGGGCCATCGTTTCCCGTGCGGTCTTCGCGTCCATCTTCCCGTGCTCCTCTGTTCCCTGCGATTGTTCCGGCTGAATCCGGAGGCGCCCAATATACCACGGTTTCCGCGCGCCGCCGTCATCCGCGGCACGGTGGCGGGCGGCGAAAATTAAGGGGCCGCGCACCCCGTCCGCGGCGTTGACAAGCGGCGGCGGGCAATTACGTTTCATTCTCACCCCGTGCGGCACGTGCCCGCCGGGGTCCGGCGCCGCGAGTGCGTTTTTATATTGCACTGTGCCGCATGGGTTTGCATAAAAAGTCGTGGTCCGCGCCGGGGCGCGCGGGGATGAGGGCGCCATGAATCTCCAGGACTATTCCGTTCTGATCGTGTACAACCAGCCCAGGACGGAGACGGGATCGTACGGGTCCGGCTGCGTGGAGAGCGACGCCGGCGTGCTCGCCGAGGTGGACGCGGTCAGTCTTTCGCTCGCCAAGCTTGGCGTCCGGCACCGCTCCATCGGCCTGCGGACGCTGCAGGAGCTTCCGGAGCTTCTCCGCCGCGCGCCGGAGCCGCTGGTGTTCAATCTGGTGGAGGGGTTCATCCTGAACCAGGAGGACGCCAACTACGTCCCCGCCGTCTGCCTCGCTCACAACAAGGGTTGCACGGGAAACCCCACGCACGCGCTGACCCTCGGGCTCGACAAGTGGTCGAGCAAGGGCGTGCTCCGGAGCGCGGGGGTGGCCGTGCCGGCCGGCGTGGTGGTGTATCCGGGCGATCCGGTTCCGGTGCGCGGCGTGCCGAAGGGCAGGCTGATTGTGAAGCCGGTGGCGACGGACGCGAGCGAGGGGATTGACGAGGAGAACGTGATGCTGGGCGAGGAGCGGGAGCGGCTAGAGGGGTTGGTGCGCCGCCTGCACGAACGGTTCAATCAACCGGTGCTGATCGAGCCGTACGTCGGCGGCCGCGAGCTGAACGTGTCGGTGCTCGAGCTGGATGGCGAGGTGCGGGTGCTGGCGATCGCGGAGATTGATTTTTCCACGTTTGGCGAGGGCAAGCCCAAGATTGTCAGCTACGCCGCCAAGTGGTTGGAAGACACATTCGAGTACCAGAACACGCCGCGCATCCTGCCCGCTCCGATTCCCGAGGATGTGGCCAAAAAGACGCGCAAGGCCGCGCTGCGGGCCTGGAAGGCGGTCGGCGGCCAAGATTACATGCGGGTGGACTTCCGCCTGGACGAGGCGGGCGAGCCGGTCGCCATCGAGGTGAATCCGAACCCGGATATTTCGTCCTGGGGCGGGTTCGCCGCCGCGCTGGAGTGGGCCGGCCTTTCGTATGAGAAATTTGTCGCGAAAATGCTGGAGAATGCGCTCCGCCGCCTTCACGCCCGCGCCATTCCGGTCTCCGCCGGGGTGAAAGCGGAGGGCGCCGCGCCGCCGCCGCCGGAGCTGGCCATCCGCCCCAGCTCGAAAGGCGACCGCGACGCGATTGTCCAGCTTGTCCGCGACACGAAGTTCTTCCGCGACGACGAGGTGGATGTCGCCGCCGAAGTGCTGGACGACGCGCTGAAGAGCGGGCCGTCGGGGCACTACCAGTCGTTCACGGCGGAGCTTGGCGGCCGCACCGTGGGCTGGGTCTGCCACGGGCCGACGCCGTGCACGGTGGGGACGTACGACATCTACTGGCTGGCGGTATCGCCGGAGAGCCAGGGGCACGGCGTGGGCCGGCACCTGATGCGCTTTGCGGAGGATCAAATCCGCGCCGCTGGTGGCCGGCTGGCCGTGGTCGAGACGGCGGGGCGCGCGATATATGACGCCACCCGCGCCTTCTACCAGCGCATCGGCTATTTCGAGGCCTCGCGCCTGCCGGAATTTTACGCCGAGAACGATGACAAAATCGTCTATCTGAAAAAGTTGTGACGCCGTCCGGCACCCTTTTCCCGGGTGATTCCGCCTGTCTCGTACAAATATTGTGCGGGGTCTTTTGCAAAAACGGGTGGTTGTGGATATTTTAGTTGCCGGCGAGACAGTACTGGAATGACTGGCCGCCGGTTGAAACCGCAGTCGAACGGGAGCGCCCGGGTCCGACACGGGTGTCGATTCCGCGGGAGACGGGCTGGATACAATGGCTGTACTAAACCGAAAAGTTCGTATCCGGAGGGCGGCGGACCGCTTGGGTCCCCGCCAGCTGGTTGCGCTGGATTTGGGAAGCGGCAGTACGCGGGTGGTGGTTCTGAGCCGCCGCAAGCAGCATGTCCACTGGGACGCGGCCTTCAACTGGCCGTGCCTGAACGAGGACATGACGTTCGGCCCGAACCGCAAGACGCTGGCCGAAATGTTTGCAGAGGCCCGCATTGCGGCGGAGTACGTCTCCGTCATCACCAGCTCCGGCGGCACCCTGATTCGGCTGATCAATTTCCCCGGGCGCCCCCCGGATGGCGAGATGTTGCTGACTCAGGTCCGCCAGGCGCTTGGCGTTGACGACAGCTACATGGTCCACTGCCAGATTGTGCAGGAGCTGACGAAGGAGAAGGACGGCCGGGACGAGTTCGCCGCCTTTTCCGCCGCGCTGCCCGCCGCCCGCGTCAACCAGGTCTACGACTGGGTGGAGGGGGCGGGGCTGAAGCCGGTGAGCATGCGCGCTTCCGGAACCTCAATGGCCAACCTTGTGCGGGAGACGAAGGGTCTCTTGAAGGACGGGACGGGGGTCGGCGTGCTGGAAATCGGGCACGGTTCCTCCATGCTGTTCATTTTTCTGGGGCAGGACCTGGTCCTTGCCCGGCAGTTCAAGCTGGGGTCCGGCGTGCTGGTGGAGCACCTGCGGACCAGTTTCGAGCTTGATGAGGCGACGGCGGCCAAGTTCTTCGTGAGCGGGTCGTTTGATTTTTCCGCCAACATCCGGCCCCTCATCGCCCCCTGGCTGCACCAGTTGGCCATCAGCCTGGACTTTTTTGAGCGCCGCTACGGGCGCTCGGTGGAATCCGTCGCGGTCTTTGGTGGCGGCGCGCAGTCGAAGGTCATGGAAACCCTGATTGCCGGGCACATCCGCCGGCCGCTGGTCCGCTGGAACCCGATGGAGGCGCTGCAGGATTTGCCCGCCCCGGCCTCCCTGACATCCAACGATTGGGGAATTTTCGCCTCCGCCGCCGGTGAGGCGGCCCGTGTAATCCGAGGGGGGGGGCGGAAGGCATGATGTACAATTTGAATTTCTGGCCGGAAGTGGACTGGAAGCGGGAGGGTTCCATGGACCCCCGCTTTGTCATGGGTGCCTGCCTGTGCCTTCTGGTACTGGCAATCGCCGCCATCTGGAGCGTGCATTACGGGCGGGTTCTGGTTCTGCGCTCCGATCTTGCTGTTTTGCGGGTGGAGAACGCGAAGATCGAGAAGACGGCGGAGGAGGTCACGCGCAAGAACGACTGCGTCGCCTACTGGAACAAAGTCATTGCCGGCGTCAAGGGGAAGAACAAGACCCGCATGCCGGTCAGCCGTCAGCTTTCCGCGCTGGCGGCGGCGATGCCGGATTCCATCATCCTTTCCTCCGTCAGCTTCCGATCCCAGACGCGGGACGCCAACATGGCCGACCTGTTGCCGGCGCAGAAGAAAGGGAAGTCGGAGCCGGTCCTCCTCTACGAGTGCATCCTGTCCGGCGTGGCTGTCGGTGCCGATGCGGAGAAGACGGCCGCCGAACTTTCGCAGACACTTTCCACGCATCCTGAAATTGCGCCGTGGGTGGATGCCGTGCAGCTGACGAACATTGCGCCCGACGCGGAGGCCGCTGCGGGGGCGGCGGGCGCAAGAACGCGATTCACTCTTGCCATACAGTACAATCCGCTTGACTGGTACAACCAATGAGCATGGGGCCGAAAAAAGGAATAAGCAAGGAAACCGTCCAGCGGCTTGCCATCGCGCTGGTGACAGGTGCTACCCTGCTGACCGGATCCTGCATGTTCATCATCGGCCCCCTTGGAGAGGAAGAGGCCCGGCTGGCAGGAGAAACGGGCAAGCAGCGGGAACAGCTGGACGCCAACCGGAAACTCCTGAAAATGGAATCCAAGACCAATGCTGAATACGAGGCGAACCGGCGTTTCCTGTCCGCGACGATGATCGAGCAGATGCCGCCGTACATCAACGCCATGGCGTGGACCACCAATTATCTCCGGGATGTCACGGACAAGCATTCGTCGCTCCGGCCGGGCGGCAAGAGCGAGGCCGGCATCCTGGTGCCGCCCGCCACCGGGGCGGTTCCGCTGTTTGAGGAGTATGTGTTCCAAGTGGAGGTGACCGGCCGCTACCGCGACATCGGGCGGTTCGTCGCGGCGCTGGAGATGGAGAACCCCATCCTGCGCATTGAAGGAGTTGACATTTCCAGACTTCCCGGCGACAACGTGCCGGGGAAGCCCAGCTCCGAGCTGAGGGCTGTGGTGCGGGCCGCGTTTCAGCGGTTCAATAAGACCTGCTTCAAGCCGGAAGACTGGCCGGACGCTCCGATGCCCCGGCCTGCGGGCGGCGGCGCCAAAGCAGCCGGCGGGGCCAAGCCTGTGGGCGGAGGAGACGGCGCATGAAGGAACGCAAGCCAGTCATGAACCGGGCCAAAACAATCATCCTGCTGATGGTGGCCGTAAGCGCGTGGAGTCTCTCCGGGATGGCCGCCCAGCGGCTGGTCGGCGGGCGTGGAACGGTGCTGGCACCGGAACTGGTCAAGCCGCAGTTTTCCCATGCGGGGCGGAGCCCGTTCCTTTCGGTGAAGGACTCGGAAGCCTTGGGTGAGGCGGGCAGTTCGACACCCGCGGCCCGGACGGTACCGCAGGAGTCAGCCGGCCCGTTGTCCGACGCGGAGGTGCAGGGCGCCATCGTGGTGCAGGCCATGATGGCGAGCGACGAGGGGCGGAACGTGACGGCCATCGTCAGCGGCCAGATTGTGCGGGCGGGGAAGCCGTTCACGCTGCGCATACGGGGGCAGGCGGCGGAAATCAGCGTGTTGGAGATTGATGCGGCGAAGTCCGCGGTGAAGTTCCAGTACAAGGCAAAGTCTTTCATCCGTGCAATCCCCTCCGTGTCGGGAATTCATTGAGCGGAATCTTTTCAGGACAATCAAGCGATTCGAGATGTTGAGATCAGGGCAAGCCAAACAAAAAAGGAGAAAATCCATGAAGAACAAAAACAAACTGGGGCGCGCCGTGGCATGGGTGTTTGCCTTTGTGCTGGGCGGATGGGTGATTGGCGTGTGCGCTCAGGAGCCTGCGGCCCCCGTGGCTCCGCCTGTTCCGGAAGCGGTTCCCGCACAGCCGGCCGATTCCGCCGATTCCGCCGACGCGGCGTCCAAGCTGGTCACGCTGGACGTGCCCAAGGCTCCGATTGTGGAAATCCTCCGCGGCCTTGCCGCCATGCGGAAAGCCCAGATCACCATCACGCCGGACGTGACGGGCGACGTGAGCGTTTTCATCAAGGACGCGAAGTGGGAGGACGCGCTGCGCCTCATCGCGGAAAGCAACGGATTCCAGGTGACCAACGTCGGCGAGAACGCCTATCAGGTCTCCAAGATGTCGGCACCGGGAAAGGCCGACATCGTAATCGAGATGCTGAACCGGTCCGATGTGGCCCAGCTCTCGGACGAGGATCTCCTGCGCATGGCGGCCACCCTGCGCCCCGGCGTGTCCGTTTCTCCGGCCATGGCGCGCGAGGAGCTGCTGAAGGCACCGCATAAGTTTGTGAAACAGATCCAGGTCGAGGGCAAGCCGGCGATTGACGTGGTCAGCCTGCTGGCCAAGAAGGCCGGACTCAACTTCACCTCGTCCGTCGCCGAATTGGCGGTCGCCGCCCCCGGCGCGCCCGCCGCCGCGGCGCCCGCCGCCGGGCAGCCGGTTTCGCTATCGTTGCGCAACCTGTCCGTGGAGGACGCGATGAAGCTGGTGGCGTCGCAGGGCGGCCTGCAGTGCGTCCTGCAGAGCGGTGTCTGGGCGCTGAAACCGATGCTCGCACCGGGCGCGGCGATGGATCCGCTGAAGACGGAGACCTTCACCGTGCAGTTCCTGCCGGTTGACGATGACCTGCTCAAGGGCATCCAGAAATTCCTGACCGAGCGCGGCAAGATCAGCTACAACAAGAACAAGATCACGATCCGTGACACGGCCGACAGCATTGAAAGCGTTCGCAGTTCGCTGGCCGTGATGGACACGCCGACCCCCCAGGTGGTCATTGAGGCGCGGCTTTTCCAGATTACGGAAACCGCAAGCCGCGAACTTGGCTTCAAGCGGTCCGACGGGACGGTTGGCTCGTTCAACCTGGGCAACACGGGTGTCAGCGGCGGCATTGGCAAGACGCATGCCCGTGGAGCCTCTCCGGCCATCAATCCGGGAACGGCGTTCCCGTATAGCCTGCCCGTCGGCAACAACACCAGCAACGCCTACGGCGGGGTTGTCGGTGCCGTGCTTGACCTGAGCGCATTCAGCGCCACCCTGCAGGCGTTGAACCAGATGGACGGGGTGCGCGCACTGTCCAATCCCAAGATCACGGTGAGCAGCGACCAGCAGGCGACGATCAACATCGCCCGCGAGCGCCCCATCATCAAGCAGACGGTTCAGACCTCAACTGGCGGCACGCCAATCGTGACCTTCGAGCTGGACGGTGACTTCGGCGGCGAGTCGGTTCAGGAGGAGCAGCTTCTGCCGTCGGGCGTCAAGGCGACAACGACGACAAAAAGCTACACGACCCGCAAGGGGTACCTGAGCATCGGGACCAAGCTGGCGGTGATGCCGTCGGTGAAGACCGAAGACCAGATCTACGTCAAGGTGGTGCCGGAACTGACCAGCCAGGACGGCGCGGACACGGATTTCGGCACGGGCGTTTACAAGGTCTCCTATCCGAACCTGAAGAGCACCCGCGTCAAGACGGAATTCACCATCCGCAGCGGCCAGACCATCGCCATTGGCGGCCTGGTGGACGACCAGATGATCACGAGCAAGCAGAGCATGCCGGGGCTTGGCTCCATTCCTTGGGTTGGCAGTTTTTTCTCCTACAGCAAGACGGAGAAGACCAAGGTTGAAACGCTGATTTTCCTGACGGTGACCATGGTGCCGACGGAGAAGCTCCACACGACGGTCGGCCTCCCGATCCGTTCCACCTCCATTGTTGACGACGTGGACCGCATCAAGAAGGAAGACCAGGAGGGGGCCGGGTACGACCAGGAGCGGACGCGCAAGGAAGTCAAGAGCGCGGAGGCGGCGAAGGCCGAAGCCGAGCGGCCGTGGTGGAAGAAGGCTCCGCGGAAAGCGGTTGAAGAGGTTCCGGCCGCAACGCCCGCACCGGACGCCAAGTAAAGCAATTCCGGAGTGGCCGCGGCCAGTCAGGATTCGGGGAAGCATTGGCGGAAGGCCGGTGCTTCCCCTGCCCCTTTTTGGCGGAATGACCGGGGTGGGGCAATCCGCGGGGGAAGATGGAGGGGATGCCATGAAAAAACAGACGCTGTTGCAGATTCAGGTTAAAAATTTGCCGGAAGATGGCATGCCGGTCCATGGCGGGCTGACGGCCGCCGATCTGGACATTCCGGAGGACGACCGCACCTGCCTTCCGGAGCCGATCCTGCTGGAACTCCACGTCACGCCGGTGGTTGGCGGGGTGGTGTCCGCTGGGCGTGCGGAGGTAAAAATCCGTTGCCGGTGCGACCGTTGCCTCGGCTATTTCACATCCGAGCTTCCGCCGGTCAGGCTGGATCACCAGTACCCCGGCTTTCAGGGGGATGTTTTGGACTTGACGGAGGACGTTCGGGATGACATATTATTGGCTTTCCCGTCGCGGTGTCTTTGCCGTGCGGAGTGCAAGGGACTCTGTCCGGACTGCGGCCAGAACCTGAACGCGCGGGAGTGTGATTGCCGGAGCGAGGCTTCGGACGAGTCCCCTTGGGCGGGCCTGGACAAGATCCGGTTGCACGACGGCGGGGAGGCTTCGGAAGAAGCGGAAAAGTAGCGCGGACGGCGCGGTGCTGCGGCGATGACGCCAGCGGCGAACGGGTTGAAGTGAAGAACGGAGAGTACGGTCATGGCTCTGCAGCAAAGCAAAGTTTCGAAGCAGAAGAAGCGCCAGCGCAAGGCGGCGAACCGCTACAAGGGCATCCAGGTCAGCCTCTGCCCGGCCTGCGGCGCGTCCCGCATCCCGCACCGGATCTGCACCAAGTGCGGCCAGTACAACGGGCGGCAGATCATCTCCACGACGGCTGAATAGCCATCATGCTGCCGATTGCCGTTGATGCGATGGGCGGGGATTTCGCTCCACGTGCGGTCATCCAAGGGGTGGGCGAGGCGCTGGACATGCTTCCGGGTTGCCCGGACATGATCCTGGTGGGCGATGAAGCCCGGATGAGGGCTGAGCTTTCCGCCATCGGAAAACTCGGCCATGCCAAGCTGTCCCTGGTTCATGCTCCGGATGTGGTGCGGATGGACGACCCGTCCACCGCGCCGTTGCGCAGCAAGAAGAATTCTTCCATTTCACTTGCCGTCGAGCTGGCGAAGGAGGGGAAGGTTTCCGCGGTGGTGAGCGCCGGGCACACCGGTGCTACGATGGCTGTTTCGGTCGTCAAGCTCCGCATGCTTTCCGGCGTCGACCGGCCCGGGATTGCCGCCGTCATGCCCAACCTGACGGGGCATTTTGTCCTTTTGGACGCCGGCGCCAACGTGGACGCCAAGGCGGAGCACCTCCAGCAGTACGGCATCATGGGCAGCGCGTTTGCGGAGGGTATCCTCGGCATCGAAAAACCGCGCGTCGGCCTGCTCAGCGTCGGCACGGAGAGCGAGAAGGGGAACGAGCTCAGCAAGACGGCGTTCAAGCTGCTGGCCGCCGTCCCCGACATCAATTTCATCGGCAACGTCGAGGGGCACGGGTTGTTTGACGGTTCCGTGGATGTGGTGGTGTGCGACGGCTTTGTCGGCAACGTCGTCCTCAAGGGCAGCGAGGCGCTGGCCAAGGCGATCGGCACCATCCTCAAGCGGGGGTTGACGGCAAACCCGCTCCGCAAGGCCGGCGCGGTGCTCTGCCGGGGCGCCTTCACCGAACTGAAGCAGAAGCTGGACCCGGAGGAATACGGCGGCGCCATCTTTCTGGGGGTCAACGGCGTGGTCATCAAGGCCCACGGCTCCTCGTCCGCCAAAGCCATCCGCAACGCCATTCGGGTGGCCGCTGAGTTTGTGGACCACCGGGTGAATGAAAAGATTGTGTCCGCCATCGGGCATCTGTCCGCCGCTCCGCCACCCGCCGCCGGCGGCGGCGCGGAGCCCGTGTGACGGGGTGCCGCGGGGGCAATGGAAAAGGCTTTTGATATGACGCAACGCTATGGAATCAAGATTGTCGGGACGGGATCCTACGTCCCCTCCCGGGTGCTGACCAACGCCGAACTCGAAAAGATGGTGGACACGACGGACGAGTGGATCCGCACTCGCACCGGCATCGAGGAACGCCACATCGCCGCGGACAACGAGCCGTGCTCCGCACTCGCTGAACAGGCGTGCCTCCGCGCGTTGGAAGCCGCCGGCATGACGCCGGAGGAGGTCGATCTCATCATTGTCGCCACCTTCACCGCCGACGCCCCCCTTCCGAACACCGCCTGTTTTGTCCAGAAGCGCATCGGCGCGACCAACGCCGTCTGCTTCTCCATGGAGGCCGCCTGTTCCGGCTTTGTCTATGCCATGACCGTGGCTGCGGGGCTCCTGCGCAGCGGCGGCTTCCGCAACGCGCTGGTCGTCGGTTCCGAAAAGATTTCCAGCATGGTTGACTGGACCGACCGCAACACCTGCGTGCTCTTCGGCGACGGTGCCGGCGCCGTCGTGCTCAAGCGCGTTGATGCGGCGCATGATTCGTTGCGCGCCTTTAAGCTCGGCGCGGACGGCCGCTACACCGACCTTCTCCAGTGCCCGGCCGGCGGCAGCGCGATGCCCGTCACCCCCGAAGTCCTGGCCGGCCACCTCAACACCATCAAGATGGAGGGGCGCGAGGTCTTCAAGCTCGCCGTCAACGCCATGGTCGGCGCCTCGCAGGATGTGCTGAAGCAGGGCGGCGTCAGCATCGACCAGGTGCGCTGGGTCATCCCGCACCAGGCGAACATGCGCATCATCTCCAGCGTCGGCAAATACCTCGGCGTTCCGGACGAGAAAGTCTATGTCAACCTGCAGCGCTACGGCAACACCTCTGCGGCCAGCATCCCGCTCGCGCTTGACGAGCTGGCGCGCTCCGGCCAGATCAAGGACGGCGACCACCTGGTGCTGACCGCCTTCGGCGGCGGCCTCACCTGGGGCGCGATCCTCCTGAAGTGGTAAGAGAAAAAATTGATCCAACCGATCCGACTGATCTGGACCGGTCATTAGTTTTACGGAGGTCCCGCCATGTTCCAGAAAATCGGTTTCATGTTCGCCGGGCAGGGTGCCCAGGCGGTGGGGATGGGCATGGATCTGGCGGAGGCCGTGCCGGCCGTCCGCGACTGGTTCGTGCGTGCGGACTCCGCACTCGGCCGTTCCATTTCCGATGTCTGCTTCAACGGGCCGCAGGACGCGCTGACCCAGAGCGCCAACTGCCAGCCGGCCATCACCGCGACGAGCCTGGCCTGCCTGATCGCCTTCCAGCAGCGATTCCCCGGCGTCAGGCCGGTCGCCTGCGGCGGCCTGAGCCTCGGCGAGTTCGCCGCGATGGCGGCCGCCGGCGTGGTCGGGTTTGAGGACGCCGTGAAGCTGGTCGCCGCCCGCGGCCAGTTCTTCGAGGATGCCTGCCGCGCCACCGAAGGTGCCATGGCCGCCGTTCTCAACGGCGATGCAGCCGTGGTCGAAAAGGTCTGCGCGGAAGCTGGCGTGGACGTCGCCAACTACAACTGTCCCGGCCAGATCGTCATCAGCGGCGAGAAATCAAAAATGCCCGCCGCGATCGACGCGCTCAAGGCCGCCGGCATTTCCAAGATCATTCCGTTGACGGTGGACGGAGCGTTCCACTCGCGCCTCATGGCCTCCGCCGTGCCGCGTTTTGCGGATGTACTCAAGGGGGTGGAGCTGCGGGCTCCGCAGTGCGTGCTCGTGCAGAACGTGGTCGGCGGCGCGGTGACGGATCCGGCGCAGATCCGGGCGAACCTGGAGGCGCAGATCACCGGCAGCGTGCGCTGGGAACAGTGCGCGCGGGCGATGATCGCCGCCGGCGCCGAGGTGCTGGTCGAGTTCGGCCCCGGCACGGTGCTCAGCGGGTTCATGAAGCGCATCGACAAGCCGTTCCCGATGTTCAACGTCGGCAGTGCGGCCGATCTCGAAAAACTCGCAGCCGATCCGCGGTTCCAGTAAGGTTTCGTGCAGAAAAAAGCAACAGGAAGGATGATTGACGATGAAGGCACTTGAAGGCAAGGTTGCGGTTGTGACGGGCGGCGCGCGCGGCATCGGCAAGGCGATTTCCGAGGCGCTGGCGGCCGACGGCGCGAAGCTGGCGATCGTGGACATCATGCCGGAAGTCGCGGAGGCGACGGCGGCCGAGTTCCGGGCGAAGGGTGTGGACGCGAAGGCGTTCGCCGCCAACGTCGCCAAGACGGCCGATGTTGACGCCATGGTGAAGACGATTGTCGAGGCGTTCGGCCGCGTGGATATCCTGGTCAACAACGCCGGCATCACGAAGGACAACCTGCTCATCCGCATGAAGGAAGAGGAATGGGACGCGGTCATCGCCGTGAACCTGAAGGGCGTCTTCAACTGCATCAAGGCCGTCTCCCGCACGATGATGAAGCAGGAATCCGGCAAGATCATCAACATCGCGTCGGTGGTCGGCCGCATCGGCAACCCCGGCCAGATGAACTACAGCGCCTCCAAGGGCGGCGTGATCGCCATGACCAAGTCGGCGGCGCGCGAGCTGGCCTCCCGCAACGTCTGCGTGAACGCCGTCGCCCCGGGGTTCATCCTGACCGACATGACGGCGAAACTGCCGGAAGAGGCGAAGGCCGCGTTCCTGCAGAACATCCCGCTGAAGCGCGCCGGCACGGCCGAGGACGTGGCCAAGGTGGTGCGTTTCCTGGCCGGTCCGGAGAGCGATTACATCACCGCCCAGGTCATTTCAGTCGACGGCGGCATGTATCTGGGGAGCTGACCGTCGTCCGGCGGTTCCGGGTTGAAAATTGACGATCCCGCATCAAATTATGCCCCAGCTTTTCTTTGTCCCTTGTGTTTGGGGGCAGGGATATAGGGACAAGACCTCAACGAGTCAAAAAGGAGAAGCAGACAATGGCGAACGTTGCAGACCGCGTGAAGGAAATCATTGTGGACCAGCTCGGCGTGAATCCGGAGCAGGTGACGCCCGAAGCGAAGTTCATTGAAGACTTGGGCGCCGACTCTCTGGACACCGTCGAGCTCGTCATGGCGCTCGAGGAAGAATTCGGCACCGAGATTCCGGACGAGGAAGCCGAGAAGCTGAAGACGGTCGGCGACGCCATCAAGTACGTCGAGACCCTCAAGAAGTAAGCTCGACCCCCGGCAACGCCGGTGGTGTTTCCAAAAAGCAGACGGATGCGGCCAGGCAGCGGTTCCCCGGTGCTTGGCCGTCCGTTCATTTCATGGAGACTATGTGATGTGCGGAATGACCGATAATCAGCGTGTCGTGGTGACGGGTACCGGCGTCGTGTCCAGCGTGGGCAACGACGTGGCGTCCTTTTGGGACGCCCTGCTGGCTGGACGCTCGGGCCTCGGCCCGGTCACGTCCTTTGACGCCAGCCCGATGAAGACCCGGATTGCCGGCGAGATCAAGGATTTTGACATCACCAAGTACATGCCGCCCAAGGAGGCGCGCCGTCTCGACCCGTTCTGCCACTACGCCATCGCCGCCGCCGACGAGGCGCTGGCGCAGGCGGGGCTCAAGCCCGCGGAAATGACGGACACGGACCGTGCCGGCGTCATGGTCGGCAGCGGCATCGGCGGCATCCGCACCCTGGAGGAGCAGGCCCGCACGATGGTCGGCCGCGGTCCCTCCCGCTCCTCGCCGCTGATGGTGCCGATGATGATCATCGACATGGCCGCCGGCGCTCTCTCCATCCGTTACGGCTTTACGGGGCCGAACATGGGCATGGTCACCGCCTGCGCCTCCGGTTCCCACGCCATCGGCGAGGCGTACTGGGTGATCCGCCGTGGCGACGCGGACGTGATGCTGACCGGCGGCGCCGAGGCGTGCATTTCCATGCTGGGCATGACCGGCTTCTGCGCGATGAAGGCGATGAGCGAGCGCAACGACGACCCGGTGCATGCCAGCCGCCCCTTTGACCGGGACCGCGACGGTTTCGTCATGGCCGAGGGTGCCGGCATCCTGGTACTGGAGTCGCTGGCCCACGCCAAGGCGCGCGGCGCGAACATTTTGGCCGAAATCATCGGCTACGGAGCTTCGGGCGACGCCTACCACATCACCGCGCCGGATCCGGACGGCGCCGGCGCGGCGCGGGCGATGTCCTGCGCCATCCGGCGTGCCGGGATCTCCCCGGACATGGTGGACTATGTCAACGCCCACGGCACCTCGACTCCGCTCAACGACAAGCTGGAGACGATGGCGTTCAAGGCGGTGTTCGGCGAGCATGCCCGCAAGATGGCCATCAGCAGCACGAAATCCATGACCGGCCATGCCCTCGGCGCCGCCGGCGGCATGGAGTCCGTCGTCTGCATTCAGTCCATCCGCACGGGACTCATCGCCCCGACCATCAATCTGGACAATCCCGATCCGGAATGCGACCTGGATTACACGCCGCACAAGCCGAAGGAACGCCCGGTGCGCATTGCACTGAACACCAACCTCGGGTTTGGCGGCCACAATGTGGCGGTGATCTTCAAGAGCTGGGACGGGCGGTAGGCCGGTTCTTTCCCGGAGTTGCGGCGGCGGAGACGGCGACGTTTCCGGCCGCCGCGTCCGTTTTGGCGCGGTGCTTCTTTCACCGGTTGAATCAGGCCTGTTTGGACTGTAGGCTATGTGATCATGAAATGGTTCGACCCATTTTCCTGGATTCGCAACTACCGGCATAGTGTCCGGCTGAAGGCTCGCGCCGCTTCCCGGATGCAGGAGCCGGAGGAATTGTCGCGCTCGAGCATTCTGGTGCGCGTCTGGGTTCTTCTGGCGGTTTGGCTGGCCGTGACGGCGTGCATCCTGTTCCGCCCCCCGCGCCAGGCCATCACACCCCAAGTGGGCCGTGAGGCGTACGCGACGGTTGTTGCGGAGCAGGCGTTTGTCTGCGGCGACGCCATGCAGACGGCGAGGGACCGCGCGGCGGCGGCGCGGCAAATCCCCCCCGTGTTCCGGATTGCGCCGGATGCCATGCGCGAGACGGCGGACTGTCTGGCGCTGCTCCGGCTGGCCCTCGTCCCTGCAGGCACCCGCGCCGCCCCAGCCGCCTCGTCGGAACCGGCCGCCGCCGTCCAGGAAGCCGTCCGCATGGTGGTCGGACGGCTGAATCCGCGGCAGCGGGAGGCACTGGAATATGTCGCGCTCTCGGCCGGCAGGTGGGAGAAGCTCGAGTGGCAGGTCCGGCTGGTGGCCGGCCGCGGCGTGGCGTCGGAGGCCGACGCGTCTTCGCATTTCAACGGCATGGCGCCGGACTGCGCGTTCGTTCATGTCTGCGACGAGGCGTACCGCAAGCGCATCTGTCCATGGGCCGACCTGCTGACTCCGTTTCAGGCGGCGAAGGAGGCCGTGGCGGCCTTCCACAGGCTTCAGACTCCGGGAAGCGCCGCCGAGGCGGACGTGCTGGCGGATGCGCTGGGCCGCGTCATCCGCCCCAACCTTGCGTACGACGCCGTGATGACGGCGGACGCGCGCGTTGCGGCGGAGGCGCAGATTCCCGCCGTCAGGACGCATATCCCGGCGGGCACGGAATTGCTGAGGGCCGGCCAGATGGTCCGGCCGGAGGATCTGGACCGCCTTGAAAGTTACTGGGCGCAGACGCAGCCCCAGGGCGGCGTGGCGGCGAACGGGCTGCTTTTCTCGCTGCTCTTTCTTTTGGTCCTCCTCTGCGGCGTCTATTTTCTCCACGCCATCCATCCCGAGGCGGTGGTGCGGAACACGGACGTGCTGCTGATCGGGATGGTGATGATCATGCAGATTGCGCTGAACCGCTTTGCTGCCACCTGGTTCGGCGAATGGACGGCGCTTGGCGCGCTGGCGCTGCCCGCGCTGCTGCCGCTCTCCTTCGGCGCCATGTTGCTGGCGAACCTGATCGGGCTGCGCGCCGCCCTCTGGGTTGGCTGCCTCACCTCCTTCGGCACGGCTTTGCAGTTCGCCACGCCGGCGGTCGCCGGTGCGGCGCCGAGGTTCGACGAGCCGTTCATGCTCTTTGTCGCCGGCGCGGTGGCGTCCTTTGTGGCGGCGGCGCTGATGCGCCGGTCGCGCCGACGCTACCATGCGGTCAGGACGGGGCTCGGCGTCGGCCTGGTGACCGCGGCGGTCGCGCTGATTTTCCTGCTCTGCATGCACGTCCCCATGGAGAACGCCTGGAAGCCCCTGCTGCTGGCCGCGTTCGGGAACGGCATCGCCTCCGCGCTGCTGGCCGCCTATGTGATGCCGATTTTTGAGTACCTGTTCGGGGTGACGACGGACATGACCCTTCTGGAACTGAGCGACCTGAACCATCCGCTGCTGAAGCGGCTGCAGATGGAGGCGCCGGGAACCTACCACCACAGCCTGATGGTGGCGACGCTGGCGGAGGAGTGCGCCTCGGCCGTCGGCGCCAACCCGCTCCTGGCCCGGGTCTGCGCCTATTTCCACGACATCGGCAAGCTGGTGAGCCCGGAATATTTCACGGAGAACGGCTCGGAGGACAATCCGCACGAGGATCTGCGCCCCAGCCTGAGCCATCTGGTGATCCTCAACCATGTGAAGTGCGGCCTTGAGCTGGCGGCGAAGCACAAGCTCCAGCGCCCAATCCGCGAGGCCATCGCCCAGCACCACGGGACGAGCCTGGTCTATTTCTTCTATCGGCGCGCGGTGGAACAGCGGGAGGACGAGGATCCGGAGTCCCCGCCGGTCGGCGAGCATGACTACCGCTATCCCGGCCCGCTTCCCGTGCGCAAGGAAATCGTCATCATGAGCCTGGCCGATTCCTGCGAGGCCGCCTCGCGTTCGCTGGCCAAACCGACGCCGCACCGCATCCGCGCCCAGGTGGAGGAGCTGATCCTCAAGCGGATCCAGGACGGGCAACTTGACGACGCGGACCTGACGTTCAGCGAGCTGGCGGTGGTGAAGGAGACGATCATCAAGTCGCTCTCCACCATGATGCACAGCCGTGTCCGCTATCCGAAGGAAGAGGAGGATGACGATGTTGAAGGTGAAGCTGAGCAGCCGAAACGCGGCGGCGGTCCGGGTGCCCAGCCGCCGGGAAATGGCGCGGTTTCTGGCGCGGCTGGCTGAGGCGGCCGGACTGGCATCCCGCTGGCGCGGCGACGCCGCCGTACTGCAGCTGGTCTGCACCGGCTCGCGCCGGATGGCCGAGCTGAACCGGAAGTTCCTGGCGCACGAGGGGCCGACCGATGTGCTGGCGTTCGACCTTTCGGCGGGTGCCGGGGTGCCGGGGGAACCGCGGACGGCGGGAGAGGTCTATGTCTGTCCGGAGGTGGCCGCCAAGGCGGCCGGGCGGTACGGGACGACGCCCGCGCACGAGCTGCTGCTGTACATGGCGCACGGCATGCTGCATCTTGCGGGCGAGGACGACCATGAGCCGGCGAGCCGCCGCCGCATGCGGCGGCTTGAAAAGAAGATTTTGACGGAGGCGCTCGCAGGCCGGAGCGCGGAGGATCTGGTGCAGGTGGATCCGCCGCCGGGTTGAGGCCGGATCCGGGGCGCGGACGGCCGGGCGGAAGATGACGGATTTCAATGAAACGGTCGAAGGGAGCGGAACGGCATGTCGCAGATTTTAATCTTGATGGGAGTGGTTCTCGGCATGCTGGGGCTGGAGCGTGTCGCAATCGCCGTGGCGACCCGCCGCCCCGCGGGGCGCGAGTGGATCCGCCGCCACCGGCTCTTCCACCCCAACTCCATCTCCTACCTGCGCATGCCGATGGGGCTCATCAGCATCCTCCTGTGGGTCGGCGGCTGGCATGTGGCCGGCCTCCTCTGGTTCGCCGGCTGGATGATCTCCGACCTGACCGACGGCACCATCGCCCGCGCCTGCGACCTGCAGACGGAGAGCGGGAAATGGCTCGACCCCCTCAGCGACAAGCTCATGTATTTCCCCCCGCTCATCTATTTTGCCTGGACGGGCGGGGCGGGGCATCCGCTGCACCATGTCTGGGGCTGGGTCGTCGTCCTAATCGTGCTGGACTCGGTCGGGCAGGCTTCCCGGGTCTTCTTCCAGAAGAAGGCCGCCAACTCCTTCGGCAAGGCGAAGACGGCGTTCATCACCATCCTGCTGACAATGGCCGCCCTCTCGCAGATCGGGCACCTGCCGTTCGCCACCCCGCACCTGTTCTCCATGCTCACCATTTCCTGTGTCGCGCTGGCCTTCCTTTCCCTCTACTGCAAGGCGATTCCCGACAACTGGTATGCGAATTCGCTGACCCTGTGCAACTTCCTCTGCGGTTCCGCGGCCATCTGGCAGGTTTCCACCGGGCACCCCGTGCGCGCCTTCATCCTCGTCTTCCTCGGCCAGTTTTTCGACCTGTTTGACGGGCGCATGGCGCGCAAGTTCGGCTCTACCCGCTACGGGGCGGTCTTTGACGACATCGCCGACGGCACCAGCTTCGGCCTGGCCATCGGATATCTCGTCGCGGACCAGCTTGAGCAGACGCCTCTTGCCTGGTGCATCGGCGCGCTCTATTTCTTCTGCGTCGTCTACCGCCTCATCCGCTTCCTGAAACCGACGGTGACGCTGCCGCCGGGGATTTTCCAAGGGTACCCCTCGCCGGCCGGCGCCATGCTTGCGGGGGCGTCGGTGCTGATGTTCTGCAATGAGGAAAAAATGCATTTCCCGGAGATCGGCGCAATCCTGGTGCTGGCCGCCGCCTTCCTGATGATTTCCAGCATCCCCTACCGCCATTTCGGGCAGCGAATCTGGCCGACCCTGCCCAACGGCATGAAGCTGCTGCTTTTTGTCTTTGTTCTGGCCATGGCGAACATCGGCCTGGTGGACAAGGATTACCGGCTGGCCTTCCTCTGCCTCTGCATGGGGCTGAACCTGGCCTACGTCACCTTCGGCGTGGACTGGTGGAAGACCGCCCCCCCGGCCCCCGCCGAACCACAGTAGGAAACGGACGGGCGGCGAGCGATCCCCCCTCAAAAAAACGGCGCACCGCCACGCCGACCGGCGCAGCCGCTTCACCGACAGGGTTTCGGCCGGGCCTGGAAACGGGTCTGTCCGCCGGGGATGGCGTGCCCGACGCCGTTGACGGCAAGGGTGTAGGAGGCGTTGGCCCGGCCGGTTCCGCCTCCGCCGCCGGTAAACCCGCCGTCCGGCAAGCGGTGCGCATGGAACCTGAAATTTTCACGCGTGTCTATTCGCAGGTCGGACTGCCTGCCGTTGCGGCGTGCATCCGAGAGGACACATGGATATTTCATGAAACGTCATCCGGCCATCGCCAGCTTTCTGTCCGCCGCATTCAGCGCGGGCCTCCTGCTCCACCCGTCCCTGTGGGCGGCGGAGACGTCCGCCGTCAAGCCCAAGCCGGGCGAGACACGGGGAGCGGTGGAGAATCCCGATGAGAAAAAGGGGAGGCAGCCGTCGGCCGCCGCAGGCCGGGAGCATGACGCGGCGGCCTGGGACATGCAGACTGTCGGCGCCAAGTTCGCGCAGACCGGGCATCTGATGACCCCCGCCGGCCAGTGCCTGAACGTATCGGGCCGAGTGATGGATCTGGCGCTGGTTCGCGGTGGTAAATTCCTGGTGGTCAAGACGGATTGCGGCCCGGTCGTTGTTGATGCCGTGAGTTTCACGAAACTGAAGCAGTATCAGGTGCCGGAAAAGGAGGCCGCGGAGGCGGAGCGGGAGAAGCGTCTGCGGGCTGATGCGGAAAAGAATCCGAAGTTGAAGGAAGATCCGCAGTGGGAGAAAAAAATCAGGGAAAAGGCCGATGCAGGGTGGGGCGCGTTCGGCGGCTCGATGCACGGGATGGCGGTTGGCGCGGACGATGCGACGGTCTATGTCACGGACAAGTCCCGGCATCTCTTCATCGGCACGATCGGTGAACAGGGTGGGCTGGTTTACGGCCCCTCCGTCAGCCTCGACATTGACAAAAAAGACACCAACCCGCTGGGGGTGGCGCTGGTGCCCGGCGGCAAGACGGCGCTGGTCGCACTGGCCTTGGCCAACGCGGTGGGCGTGGTTGACCTGAATGCCGGCAAGATGGTGGCGACGATTCCGGTCGGCGTCTGCCCCTACGGCGTGGAGGTCAGCCGCGACGGCGCGACGGCGTTTGTCAGCAATCTCGGCGGCAGCCTGCCGAAAAAGGGCGAAAAAACCGAAAAGACGGCGGGGATGGACAAGGCGGGGACCGACATGGCGGTGGATGCCCGTTCGGTGGCGCTGCGAGGGACGGTGTCGGTGATTGACGTTGCCAGGCGCAGGGTTGTCGGAGAGATCACGACCCGCATCCATCCCGAGGCGATGGTGCTGTCCCCCGACGGCCGGCGGCTTTATGTCGTGGATGCGGGCGGTGACGGCGTCTCCGTGATTGATGTCGCCGCGCGCAGGGTCGTGAAGTCGCTCAGCACCAAGCCGCAGGCCGATCTTCCCTACGGCAGCCTGGCCAACGGCGTGGCGGTCGGCGGCGACGGGAAAACCATTTTCACCGCCAATGCCGGCAACAACGCCGTCGCCATGATCAATCTCGAGCGTCCGCAGGATCCGCCGTTCGCCTTCATCGCCGCCGGCGGGTTCCCCGGTTCCGTCCGTGTTTCGGGCGACAGTCTGTTCATCGGCAATGTGACCGGCTACGCCGGCGACCTGCAGAAGGTCACCATCCCCAAAGATCCGGCCGCGCTGAAAAAACTGACCGCCGAGGCCGGCAAAAGTTTTCACCTTGCGGAAATCATCCGTGCGCAGGCCCGTGCGCAGGCCGGCGTGCCGCCCCGGCCGGTGCCGGCGCGTGTGGGCGATCCGTCACCGATCCGGCACATCGTCTACGTCATCAAGGAAAATAAGAAATACGACCAGGTGCTCGGCGACATCGGCCGCGGCAACAGCGAGCCGAAGCTCTGCGAATTCCCCCGCGTCACCACGCCCAACACCCATGCGCTTGCCGATGAGTTCGTCCTGCTCGACAACTACTACTGCGGCGGCGTCCTTTCCTGCGACGGCCACCAGTGGGCGGTCCAGGGGCTGACCTCGCCCATCCGCGAGAAGGACTGGGCCAACAGGCACATCTCCTACGACTTCGGCGAGGACCCGCTCTGCGTCGCCGGCTGCGGCTTTATCTGGGATCATGTCCTGCGGCGGGGGCTTTCGTTCCGCAACTTCGGCGAACTCGGGCACGGCGTCTTCCCCAAGGGTAACAAGTGGACCGACAATTACCAGGCATGGAAAAATGGAACTTGGCCGAAGGTGATCAGCGGCCGGCACACCTTCGAAGCGGTCCGGCGCTACAGCGACCTCCGCTATCCGGGCTGGGAAATGCTCATCCCCGACCAGATCCGGGCCGATGCGTTCCTGACCGCGCTGAGGGAGTTTGAAGCGGCAAAGAAGATGCCGGACTTGGTCGTCATCTACCTGCCCAACGACCATACCATGCACGGGTCGGTCAACAATCCGACGCCCCGCGCCTATGTCGCCGACAACGACCTCGCCCTCGGCCGCATCATCGAGGGGTTGTCGAAGAGCCCGTTCTGGAAGGATATGGCGGTCTTCATCAACGAGGACGATCCGCAGACCGGTGCCGACCATGTGGACGGGCACCGCTCCCTCTGCCTGGTCGCCAGTCCCTATTCCCGCCGCGGCGGCGCCGTGGTCAGCCGGTTCTACAACCAGTCCTCCGTTCTGCATACCATCTGCCGCATCCTCGGGCTGCCGCCGATGAACCAGGTCGTGGCCATGGCACCGGTCATGGAGGAGTGCTTCCAGGAAACGCCCGACTTCGCGCCCTACGTCTGCCGTCCGGCCAACGTCCCGCTTGACGAGCTGAACCCCGATCCCAAAAACGTGCAGTCGAAAACCCAGGCCAGGCTGGCGCCAAAAACATTGAAGCTCGATTTCTCGGCGCCGGACCGCATCGACGAGGACGCGGTGATGTTCAGCCGCTGGGTCTGGTCAACCGTTCGCGGCGACGAACCGTTTCCGGTTGAATATACCGGCCCCCACGGCAGGGGGCTGAAAGCCCTCGGCCTCCGCCTCGACCCGAATGTGCAGGTGGAGGATGACGACGACGGCTGAGCCGCGTCCTGCCCGGCGGATGCGAAGGCATGTTCTCCAGCGGAGGCGCAGAGGCGCGGAGGGGTTTTGACCACAAAATTCCGCAAAATGGGCACAAGATAAGCTTGGAGTTCGAGCTTCCAAAGCTCCGACAAAATAGGCAAAAATAGGTTGGAGTTCACCGCTTCAGCTTGCTGCAAACGGGAGCGTGGGCGTCCCGCCCGCTCTCGCCGCGGCATCTTGCCCGGCGCATGCAGACTGAAGCCTGTACGCCAGCGGCCACAGGAACGCCGGTTTCCCGTTCGGCAAGGGAAAACGCCGGTGCCGCCTGAAGGCGGAACTGCAAATGGGCGGGGGCGGTTTCCACGCCATGAAAAAGGCCGCCTTCGTGGAAGGCGGCCCCGGAGTCTGGCGGACAATCCTCAGCGCCAGGAGTTGATGTCGTCGCGCTTGCCGCCGCCACCCGACGCCTGGGACATGTTGAACTCACCCTTGTCGTTGTACTTGTTGGGGCCCCAGGACCACACCGCCGCCGTGTTGTAGACGGTCTCGTACGTGCTGCCGGCGGTGATGGTGCCGGTATCGCTTAGGGCGACCGAAAAGTCGTTGCCCCAAGGATCTTTGAATTCGGGCGTCGTACCCGTAATCTTGGTCGGGACCAGGAACGGAATGTTGCGGGGGTTCTTGGTGTTGGGCGGCGTGCTTGCCGAAAGGATGGGAAGAAGCGTCGCACTGGTGGTCGCGCCGTCCGCGGGCAGGACGCCGTATTGGGTCTCGAACTGCTTGCAGGCCAGCAGCAGGGCGGAAATCTGCGCCTTGGCCTTGGTCCGCATGGCGGCGCGCTTGGCAAGATCGAGGCCGGAAAGAACCAGCCCCGCCAGGATGCCGATGATGGAGATCACGACGAGCAGTTCAATGAGCGTGAATGAGCGTGCTTTCTTCATGGATTCATACCTTTCAGTTGCGCTTCCAGTTCGTGTTGTCGTCGGAGACGATGTTCTTGTTGATGACGGTTCCGCCCTTGTCCATGTAGGCGCGCTTCGGGTCGGGGGTGGTCGGAACGGGGCTATCGATCGGCTCGGCGCCGAAGAAGTAATCCGCCCCCGCGCTCCACATGTCGAATGACTCCGGGGTCACTTTCCCGGGGCACTGGTAGTAGATGATGGATCCGAAACCGTCCACCACGCAGTTGGTGATGGTCCCGTTGGAGCCGGTCGTCCACCTGTCGCACCCCTGCAGATACATCCCCGTCGGATCTCCGGTGCTAAAGTTGGGCTTGACCAGCCCCTGCAGAAAGGTTATGGTCAGCGGTTGGGGAACATTCGCCACCTGGGGTTGCTGCGGGAAATAGCGCCAATCCGCGCGGTATTGGTTGAATGCCTGGTCAAGCTGGGAGAACACGGCCTTGGACAAGGCCTGCGAGTTGCGGAATGCGGCGTATTTCACCGTCAGAATGGCGATCATCGACAGCAGCAGGATGATGCCGACGACCGTCATCATCTCGATGAGGGTGAAGCGCCGCGAATTTCGCGAGATTCGTGTTGCCGGGTTTGTCTGCATCATTTTTCTCCTGCGCCGTTGGTCGCGGACGGTTTCGTTTTGGCCGCCGGTTTGACGCCCTGCGGTTTTTTCACGGTGCTGAGTTCGGCCGGGAGGAACCAATCTCGGCGTGGGGGACGCCCCGTAACTTCGGCAATGCTCTCCTCAAGCTTGGGGATGGCCGCAAGCGCCTCCTTGATGGGGGCTGCATATCCGGTTTCCCCGGCCTTCAGTACTTTGAGGTTCTCGCCTGCAAGATCGGCGTACAGTTTGGCGGCGCGGACATATAATTCAGCCGTGGCTTTGGCCTTGGGGTTCTTGGCCATTTCCGCGGCCCGTGCCTGGTATTGTTTGGCGATGCGCTCGTTCTGCGGCAGGTCGTGCTTGCAGCCGGCCAGGACGGGTTCGTTGACCCTCTGGAAAATGGTCAGCGGGTCGGGGCTTTCCTTCTTGATCCATTCCATGATCGCCTTCCAGCGGCGCCGCTCATCCTTTTGCGCTTGCAGCCGCTTTTTCTCCTTTTCAGCCTGCTGTGCCTGCGTCGTCTGTGGTGCGGCCGGCGTGCTCTGAGCCCGGGCCGGCGGTGCGGAAAGGAGCGCCGCCAGCAGGGAAATCATCCCCGCCAGCAGGAAGCGTTGCATGAGTGCTTGTGGATGCATCGGTGTTCTCCCTTGCCGGCCGCCGCCGGCGGCGGTCACTCGTTCAGGTAGGACAGCTTCTCAATGCGGAATTTGTTGGTGTAGGCATCCCGGTACACAATGGCCAGCATTTTCTGCTCGCCGGTGACCAGCACGGATTTTCCGCCGCATGTCACGCTGCCGGGAACGGTGTCCGGCACTTCCTGCAGCGACTGGGCGGTGACCAGGATGGAGAAATAGTTCTGCCGCGTCGTCAGCAGCGCCGCAGTCTTGCCGATGAGTTCCTCCTGCGCGGCGTCGGGCTTTGTCGCGTCGGCATACGGGGCCGAACCGAAATATTTTTCAGCCGCTTCGCCGCGGCTTGTGTACGGGTAGGATGCGCTTGCTGTTGTCGGCGGTGCGGCGGTGGCGATGGCGGTGGTGCCGGCCATGGCGGCGGTGGTGTTCGAGAGCGTGCCGCCGGTCTTGACGTCGTTGCTGACCAAGCCTTTCCACACGCCCGCCGACGGGCTGTTGACGTTGACCTTGCCGCGCACGAGGGCTTCCCCCTGGAGTTTCGCCTGGTCCAGGATGTTGGCGTCGCCGTCCGTGTATTTGCCGCTTGCCGTCGTCGAAAACTTTTTCAGGTTGATGGTGCAGAATTTCTCGCCGCGGCTGATGCAACCCAGTTCCCACAGGCTCTTCATCGGTTCGTTGCGGATGTAGGCGGTGGACCAGGTTGTCGGATCCGCACCCGCCTCCTTGTCGTTGGCCGGCGCACCGGCCGGCGCGCCTACCGAGGAATTGAATTTCCCCGCATCTGTCGAGGCTTTTTCCTCGCGCTTCCACTCCGTGTTGGCGTCGAGGTTGGAGCGGGGGTCGTAGGCCTGGAAATCATAGTCCCGGATATCGTTCCCGGGGCTTCCGATGGTGTTGTTCAGGTCGAACTCAGACGCCGATACGTTGGCATAGTCGGCCACCCCCTCCGAGGTGGTCAGCAGGGCGCAGACGCTTGACGCCTTGAACACGGGAAGGGCGGCGTCGCCGTTCCGGGTGCTCCATTGATAGTGAACCCGCTTCTGCAGGCCGCTGCTGTAGGACGACGCAGCCATGGACGCGGGTGGGGTCAGGTTGAAGCGGATTCCATAGACCGACGCATCGGCGTCGTCAATGGTCATGTTGGTGCCGTAATCGCCGTAGCCGATGGTGTTCTGCATCGAGTCCGAGAAGCGCAGGTCAACCGTCAGGGCGCTCAGCGTCGCCGGGGATGCGGGCGCGGCGGTTTTGTAGATGTTGACCAGCTTGACGGCGGCGGTGAAGTACAGGTCGTAGGTGTAGGTCGGGGCATCGCGGTCGCCGTCGTCCGAAACCGTGGCTTCGCTGTGCACCGTGACCTCATAGATATAGGGGACCTTCTCGTTGCCCATGTAGGTGCAGGTGGCTTTCGTATAGGAGCCGTCCTTTGGGTTTCCGCCCGCCACGAAGTCCGTCGTGGCCTTGTTGTCGGTGTCGCAGTAGTCGATGATGTTGGCGGCCACCTGGCTGGAGACGCTGGCACCGGCCGCGTTTTTCATCGTTGCCAAGCAGGGGATGCTGCTGGCTTCAGTGGTGGACGGGACGGCAGGCGTTTTGGTGGTGTCCCAGAACGATGTTTTGGTGCCCGACGACAGCGAGGTGGCGGTGACGCCGGTCCAGTCCGCCCGCGCCAGATTTAAGCGGCTGTAGTCCTTCTGGGTCGTGAAGTCATACCACGCTTCGGGGTCGTAGCTGTAGGGCGAGAAGATTTGGAAAATGTCCTCGGTTCCGGTGACGGAGCTGTAGGCGCCGGCGACGGGAGTGGCTTTGGTTTGGACGCCGGCTGCGCCGTTGACCATGTGCTGCCAGGAGACCCAGAGCGGGGCGCTGGCAAACCCCAGCGAGCCGAAAGTGCTCGAGGCGACGTTGATTTCCTTTGGCGCCTGGCCGATGCGGGTGCCCGGCGTTATTCCCGATGCGGTGCCGGTGGATAGCTTGGCGAGCGTCGCCGCGCAGTTGGGGTCGAGCTTGCCCGACTCGTCGATGATGACATACGCGACGCGGCCGATGACTTTGGTCGTGGCGTTGTTCCGAATGGGTAGCCAGGTGGCGCCCCCGCCGGTCCGGATCCACGAGTCTGCTGGCGTGAAGAACGGCTGCGAGGAGCCGCTTGTGTATTGCAGCGCGGCCGACAGCGCTGTTTCAACCCCGTCTGCTTCGGCGGCGGTGCCGTCCTTGCACGCGGCCACATAACGCCCGCTCCAGCCGTTCCCTGTTGGGGCCTTGATGAAGAGGCTGCTCGCCTTGACGGCCGGAAAGAGGTTCCCCCGTTCGGCTGCGGTCGTCGGCAGCGCGCTGAATGCCGGATAGCTGTTGCTGAGATAGGCGATGGCCCGGTCAACCCCAGACTCGCAGAAGAGGCGGGCGCGCACCAGGTCGGAGTTCGCGCTGGCGGCGTTGCGCTCCGTGCGGGTGGAAAAGGAAAAACTGATGGCCAGGATGAGCAGCAGCGACAGGATGCCGAGCGTCATGATGATGGCGACGCCCCGCTGCTTGCGGAAGGCACCGGGCCGGATTGTGTTGGTTGGCTTCATGTGTTGTCGCCTCGGATGGTTGTTTGGCGGGCTTGCCGCCCGTTTGCGGGGCTGCCGCCGGTGTCGGTTCCCCTCAGCCCCGGTTGCCGATGTAGAAGGTTCGGGAAAAGGTGCGCTTGCCCTTGTTTTTGGCTGCGTCCGAAGAAGAGGTGGGGCCCGCCGCCACCAGCTTCTCGTCGACCAGGGTGATGGTGACAATGACCTGCGCCGGCAGCGTGTTGATGGTGGTGGGGAGAAGCGCGACGCCGGCCGCGTCAATGCAGACAAAGGAAACGGCGACCACGCCGCTGGCGATGGCGGGGTCGCTGGCGCTGGCGGCGGTGATGGTGGTGGAGCCGGGCGCGAAGCTGTCCGAGCGCTTGCGCGTCAGTATGCTTTTTGCGGTGTCGAGCATGTAGGCGATGCCGCACAGGTCCGATGCCGCGCTGGAAGCGCCGGGGATGGCGGAGACGAAGCGAATCTCGGTGGCGGACGACGGCATGAACGGAAGCTCCTCGCCGGGGCGTTCGTTGGCGACGGCGCACTGGAGGTCGGTGCTGATGATGGAGAAGGCGATGCGGGCGTTTTCGTAGATGCGCGTGCTGGTGTCGGCGCCGCGCCAGGTGGACTGCGCGCTGCCGAAGAAGCTGAAGGCGGCGAACATCAGGATGGTGAAGGTCGCCATCGCCATGATCAGTTCGAGCAGGGTGAACGCGCGGCGGGCGGCGACCCCGGAGCTGAGGTTCGGATGAGCGGTTTTTTTCACGTAGCGCCTCTTTGGATGTCGCCCGCCGCTTCCCGGCGGGCGGCGGTCTGCCGGATCAGCGGGCGAAGATGTCTTTGCAATAAAACGAGCTGGTGCGGTCGCCGGGGGCCTTTTGGGAAATCCAGCTGATTTCCACGTTCAGCGTGGCCCCCTTTGCGTAGTCCAGCATGGTACCGCCGACGGTGATCTGGCTCTTCCAGACCATGACGATGGCGTCGAAATCAAGATAATCCTTGGTTGAGTCGTATGGGCCGGTGACGGTGGAGTCCGGACGGGTATAGCGAATCACGCGGTAGGTGCCGGATCCCAAGTCATAGATGGTGCCGTCGGTGTCGAGGGCGGTGCCGGTTGGATTGCCGACCTGGGCAGCCGGGGGCGCCGGCCTGGTGGCGGGCATCGCGTCGATGGCGGTCGACCAGTGGCCTGTCTTGCGCGCCTGCGTCTCGAAGTGGTGGATGAGCTGGTCCCCGATTTCCGAGGAGTAGGTTTCGGCCATGGCGTCGCGCGAGGCGACGACACCGATGGGGAAGAGGGCCATGATGCTGGCAAAACCGAAGCCGACGATGGCCGTCGCAAGGGCGACTTCCACCATGCTGAAGAACCGGAGTTTGCCTGTTGCATGACGCTTCATGATTCGGCTCCTTGCCGCCGGGGAGGCCGCGGTTGTGTCAGGTGCCCGAAAGGACTTGGGTGACCTTGCCCGTGTACGGGTTGAGTTCAATGCTGAGGTAGTTCTTTTCGTTGGTTATGCGGAGGGCGCTTCCGTCGGGGGGCAGGACACCCTGCACCACCTTGATGTAGGCCGAACCGGTGTCGTAGGCGGGAGTGCCGGTGCGCTTGAAGATGACGGCGCGGCAGTCGATGGTCGCGGGGGTGCTGGTGCCGACGTCAATGGGGACGTTCTTCACCAGAAAGCCCTTGTCGGACATGTCGCTGCCGGTGCCGCCGCTGTAAGTAGGGGTTATGTTCAGCTCCAGGATGACGGCACCGATGGGGAGGAAGTCCCAATTGCTGCCCGGAAAAAATCCGCTTGTCACATCGTCGCTGGTGCCCGGGGTTCCGTCGGCGCCGTTGTCGAGAATGAACGCGCCCCCGTCATACACCCAGGCGCTGCCGTTGTATTTCACCGCGCAGAGGCGGAAGGCGGTGTACCAGAGGATGGGCGCCTTGGTGTTGGATGAGAGGGTGCTGGAGGCCGGTATCAGGAGTGCGATGCACTTGTGGTTGGAGAGCGCCTGCTGGCGGGCCAGCCGGAGCTGGGAGGTGACCATGCGGGCACCGACATCCACGCCGTTGCCGATGGCCATGCGCTCCAAGGTCGGGAAGGAGAGGCCGAGGAGCATCACCATGATCCCCATCACGACAAGAAGTTCCACGAGGGAAAAACGCCGTCTTCGGCGGCTCGGCCCGGAACCTGTTGGGAGAATGCGTTTCATGCTTCCAGCCCGCCTTGCTGAGGGTTGCCTGTTCAAAGGCCATATCCGGCCGGGTTTTTCCCGTAAAAGGTAACGCCGCTCTCTATCGAACAATGTGTATGAAACAGGCGGGATTTCAAGCGGGGGCCCTGCCGGACGGGTAAAAATATTGTCTTTTGTTCCCGTGCTTGGCGTGGCCGCGCCGCCTTGCTTCCGCTGCGCCGGCTTGTCCGAAAACAGCCGGAGTCTGTGCGGGGATTACTTGTCGATAATCAGCAGGACGCCGCAGAGGTCGTCGGAGGACGCCTTGCGCGCCGTCCCGTCGCTGAAGTCAACCACATAACGCAGCATGGTGACGCTTGTGCCGCTGCCCGCCCCGGTCCAGAACATGCTGGTGCGGCTGTGCTTGGGGAAGAAGGCGCCGTTGATCCGCGCCCAGTCGTCCTTCTGCTGTTTGAGGGCGAGAATCGACGCCAGTTCCTGCTGGGTCGGCAACCGCGCGCCCAGTTCCTCCGCCCGGCTGCGGGCGTCGGCCAGGGTGAGGATTTCATTGGCGTCATAGACCACCCAGGTTTTGCCGAGCATGGCATCGGCCACACGCCCGGCCTCCTTGACGGAAAAGCGTCCGGGGTTTGCCCTGAACAGCGACGCATCCTGGTTCGGCCGTCCACTCAGGCTGCTGCCGGTGAAATAGGCGTGTTTGTCCTCGCCGGTTGCGGCGGCGGGCGCGGCGGGTGCGGGGCCTGCCGCCGCAGGTTGCGGCGCGGCGGCGGGAAGCACGTTGAGGGTCACGGCGGCCGGTTTCATCAGTGCGACATCGGCCAGGATGATGTCTCCGGAGGCATCGGCCACCAGCACGGGGGTTTGCTCGTTTTTCTGGTTCTCGTAGGTCCAGTCCTTGACGCTCTTGCGCACGTAGGCGGCCAGCGCCTTGTGCGTCACCTTCCGGTCGGCGTTCGCCGCCTTTCCGGACAATCCCTCCAAGACGGCGGAGGTGAATACGCTGTGCCGGTCCTGCTTGTCCGGCCAGGAGACCTGATCCTTCTCGCAGGACAGCAGCATGACCAGGTTCCCCGACTTCTTCAGGTCGGGTGTGATGCCGCTCACCCCCTTGGCGGCCCCGGAATGGCAGGCGTCAAGAATCATGACCTTCTCCTTGGCCTTGCAGGCGGCGAACTGATCCTTGATCCATGTCAGGCTGACGCCCTTGGTCAGGTCGCCGTCCGTCGGCACGAGGAAGCTGCTTCCGTTGTAGGTGACGCCGTGGCCGGAAAAGAAGAAGAGGATCTTGTCGTCCACCTCGGCCACCTGAGCCAGACGCTTGATGGCGCGCTCGACGTTGCCGATGGTGGGGAGGCTGTTGACGTTGGACTGGTTGTCCACCAGCAGCGTGATGTGGCTGGCCGGGTACCCGATCCGCTCCAGCACGCCCTTGAGCGCGATGGCGTCGGCGGCGCAGACCTTGAGTTCGCCGACGGCCTCGCACTTGTCCACGCCGATGAGCAGCGCCCACTTGTCGCCGGCGGCGCGCGCGGGGGCGGCGAGGCCGGCGGCCAAGGCCAGGGATGCAAGCAGGACGGGAAACGGTTTCAGCGCAGCCATGATGTACTCTCCGGGGCGGATGGCCCCCGTGCTTTTGCCGTTACTTTCCGGCGTCCTGGGTGAAGGAAAAGGTTTTGACGCAGTCGAACTTGAAGGTTTCGGTGAGGAGCTTGAGGCGGGCCTCCGCCGATCCGGCCTTGGTCAACTGCTCCGCGATGTCCGCATAATTGTGGATCTCGGTGCGGCTGGCGCAGATGTAGAGGATGTTGGGCCCCGGCGTGGTGTCCAGCTTGAAATAGCGCGGCTGGTTGGCGGAGTCCGGGCCGGGGACGACGTACTCCAGGTCGACGCGGCAGTAGTTGTCCCGGGGCTTCGCCTTGCGCCCGAACTGCTTCTCGAACTGCGCCTCCCAGTCCTCGCAGGGGAAGAGCAGGGCGGCCTGCTGGTCCGACCCGAACAGGAAGACGTACACGTTGGCGTCGGCGTCCGCGGCGAAACGGAGGTTGAACTGGTCGCTGCCGCCCTTGAGCGTCTCCCCCTCCTTCACCGCCCATTCCTTGACCGGCGCGCCCGGCCCGGCCTCGCGCTGGGCGGTCACCGTGAGGTGGATGTCGTCCACCGTCGCGACCTCCTCCGCCTCGCGCCCCGCCGCCCGCCGCATGTACTTGAACAGCTCGCGGAGGGCCGGGGTGGTCGGCGTCGCGACCGACTGCGCGGTCAGCACGTTGCCGTTGCGCGTGCCGATCAGGCGCAGCTCGACGGTGACCTGCTCCTTGCCGGGCGTCAGCACGCCGACAATCAGGAAATCGGCCTTCTCCAGGAAGCCGGCGGGGGCGCTGTTCTCCTTGCGGTTCTCCTTGACCATGTTGGTGATCCAGAGCTTCTGTTCGTCCATCACGCTGGTCAGGTTGAGCCGCGACTGGACGCGCAGCCACTCCGGCTTTCCGGCGAGGAGCTGCCGTTCGACAATCTGTGCGGCCACCACGCCCAACTTGCGGATGTTCTGCTCGGAGTCCACCAGCGGCACGGTGGCGACCGTCAGTTCCTTGCCGTCTGGGTTCCGCTGGGCCAGCGCGGCGCGGAGGGCGGCCGTCGCCGGCGCAAGCTTGGCCTCCAGTTCCTGCCCCGTCTCGGCGCGGAGCGACGGCCCCGCCACTAAAAGGAGCGGGAGCAGAAGAAGGAGTTTCCGCAGCATGATCATCTGTTCATCCCCGTTTCTTCCGCATCATGACGGCGGCGCCCAGGATGCCGGCGGCGAGAAGGATGCCGATGATGACGGCCGGAACCAGCAGGCCGCCCGCCGGTTTCGCCGCTGCGGGCGGGGCCAGAGCCGGGGCCGTTCCGTCGCCCGACGGCGCGGCTGTGCCGCCTGCTGCGCCGGCGACCGGGCGGGCCGTGACTTTCCGCGGGCCGCTGATGCTGCCCTCAAGCTTGCCGCCGCTGAGCCCGGCAATCAGCCCGGCAACCGCCTCGGCCTTGATCCGGCCGATGACCCGGACCACGGCGATGCCGTCCTCCGGCGCCTCCACGATCTCCGCCTGGTTCACATTCTCCGCCTTGCGTAGTTTCTCGACCAGCGCGGCGACGGCCGCGTAGCCCGAATCGGAGATCTCGAGCGTAATCGAGGAGCCGATGTCCAAGTCGCGGGTCCAGTGGGCGAGGATGCGGTCCATCACCTCCGGGAAAGCTGCCACGACGGCTTTTCGACAGGCGTCCTGCAGCCCGTTGGTGTCGGAGCTTCCAGCCCGTCCGGCGGCGTTTTTGGAGGCCAGGATCTCGGCGCTGTCGCGGTGGCTGACGGTGACCTTCATCTCAACGGCCGCCATGTTCATCTTGGCGCCGTACACCTCCTCCGCTTTCTTGCTGCCGGTGGCGGTCACGGTCACGCCGTAGGGCGCACCCATTTTCAGCTTCAGCTGGGCGGCCTTCTTTGTGTTGCCGGCGGCGAGGGCGCGCTGAACCTCGCGCTCAAGCGCCTCGCCGGCGGTCCTGCCATCGAGCACGGCCAGGCCGGTCTTGTCCAGCTCATCCATGAACGCGCCCTCAATCCAGCTGTCAATTCCCGGTTCGCTGCCGGATTTGAGCTCCACCTTCACGGCGAACTGGGGGCGGCCAAGCAGTTCGATGAGATTCTGGATGGCCAGGAAATCGTCGTTCATCTTGCCGCGGACGCATTCCGCGCGAAGTTTGACCAGGTAGGTGTCGTCGGCCGTGCGGCGCTTTTCCGTCACCTTGTAGGAGCGAACATAGCCGTTGGCGCGGGTGATCATGGCGTCGCGGATCAGGGTGAAGTCCACGACCTTGCTCTGGGATTCGAGCGCGACGCCGACGGCCTCGCGCACCGCCGTGCGCAACGCGTCCTGTTCGGCGGCGTCGTAGGAAAGCTCCGACTCGCCCTGGGCGGAGAGCTCGACGGGGGCCTCGTCGGCGGCCTGAAGCCCGCCGCATGTCATCAGAAGGCCTAGGGAAACACCCAGCAGTCGGTGCAAGGAAATCCTCATGCCAATGACTCCTTTTTCAAGATGATGTTGCAGTCGGACGGAGAACGATGCATTGCAATGTCAACTAATCGAACAGTATCATGAGGCAGGGCCGCTGTCAAAGTTGAGCCGCGCCAAAATTCAGGGCTTCGGAGGGCGGCGGACGAACGGCGGTCTTTTGCCGCCGGCATCCTCGCGGGATACCCGAAAAAGGATGGGGCTGTTCCTTTTCCGGGGTTGCCAAAGCCGCGTGCCGGTTTCCATGTTTGCTTCCATGGAAGCTCCCCCATGGCCCCGGCTCAAGCTCAAAACTTTGATAACATCCGGGACAGAAAAGACATGTAACCGGTCGGCGACCAGTAGTGTACTTGGAGGTAGACGCTGGTTGCAACCTCATGGCTGGCAACTACAGTAGTTAAAATTACCCTGATTCATTTTCACACATCATGGCGCATGAATAAATCAAAATTACAAATAGACGGCAATTCTTCCCCAAAGCGCCTACTCATCCTACTCCCTGGCGGCCAGCCGCACCGGCTGGTGCTGGGGCCATTCAAGACCTCGTTCCGCGAGGCGCCGCTGACCGGGACGATGTTGGCCGCGCTGGTGCCGCCTGAGCTGGATCTTGAGGTCACGGTGGTGGATGGCAGCGTCTCACCGATTCCGCTAGAGGAAAAGTTCGATCTGGTTGCCATCAGCCTGATTACCGGCATGGCGCTCAATGGATACGAGCTGGCAAAGCATTTCCGTAAATCCGGCGCCACGGTCGTGCTCGGTGGCGTGCATGTCTCGCTGTTGCCGGAGGAGGCGCGGCCGCATGCCGACTCCATTGTCGTCGGGTTCGCCGAACAGACCTGGCCGCAACTGCTCCGCGACTGGGTTGCCGGCCGGATGCAGCCGGAATACCGCCGTGTGGGTTCGGCCTGCGTGGTCGGACTCCCGCATGCGCGGCGTGACCTGCAAAAGCCGTTCGGCTACATGATGCCGCGCACCATCAACGCCACCCGCGGCTGCCGCCAGGCCTGCGATTTTTGTGTCGCGCCCGCCGTGCCCATGGGCTGGGCGACCCGTCCCGTCGGCGAAGTCGTTGCCGAAGTCAAAACCCTGCGAGGCGGCACCTTCGCTTTCCACGACCTCAACCTGGCCGACGACGTCGAGTACGCCAAGGAACTGTTCACCGCGCTGCGTCCGCTGAAGAAGGAGTGGGGCGCGCTCGTCTCCACCAAGATCGTGCAAGATCCGGAACTGCTTGACCTGATGGCTGGCTGCGGCTGCAGCTACCTGCTCATCGGCTTTGAAAGCGTCAGCAACTCCGCGCTGCGCGGCATGCGCAAAGGATTCAACGCCCCGGCGCAGTACCGCGATGTGGTGTCCGCGCTGCACTACCGCAATATCGTCGTCCAGGGCTGCTTCATTTTCGGACTCGACGACGATACGCAGGAGGTATTCCCCAGCACCGTCGCCGCCATTGACGAGCTGCGCATCGACATCCCGCGCTTTGCGCTGTACACGCCGTTCCCCGGCACCCACGCCTACAAACGGCTCAAGGCCGAGGACCGCATCCTGCACGAGAACTGGCGCTACTACGACACCCAGCACACCGTCATCAAGCCCAAGCAGATGTCACCCGCCGAGCTGGACCGCGGCTTCATCTGGGCGTGGCGCGAGAGCTTCAAGTTCGGCATCGCCGCCAAGCGCATCCGGTTCCACAAAAACACCCGCATCTCCGCCGTCGGCAACCTCGCCTACCGCCTCTACGGCCACCGCCTGAAGCGGGACGCCGACCGTTTCCCGCAAACACCCGATGTCATTTCCGCCTGGCAACAGCCGCCGCCGGCCCACACGGGGGGGGGTGTAGGATGATCAAAATGCCATGGAACAACCAGACGGCCCCAAACTTCATGATTGAGGTGACCAACGCCTGCAACCTGAAATGCCGCGCCTGTTACAAAAAACATGGAACAACCTTCAAGACGCTGGAACAGGTGCGGCAGGACCTTGACGTTGGCACCAACCTCCGCCCCGTCCATACCGTAACCATTTCCGGCGGTGAACCGACCCTGCACCCCGAACTATGCCGCATCATTGAACTCGTAAAACAGTGCCGAGTCCATGTCTTTCTCCTCACCAACGGCGTTCTACTGGATCGCAAGTACCTCCTGCAACTCAAGCAAAGCGGGCTGGATTCCATCCTTTTCCATGTGGACGGCGGGCAGCACCGTCCTGATCTGCCGTCGGAACCGGAGTTCGTCGACATCGAGAAACGTCTTTGCGAGCTGGCACATCTGGCCGCCGACTGCGGCCTCGACGTCTCCGTCTCCGCCACCCTCTACGGCAACAAGACTGGTTCCCTCCGGGAGATGGCGGACTTCGTCTTCCGCACCCCGGAAATCACCTTTCTCTTCATCTCCAAAGGAATTATCCCAGAACATCACACTCCCGTGAATGATGACGGAACCACCTGTCAACAATCCAATCTCAGCGCAGGCGACATACAGTCCTTTTTCAAAACGGATTACAGCATTGAGCCGTTCGCGTACATTCCAGCGCAGGCGAGCGACAGGATTTCATGGCTTTCGTACTTTGTTCCGATTGTGTATCATGGCCAGCAACGTTCCGTCTTCCGCATCCGTTCCAACTGGTTGGATACCTGGCAAATGAAAATCCCCCAATTGCTGATAGGGCGCTACATTCACAAGACCACGCAAAACACCGGTCTCACCTTGCTGCGGGCGGGCCTGAATGCCATTACCACCCTCCGCCCCATTCAATTTCTTCGCTTTGTTGTGGCCGCACTGTCACCCGGCAGCATGGTGCGGCACAAGATGATTGCCTACGATACCGGCCCAATTCGGCGGGAGGACGGAAGCGTCGAGCACTGCGAGTATTGTCCCACGGCCATTGTCAGGGGCGGTGTGCTGCTGCCCTGCTGTGTGGCCGACTACGGCGACGGTGGGCAGGAGAACACGCCATGATCATCGCACGCACCCAAGCCTTGTGCAACCGCTGCCCGTCGTCCCATGCCGCCGAGATCGTGCGGGCAGGCAACCGGATCGAAGGCGTTGTCCATTGTCCTGAGGGAGAAATCCGCCATGAACTGTCATCAGACGCCGACCTCTTCATGGCCATCCGGAACAAAAGCGCAACCGACCTGACAGTCACCGAACCGCCTCCGGGATTGCGCCATGTGCTCAACTATCTCTCCATCACTAATATCTGCAACCTCAACTGCGCGGTCTGCGGTGCCGGCGCAAAAACAGGGACGGACGAGGCGGTATTCCTTACCATGGATGAAATCTGCCGGCGCGCCGCGCGGGCCAAAAAGGAAGGCGGCCGGATCCTGCACCTGTTCGGCGGCGAACCGACCCTGCACCCTGACCTCCTCGCAATTGTGGCCAAGCTGAGTAACCTCGGCTTCAGCTTGGGCATCGTCACCAATGGAGTCAAGCTCGGTGCGGACAACTCCCTGGCCCGCGAACTCAAGGCGCGCGGGCTGGCTAGGATTTGCCTTCAATTCGATTCCCTCAACGAGGACACGCTGAAAAAACTCGGCCGTAATTACCTGAAGGCAAAAAAGGACGCCATCCGCAACGCTGTGGCGGCCGGCCTGAATGTCGGCTTGAACTGTACGGTGACCCGCCACAATTTGGCCGAGGTTGGCGAGCTGCTGACCCATGGTCTGGAGCTTGGCATCAGCGTTAGGAACATGACCTTTGCCAGCGCTGCCCCGGTCGGCCGTTACCAGCTCGGGCCACAGGCCTCCGCCGATCGTGAACAGATCATCCGCCAGCTTCTCGCCGTCGGAGACAAGTACGGCTTTTCCATGGACGACGTCTTGCCGTTACCGGCGTACTTGCCCTGGGGCATCCAGAACCACCCCGACTGCGGCGCGCATATCGTCTTTCTCCGCACACCCGCTGGCATTCAGCCGCTGAACCGCCTGATTGACCTGCCGGCAGTGTATGCACGGATGGCCCGAAGCCGCCAGCGGGCGAGCTTCTTCTCCACGCATCTCATGCCGACATTCTTCGTGCTCCGGGCGATTCGTCCCGGAAAGTGGTTGGCCAGCCTGCGCATCGCCGCCGGCCTGACCTTTGCCAAGCGGCGTTACTCCCTGGTAAACGTCGGCACCAGCAATTACAAAGGCGCCGTATTCCTAGATGAACAACGCATCTCCCGCTGCGCGTCGGCATTCCATACCTCCGTCGGCCCCGTGAAAGGGTGCCTCCATTTCTTCCGCGGTCAAAACTTCCCCGGCTCCAAAGAATATGAGGACTGCCACGGCAGTTGCTGAGTGGGAAATTGTGGCGTGCCTGTTTCCATAACCCGGATCTTGGTACCTGAACCCAAACAAGGAGGTCATCATGCAAAAGAAGTACGTGTGCCTGAAAGCGGTTGTCTGGGTGATAGGCGTGTATCATGTGGCGCTGGGAATCATCCTGAACGGCCCGGCTGACCTGATCTCGTCAACCATGAGCCATTGCCTGGGCGCAACAAAAATGCCAGATGCTTCGGTTTTGTTCTCCGCCCGCATGCTGGGGACGTACATGCTCGTGTTTGGCATCGGCATGGGAATCGCCGCTTGGAATCCCATCAAAAACCGTGCCATCTTAACAGTGGGAGTCATTCTGGCCTCTTGCCGGGCCTTGCAGCGCCTCGTCCAGGCAGATGACCTGAATCAGGCTCTTGGTGTTTCCGCCGCCGCCAACTGGACCACGATTGCCGTTCTCATGGTATTTGCCGGAGTGCTGGCCTTTTTCAGGTTCAAGCTGTGGCAGGACATGAAGGCGGAGGAGAAATCTTGACCGACGGCGCAACAGCCATGTCTCCTTGGGATTCCCGCGCCTGGCGTCTGCCTTGGGGTGCCGCGGACGTGCCGCACGCGCTGCTCGACATCCTGCGCGGGTGTAACCTCAAATGCAGGGCCTGCTACAACCAGGCGGAGGCGCGTTGCAAGCCGTTGGCCGAGGTCAAGGCGGAGGTGGACGGGTTGCTCCGCCTGCGCCGACTCCAGTCCATTTCCATTGTCGGCGGCGAACCACTGATGCACCCGGAGCTGTGCGACATCGTACGCTTTCTGCGGCACCGCGGACTGTACGTCGAACTGTTCACAAACGGCCTGCTACTGGATGCGGAGGTCTGCGCCCGGCTGAAAGAAGCCGGTGCCAGCGTGGTGTTCATCCACGTTGACAGTGGTCAACAGCGTCAGGATCTTCCCGGTGGCAATGATATGGAAGCGCGCCAACGACTGATCCAGGAAAAATCTGCCCTCCTCGCGGCGGTCGGACTGGAAGCCGGCCTGGCCATGACCGCATACCCCGATCAATTGCAGGAAGTCGCGGAGTGCGTGCGCCTGACGCTGGACTCGGCAGACCTCGGCTACCTGCTGGTCACCCGTTGCCGAGAACACGCAGGTATCCAGCATGTCGGTGGTGACATAGAGGCGGGACTGACGGCAACCGTTGCGGGCACAACCTGTCCCACGCCGAAAAACATGCGTTCCCATCTCGACATGCAGCAGTTGCTGCACGCCGAGCACGCCCTCCGCCCATTTGCCGGTATCGCCTCCAACCGCGACCCGCATGACGCCCGCTGGCTGTCCTATCTGGTCGGCACCACCAGCCGTCATAGTCACCGTCTGGTGACGCGCGGCATCCGTGCCTCACTCTTCGAACGGCTTTTTTCCGTGCTGCACCGCCGCCTTGTCGGACGCTACCCGTTTTTTGTGCCATGGCGTGCATCACGCTTCTGGATACAGCTTCTGCTCAACGCCGTCTCCGGCGGAACCGTCGCCGGCAACCTCCGCCTCGCGTGCTCCGCACTCCGGCCGGGCAACCGTTTGCACGCCAAGCGCCTGTTGTTCCAGAACCCGGCGGAAGTGGACGCCGCCGGTAACGTCACACACTGCCTCAACTGCCCGGATGCCGTCCTGCACCACGGCAAGCTCGTACCCGTGTGCATTGTAGACTTGCACCGATCTTCGATAGCGTCGAAATTCCCGACCGCTGAACCCCTGAACCGTTGAACCCTGCCGTTCCCAACCCCATGCACCTCACCCTCATCCAACCTTCAGTCGGACGTAAGCCGGACGGGACGCCGTACCCGGCGTCCTGGTGCATGGAGCCGCTCTCCATGGCTGCGCTCTCCGCACTCACGCCCGCCGCACACCGCCGCACCTTCGTGGATGACCGGCTGGAAACCGTCCCGTTCGACCGCCCCACCGACCTGGCCTGCATCACGGTCGAAACCTACACCGCCCGCCGCGCCTACCAGATCGCCGCCGAGTACCGCCGCCGCGGAGTCCGCGCCGTCCTCGGCGGATTCCACCCCACGCTGCTCCCGGACGAGGCCACCGCGCACGCTGACGCCATTGTCATCGGCGAGGTGGAACCGGTTTGGGCCGAACTCCTGGACGATGCCGCCGCCGGCACGCTCAAGCCGCGTTACCAGGGTGCCGCACGCCCGGAGCTTACTGGCATCACCTACGACCGCGCCATCTACGCCGGACGCCCGTACGGCCACCTCGCGCTGGTGGAAACCTCGCGCGGCTGCCGCTTCAGCTGCGAATTCTGTTCCATCGCCGGTTTCTTCCGCCAAACGTTCCGCACCCGCCCCGCTGCCGAGATTACCCGCGAACTCCGCACGCTGCCGCAAAGAAACATCTTCTTCGTAGACGACAATATCGGCGCCGAACCCGCACGCCTCCGCGAACTCTGCGATGCACTGCTCCCGCTCCGCCGCCGTTGGATCGGCCAGCTCAGTCTCCACGCCGCCCAAGACGACGCGCTCCTGCGCCTCATGCGCCGCAGCGGCTGCGAAGGCGTCCTTATCGGCTTCGAGTCGCTCAACCCGCAAAACCTCGCCGCCATGGGCAAGAGCGTAAACGCCGGCGGCATCGACTACGCTCCCACGCTCGCCCGCCTACGCCACCACGGCCTTAGCGTGTACGCCACCTTCGTCTTTGGCTACGACCACGACACCGAGGAAAGCTTCCGCGAAACCCTGCGCTTCGCCCGTGCCCAGAAATTCTTCTTCACCGCCTTCAACCACCTCGTGCCGTTCCCCGGCACGCCGCTCTATGACCGCCTCCGCGCCGAAGGCCGCCTGCTCAGCGATGCCTGGTGGCTCGATCCCAAGTTCTGTTTTGGTGATGTTGTCTTCCAGCCGAAAAACGTTACTCCGCAACAACTGGCGGAACTCTGCCACCGCTACCGGCGCCTGCATTATGCGCCCGGCTCCGTGCTGGAGCGCGGCTGGGATTTCCAGGCCAACTGCCGCACGCCGTACAAGGCGCTCATGTACCTTGCCGGCAACCTCGGCCAAGGCCGCGAAATCCGGCGCCGCCAGGGACTGCCGCTCGGTTTCTCAAGGGAGGCCGAGTCATGAAGACAATCCTGGCAGATGCACAGCAGGACGCGGAACTGCGGCGGCTGGCGGCTACCGACGCCATGCCCGGCTGGGTGCGCTTGGCCTACGCCCGGGAACCAGACTTCTTCACCGGCACCGCCGTCGAAGGTACCTGTGTGCAGGTCATCGCCGGCATTGAAGGTGACCGCTTCATCGGCATGGGGACGCGTGCGCTGAAACCTGCCTACATCAACGGTGCGCCACAGACCATCGGTTACTTGGGCGGACTCCGCAGTTGGCCGGAATTTCGCGGTGGCCGCAGTCTCTTTCACGGCTACCGCCTGCTGCGGCAACTGCACGCGGACGGGCGCTGTCCCTTTTACCTGACCACCATCCTTGCCGACAACCGCGCCGCGCAGACACTGCTCGCCAGCGGCCGCGCGGGCCTGCCGCGCTACGCCGACCACGGTCTTTATCACACTCACGCCTTCGCCCCCACCGCCTTGGCCAAACTGGCCCCGGATGACGGCGAACGCGGTACGCCTGAGACCTTGCCAGAAATCCTGGCGTTCCTGGCGGAAAACGGACGCAGGCGCCAGTTCTTTCCCGTGCTGGAACCGGCCATGTTCGGCACGGATTATCTGCGCGGCCTAAGCGCCGATGATTTTGTCATTTTGCGGACTCCGCAAGGCGCAATCGCCGGCGTCACCGCCGTCTGGGATCAACGCGCCTTCCGTCAGCTCAACGTCCTTGGCTATTCCCCGTTGGTTCGACGCCTGCGTCCACTGCTGAACCCGTGCTTGCGCCTTCTTGGAAGCATTCCGCTACCTGCACCCGGCACCAAGCTGGCCTGCGGCTTTTTGAGCTTCTTCTGCGTCCGGCAGGACGACCCCGCGCTCGCCCGCCGCCTGCTCTCCGCCGCCGCGCGGCATCCGAAGGCGCAGGGGCTCGCTGCACTCGCCATCGGCCTGCACGAGCGCGATCCGCTGCACCCGCCGCTTGCCGCCATCCGTGGACTCCGCTACCGAAGCCGCCTCTACCTCGTCGCCTTCGCCGAAGATCCGCCGCCAGCGCTGGATTACCGCCCACCCTGGCTCGAACTGGGCAGTTTGTAGAACCATGAAGGAGCAGGAAAATGTCGATATCCGTCGATAGCCATCGATATCCGCCGATATCCATCGACCTTGCCAGGAACCCTCGACGGTTATCGATGGTTATCGGCGGCTATCGGCGGTTCTCGAACCTCCCCACGCATTCCAGTTCTCTTCGTTCCCTTCTGTGGAAAAACCACCCATGATTACCACCACCATCACTGCCCGCGAACGGCTCACGGAACCGGACATCCGCGCGATGTTCGCCCTGCACCGCCGCTACTTTGCGGGGACATGCAATGAGCGCTTCCGCCACGACCTCGCCGAGAAGGACTGGGTGATCACCCTGCACGACACCGCCGCGCTCGCCGGGTTCTCCACCCAAAAGCTCATCACACTCGCCGACCGGCCCGAAGTCCGATTCCTCTTCAGCGGCGACACCATCGTTGACCGGCCGTACTGGAACCAGCCCGGCCTCGCCGGCGGCTGGGGACACCTGGCCATGAAACTCGCCGCCGAGCGCGAAGGCTGCGGCAACCTGTACTGGTTCCTCATCTGCAAGGGGTTCCGCACCTACCGCTTTCTCCCGACCTTCTTTCGGCACTATTATCCCCGCCCCGGTAACGCCGATGACGCCGTCGCGTTCAACCCCATCCTCGACACCGTTGCCGCCGCGCGCTACGGCAGCGCCTACAACCCCGCCCGCGGCGTCATCCGTTCCTCCGGCACCGGCGACCGCCTGGCCGACGGCTGGACGGACATCGCGCCGCACCACGCCACCGACCCGCACATCGCCTACTTCCTCGCCGCCAACCCCGGCTGGCGCGATGGCGACGAACTTGCCTGCCTTGCTCCCATCACCCGCGACAACCTAAACCCTCTCGGCCACCGCGTCATCCGCACCACGGGCGTTGCTTGGAATGTGGACTGATGCCGTACAGGAGACAATGATGATAAACAAATTAAATGCCGTGGTTTCCCGCCACATCCGTGCCATCGAAATGACCGGGGTGCTGATGCGGATCTTCAGTTTCTCGTTGGTCGGGTGGCTGGGACCCCACAGTCCGTTCGGCTTTGTGTGGGCGTTCAACACCTGCGACGCGGTCATGCTTTCTTGGTGCTCCGTGATAAAGAAAGACCCTGCCTACACCCTCCTGAACGTGTTCTGGATCGGCGTGGGAATCGTCGGCATGATCCGGGCATCAGGCTTTTCACAATAACAGAAAAAACATGCTGAACCGTCTCGCCATCCTTGTCTGCAACCTGTTCTGGCTCGCCTCGTGCCTGCCAGGGTGGGTGGCGTTTGCCTTCGCCGTGCGGAGGCCGTGGCGGGCGCAGGGGCGGATATGGTGGCGATGGCGGCGCGATAATGCGGACACTGCGCAAGGGCGACACCTCGATGTCGCCAGCTGCGCGGATGAGGCGGCGTGGCGTGCGAAAATTCCGGTACAGGACTACACGGCGCATGCCGCCGACATCGCCGCGGCCGCCACCGGTGCTCCACGGCAGTTGACCGCCGAACCCGTGCGCCTGCTGGAACCGACCAGCGGCTCCACCAGTGGCAGCAAGCTCATTCCCTATACAGCCACGCTCCAGGCCGAGTTCCGCCGCGCCATCAATCCCTGGATTGCCGACCTGTTCCTGCGGCATCCTCGCCTGCTTTTGGGACGCCATTACTGGTCGGTCAGTCCCGCCACGCCGCCGCCCGCCGCACCGGAAGGCTGTACCATTCCCGTCGGATTCGCCAGCGACGCCGAATACCTCGGCTTCCTCCAGCGCGGACTCCGCAACATCCTGTTCAGCGTCCCCGACGAACTCCGCAACGTTACCGATCCGGAGGCGCATGCTTGGCTGACGCTGCGGCTGCTGCTCGCCGACCGCCGTCTCGGCCTGATCTCTGTTTGGCACCCGTCCTTCTTTCTCATCCTGCTCGACGCCGCCGTACAACAACGCACCAGCCTGGTAGAAAGTCTGCGCACGGGTGTTTTGCCAGACACATTGAATCTTCCTCCTGAGTTACGCCGTACGCTGGCGGCACGGTTCCACGCCGCCCCCAGCCGCGCCATGGAAGTGAACGCCGCCCTGATCTCCGGAGCTGACGGATTCCAGTCCCTTTGGCCAAGCCTCACCGTCATTAGTTGTTGGGATCAGGGCCGGGCGGCGGGGGATGCGGTGCGCCTCCGTCAGCTTTTTCCCGACGTCCTTGTACAGGGGAAAGGGCTACTTGCCACCGAGGGCGTCGTCACCATCCCGTGGGGCGACCGACATTTATGTGCCGTACGCTCGCACTATCTGGAATTCGAGGACTGCGAGCTCCGTACGGTTCATCCCATCGCGGAACTCGTCTCTGGGCGCGAGTACGAGCCGCTGCTAACCACCGGAGGCGGGCTGTGCCGCTACCGCCTCGGCGACCGTGTCCGCTGCCTCGCCACTGCCCCGACTCCGAGTCTGGAATTCATTGCCCGTACCGGCGTGGTCTGCGACCTCCGCGGCGAAAAGCTGCACGGTGAACACGTCGAGAACGTGCTACGCGACCTGGAGGCCGGCCACTCATTTTCTTTTGCGATGCTTGCGCCGGAAACGGACGGTGTTGGTTATGTCCTGTTCGTGGAAGATCCGGCGGAACGCGCCCCGGAAGCATTGACCACCGGCATGGAAGCCGGCCTCTGTGCCAATTACCACTACACCCACGCCCGCCGGCTCGGCCAGCTACGCCACGTCCGCGTCCAGCCCGTCCGGGACGGCATGCGCATCTACCGCGAAACCCAAGAGTGCCAGGGCCGCTGCCAAGGTGCCATCAAACCACCCGCGCTTAGCCTCGTTCCACACAATGACTTTGGCTCTTGCGAGAAAAACAATGCCAACACGGTATGCTGACGTCACAACAATGATTGCCAACACCGCGACAGGCTGCGGACGGTGTGGCAACGGCGGCGGCGGGGGGCTTGTAAGCCGCAAAGTTCGGCGTACAGCAACCAGCAAAGCGGCATGCGCCGGCTCAAGCTAGAGCCCGCTCGAAAAGGTGTGCGGCGGCTTAATAAAGCCGCGATAGTTTCTTGAAAGTGTGCCATAGTGCTCTATAGTGTAAGGTGTTACAACTTCACATGGAGGAACTATGGCACCC
>CAIXRA010000023.1 GCA_903921725.1 uncultured Lentisphaerota bacterium
CGACGCCGGAAACCGCATAAGACCCGACGTCCAGCGTGCCGCCGTCGACGGTCAGCGCCGCGCCGTTCAGCGAGGAGGCGCTCCCCGCCATCAGCGTGCCGCCGGAACTGACCAAAGCCGAACCCGTGATCGAACCGCTGATTACCAAAAAGCCCCCGGCGTCAACCGTCGTGCCGCCGGTGTACGTGTTGCTGCCGGCGAGCGTCAGGTTGTTGGCGATCGAGAGCGAACGCGAGCCACCGGTCTCGGAAATGTTGCCAGCGAGCGTCGCGCCATTGAAGGCGAGCGCGCCGCCTTCGAGCACAATGTTGTTGGCGATCGTCTTGGAGCCGACATCCAGCGTGCCGCCGGTGAGCGTGATGGCGCCCGTGCCGAATGCCTTATTATGACCCGCAACCAGCGTACCGGCGGAGATTGTCGTCCCGCCGGTGTAGGTGTTGCTGCCGGAAAGCGTCAGGTTGTTGGCGACCGAGAGCGAGCGCGATCCGCCGGTCTCAGAAATAGTGCCGGAGATCGTCGCGCCGTTGGAGGCGAGCAAGCCGCCGCCAAGCACGATGTTGTTGGCGATGGTGAAGGCGCCCGCATTCAGCGTGCCGCCATTGAGGGTGACCGTGCCGCTGCCGAACGCGTAGGCATTGCCCGCCGCCAGCACACCGTCCGTCACCGTCGTGCCGCCCGCATAGGTATTTGAGCCGGAGAGCGTCACCGTGCCCGTGCCGGATTTGGCGAAGGCGAGGTTGTTTTCGTTGGTTCCCGTACCGCCGAGGATGCCGGTGGAAGTCGAGGCAGTGGTTCCGCTTACGGTCAGGGTTGAGAGCGTGGCGGACCCGCCGGTAATCGTTCCGGAGTTCGCCATGCTGGCCACGGTCTGGCCGGTTCCGTTCACGACCAGCTTCGCTCCGGAAGAAATATTGAGGGCGGCGTTGACGCCGATGGCGTTATTGATGCCGGCAATTACGGTGCCTGCTTGCAACGATAAGGCTGTATTTGACGTGGTGGCCGCGCCGTTGAGCGCCAGTGAGCCGGCTCCGCGTTTAAAGAGACCCCCGCTACCCACATTGAGCGGCCCGTTCATGACCAAGTCGCCCGTAGCGGTATTCGCACCGGCTGCAGTGGTCACGACCATGCCGTAGCCCAGGGACACGAATTGGATGTTCGAGTCGATGACCGATCCGGATGCCGCCGCCGTAATGGAGAGACCTGGATTGCTGTTAATGTCAAAAATGCCCATGCTGGCCAGGCCGGAGCCGTATTGGCGGAGCGTGGTGGGCGCGTCGTTGACCACGAACCCGGCTTGGACATTGTAGTTCTTCCCACCCAGCAAATAGAAACCGGTCGTCGCGGAAACGCCATCGCCGGAGATGGCCATGGGCGTGTTGGCGTAGCCCCCGCCGGTGGAATACCCAAACATAAGGGTCGCCCCATGACCCACGACATACCCCACGTCACCGCTCTTGGCATTGACCACCAGCGTGCCGGCGTTGACCGTCGTTGTGCCGGTGTAGGTGTTCGCGCCGCTGAGAACCAGCGTGCCCGAACCGGCCTTGGTCAGCGTAGAAGCGCTGGTGTTGTTGGCAATGACGGAGTTGACGGTGAAGAGATTGGTGGAGTTGTTGATGAGGGTAAGGCCACCGCCGGCGGCGGCCGCCGTCAGCGTGCCATTTCCCGCCACCGTGCCAATGGTCAGCGCGCCCGCACCGGAAGCAAGGATGACACTATTTGCCGCCAGCGTCTGCCCGGCAAGATCAATCGTCGCGGCGGAATTTCCCCCGCTGCCGCTTTGGAGCAGCGTGTTGACAGTGGTCGCGGCGGCGGCGAGCGTAAGATTGGCCGACGTGCCGGCGCCCTCAATAATGCGGACGTTCGCCGTCGAGTCGTTCAAGATGCTATTGGTTCCGGGGGTGAGGCGCGTCACATCCGTGTAGGCGGTGTAGGCGACAACACTGTTGCCGCTAATCGTAGCCAAGTCGGTACCATTGACCGTCGCCCACGGTCCGATGATGCCGTTGGCGAGGGTCGGTGCGGTGGTGAACCGAATCTCATTCGTTGTGTCCACGGCAGATCCAAGGCCGGCTCCGAAAAAGTCCACCGTCCCACCGGTGTGGCTCAGGCTGGCAAAGGTCAGTGTAGCCGTCTGTCCGACCGCCGCCTGCGAAGTCTGTATGGAGTTGGCACCCGAAGCAATGGTCAGCGCGCCGGCGGTCTCCGAGTAGTTTACGGCGCCCGCGTTGTTGGAGAACAGGAATGTACCGCCGTTCATGCTGACGGAGGCCGTGTCCAAGAGGCGGTTGGTGTTGTTGGCCGCGCTGGTGTTGTCAAGCTTGAGCACGCCATTGCCCCTGATGGCCAAGGATGCGCTGCTGGCGATTGCACTGCTGGCGCCTGAAAGGGCCAACACGCCGTCGCTGACGGTCGTCGCTCCGGTGTAGCTGTTGGCTCCGGAAAAGACCAAGGTGTTGGTTCCGCTCTTGATCAGCGAGCCCGCGCCGGAGAGGATGCCGCTGAGGGTGATGTTGCCGCCGGTGGTGTTGAAGGTCGTGGCGGTGGCGGTGCCGGTCAGGGTCATCGCCTGGGAGCTGGACCAGTTCGCCAGCGAGCCGACCGTGCCCGCGCCGAGGCTGATGGTGGCCGTGCCGCCGCCGGTGTTGACGATGCCGCCGGTGCCGATGTTCAGCGTGCCGCCGGTCAGGGTGATCTTGCCCGTGCTGCTGGCGCTGGCCGCAATGTTCAGCCCCTTGACGTTCGCCGTGCCGCCGGAAATGGCGAGGGTGCCGGTGGCGCTGCCGCCGTAGGTGATGTCCGGGGCGCTGTTGAGGGCGTTCAGGGTGCCGCCGGAAAGCGTGTACCCAGCCACGACGGCCCCGCTGGCGAGCTTGATGGCATCCGCCGTGGAGGTGGTCAGGTTCACCGTGCCGGAAGACTGGGTGAA
>CAIXRA010000024.1 GCA_903921725.1 uncultured Lentisphaerota bacterium
CGACGCCGGAAACCGCATAAGACCCGACGTCCAGCGTGCCGCCGTCGACGGTCAGCGCCGCGCCGTTCAGCGAGGAGGCGCTCCCCGCCATCAGCGTGCCGCCGGAACTGACCAAAGCCGAACCCGTGATCGAACCGCTGACCACCAGCGTGCCGCCCGCGCTGACCAGCGCCGCGCCGGAGATCGAGCCGCTAACCACCAGCACACCCTCGGCCACCGTCGTGCCGCCCGTGTATCCGTTGGCCCCGGAAAGCGTCAGCGTGCCCAGGCCGCGCTTGGACAGCGCCAACATCTTCTCCGCACCGTTGGCAATGCCGCCGCCGAAGGCTGTGTTCGCCGCCTGGTCAACCGTCAGCACCGTTGTGCCGGCGCCGGAGCTGTTGTCCGTCACCGTACCGACCGTACCCGCCAGCGACGGCAGCGTGACGGCAAACCCGTTCAGGTTCAGCGTGCCGCCGTTCACCGTCAGCCCGCCCGCACCCAGCGCGAAGGCGTTGTTCACCAGCAGCGTTCCGGTGCTGACAACCGTGCCGCCGGAATAGCCGTTGGAGCCGGAGAGCGTCAGCGTGCCTGTGCCGGACTTGATGAGCCCTCCGCTGCCAGTGATGGTGCCGCTACTGGTCAAACTGTAGCCGTTTGTATCAATCGTGCCGGCCTGCGTCATCACATAGCTGCGAGTGCTGTCGGCAATGGTGGCGCCGAGTTGCAGGGTGGCACCCGATCCGTTGAAGGTGAGCGCACCCGAGGCACCGCCCAGGGATGCCGCACTGTTCACATTCAACGTGCCCGCGTTGATCGTCGTGCCGCCGGAGTAACCGTTCGAGCCGGAGATCACCATCTTGCCCGCGCCGGTCTTGACGATGCTGGCGGCGCCACCCAACGTCTTGTCAAGCAAGGAAGCCGACACGGTCAGATCCGCCGTGGCATCGCCCGTGGAAGCGACATTGAAGGTGATGGCCGAAGAGGACACCCCGGTGGCCAGGTGGATGCCGTTGTTGCTGGCGCCCGTGGTGTCGATGAAGCTGCCCGAGCTGCCTTCGACGGTGACATCGCCGTTAAGCGAGAAGGAGTTCACGTCCGCGTTCTGGCCGTTCACGCTCGTCAGGCGACCGCCATTGCGCAGCGTGACGTTGCCAATGGAATTGAAGGATCCGTTGGCGCGCGTAATGGTGCCGCCGTCGGCGATGAGCGTGACGGGGGTCTTGTAGTTGTATTGACCGATGGCGTCGGCGATATCGAAGATCAGCTTGGCACCCGAGTTGACCGTAATCGTACGGCCGGCCGTCGTCATATTGCCGAGAGCCGTGGCGGTCGGATTTGTGTCATTTGCCGTGAGGTTGGCCCCCACGCTGCCGCCATTGATCGTCATGTTGCCGGTGAAGGTGTTCGCGCCCGAAAGCATCAGCGTGCCCGAGCCGGACTTGGTAAGCCCGAAGCCAGCACCGGAAATCACACCACCGACTGTCAGAAGGCCGCCGCCGACCGTTACGTTGCGGCTGGCGCTCATGGCCACCGCGCCGGTGCCGAGGTTCAGGTCGTTGGTGCCGGTGAAGGTGAAGTCCCCGTTCCAACTTTGGGTAATGTTGTTGGCCAGCGTCAGGGCGCCGCCGCTGGTATTGTTGATTGTGGTGCCGGCGGCGAGGGTCAGCGCGCCGGTACCGAGGGCGTAGGCGTTGCCGATGTTCAACGTGCCGGCGTCGAGCACCGTCCCGCCGCTGTAGCTGTTCAAGCCTGCCAGCGTCACGGTGCCGGTTCCGGCTTTGACGAGGGCGGTGGCGGAACCGTTGTTCGTGATGACGCTACCGACGGTCAGGCTGGCTGGCGTGACGAGGTCAAGCTCGCCGCCGGCCGATCCCATCAGGGTGCCTCCGGTGATCGAACCGGTGGTGTTGGCCATCAGGGTGCCGCCGGCGATGGTCAGGCTACCGCCAGTCACCATTGTCACGCCAATGGAACCGGTCAGGCTTAGGGTGTTGAAGCTCTTGGCCGTGCTCAGCGTGCCCTGCGCGCCGGTGGGCTGGAAATTCAGGGTGGGATTGGAGGCCACGCCGGCATCCCCCAGGTCTCCGCCGGTCGCGCCCGTGTAGGCGATGATGCTGCCGCCGCTGACCGTGGCAAAACTCGTGCCGGCGACCGTGGCCCAAGCGCCGAGGATGCCGGTGGCGTCGTTGCTATTGGTGGTCATGGCAATGCCGGCCGCGCCGAAGTCGATGAATGCGCCGGCGTTGCGCGTGATGGCGTTCATCTGGAGGACGGAGGTGCCGCCGGACTGGACCACCGACGAGGTCCCCGCGTTCAGCGTGGTCGAAGCGACGACTTCCGTTTGCGAGCCGCCGCTGAGGACAAGCGTGCCGCCGCCGAGCGTCAGGACGGAGCTGTCGGCGATCTTGCCGGTGTTGTTCGTGGCGAAGTCGAGCAGGAGCGTGCCGGCGTTGACCGTGGTCGCGCCGGTGTAGCTGTTGGCGCCGGAGAGCACGACGGTGCCCGTCGTGCTCTTGGTCAGCGTGCCGCCGCCGCCGAGAATGGCGCTGATCGTACCGGACTGCACGGCGTAGGAGGCGCCGGTCAGCGTGCCGCTGCCGGTGATGGTGCCGCTGCTCATGGTGAGCGCGCCGACCGTGTCGCTGTTCGCGCCGAGGTTGAGCGTGCCGCCGTTGACCAGCACGGCGCCGGCGTCGGCCAGGGTGTTTGTGGCATGGCCGAGCGCCAGCGTGCCGCCGGTGACCGTCGTGCCGCCGCCGTAGCTGTTGGCGTTGGAGAGCGTCAGCGTGCCCGCGCCGGTCTTGGTCAGGCTGCCCGCGCCGGAAAGGGCGCCGGAGAGCGTGATGGTGCGCGCGGTGGTGCCGTCCTTCGAGTCCAGCGTGTTGAAAGTGTTGGCGCCGGTCAATGTCAAGCCAAGGGAGCTGCTCCAGTTGGCATACGCACCAAGGGTTGTTCCGTTAAAGATGATAGCGGAGCCGGTCGGTGAGCCATTGACGATACCATTGGCGCCAAGGTTGAGTCGCAGGGCGTTGAACGTGGCAGTGGTATAGTTCTGGTTGACATACCCCGCAGCATTGATCGTGCCGGTACCGTTAACGGTAGACCCGCCGGTCGAGAAGGTCAAATTGCCGCTGAGGTTCAGCGTGCCGTTGACCGTGAAGTTCGACGGAGCGTAATTTGCGTAATAGGACGTGGCGCTGAGAACGCCGCCCGCCGCAATGTTGAACGTACCGCTGAGGGAGGAGTTGCTGAGGGCGCCGGCCGTCACATTGGCAGATGCGCCAACGGCAAGGGAGCCACCGTTCTGGGCGATTGCGCCCGCCGTGCCGGTGCCGTTCAGGTTGACCGTGCCGCCATTTATCGTCACGGCACCGATGGTGCCCGTTCCGTTCAGCGCGAGCGTGCCGCCGCCGAGCGTCGTGGTGCCGGTGTAGCTGTTGGATCCGGCCAGCGTCAAGGTGTTGACCGTGGACTTTGTCAGCGCGCCGGCCCCGGTGACGGCCCCGCTCAGTGTCAGGTTGGCGGCGGCGGTGTCCAGCGTCAGCGTCTTGCCGGCGGCGACGTTGACGGCGTTGGCCAGCGTCCGCGCGCCGGTCCAGGTCGCCAGCGTGGCGCTGCCGGTGACGCTGAGCGTGCCCGTGCCCAGGGCGGAATCGCTGTTCGCGACGCCGAGGACGCCCTCGTTCAGTATCGTGCCGCCGCTGTAGGTGTTGGCGCCCAGGAGGACCAGCTCGTTTGCCCCATACTTCGCCAGGCTGGTGGCGCCGCCGGTGTTGTCGGCGATGACCGACGAAATCCGCAGGTTGTTCGTGCCGGACAGGGTGTTGTTCA
>CAIXRA010000025.1 GCA_903921725.1 uncultured Lentisphaerota bacterium
GGCCGTGCTTCCCGTGAAGAAGGCCGTTGCCGCCGTGCCGGCGAAAAAGAACGCTCCCGTGAAAAAGGCGGCGCCCGCACCGGTTAAGAAGCCCGCGGCTAAAGCTCCCGTCAAGCCCGCGGCCAAGGCTCCGGCCGCCAAGCCGGCGCAAGCTAAGAAGCTCGCGAAGCTTCCGGTGCAGATTGTGCCCGCCAAGGTGCCGATCAAGACGCCGCCGCGGAGGATCGTGGAGGACATTCCGCGCCGCCCCAAGCTTTCCCCGGCCGATCTCAAGGGCGAAAAGAAGAAGGTTTTGGAGGCGCTCCTCGACATCCGCGACCAGCTGACCAACCAAGTTCGCAGCATCTCCGCGGCCAACCTGACCTCCACGAAGCAGGCCGGCGAAGAGCTGGCGGACATCGGCAGCGATAATTTCTACCGCGAAATCGGGCTTTCCATGCTTACCGAGGACGGCAAGAAGCTTGCCAGCATCCAGGAAGCCGTCAACCGCCTCCTGAACGGCACTTATGGAACCTGTGCCGACTGCGGCTGCAAGGTCGGCGACGGACGCCTCAAGGCCATTCCGTACGCCAAGCTCTGCATCGACTGCCAGGCCGAACAGGAAAAGCAGGCATTGATGCCGGACATGGGCTTTGAGGAAGAAGAGACCGCTTCGACGTTCGGCGGCGAGGACTCGGACGAATCCGAAGAGGCGGAAGATGCCGAGGACGATGCCGAAGAGGAAGAGGAATCCTGATCGGGATTCACCCCGGCACCTTCATCGAGGGCGGTTCGCATTCACCATGGACCATCGGTGGACGTGAATCGCCTGGTTCATATCATCCCGCAGCGGACGGTCAGGGCGCTGTTGAACCACGCCCACAGCCCGCCACAGTCGAAACGGAACCAGCATGACGGGCATACTGAAGAAATTCGCCATCGCCATCCTTCCCGCATTCCTGGTGTTTGTGCTTGACCAGGCATCCAAGGTCCTGATTGCCGACATCGGAAAGCTGGAACTCGGCTACCGAAACGACCTCGCCCCAAATTTCTTCGCCTTTGTCCACTGGCAGAACACGGGCGCCGCCTGGGGGATGGGCGAAGGGCATCCGGTGCTGCTCGGCGTGGTTTCCTTGGTGGTTCTTGTGCTGATGGTACTCTTCTTCCGCACGCTGACCGAGGGACACAGGCTTCAGGAATTCGCATTCGGCCTGGTTCTGGGCGGCGTGGCGGGAAACTTGCTCGACCGTTTCGTCCGCGGTGCCGTGGTGGATTTCCTGTACTTCTATCATGACCGCTTCAGCTGGCCGGCGTTCAACGTCGCGGACAGCGGCATCACGGTCGGCGTGACCCTTTATGTCACCTCCGTGCTCTGGCATTCCTGGAAAGCCGCCAAAGCCGGCCAAGAACCGGCGAAATGAACGCCGCGGCGCACGCCCCATGCCGCCTAGCCATCCTCGGGCCGACATGCTCGGGAAAAAGCGCGGCTGCACTGGAACTGGCCCGTCTTCTGGACGCCGAAATCATTTCCTGCGATTCCATGCAGGTCTACCGCGGCATGGACATCGGCACGGCCAAGGCAACACCGGAGGAACAATGCCTTGTCCGGCATCATCTTGTGGACGTTCTGGAGATCGGCGAACCGTACAACGTCAACCGTTTCATGGAGATGTGCCGGCCGGTGCTGGACGACTTGACGCGCCGCGGAAAAAGCTGCATCCTTGCCGGCGGAAGCGGGCTCTACGCGCGGTCGTTACTCTATGGACACCAGCTACTTCCGTCTGACAAGGCCGTATACTCCGATGTGTGGCGGCAGGTGTTGGAGGGCCGGCTGGACGCGCTGGCGGCCGAGCTGGCGGCCATCTCGCCGGACTGCGCGGCAAACGTCCGCCGCAATCCGCGCCACCTGGCGCGCGCCGTCGAAATCCTCCGCCTGACCGGCATGGCTCCGGACCATCCGGCGCTGCAGCCCGTCCCGGTTCCCGAGACGCCGGAAAACCGGTGGACGGAAATCGTCATCATGCCGCCGTGGCCGGAACACCGGGAATGCATCGCCCGCCGGACCCGCCAGATGCTTGACGGCGGCTGGATTGAAGAAACGCAGCGGTTGCTGGAGGCCGGGCTTGAACAGGCTCCGACCGCACGTCAGGCGCTTGGCTATCCGGAAGTCGCCGCCCATCTGCGCGGCGAGATCAAGACTGCGGACGAACTCGGAGCCCGGATCGCCGCAAAGACCATCCAGCTGGCACGCCGCCAGCGGACCTGGTTCCGACACCAGCATCCAAGAGCCGTGCAGTTGCCGCTCTTCATGCTCGATCCGGTCGCCGGAGCGGAGGCGTGCCTGGAGATTCTCCGGAATCCTTCCGCCGCATCCCGGAAAATTTCCGGCGAGACTTGAGCCGGGAAGCATTGTCAAGGTTCCATTGGGGAACCACAGGATTATGCGGACCGATCCATAACCCCATGATTCGTGCTCGTTTTGCCCCCTCCGTGGTAAACATAATGTATACTCTGCGGGTAGAACGGTGATAGCACTTGTTTTACCCGCTTTTTTCTGCGGGTAAGTGCTATCACTAAGGAAGCCCAGCCGGGGGAAAATCCGGATGGAGGTAGCACCCGTGGAAAACACTGTAAAGCTCGTTGGCGAAATCACGAAGGTTACTCACGTCAACCGTCCCGCCAACAAGGACGAAAAGGGCAAGGAATGGCCCGCCGTGAATAAGGTTTCTGTCGAGGTCATTGAGACCGGCGTTTGTTCCATCATGGACTTTCTCGTTCCGACCTTCATGGAGAAGGCACAGGCTGGCGACGAGATCGAGTGTCTCGGGCGTCTCAAGTCCGTGATGCTGAAAAACGGCATTCCGCATCTTGAACCCGTCTTCAAGTCCTTCCGCCTTCTGCGTGCTGGCAAGGCCATTGCTTGAGACGCTGGGGAGGGGAGGGCACAAGTAATCCCCTGTGCTTGTTTGAGGACAGCAACCCGAGAAAACATGCCGTAAGGGAAAGCGGTGTTGCACCGGCCTTGTGTTCCTCCCCTCGCCTCCATCCTTTTTAACTTTGGGACGGCTGCACGCTAACCTGTGCCTCTACAGTTCGTCCCTTCATTTTTCTATGAGGTGGAAACATGTACCGCGTTTTCCTTCCATATAGCTGCTTTACCTCTCCGCTTCAGTGTTCCTCTCTCCGCCTTGCCGCTGAATTGATTGAACAGTACGGCTCCGGTTATGTCGAGGTTCCTTCTGATGGTGTTCTATGGCGTTTCTCGGCTGGTGTGTGGAAGATGGAAAGGGTTTAAGTAATGCCCCTCGCAACTCCTCAAATTGACCTCACCAAGATTTTTTTTGATGCCTGGCGCAATTTGTCTTTGTCCGTGCAGATGATTGTCGGCTGTTCCATCAGCATTATCGCATTTTTCAAGGTGCGCGATTTCTTCATGGGTGGCGGTGGTGGGCGTACCACTGAAGCCGATTTAGAGCGGCACAGGGCGCGCGTTGATATTGCCCGCATCAAGGGTGACGGCACTGGCTTTTGGAAGGCTGACCGCGACTTTAAAAATGCATGCAAGCAGTATTACCGGGGTGCGGACAAGCGGCGTCACCGTGGGGGCTTTTAATTATGGATACTGCAACCATGACAACTTATTTCAGCTTCGGCATTTCTGCCGCTCTGCTTTTTTATTGTACCGGTCATTTCACCGGTGCTGGTGCTAAGTACATGGAAAAATTTATGAGGTGATGTTCTTGGACACTGGCACGGTAATTTCCTTTGGTTCTTCCCAGCTTATGACGCTTCTTGGTACTGTGATTGGCTGGGTTATTTCAATGATTATTACATGGAAAGGCATTAAGTATTTTCGGCAGTCTATGCGCGAATTTTCTGAATCTCGCGGGGATTCTTCTGCTCCGGATCGCTGGGTTACTAACGATGATAACGGGGTGTGGGATTCCAAGCGCAAGCGGGAAGTCCATTTGCGTACTCGGCCTGATTGGACGGGCAAGAAAGCACGCGCATGGCGTAAGCGTGAAGGTGGGATGATTCGCGCCCGTCGTGGTGATTTTGATACATGATTTGGCCAAAACTCGCCGGGTGTTCCGGTGAGATGGTAAATAAAGCGGCGGTCTGAACAATCGCCAGTAGGAGGTTCCCGTGAAGAAGTTCCTGTCGAAGATGGTTTCTGCGGTCGCGCTGGTTGGTGCTGTGATCGTCTGTTCCGGCAGCGCTCGCGCCGCCGATCTCGACGTCACCGAGCCCCTCGAGGGTGGCATTGCCACGCTTAACGGCAACATCACCACGATCGCTGGCGCCGCCATCGCGATTTGCGTGGTGTTCCTCGCCATCCGGTACTTCCGTCGCGCGTAATCGCGCTTACGGGGTTTGGGGGCGGTGTGGGGTTAACCTGCCCGCCCCTTAACTTTATCAGGGGGTTTCTATGCGTTTTCTCTTCGCTCTCTGCTTCCTGTCCTGCGCTTCGTTCGTCCTTGCCGATGATGTCTATTTTGTAGCTGGCACGAATTTAAACACGGTTTCTGCTTGGCAAGACCAAGACGCCGTGCCTCTCGGTCGGCTCCCTAATGCCGATGATGTGGCCTATTTGAGCGTTACACCTATTCAGGGTTCATGTGCGGCGGGTTCGGTCTATACGGTTTCCGGCAAAAACATTAACGGCGGGTTCTATACGGGTACTGTTTACAACAGCGTTACCATTTCGGGCGGCTATTATTTGGGGGATGTTGTTAACCTTTCGACCGGCATTATTTCCGGTGGCATTTTCGAGGGCAAAATTGTTTTAATCGGCAGTAGTTCTAATCTCAAGGGCGGCACTTTCACCGTTGATCAACTTTCCGTTCCCGGTGCCTCTGCCGCTCCGCTTGATTACACTTTGCAGTTTCAAGCCCTTAATAGTTCTCTTGGCGTTTTGTTCCAGCTCCTGTGTTTTTGTGCTGGTCTTTTCTGTTTTCAGTGTGCCGTTAATGGGAAAAACGCACGTCACTTGTGGTAATGGAGGGTGTCATGCTTCGTTTTCGGCTTAATCTTTTTTTGGTATTGGTTGGCTTTTCTTTTTTTGCCAACGCTACCCCGATTTCACAAATGCCGTCAGATTATAGCGCTGCCTGTGCCAATTATTCTAACGAAATCACGGGTTTTAATTTAGTACAAGAGTCAACATGGACGGGTGATTTTGGCGTTCATGGTGTTTCGTTTCGTATTGCGGGTTTTTTCAAGAGTGGCAATTCTCCGTTTTCTATGGGGCTTGGCGGCTATACATATTCCCTTCAGGCTGATTATGACAACGCTATGTCTGCTGTTCAGTCCGTGGCGCGTGTCGCTAATCTGAACGCTCGCGCTGCTGGTGCCGGTGATTTGTACTCTCGCGCCATTTCTAACGGTGCTTCCGCGTCTGCTTTGGATTCTCTTAATTCTTCGTTGATGGCTGCTGATCCTGCCACTCTTGCCGCCACTCTTTCTACGATGGCGTCCGGCCTGGCTCCCGCCGTTCCTCTGGTGGACGTGCTTTATCCCAACGTGTCGTCCTCTCTTGCCGATTCTTATAAATTGCCAACGAACGCGCGGGCTGATTTTTCCAATCTGTTGTCCGGTGTTATTTATACCGGCGGGCTTCCGACTGATTTTGATCCTCGGGGCAATCTCGCATATACAGGCACGCTTAATGGTATGGCAAATTTCGTTTATCATGCACCCGTGATTGACGGCAGCACCATAGGCACTGACATCACCTATTCCGTGGCCGTTCTGCCGACGTCCACCGCCTCTACCGGCTTTGCATCTTCTGTCCCCGTTACCTCGCTTCCCAAGGTGTCCACGTCCACGACAGCGGCCGTCCTCTCTGTCCCTCCCACTCCGTCCGGTGTCTCGGTCGGTCAACTTGCCTATACCGGCACTGGCACGGGGGTCGTTGTTGGTGGTGGCGGTGGTGGTTCGGTGGATCCATCCGGTATCGTTTCCGCCATCAACTCGTTTCATTCGGATATGATTGATCCCGCCGCGCCTTCCGATAATCTCCATTTTCAGCGTCCTACCACTGGTAATACTTCTGTTTTGGGTGGTGGTCTGTTTTCTGACCTTCGTAATATTGGTCAAGCTCCTTTATCCCGTGTTATTCAGTTTCGGGGGCCTTCTGGCAATCTTGACCCGATCGTTTTTGATTCTGCTTTTTCGCAAACCCCCCTTGTTGGTTCTATGTGGGAAGGCTTCCGCGTTATGATTCGTCTTGTGTTTGGCCTTATTTTCTTTATTCGTTTTGTCGCTCTCACTTGGCTTGCATTGCAATAAACTGGGGTTTTATGATCAATCAGCTTATGAAATGGTTTGTCGCGTGCTGTAATTGGGTTTTAAGCAACATCATACCGTTTTTAGATTCTGTTTGGGCGTATATAAAAGACTATATCCCTGACGCCATTGTACCGGCTGTTTCTGGGTGTCTGTCTTTGCTCTCGGCGGTTAATCAGTGGGTGCCTCTTGATTATCTCTTTTATCTTGCCGTGACGTATTGCGCTATCATGTTTGTTTCTTGGCTTGTGCATCGTATTTTTGATGTAATCCCATAAAGGGGCGTTTATGGCTTCGGATTCAACCATTATCTATACGGTCGGCGCTACCGGTGCCGGTAAATCATACGTTCGCGGCGTGCGTTTTGTTATGAATGATTTCTTGCCTAACAAGCGCGGTGTGTTGTGGTCAAATTATCCACTTAACGCCTCACTGATTGCTGAAGTCCTTTCTTCGCGCCTTGGTGTTCATCCTGATGACCTTCAGGAGCGTATGCAGTTTTTTTCTGAGGATGTGTTGCGCTCTTGGCGGGCAGCGGAGTCCGGCCCGTGGGATTTTTTCCGGGGAAAAAAGATTGGCGGCATTCATATCGCTATTGATGAAATTCACCTTTATGCAGCTCGTGAGCATCCGAAAGACCATCTTAAGAATTGGAAAGATTGGCTTAGCGATATTCGGCATGCTGGCGCTACCGTTGAATTTCTCACACAGGATCCCTCAAAGGTTGCCAAGCAGATAGAAAACAGTGCGACCTTTCGCATTTGGCTTGTTCATCGGGGGGATAAGCGCGATTTAGTCACCTCGCTTTCATTCTTTCAGCTTTGGAATGTTTGTGCCGCTTTTGGCGGTAAGTACTGTGAAAGCACCTCTTTTCTCGAACAACGAAAAGCGCTGAAACGGTGGGAAGTGACCCGCACTGCGTTTTTCACTTTTGATCCTTACTATTTCCAGTTTTACAACTCGTATAATTCAACTCGTGATGAAGTTGAAGGCTGCGAGCCAGAACCTAAGGACTATCAAAAGTTTTCACGTTTTAAACTTTTGCGGATTTATTTAGGAAGTAATTTTTCTGCGGTATTTCTTCGTTTTGCAATTCTGTGTTTTGCTCTTGCTGTCATTTTCACCAAGGGACAATTTCCCATTGGCACCGCATATCAACATTTTATTATTCCAATGGTTAAGAATCAGTTCAAGCTAAAAACAGGAGAAAAAACCGATGTACCTGCTACTTCTGCCGTTTCGTCTAATGCTGTTCGTTCTTCGGTTAATGCGGCGGCTGCTTCTGCATCTGTTCAAGCCGAAATTTCAGCAGAGACAAAAAAAGCAATCGAGTCTGCGGAATTGCGCGCCGCCGATGCCGAAAAAACCGTTGTTGCGCTTCGTGAGCTTTTTAATAAGGACGTCTCTTTGGTCGGTATTGATCGTGATCGTGTTTTTTCTTTTGGCGGTCGCTCTTACCGTCGGGGTGAAGCTTATTCAACGCCCGATGGGGTCAAGCGTATCGAAAGTATCGATTTCGTCTCACGTCAAGTAATATTTGAAGGGGGAAAGGTTCTCTATGTACCTTAAAACTTGCATCTTCGCTGTTTGTGCTTGTTTGGGCGGCTGTATTTCTCCGTCGTTCTATAACCCCGACGCCGACTATGTGCCTGAGTTTAAACGTGTTTATTCTTCTTGGTCGGCTACGCGTGTGGTATCTTTTTCCCAGCCTCTCCAAGATCGTCGCGTGACCTTCTCGTATCGTGATGCAAAGCTTGTCGATGTTCTGCGCTATTTGGCCAATGAGTGCGGCGTTTCGGCTATTTGTGCGGAGTCCTTGGATTCTCGGCCTTGTACGGTTGAAGTGCGGGATGAAACCGTTTCTGCCGTCATGTCTTATCTTGCTAAGCGTTATGATGTGCAGATAACTTGTGATGGTCGTTTTTATTACATTGGCCGGGTTTCTAATTCCGATAAGACCGTTTTGGTTATGCCGGTTTATCGCCTCAAAGATTCTGAGTGGAAAGACCTTACTTCTCCGCTCTTGTCTGAAAATGGGAAAGTTGCTGTCGCTGATGGCATTTTAGTCTGCTGCGATTATGGCACCGTCACGGGTCGTATGGCTCGTGCTGTTGAACAGATTAATAGTGCTGACATTGGTTGTTACATCGTGCAATTATGGGTGCTTTCTCTCGAACGTGACGATGCGCGTGAGTTGGGCATGGATTTAACGCCTACCGGTGATATTTCTGCCGTCTTGGCTTCTGGAAAGGTTTCGTCTGCTTTGGGCGCGTCTATTGCTGGCAAGTTGCAATATCTTTGCAGCCGAAAACATGACGATATTTCGTGCAACACCCTGTTTCTGCTCAACGATGGGGCCGAGGGCTCTTTTGTTCGCGGCGTGAAGGTGCCTATTGCTAAAACTTCCGTCTCTAATCAAGGTGCCGTTTCCGTAATCGGCTATGATTACACACAGACCGGCTTGCAGCTTTCCGCGTCTGTTCGGTCGCTTTCTCCTGACCGTGTCCGGATGGTTCTTGATGTTTCCAATTCCTCGATTCAGTCTTATGTCGGTGCGGCTCCCCAGACGCTCAATCAACAGCTGAAATGTTCCCCGGTTGTCCACGTCGGCGACGTCTACCTGCTTGGGTCTCTCGATATTCGCGGTTCCGGCAAGACGGAATATCTGGCCGGGCTCAAGCTCTCCAAGTCGGTCGGCGCTGTTCAGGTCTGGGGCCGCGTTTATCGCATTTCGGATTTACAGGGTGCCCAGATTGTTGGGGGAGCTGAGGGGGGAACCCCTTCAGGAGGGCGATTAAAGACGGATAGCCCGGGGCAGGGGACCAGCCTTTTTCTCCAACCGTTGTCGGCCGCAACCCCAGCACCATCATCAGCAATTCCGGTTCCCGCGTCCACCGCAACGGCCGCGCCCGTTTCTGTGGGTATGGATCATCAGCACCCGTAACACCCACAGAACGGCGGCGGGCGGGCTTGCAGAGCCCGCCGCCGTGTCTGGGGGTGGGGCGGGCAATAAAAAAGCCCCTACGAGGCTTGGCGGCTTCGCGTAGGGGCTTGGGAGAAGAACATGGATACTGTACTTTCCGCTTTCCCCTTCGTCAACCTTGCGCCTTCCGCTTCCCTTCGGTCGCGCCTTGCTGACGCTTTTTTTTCCGCTCGTGAAAATCTTGCCGATGCAGACGCGCGTCATCTTCTTGATACTGTAACTAAAGTGCCAGATGAGCTTAAAGATGTTTCTGCTCGACTTGGAAAAATGACTTCCCACCGGCTTCGGAATGAGCAGATAGCCCGCTATCTCGAACAACAAAATTTACGCCTTGGCAGCGGGGACAATAAAAAAGCCATTCTCGCCGCTAAGCTTCGCGATTGTTTCCGGTCGGTGGCGTTCGCTCCTGATGGGCATATGAACGGCGGCGACTTTGGGGCCTTCGCGGTTCGGTCTTGCAATCAGTATCGACTTTGCGGCAACTGTGCCAGTCGTCGCGCTGGGCGCTATGCGCAACTATACATGGGGCGCGTTTCTGAACTTTTGAGGTTGTATCCTGCTGCTTCTGTTTATACGCTCGTTTTCACAATTCCCAGCGGTGAATATATTTATGATCGGTTTTGGTGTCTGTCTAATGGGCTTCGGACGTTAGTCCGGCGTGCCACTAAAAAAGGTACGGTTACACAGTTTAGGAACATTCTTGCTGGCGTTGCGAGCGTTGAAATTAAGCGGGGGGCAGGGACCGGCCAATGGCACCCGCATACTCACGCTTTGGTTGTTTCCTCTGCGCCTCTTGATGAGGATAAGCTTCGGTATGAGTGGTGTAAATATACCGGCGGGACAAATCTTTTTATCTCCTGTCATGGTCGCATGGAAGATGAGGAAAGCGCCGGGGCCGTGTGCGAGGTTTTGAAGTATAACGTCAAGCTCAATGAGCTTGCGTATGATGATCTTTGGCTGGTTCAGAATGCCTTTTCTCGCAAGCGCCTTTTGTCGTCTTGGGGGCTTTTTCGCGGTCTCGAGCTTTCGGAGGATGACGGTACCGATGAACCAGCTGCACCAGTTTCCGCTCGGTGGTATCATTGGAATGAGCACGAGTCGCGGTATATTATCTCCAAGTAATGGAGGTAAAATATGGATTCCGCTTCTGGTGTTTTGGGATTCGCGTGACCATTCCCGTTTTACTCCTCCTCGTTGACCTTGTTGTACAAACCCTTTTTTTGTGGTATATATTAACATGTCAACGTATTGGGCACGAGAGATACAGCGGCTTCGCGTTGAACTGCTGGCGCAAGGTGTCCCATTGCGTTACCGTGGGAAGGAGTTGCAAGGTATGCCGTCTGCATTTCGTCGGCCGATCTCCTTGGATCCTTTTGAGTATCGCGATTTTTGCGACTATGCCAAAGCCGAAGGGCGTAGCTTCGCCAACTTTGCGAACCATTCCATGCGGTATTATATCCGCATGCATAAGGGTCGCGGTCAACCTGTAAAGGGGTCTTCTGAAAAAAAAGTTTCACGCACGGTTTGAGCTTGGCGTTACCGTGATAGCACTTTTGAGCACTTGAAATCAAGTAATCATAATGTATATTATGCGACGTTAAATGTCAACACAGGGAAAAACTCCTCGGCGGCAAGCTGGACAGATGGCTCACCGCCACCGCCGCAGAATGCATGATTCCGGCATGCAACCCCGAGTCTCGGCTCCGGACGGGAGTTGATACCGCATTCAACTCATTGATGCGCGTTGTGCGCCAGGATGGCAAGGCCGCACAATGGTCGCAATCGTTTCCGTTTGGGAATGTTGATCTGATTTCTTGGCGAGCTCTGCGCCTCTGCGCGAGAAAGTACTGAAATCGAATCCCGATAGCAGAAAGACCCGCAGCCGGAATCGGCTGCGGGTCCGTAATGATTTTAGTTTTGCTTGCGGGCCGGCTGTCAGCGGCGGTGATGGCCGCCACCGTAATGGCCGCCGTAGCTTACGCCGATACTGACCCGGCAGACCGGCGCCGGGTAGTACATGGGACGGCAATAGATGACCGCAGGGGCCGGAGCCGCATAATAAACCGGCTGGGGAACCACATACACGGGCTGAGGCGCGGCGTAGACCACGGGGGCCGCCGGAACCGCATAGTAGACCGGTGCGGGTGCCGCAATGTAAACTGGGGTCGGCGGAGGCGCCACATAGACGACCGGCTGGGGAGCTGGCGCGCAATGATTGAAGAGGATGTCCGCCGCCACGAATCCGGTCAGGATCTTTCCGGCCGTCGCCCATCCGCCCTGCCCCGCCTGCACGCTGCCGGAGGCGCAGGAGACAATTCCGACCGCCAGACCCGCCACCGCACACTTCGACCATTTCCCGATTGCCGATTTCATTTTCCCTACTCCTATTTGCGGCGGTGTTTTTGTATTTTCTTTGTGCCGCCGTCGAGGGGTACAACGCGCCTGCCGTCGATATTATTCATCCGCCGGCCGCGGGATAGCCTATGCGGTCGTGCCGCGGAACCGTTCGCGCGCCGTTTCTATATCTGCAAAAATTTGGTTTTTAAGGATTTGTGGATTTGGAAAAACCATGTCCATCCGGAGGAACTCCAGTAGCTCCACCTCCATCCGCGTCCCGTAGAGATCGCCGGTGCATGCAAATGCATGGAATTCCAAAACCGGGGGTGATCCGGGCGGTGAGAGCGTCGGCGACGTTCCGATGTACGCAATTCCTTCCAGCCACGTGCCTGAGGCGGTCATTCCGTCCGGCGACAACTTCCGCGCCCTCGCTACATATACGCCGAACGGCGGCAGGAGTTGGTTCGAGCCCGTGATGTTCGCTGTCGGGCAGGCCAGGACCTGGGTTCCCTGGCCGCGTCCGTGCGTGATCACGCCGTCCACGGAATAAGGGCGCCCCAGAAGCTGCGCCGCGAACGCCAGCCGGCCGGCCTTCAGCGCCTCGCGGATGCGGGTGCTGCTCACCGGGCGTCGGAACAGCTCCAGCTCCCGCACGGCGGCGACTTGGAAATCGTGCTGGCGCCCGAGCCGCCGCAGCAGCCGGGTGTCGCCCGCCCCGCCCCGGCCGAAACGCCAGTTGGAGCCGATGCAGACGCCGCGCAGGCTGTGGTCGGACATGTGCAGGCACGCCTCCATGAACGCTTCCGGCGAGAGAGCGGCCAGTTCCCGCGAAAACGGCATCACGGCCGCGCCCTCGACCCCGGCTTCCCGGAAAAGGCGCAGCTTCGCGGCGGAGGAGCAGAGACGCGGCGGGACCGGCTGGTCCGGACGCACCACGGCGCGCGGATGCGGTTCGAACGTCATGGCCACCGGCATGGCGCCGGTCCGGGCCGCGAGCCGTTGCAGCGCATCCAGGATCTTGCGGTGGCCGCGGTGCACGCCGTCAAACACGCCGAACGCCACGGCGACACCCCGGCCGCGCGCCGCATCATTCAATTCACACAGGGAAGACACTGCTTGCATGGTGGATACCTCGATTGCGGGTAATATAACCCGGCCGCCCCCGTCTCCGCGTCGGAGAAAAATTACAGCGGCGGTTTGCACGCCCGGCATAAACAGGTATATTGGTACCAGATTACGCGAACAATGGGCGGTAAACGGGAGGCGATGCATGGGAACCATCTTCAAGCTGAGCGAAGGAACAAACCTGGCGCTGCACGCCATGATGCTGCTGGCTGAAACGCCGGAGCGCACGCTGGACACGGCGGCGATGGCGGAGCGGCTGGACGTCTCGGCACACCACCTTTCGAAAGTCATGCAGCGCCTCCAGCGGGGCGGAATGGTTTCCTCCACCCGCGGCCCCAAGGGTGGTTTCATGCTCGCCAAAAAAGCGGCGGCGGTCACGCTGCTGGACATCTACACGGTGATCGAAGGTCCAATGGAAATCAAGGCGTGCCTGATGAATCACCCAGTCTGCGAGCATCCGCATTGCCCCATCGGGAAGGCAATCGCGAAATCGGGCAAGGAGTTCCGCAATCTGCTGAAAAACACCAAGCTGGCCGAGATTGTGAAACGCGTTGCGAAATGAAGCGGCTCCGCCTCCTTCATCACCGTCATCAGACGACAAAACAGAACGGCTATAGTTCATTCACGACACGACCGAGGAGAACCGGATTATGACAGCTTTGGTTGACACGCTGAGAGGAGTTCCGACGAACCCGGAATCACTCGTCGAATACACGCCTGACGGCATCGTGAGCCGCACGCTCAAGGACGGCTCCGCCGGCACGCTGACGCTTTTCGCCTTCGCCCCGGGCCAGGGGCTGAGCGAGCATTCCGCCCCGTACGACGCAACGGTGATGGTGCTCGACGGACGCGGCGAATTCATCATCGGCGGCAAGCCGGTGACGGCCGAAAAAGGACAGCTTGTCGTGATGCCAGCCGGCATTCCCCATGCCGTCCGCGCCGTCGAAGCCTTCAAGATGCTGCTGATCATGATTCGTGCCTGAGGCAGCCGCCACCGACCGCTTTCCCATTTGATGCAAGTCCACAGAGAAACCACAAGCCAAGGAGAAGAGATCATGAGCATGTTCTGCTACCAGTGTGAACAGACCGCCACGGGCACCGGCTGTACGATGGCCGGCGTATGCGGCAAGGACGCAACGACCTCCGACCTGCAGGACCTTGTTGTCCATGCGGCGAAGGGCGTTTCCATGTACGCCGCCCGTGCCGCCAAGCTCGGCGCCCGCGACCGGGCCATCGACCTCGCCGTAGTCGAGGCGCTCTTCACCACCGTCACCAACGTCAACTTCGACCCCGAGCGCCTACGCGGCATCCTTCTGGAGCTGGCCGTCAAGCGCAATCAGGCCAAGGCCTTGTACGAGGCGGCCTGCATCAAAGCCGGCACCGTGCCGGAAACCCTCGGCGGCCCCGCCGCCTGGCAGCCCGCCGCCGACATCGCCGCGCTGACGGCGCAGGGTGAGGCGTTCACCCCCGCCAAGCGCAACGAGAAGGTCGGCGCGACCCTCGGCGGCGTTGAGTACATGATTCTGCTCGGGCTCAAGGGCATGGCCGCCTATATCGACCACGCCCAGGTGCTCGGCGTTGAAGACCCGGCCGTGTATGCCTTTGTCCACGAGACGCTTGCGAAGCTGGCGGAAAAGGATATGGGCGCGGACGAACTGCTGCCGCTGGCCCTCAAGGTCGGCGAGGTCAACCTGACCGTCATGGGCATGCTCGACACGGCGAACACCGGCGCCTACGGCCACCCCGAACCCACCGCCGTGCGCATCACGCCGGTCACGGGCAAGGCAATCCTGGTCTCCGGGCATGACCTGCTCGACCTCTACGAGTTGCTCAAGCAGACCGATGGCAAGGGCGTCAACGTCTACACCCACGGCGAGATGCTCCCCGCCTGCTCCTACCCGAAACTGAAGGCGTTCAAACACCTCATCGGCAACTACGGTGGCGCGTGGCAGGACCAGGCCAAGGAGTTCGACGCCTTCCCCGGCGCGATCCTCATGACCACCAATTGCATCCAGAAACCGCGTGAAACCTACAAGGCCCGCATCTTCACCTCCGGTATCGTCGCCTTTCCGGGCGTCGCGCACACCAAGGACCGCAACTTCAAGGCGGTAATTGACGCCGCACTGGCGGCCCCGGGCTTCCAGGCTGACGAGCCGGCGAAGACGATCATGGGCGGCTTCGCGCACAACACCGTCATGTCCGTCGCCGGCACGGTCGTCGATGCGGTCAAGACGGGCGCGGTGAAGCATTTCTTCCTGATTGGCGGCTGCGACGGCGCCAAGCCGGGCCGGAACTACTACACCGACTTCGCGCAGCAGGTCCCGAAGGACTGCATCATCCTCACGCTGGCGTGCGGTAAGTTCCGCTTCAACAAGATGGAGTTCGGCGACATCGGCGGCATCCCGCGCCTGCTGGACTGCGGCCAGTGCAACGACGCCTACTCCGCCATCCAGATCGCCGTCGCGCTCTCGAAGGCGTTCAACTGCGGCGTCAACGACCTCCCGCTCTCGCTCGTCCTTTCCTGGTACGAGCAGAAGGCGGTCGTGATTCTGCTCACCCTGCTCCAACTCGGCATCCGGAACATCAAGCTCGGGCCGACGCTGCCCGCCTTCATCACCCCGGACGTTCTGAAGATCCTGGTCGACAACTTCGCCATCGCGCCGACCACCACCCCGGAACAGGACCTCGCGCAGATTCTTAAAAAGTAAGCACGATCATCCCAAAACAATTGCGGACTCCGCAGGCATCAGGCTTGCGGAGTCCGCTTTGTTTTACGCCCCAAGGAGAGACGCTCTCCCGCAGAGGCGCAGAGAACGGACGGGGGGCAAACGGAATAACGGAATAACGGAAGGACGGAAGGACGGAAGGACAAAAACGAGGGAAGATTGGTTGCACAACCACTTTGACTCAAGGTGGTTAAACATTGGCTCCAGTAACCGGCTGGCTTTCCGTGCTCACGGAGTTTCCCCACCCTGCCCCTGCGGCTTCAGCGCGTCTTCCATTTGCCGGTTGCGCTCGGCGTTCCGGTCAATCACGGCGTCCACCTTGCCGCGCAGACTCTTCTCGTCATAACCCACCGCGCCGGCCGCCTCGACCACGGCCGTTTCCGGATGCGCGGACACCGCGGGCGCTGTTTCCTTGGGTGCCTCCGCCGGCTTTCCACACCCCGCCACGGACAGCAAGAGGATGCCGCAGATGATACAGGAGTGCCGTTTCATAGAGTATCCCCGTTCTTGTTGGCTGGCCGGAACAAGGGTGTCATCCCCGGGCCGGAGGTGTGTGCCACGCGTCGTCAATCAACCGCAGCATCCGCCGCCGGAGCCGCAGCAGCCGCCGCTGTGCTTGTGCGTGTTCGCCACGGGGCAGGAGTCCGCTTTCTTGCAGCCCGCCGCCACCTTGGCCGCGAACGACGAGAACTTCTTCTTCAGCTTCGCCTTGTTGCATGCGGGGCATTTCACTGGCGCGTCCGCCGCGGTCTTCAACAGTTTTTCGAACTCGTGGCCGCAGGCCTCGCACTGGTATTCGTAGATCGGCATGGTTGGGGTTCCAGATTCGATGGTTCACGGTTCAGCGGGTTTGGAGATGTTCCACAAATTCCGGCAGCGAGTCCACGGCCAGGTCGTACGCTTCATCCCGCGGGTCGCCGAATCCGAAGCGGCAGTAGCAGCGGGAAAGCCCGGCCCGGCGCCCGGCCTCCAGGTCCGTGAAATGGTCGCCCGCCATCCAGGAATCGGGCGACGCCTTCACGCCGCAGCGTTCCAGCACGGCCAGCAGCGGGGCGGGGTCCGGCTTCATCGGCAGCCCGGAACCGCCGCCGATCACCATCGAGAAGCAGCCGTGCAGACCGAACCCGCGCAGGATCTCATCCGAAAACTCCTGCGGTTTGTTCGTGACCACGCCCAGCTTCCAGCCGGCGGCGTGCAGCCCGCGCACCGCCGTCTCCACGCCGGGATAGAGCACGGTTTCGTCCAGCAGATGCTGGCCGTAATGCCGGCGTGCCTGCTCCACCGCCGCGTCCAGACGGTCGCCGGCGTCGGGCCAGGCGCGGGAGATCAGGTTCCGCAACCCCTCGCCGACGAACTTCGCCACGGTCTCCAGCGGCAGCGGCTCGAGCCCGAAACCGCGCCGGGTCAGGTTCACCGCCGTCGTCAGGTCCGCCCGCGAATCGATCAGCGTCCCGTCCAGGTCAAAAATGATGGCATTGGCCTCGTGTTGCACGTTCCGTGTCTCCCATGGCGCGGTACTATACCGCGCAATCGCCGCATCTCACGGGTTCATGCACGCTCCGGCGCCGGTGTTGTCTCCGGCTTGCGAAGTTCGCCTCGCCGGTTATACTGGAAACTCACCACGAACCGGATGCCGAACATGAGCCTGCGGGAAGTCGCGGAACGCGCGGAACAATACATCGTCGAGCTGCTGAACGGGCGGCGCAAGACCAGGGGCGACCTGGCGGCGCTGGCCGTCCTGTTCCTGCTCTCGCGCCTCTACCGCTCCATCGTCCAGCTCCGTCTCCGCCTGTTCAACCAGCGGCTCTTCCGGCAGCGGATGCTCGGCTGCCTGGTGGTCAGCATCGGCAACCTCACCGTCGGCGGCACCGGCAAGACCCCCGTCGTGGAAGTGTTCGCCCGCGCCCTCTCCGCCCGCGGCCGCAAGGTGGCCATCCTCAGCCGCGGCTACCGCAGCAAGAGCAAGCCGCTGTGGGAACGGATCCGCGCGCGCTTCCGCAGCGACAAGCACGAGGAGCCGCCCAAGGTCGTCTCCGACGGCAAGCGCCTGCTGCTCGACTCCGCCGTCGCCGGCGACGAGCCGTACATGCTTGCCTCCAACATCCGGGACGCCGTCGTGCTGGTGGACAAGGACCGGGTCAAGTCCGGCCGCTACGCCGTCCGCCACTTCGGCGCCGACACGCTGATCCTCGACGACGGCTTCCAGTACCTGCGCCTGCGCCCGCACATCAACGTCCTGCTGGTGGACTCCACCAACCCGTTCCACAACCACCACCTGCTGCCGCGCGGCCTCCTGCGCGAGCCGATCCGCAACCTCCGCCGGGCCAACTACATCTTCCTGACCAAGTCCAACGGCGGCACGCACCTGCGCCACCTCAAGCGCTTCATCCGCCTGCACAACCCGCGCGCCGAAATCATCGAGTGCACGCACAAGCCGGAATATCTGATGGACATCTACTCCCGCGAGAAGCTGCCGCTCGAGCACATCCGCGGCCGCAAGATCGCCGCCATCTCCGGCATCGCCGTGCCCGCCAGCTTTGAGGCGTTCCTGGCGAAGCTCGGCGCGAAGTTGGTCTACAGCGAGCAGTTCGCCGACCACCACCGCTTCCGCCTCCAGGAGATCATCGACTTCCAGAACGCCGCCACCGCTCACGGCGCCGAACTGATCGTCACCACCGAAAAGGACGCCGTCCGTTTCCCCAAGCTCGACCGGCGCGACCTCCAGTTCTGCTACCTGCGCGTCCACATCGACATCCTCAGCGGCCACGAAGGCTTCAACGAATGCATCGCCCGCATCTGCTTTGTGTGAACCCCGCCGCCGCGCGGGACGACCGGCGAAAAAGAACAGGCGACATCTTTCCGTTTGTAGTTCCGCGCTTCAGGCGACCACGCATGATCCAAGGGGAATGGCCCCAAAATCCGGCCGCATTGTACGGTTCTTCCAACTCGGGAACACGCTCCAGGCGACGCCAGGCCGCCTGAAGCGCGGAACTACAAACGGGACCCGGAACACAACATGGCAGACCAGCCCGACATCCCGCCCGCCGCTGCCAAGCCAAAGCTCTCGCGCTGGACGATTGCCGGACTGCTGTTTTTGCTGGTGCCGTTCGCCGTGCACTTGTCCTTTGCCAACGGTATGTCCATGCCCGGCGACGAAAGCTCTGAGTTTTACCGCCGGCTTTATTCCGCGCTGCAATCGTTTTTCGTCCACTGGATGGAGTACGTCTGGCTCCTGTGCGGCACCGCATCCGTGGCCTGTTGCCTGGTCGCTTCCCGCAAAATCAAAACAGCCGGGAATGTCTGGAAAGGGGAAGGACTGGCGTACACGGTGGCATGTGTTGCTGGCGTCATCATACTTTTCTCATTGTTATGCCTTGTGAACAGATCATGGGTCAAAGGCGGACCCGGCCACACTTGCGCCAAAAGCCGGGCCATGGCATCGGCCCTCATGCTCGCCATCAAGCAATACGAAAACCAATACGGAAAAATGCCCGCGCCGGACGGGCTGGTTCAAGACTATGGCCGGCTCATTTTTGCCTTGACGGATCAGTCGCCTGAAAACCCGCATAAAATTCCATTCCTCGTGCCATCCAAAATCCACGCAGTAACCGGTCGCCCCGAGCTCAAGGATCCATGGGGCAACAACTTCGTCATCATCCTGAATTCCTCCGGCACGATCCAAGCCGGCACCGGCGGCATCTACAAAACCATCAACAGCAATGTCGCCGTCTGGTCCACTGGCCCGAACAAGATCGACGACCACGGCGAAAACGACGGAAGCCGATGGTTGCCGATGAAGGACGATATTGTGTCTTGGCGCTGAGTTCCCTGCACCCTACTCTCCGCACCGGAGGAATTTGTCTATGCCCGAAGAAACTGCCAACCCAAAAACACCCACCGCCAAGCCGAAGCGTTTCCCATGGGTGCTTGTGTGCGCATTGTTGTCGCTTGGTTTTGTTTTCTGGTTTGGAGCCAGCACCGGCGGTCATGGTACCAGTCGCACGGCCAAGGCAAGGGCGCAAAAGTCAGCCCTCATGCTCGCCATCAAGCAGTACGAAACCCAATATGGAAAACTGCCCGCACAAGACGGGCTGGTTCAAGACTATGGCCGGCTCATTTTTGCCTTAACGGATCAGTCGCCTGAAAACCCGCGTAAAATTCCATTCCTCGTGCCATCCAAAATCCACGCAGTAACCGGTCGCCCCGAGCTCAAGGATCCATGGGGCAACAACTTCGTCATCATCCTGAATTCCTCCGGCACAATCCAAGCTGGCACCGGCGGCATCTACGAAACCATCAACAGCAATGTCGCCGTCTGGTCCATTGGCCCCAACCGGATCGACGACCACGGCGAAAACGACGGGAAGACAAAAGACGACATCAACTCCTGGCGCTAACCCATGATGGTTACGCTATCTTGAGCGTGTCCGGTTGTTTTTTAATCTGCGAAATCCGTGTAATCTGTGGATGAAAAGAATTGGCTCCATGCAGCACGCGCACGCACAACCTTCCGCGCACCGGCACCGCTGGTTGACCACCGGCAGGGAGGCGTACCTGCGCATGCTCGAAGCCATCGGGCAGGCGCGGCGCAGCATCCGGCTTGAAACGTACATCTACCTCCCCGGCTACCCGGGCGACGCGGTCCGCGAGGCGCTGCTGCTGGCCCGTGAGCGCGGCGTCGAAGTGTCCGTGCTCTTGGACGCCTGGGGCTCCGTCGATCTCCCCCGCGGCTACCTCGACGCGCTGGTCGAGGCCGGCGGGCGCGTGCGCTTCTTCAATCCGCTCGCCATCTGGAGCCCCTTGATCCGAAACCACCGCAAGCTGCTGGTCTGCGACGGGGAGACGGCGTTTATCGGCGGCTTCAACATCAGCCCCGAGGAGGCCGGCGACGGCGTCACCAGCGGCTGGGCCGACCTCGGCATGGAGATCAGCGGACCCGTCGCCGCCGAGCTGGCCGCCTCCTTCGACTCCATCTTCGACGCCGCCGGGCATCACCGCGTCATGCTCGCGCCGCCGCGCACTGGCAGGGGCGGCAAGCCGAAATACCGTCCGGAGCCGATGCTTCTGGCCAACGGTCCGCTCTGGCGCCGCAGTCCGCTCCGCCACGCGCTGGTCCGCGACTTCCGCAAGGCGAAGCGCGAGATCCTGCTGATCTCCGCCTATTTCCTGCCGACCTGGGGCGTGCGCCGGGCGCTGATCCGCGCCGCGCGCCGCGGCTGCCGGGTGCGGATCGTTCTGGCCGGCAAGTCCGACGTCCCGCTCTCCCATCTCGCGGGCCGGCACTTGTATCGCCGCTTCCTCCGGGCCGGGATTGAGATCTACGAGTACCAGCCGCAGATCCTGCACACCAAGCTGATGGTCGCCGACCAGGCCGTGCATGTCGGCTCCGCCAACCTCGACGCCCGCAGCCTCAACATCAACTGCGAACTGCTGGTGCGCACCGGCGAGCCGGCCGCGGTTCTGGAGGCGCGGCGCATCTTCCGGGACTATGTCGCGCACAGCCGCCGCATCCTGCCGAATGAATGGGCGGCGGCGCGCGGGGTCTGGCAGCGGCTGAAGGAGAACGTCGCCTATTTCCTCCTCGCGCGCCTCGATCCCTATTTCGCCCGGCGTTCCGCGGGCGGCGGGCGGCGATAAGGCGCCGGCCTACGGTTCCAGGCTCTCGCGGAGCTGCTGGACAATTGCTTCCGGATTGGTCTCATTCAGAAGGCGTTCACGGAACGCGGGATCCATGATTTTCCGGGCCAGCGCCGAGAAAACCTTCATGAATCCGTTGCCGTTCTCCTCCTCGCGCACGGCGAGCAGCAGCACCATCCGCACCGGCTGGCCGTCGGCGGCCTTCCAGTCCACCGGTTTTTTCAGTTTCAGGACGGCGAGGGAGTTGGCCGTGACTGCCGCGGACTTGCAGTGCGGGACCGCAAAGCCGAACCCGACGCCGGAGGGGCAGGCGTCCTCGCGCAGCCAGACGGCCTCCTCCAGGCGGTCCATGTCCGGGGTGCGTCCGGCGAGCCACAGCCGGTCGGCCAGTTCCTTGATCGCCTCGGCCCGCGTCCGCGCCAGCGGTTCCAGCACCACCAGGTCGGCCTGCAGCAGGCCGCCGGAGACTGCGGCGGCCGCCATGGCCGTGCCCAGCAGCGCCTTCACCTCATCCGTCTCCGTCTTCGCCTCCGCGGCCGCCAGGAAGGCGTCGCATTCGGCGGAGTGCAGCCGGTTCACAGCCGCCTTCATGCCGGGGATTGCCGGCGGTGCCAGGCTGATCTCGTCCAGCCGCAGTCCGAGCAGCAGCGGCGCGTACTTCTCACGCCCGGCCATTTCACCGCACATGCCGATCCAGCGTTTGGCGGCGTGCGCGTCCTCCACAATTTTACGCAGAAACCGCAGGAAGGCCGGATGCAGCGGATTGGCCAGTTCTGACACCGCCGGGTTTCCGCGGTCCGCGGCGAAGAAATATTGCGCCAGGTCGTTCGTGCCAATGCTGAAGAAGGAGACCTCCTTCGCGAGCTGCGCGATGGCGAACGCCGCCGACGGCACCTCCAGCATCATGCCGACGCCGACCGCCGCCTCGTGCGCGACCCCCTCCGCCTCCAGTTCACGCCGGGCCTCCTCCAGCAGCGCCTTCAGCATGCGGATCTCGACCACCTGGCTGACCATCGGGAACATGATCCGCACGTTGCCGCCGACCGCCGCGCGCAGGATCGCCCGCATCTGCTCCTTCACCAGCAGCGCCTGCGCCGGATAGAAGCGCGGCGCGCGGTAGCCGAGGAACGGATTATCCTCCTTCGGAAAATAGAGATACGCCAGCGGCTTGTCCCCGCCGATGTCGAGCGTGCGGAAGATTACCGGCCGTCCGGCGGCAGCCACCACCGCGCGGCGGTACTCCGCGTACTGTTCCGCCTCCGCCGGCGCCGAGGTGCGGTCAAGAAAGAGCATTTCCGTGCGGAACAGGCCGATCCCTTCCGCACCTTTCGCAAACGCCACCTCCGCCTCCTCCGCGGTCGAGACGTTCGCCGCCGCCTCGATGCGCCGGCCGTCCCCCGTCGCGCACGGCCGGTTCATGTACGGCGCCAGGCGGTTGTGCCGCAGCGCCTCGCGGTGCAGTTCCAGGTCGTAGAAGCGCCGCGCCGCGGGCGGCGGATCGGGAATCACCAGCCCGCGCCGGGCGTCCACGATCACCGATGCGCCGGCCTTCACCGCGTTATGAATGTCGAGCACCCCGGTCACGCACGGCACGCCGAAGGCCCGCGCCAGGATTACCGTGTGCGAGGTCGTGCCGCCCTCGCTGAGCACCAGCCCCCGCAGCAGCTTCCGGTCGAGCGCCAGGAATTCCGAAGGGGTCAGCACCTCCGCCGCCACCACCGCCGGCACCGTCAGCCGCGTCCCGTCCGGCACCCCCGCGCCTCCGCACAGCCGGCGCAGAATCTGCCCGGCCACGTCCCGGATGTCCAGCACCCGTTCATGAAGGTAATGACTTTCCGAGGCCAGCAGCGCGTCGGCATAGCTCCGCGCCACCTCCAGCAGCGCCGCGGCCGCCGTGCGCCCCTGCTCGCAGATGATCCCGCGCGTCTTCTCCACAAATTCCGGATCCTGCGCCACAGCCAGGTGCGCCTTCAGGATCTCGCGCTCCGTGGCGTTCCGCCCGGCTTTAAGGCGCGACTCAAGATCGCCCGCCACCGCCTCGAACGCCTTGGTCAGCGCCGCGCACTCCGCCGTCGCATCCTCCGCGGACTCCGCAAGACCGAAAGGCAGCTCCAGCGTCCCCGCAATCACAGCCGGCGCCTCCGCCAGCCCCGGACTGACCGGCGTGCCGCGGTGGACCTCCGCACCGCTCTGGAGGAGCATCCGCGGTACGAACCGTCCGGCGACGGTCTTCACCTCCGGCAGCGGTTCGTCGCAACCCGGGAACTCCTCGTGCAGGAATTTCTCCATGACGGACATCGCCGCGCGCTCGTCGTCCCCCTCCGTGATCAGGACCGCCGGGTCGTTGAACCGGAAATCCGCCGCCACCAGGGAGAGCACGCTCTTTGCGTTCGCCGCGCGCCCGTTCCGCCCGTTGTGCAGGCTCACGAAGCAGCGGAAGCGGTCGGCCGCCTCCCGTAGCGCCGCCGCCGGCCGCGCATGCAGTCCGTTCTTCAACGGAAACACAAACTGGTAGTCCAACGCCATCGTCCGCCCTCCCCGGAAAACAGAGGTTCAATTCAGCCCGCCACGGCCGGATTCACACGACGCCCTGGTCGAGCATGGCGTCGGCGACCTTGGTGAAACCGGCGATATTGGCGCCCATGACGTAGTTGCCGGGGTGTCCGCAGGCGGCCGCGGCGTCGTGCGCGGCCTGGTGGATGCTGACCATGATTCCGTGCAGATGCCGATCCACCTCCTCCCGCGTCCAGGAACCGTGCTGCGCGTTCTGCGACATCTCCAGGCAGGATGTGGCGACGCCGCCGGCGTTCGCCGCCTTGCCCGGGCCGTACAGCACCTTGTTCGCCAAGAACAGCTCCACGCCCTCCGGCGTGGTCGGCATGTTCGCGCCCTCGGCGACCACGCGGCAGCCGTTTTTCACCAGCGCCTTCGCGTCCCCGCCGTCCAGCTCGTTCTGCGTGGCGGAGGGGAAGGCGCAGTCGCACTTCACGCTCCACGGCCGCTTGCCGGAGTAGAACTTGGCGCCCTTGAACTTCTTCGCGTATTCGCTGATGCGGCCGCGCTTCACGTTTTTCAGCTCCATGACGTAGGCGAGCTTCTCCAGGTCGATGCCCGCCGGGTCGTGGATCGTGCCGTCGGAATCGGAGAGCGTCACGCACTTGGCTCCGAGATGGATGAGTTTTTCGACGGTGTACTGCGCGACGTTGCCCGAGCCGGAGACCGTGCAGATCCTCCCCGCCATCTCCATGCGCTTCGCCTTCATCATCTCGACCGCGAAATAGACCGCGCCATAGCCGGTGGCCTCAGGCCGGATCAGGGAGCCGCCCCAGTTGAGCCCCTTGCCCGTCAGCACGCCGTTGAAGCGGCCGGCCAGCCGTTTGTACTGCCCGAAGAGGAAACCGATCTCGCGGCCGCCGACGCCGATGTCCCCCGCCGGCACGTCCGTGTCCGGCCCGACATGCCGGAACAGCTCGGCCATGAACGACTGGCAGAACGCCATCACCTCCAGGTCGCTCTTCCCCTTCGGGTCGAAATCGGAACCGCCCTTGCCGCCGCCCATCGGCAGCGTGGTCAGCGAATTTTTGAAAATCTGCTCGAACGCCAGGAACTTGAGGATGCCAAGGTTCACGCTCGAGTGGAAGCGCAGGCCGCCCTTGTACGGACCGATGGCGCTGTTGAACTGGATGCGGAAGCCGCGGTTGACCTGCACGCCGCCGCGGGCGTCGACCCACGGCACGCGGAACATGACCACCCGTTCCGGCTCGACCATGCGCTCCAGGATGCGCCCCTTCTCATACTTCGGCTGGCGTGCCAGCACCGGCGCCAGCGATTCCAACACCTCCCGCACAGCCTGGTGGAACTCCGTTTCGCCTGCGTTGCGCTTCTGGACGGCGTCAAACACGCGGTTGATGTACGAGGTTGCGGACATGGGCTCGCTCCTTTTGCAAAGGTCTGGACGCGGGGTGCCGCCGGACATGCGCGGTACGGCTTCAATTTATCCCGCCGCACGCCCCTGACAAGCCGGCGCGGGCAAGCCGGGAAAATTCAGCGCCCACACCCCGGATGCGGTTCCCGGGACGGAATTGGGGTTGGGGCTCCACAGGTTCCGTTGTTCCATCATACAGCATTGGGGTTGCCCCCCTTTTTTCCCATTTTTCCGTCATTCCGTCTTCCGTCCATGCCCGGATGTATATTGACAATGTAGCCGGAGGACCACCGCATGAATCCCGTCATCAGCCAGCTTTTGGAACCGGGCCGCCGCACACTGGCGGCCATCGTCTTCACCGATGTCGCGAGCTTCAGCGCCCGCATGCAGGAAGCCGAGGAGGCGACACTCGCCCTCGTCCGGCGCGACCTGTCCGCCATCTCCAGTCTCAGTACGGGATTCGACGGCAAGGTGCTGAAAAACACGGGCGACGGGCTTCTGATCTATTTCGAGAGCGCCGTGCAGGCGGTGGCCTGCGCCCTCAAGGTGCAGCAGGAGCTGGCGGAGAAAGGCAAGACGCTCCCGCCCGAAGAACGGCTCCTCCACCGCATCGGCATCCATCTGGGTGACGTGTTTGTGACGGAGACCGACGTGATGGGCGACGGCGTCAACATCGCGGCGCGCCTGCAGACGGAGGCCGAACCCGGCGGCATCTGCATTTCGCAGACCGTGTTCGATGTCGTCAAGAACCGCCTGGCCCTGCAGACCGTTTATCTCGGACCGCGCGAGCTGAAGAACATCCGCGACGCCGTGCCGGTCTACCAAGTGCTGGTGAACGCGCAGCAGGCCGGCGCGGCCCCCGGAATCTCAACGACCGTCCTGCGCCGGCGCCGCATTTCCCCGATGCTGTGGGCGGGCGCTGGTGCGGCGGCGGTTTTCCTGGTGCTGGGCGTGGTTCTGCTTCATGGCCGCCAAAAGCCGTCGGCGAAACCGGAAACGACCGCCGTCACCGCCAGCCAGCCACCGGCCGTCCCGACGGCGCCCAAGGTTCCGGAAACACCCGACACGGGAAGCGACAAGCTCATGTGGCCACCCGCCCTTCCTGAACCCGGCGGCACCGGTGCGGCGCGCATGGATCCAGCCACACTGAAAACGGTGGACGATGCCCGCCTGTATTACCTACAGACTCGCCGCTATTCGGGCATGATGCGCTGGCTGGAGCAGCACAACCAGGGCAACACGCCGACCTACACCAACTTCAGCCTGCTCGCCGAAGGAAAGGCGCAGCTCCAGGCGCGCCTGGCCGTAAGCTCGCGCGAAAAACCGTGGGCGGTCGGTAGCGCACTCTCCGCCTGGAAGGAACCCGATGGCGCCATCTGCGTTACCGGCAAGGGCGGTGAGCAGAAATTCCTGATGGACCTGCTGCCGCTGGATTTCTTCTGCGCCATGCTTGCCGGAGCCGTGCGTGACGAAAACATCCGTTCCGACGAACTCCTGCCGAAGCTGCATGCGCTGCAAAAAGCGCTCACCGATGAATTCCAGGCCGCCGGCCTGGGCCCGCCGCCCTCGCTGCTTTGAGCGGGTTCAACGCCGGGCGCATCACGGAAGCAGGGCCAGCTCCATGGCGAGGAGCGCACAGGCGGTGGTCAGCTCGGGGCGAGTCTCCCACCAGTTGGCGGAGGCGTGTGTCCAGCCGCCGTCGCCGGACTGCCTCCGGAGCAGTTCATTCAACAGTCGCCGCCGCCAGTCCGCCATGCGTGTGCCGGGGGCGGACGCCTCGACGCCGCGGCGTTCGCAGGCCCGGAATGCCTGCGCCATCGTGAACGTGTAGGCATAGTAGCCGGCCTCGCCGGAACCGGGATTCGCGGCAAGACTTCCCTCGCGTCCGAACCAGCCGAGCACGGCGCTGACGCGCGGATCTCCGGCCTTTGCGCCGGCGTAGAGCAGGCTTTTCAATTCCGCGGCGGCGCGGAGTCCGTCGCGCGGCGGTTTTCCACCCTCCGGGGCTGCTGCCGGCGTTTCGAAGGTATCGGCGGCGGGAAGTCCGCGCGCGACAAACCGGAGCGCGGCGGCATAGGCGGTCGCGGCGGCGGGTCGACGCGCTTCCAGACCGTCGGTGAGATAGAGCGTTTCCAGCACGTATGCGGTGGTGGTCAGGTCGGGCGGGGAATCCGGTGCCGGACGGAATCCGCCGTACGCCGGATCCGACTCCGGCACGTCCAGGCATTGCGCGGCGAAGAGTCGCCTGCGCACGCCGCGGAGAAACTCGCCGTCCTCCCCGAGCTGCAGCCGGATGACGGCCCAGCTACCGGCGGCGAGGTTGAGCGTGGGGTACGGCGCCTGTCCGCTCCGACGTTCTCCGGCGGCATCGGGCGCGGCTGCCGGTTCGGCGAGCGCTCGCCGGAGCCAGCGTGCGGCGCGTTCGGCGGCGGCGGCGGATTCCGGAGTGGCCAGTCCCTCCGGCGCATTCAGCAGCGCAAGGGCCGCCAGTCCGGTAAGCGCCGGATGCCGCGCCCACGAACCGTCCGGAAGCTGTTCCTTCAGAAGGAATTGTAACCCACGTCGAATGGCGCCACGGCTTTCCTGCGCCACCGATTCATCGACGGCGGAGCCGCAGAGGCCGGTCGGCGCGGGCTCAGCGGGGAAGGCCGCGGGGGACAGCCATCCGGCGGTGATCAGGAGCCATGCCGGAAGAAGGTTGTGCGCGATTCGCATGCGTGTCGTCCTCCTCCGCAAGAACCTGTTGCCGTTGATCTTCCGATTACCCGATCCTGGCCGAAAGGCGCGCGAGGCCGCGGAGCGTGAAATGCGGCGGCGCGGCCATGAGGTTGGGGATGTTGGAGAGGAAATACGGCGCGTCGCCGCCGGTGACGATGACGGGGCACTCGGCGGCCTCCAGTTCGGCCCGGGTGTTGTCGATGATGAACTGCACGGCGCCGATGATGCCCAGATCAACCCCGGCCAGGATCGCCTCCTCCGTATTGGTGCCGAGCGCGGGCGGGCATTCATCGAGGAGTTTCACTTCCGGAAGCTGGGCGGTGTGCTCGTGGAGGGCGAGGCGCAGCATGTGCCGGCCGGGCATGATGGTTCCGCCGCGGAGGACCTTGTCCCCATCCACGGCGATGGTCGAGATCGCCGTGCCGCAGTCGATGACCAGGAAAGGCGGACGGAGCATCTCGAGCGCGGCGATCGCGTTCGCCAGCCGGTCCGCGCCGATGGTTTCCATGGTAATCCGGCCGAGGTCGAACTCCTTGATCTGCGCGGCGTCCAGAAACGTCAGGCTGCGGTCGGGCCAGCGCTCGCGGAGGCAAGCGGAGGCGTGGGGGACGACGCAGGCGCAGAGGACGGGGAGCTGCGGCAGGTCGTACAGCAGCCCGGTCTTGGTTTCCGCCTCCAGGAAGGCGCGGGTTTCGAGGCGCTGGACCGTGCCGAGCTGCCCGTTCGTGCAACGCGACATCTGGGTGTGGGTGTTACCGATATTGAGAACGATTCCGTCTTTCATGGCCATCTTTCCATGTCCCTCCGGTCGGCGCAAAGCCGATGATGCGACTATAGTATACCCCACAGAGCAGAAAATGCCGAAAGGCCGCCGCATGCCAGAGGCCGTGAAATGCAACCCATGAGCGCGGAACCGACAACCTTTGCCTGCCGCCAATGCGGCAACTGCTGCCGATGGCCGGGGGAGGTGCGCGTCTCGCCGGAGGAAATCCGGGCCGCCGCCGGGCGGCTGGGGCTGACGGAGGAGGCGTTCATTGCAAGGCACACGCAGGTGACGCGCGACCGCCAGGGACTGACCCTCGTCGAGGATGCCGGCGGCGCATGCCGCTTCCTAACTCCCGAAAACCGCTGCGCCATCCAGTCCGCAAAACCGCGCCAGTGCCGGGAATTCCCGCACCAATGGCGCGCGCCGGAGCACGAACACCTCTGCGCCGGACTCCGCGAACCGCACTCCGGGAAGGAACCCGCCTGATGGAACAGCTTCCGTCCTCCCAACACTCCCCGAAGCCCGGCAGCGCCACGCTGGTCACCCCGTCGGCCGCCGCCGCGGCCAGCAGCTCGCGCCTCGGACGGATCTACTCGGGTATCCGCCGCCTGACGGGAATCGCCCCCGACAACGCGGCGATTACCTCCGGAGATGGATGGCGCTACGGCGCGGCGCGGGAAATCAACCGCGGCGGCATGGGCACCATCTACCGCGTGCGGGACCTGTCGCTGGAGCGCGATCTGGCGCTGAAGGCCGCCCTCGGCGCCGTCGCGCGAGACCCCGCCCACGCCGCCGCCTTCATCCGCGAAGCCCGTATCACCGCGCGCCTCGAACACCCCAATATCGTCCCCGTCCACGATTTCGGACAGACGCCGGACGGCGCCTGGTACTACACCATGAAGCTGGTGGACGGCGAGCCGATGACGCGCATCCTTTCCCGCCTCCTGGCCGGAAACATCGAGACCGCCCAGAAGTTCGACAGCTACCAGCGGCTCCTCATCTTCCACAAGGTCTGCAGCGCCATCGCCTTCGCCCATGCCCACGGCGTCATCCACCGCGACATCAAGCCGGAGAACATCATGGTCGGCGCCTTCGGTGAAGTGCTGCTCATGGACTGGGGGCTGGCCAAGCGCGTTGACGGTAATGCGGAGGCGGAACTAGCCATGGTGGAGGGCCGCGAGCCGCCGGAAGCCCCCCTCGCCACCTACGCAGGCTTCATCAAGGGAACACCCTCCTACATGTCGCCGGAACAGGCCCAGGGACGGAACAGCGAGGTGGACCGGCAGACCGACATCTTCCTCCTCGGCGCCACGCTCTACCATTTCATGACCCTCCATCCGCCCTACTCCGCCAACACCGCCGTGGAGGTGGTTGAAAAGGCCGCCGTAGCCGATCTCACGCCTCCGGCCCAGTGCAATCCGCACGAACAGATTCCGGACGAAATCTGCCGCATCATCCTCCGCGCCATGGCTCCGGACAAGGCGGCCCGCTATCCGGACGTGCCTGAACTGATCGCCGATATCGACCAGTTCCTGGCCGGCCGGACCCCCGGCGTCCGCCGCATCTTCCGCGCCGGCGAGCTCCTCATGCACGAGGGTGAGCTGGGCGACGAGGGATATCTCATCCTTTCCGGACGCGTTGAAGTCTCCCGCACAACCCCGGAAGGATTCCTCCGCCTTGGCATCGTCGGCCCCGGTGAAATCGTCGGTGAAATGGCCGCGCTCACGGCAGAGGCGCGCAGCGCCGACGTCACGGCACTGGAAGACACCGAAGCCGAGGTCATTTCCGCCGCGGCAATCCAGGCGGAAATGCGCAAAATATCCCCCTGGATGGGCAAGCTGGTCGGCTCCCTCACGGTCCGCCTCCGCCAAGCCAACGAAAAAATGCACCCGCTCCTGTTCAGCGACTGCATCATGCAGGTCGCGCGCCAGGTGCGCCTCATCCTGCCGTCCGGAATGTCCACCGAGCTTGATGTGCTGGTTGCGGAAATCGCACGAAGCCTCGCGCTGCCCTACGACCGCGTCGCCTCCGCCATCGACCGGCTGGTGGACGCCCAGATCCTCCAGCGTCAACCCGACAATGCCATCTCGATCCGCGACCAGTCGCGCCTCCTGATGATGGCCCGCTGGAAGGTGCATCCGCTCTGACACGGGAATCCACCGCCCGCCGCCCGCGGCAATCCTGCGGGTACCCGTTTGCAGGGGCAAGGTCGCCAGCCGTGTGAAACTACGCCGCTGGCGTTTTCCTGTTTTTCAGGGTACACTTACCCGGAGGGATGAACAAAACGACAGAAGGAATGGAGGCGCTGTATGCTGCCCTGCAAAAAAATCCTTTGCCCGACCGACTTCAGCGAGGCGTCCATCGAGGGACTCAAGGCGGCGGCGGAACTCGCGGCGCAGTTTTCGGCGGAACTGCTGCTGATTCATGTGCAGCCGCCGGTGATGAACTATGTGCCGTCGGACTGGGCCGAGACGCCGATGTTCGATGTCGCCCTGTTTGAACAGAAACAGGCGGAGGACGCCCGCGCGAAGATCGAGGAACTTTCACGGACCCGCGTGCCGGAAGCGGTTCACCGGCGCACCCTCGTGAAGCTGGGAAGCGCGGCGCGCGAAATCCTGGAAACCGCCGCCGAAGAAGAGGCGGATCTGATCGTGATCGCAACGCACGGCATGACGGGCTGGCACCGCTATCTGTACGGTTCCGTGACCCAGCGGGTCCTCCAGCATGCGCCCTGCTCCGTCCTCGTGATCCGCAGCACCGCGCCGAGAGGGTAGCTGTTCAGGTCAACGGGAGGGCGGGTGTCCCGCTCGGCATGCGAAACGAAAGAACGCTCAACGCTTTTTCGCAAGCCGCCCCAACGGGGCATCACATCATAGCCTGGGGCAACGCCCCAGGAAAAAGAGGCAAAAAAGATTTCAACCCTGAAGGGGTTGCACAACAAATCAAGAACGAGCGGCATGCACGCAAAAGAACTCTCGGCGTTCAAAAGTATAGCCGGATGGACGGGAGCGTGGGCATCCTGCCCGCCTTGACCGGGCGTCCCGCCCGGAATCCCCGTTTGTCGTGGAGGTGCCGTGGTACTGAAAGAGATCCAAATTGGAAATCCCGCCGACCGTCAGGCTTGGCGGAGTTCCCGCGGCGGCACGAACACCGCCGGCCGGACATAGACCGGCTGGCAGGACGCCTCGCGCTCCGCCGCGCCGCCGGGCGGCGGCCATCCCGGAACATCCAGCAACAGGGAGGCGTCCAGCATTTCCTGCGGTGCTGTCTGCGTGCGGAGATTGTCCGGCAGGACCGCCGTCAGGCGCGGGCTGGCAAGCCAGGTGATGATGCCGGCCGCCGCTACAGCCTCCGCAACCAGTGAGGCTTCAAGGACCGCAGGCTCCTGAAGCATGCTCCATCTGCCGTCGGCAAGCCGATAGACCCCCAGGATCAGCTGCCCCTGGCGTGCATCGTGAAGGACGCCGACAGTTGCGGAGGCCGCGCCACCCGCCGCCTGCCTGGCCAGCGCCAGGTCGCTTGAAATGCCGCGCATTCCCGCGCCGGACGCGGCGCAGATTCCCATGACCAGCGAGATGCCGACCCGCAGGCCGGAGAAGCTTCCCGGCCCCGTCCCGACCGTCCACTGCCCGCATTCCGCAGGCGTCAGGCCGGCGGAGTGGAACTGTTCCGAGATCCATCGGGCGAGTTTCGCGTCGCTTTCCCGGCCGGAAACCGGCATGTTCGCGGCCAGCACGAGCGCCCCGTTCCTCTTCACGGCCAGCGCGGCCCCGGCGGAGGTGTCGAGCGCCGCTTCAATTGTCGATTGACTGCTCATGGCAACTCCTGAAACCGGCGGCCCGGATTGAACCCGATGCCGTTCACTTCGGAACGGGACGATTGGACGGGCTTGCTGGAATTCCGTAACGTACTCGCGGATGCGGCGGTCGTCACGGCCCCCGGAAACAATACGCGGCGGCGCCGGACTCCGCGCGGCCGCCGAAAACACGGACGGCGGCCGGAAAGACCGGCCGCCGTCGTGTGCGAAGATCGCCGAAGCGGGATCAGCCCTTCTTGACCATGTAGGTCAGGAGATCGATCACGCGGTTGGAGTAACCCCACTCGTTGTCGTACCAGCTGACGACCTTGAAGAAGCGCTTTTCGCCCTTCAGGTTGTTCTGGAGGGTGGCGAGGCTGTCGTAGATCGAGCTGCGCTCGTCGTGGATGAAGTCCGTGGAGACCAGCTCCTCGGTGGCCACGCCCAGGATGCCCTTCAGGTAGCTCGTGGAAGCCTTCTTCAGCGCGGCGTCGATCTCCTCGATGGAGGTGTCGTTCACGGTGCGGAAGGTCAGGTCAACCACGGAGACGTCCGGCGTCGGAACGCGGAACGCCATGCCGGTGAGCTTGCCCTTGGTGGCGGGGAGAACCTCGCCCACGGCCTTGGCGGCGCCGGTGGTGGAGGGGATGATGTTCTGGGCCGCCGCGCGGCCGCCGCGCCAGTCCTTCTTGGACGGGCCGTCGACGGTCTTCTGGGTGGCGGTGTAGGCGTGGATCGTCGTCATCAGGCCGGTCTCGATGCCGAAACCTTCCTTGAGCAGCACGTGGACGACCGGCGCGAGGCAGTTCGTCGTGCAGGAGGCGTTGGAGACGATGCTGTGCTTGGCGGCATCGTACTCGGCTTCATTGACACCCATGACGATCGTCTTGACCTCGCCCTTGCCCGGGGCGGAGATGATGACCTTCTTGGCGCCGGCGGCGAGGTGCCCCTTAGCCTTCTCGCTGTCGGTGAACAGACCGGTGGACTCGATCACGTACTCGACGCCGAGTTCCTTCCACGGGAGCTGGGCCAGGTCCTTGACGGCCATGACGCACTTGATCTTGTGGCCGTTGACGACGATGGTGTCGGCTTCGGTCAGCTCGGGCTTGCTCTTCTCGGTCGTCACGGCGTGCTTGAAGCGGCCGTGGACGGAGTCGTACTTGATCTGGTAGGCGAAGTAGTCGGCATCGGTGGAGACGTCCACGACGGCGACAACGTCAACCTGCTTGCCCAGAAGACCCTGGTCACAGAGCGCCTGGAACACCATGCGGCCGATGCGGCCGAAACCATTGATTGCAACCTTCACTGCCATTGCCTGTTTCTCCTTTAGCCTTGCACTCGTTTCCTGCCTACTGACATTTTGACTTCACCGCTCCCCGGCGGCGGCCGGCGCGGAAGCAAAACAAAAACAGTTCTAACATAACGGCACACCCGCCAAAAACAACCAAAAACCGGAAAAATCCGGACACGGCGGCCGGGATGAAAACAACACCCGCCACACCACTCAGTCCCACACCGTCTGGCTTGCGGGGAACACCGGACCATCGATGCAGGTGCGGGCGTACTCCCAGCCGTCGGGATTGTCCGACTTGCGCTTGATAACGCAGGCGAAGCAGGCGCCGACGCCGCAGCACATGGCGTGGTCGAGGCTAATCTCACCGTCGAGGCCGTGGAGCAGCAAATCCTTCGCCACCGCCTTCAGCATCGGGTTCGGCCCGCAGGCGGCGACCGCCACCGGCCGCGGCTGCGCGGCCTTGAGGAACGGCTCCAGCAGCGCCGTGACAAAACCGCGGTGCCCGCGGGAGCCGTCGTTGGTGGCGATGCGGACTTCACAGCCGAGCGCCTCAAACTCCTTGACCAGAAGAAGATCAGCCTCCGTCCGCGCGCCGAAGAGGCAGACGGGTTTGCGGGGGCTCCGCCGCGCCAGCAGATAGGTCGCCGCGCAACCGTAGCCGCCCGCGACAATCACCGGCTGCACGTCCGCCGTCGCCGGCACCGTGAACCCGCACCCCAGCGGCCCGAGCAGGCTCGCCACCGTGTCCGCCGGTGTTTGGGACAGGCATTCCGTGCCCTCGCCCACCACCTTGTAGATCACGCTCACCGTACCGGCGGCGGGCTCGACGTTATAGATGCTGAACGGCCGCCGCAGCACGCGGTGCTCCAGCAGCGGAATCCGCACGTGGACGAACTGCCCCGGCTGCGCGGCGCGCGCAATCTCCGGCGCATTGAAATCCACCTGGAAATAGTCGCCATGGATGCGGCGGTTGGCGATGATTTGGGATTCGACCTGGTGCTTCATGTGATGTCGGATTTTCCGGTTTTTGAGTTCGCTTTTTTCCCGTATCGCCCCCGCATTGACGGCCGTTCCGGTGCGCTACTTCGACTTCGGACGCTTTGCAAACTCCTTGCGGAGCGCGTCCTTCTCCTCGTCCCGCGCATCGTTCAGGCGCGCGATTTCCGCGGTGGATTCCGCACGGATCTTGTCCTGCGACGCCGGGTCCCCGGCCTGCCGGCGGAAATCCATCTCCGCCGTGAGCTTGATCTGCGCGATCTTCGCCTCGTAGAGGGAATGCACGTCCGCCAGCTTCAGCTTCTGCGGCTGCGTCAGTTCAACGCTCTTTTCCCCGCCGAACCGCTCCATTGCACGCTCATAGGAACTTTTCATGAAATCCTCCATGCGCCCGTCGGCGCGCCTCATCCACCCAGTTGCACGCCGATCAGCCGTCCGATGCCGAAGGTGACGGCGGCGGCGGCAAGGCCGAAAACCATCATCCGCGCGCCGGACCACAACGGATTCTTCCCTGTGAAAAGCGTGATGAACGCTCCGACGCCGAACAGGCCGAGCGTGCTTAATACCACGCTCCACGCCAGCGCCGGCATGCCCTTGGTCAAAACGTACGGCAGCACCGGCAGCACCGCGCCGCCCGCGAAGAGGAAGAAGGAGGTCAGCGCCGCCTCCCAGGCCGAGCCGCCGAGATCTTCGGGGTTGATTCCCAATTCCTCGCGCGACAGCGTGTCCAGCGCCTTCTCCGGATCGTCCAGCAGCCGGCCCGCCAGCTTCCGCGCCTCCTCGGGCGACATGCCTTTGGCCTGATAGATAAGGGTCAGCTCCTCGCGCTCCGACTCCGGGTCACCGGCCAGCTCGTCGCGCTCGATCGCAATCTGATTCTCGTACAGCTCGCGCGAACTGGTCACGGAGAGCCATTCCCCGAGCGCCATCGAGATCGCGCCAGCCAGCAGCCCGGCCACGCCCGTGACCAGCACGGCGTGGGAATCCGTGGCATGGGCGCCGACAGCCGCTCCGGCCACCCCCATGACCAGGCTGAAGTTCGACACCAGTCCGTCGTTGGCGCCCATCACGCCGGCGCGCAACGCATTGCCGCCCGCCGACCGATGCCGTCCTTCAAGCCGCGCCAGCGCGCCGCCATCGAGCGTCTTGGTCTCGCGCGACAGGAACCCGAAAATCTTGGCGTGCGAGCGTTCGTCGCGGGAGAGCCCCGCCGCTTCGGCGTCCGCCTGGCCGCTGTATTCCGCACCGGCGCTGCGCTCGATGGCGGCGACCGTCGGCAACACCATCTTCGCGCCGAGCCGCTTCGCCAGAAAACCCAGCATGCGTGTGCGGAAGGTCAGGGACGGCTTTGGCACGGCCGCGCCGGCTTCCCGGAGCCGGCCCTCCCAGAACGTAGCGTGCCGCGCCTCCGTCTCCGCCAGCCGGCCGTAGAGCGTGGCGAGCGAGGCGTTCTCCTCGCACTGCGCGAGCAGGCGGTAGAGCGCCGCCGCGTTGCGTTCCGCCGCGAGGTTCCGCCGGTACCGCTGGATGTCCGTCTGTTCCGCCATGACTTGTTTTGCTCTTTCGCCGTTTTCCGGCCTGGGATCTTCACCAACCTGCAACAAGTGACGCCGCCTCACCGTTTGTAGTTCCGCCTTCAGGCGGCTGTTCCCCGGCCGCGCCGGCGGCCGCGCCGGGACTGCCGGGCGGGACGCCCGGCAGAAGCGGGCAGGATGCCCACGCTCCCGTCCTGCGGCCGCCTGAAGGCGGGACTACAAACAGGCACACACCAAAAACCGGCGCAGGCGCTGCCGTGTAACATACCGCGGAAAGCGGCGGCCGCTCACACCTTGCAGAGAGGCGGCCAGTGGATGGGGAGCGGGAAGGCGCGGCGCACGAATTCGCCGTCGAGCGCAAGGTCGCCGACGGACGGCGGGAACGGCCCGAACAGCAGGCGCGCAAGATCGGCCTGCGGCAGCGCAAGGTCCGCCGGGCCGCCGGTGCGGTCGGTCTTGCACCAGAGCCCGTCGCCGGCGCCGGCCAAGCAGACCGTCTCGCCGCCGTCGGTGTTGCGGATCCGGAACTCGCCGCGCCAGCCGGACAGCCGCCGCGCCAGCACGTTCCGGTACGCGTCCAGCGTGTTGCGCAGCGACAGGATGCGGTACATGCCGAGCGGCTCCACCCGCACCCCGCCCGCGAAACGGAGGAAAACCTGCTCCCGCGGCGTCTCGCCCGCCGCCGGCGGCAGCACGGCCAGCGGTTCCGCGGCGCCGCCCCCGGCCAGCAGGAAGCGCACGATGCGTTCCAGCGCGGCGGGCTCCCCGGCGTATTCCACGATGCGGTTCTGCGCCGCGTGGTGCGCAAGGTAGGCGAAGCCGGAGTCCGGCTCGTCGCAGATCCAGACGGCGAGCCCCGGCCGCTGCATGACCAGCGCGAACTCCGCCTCCCCTCGCTCGCAGCGGTACGGCAGCGCGGAATAGGCCTGCCACATGCGGGCGAGGTCCGCCGCGGCGCCGGCGTACGGACGCGGCTGCCAGAGGTTGAACGCGGCCTCCCGCCCCGCGGCGTCCGCGGAAGCCCGGAGCGCGGCGGCGTCCCAGTCGCTGCCCGGCCCTTCCGAACGGCTGCGGGCGGCGGGGAACGCGAACGGGGAGCGCCGGGACGGGGCATCGTCCAGAAAACGCCGCGAAAGCTGCACCATGCGCGTGCTGCCGCACTGCTCCCAGCCGAAGCGCAGGTAGCGCAGGCGTTCGCCACTGCTGAGCCAGCTCACGGCCGCTCCGGAGGCGGTCATCCGTTCGATGGCGGCACGCATCAGTTCGCCCATGTAGCCGCGGTTGCGGAACAGCGGATGGCAGAAGAGCTGGCCGACGCCCGCGGCGTCCAGGCAGGCCCCGCCGTCCGCGACCAGCCGCCGGGGCACGATCTGGAGCGCGGCGGCGATCTGCCCCTGGCACTCGCGCACCAGCCAGTTCTCCATGCGGGAACCGATCTCGCCCGTCATCAGGTCGGGCAGGAAGACGGGGAACGGCGGATGCGCCGGCTTCTCCACGCGGAAACTGGCCAGCATCCGTTCCATCAGGATCGGATAATCCGCCGCCGTCCCTTCCCGGATACCGTCCATCAAAACCTCCCGCCTGCCGTTCCCGCCTTTAGAAACGTGCAGGTGCCGTCCGTTACTTTCCCTTTTCGCGGAGTTCGGCGGCGCGGCGCTGCAGCAGTTCCAGCGCGGCGTCGCCGCTGCATTCCCCGCCGTCGTCAGACGGCATGGAGAAAAAGAAACTGCCGGCGCGGAAAACCGCGACCGCCTTGCCGATGCACTCCGCCGCCGCGGCGTATTCTTTGCGCGACTCCGCGATACGGGCGAGCTTGAGCCAGGCGTTGGCGTCGAACACCGTATTGTCCGGCTTCATGGCGACAACCCTGCGGTAGAGCGCCTCCGAGCCGGCATCGTTGTGCTTGAACATGATCTCGGCCATCTGGTACACCGCCTCCTCGCCGCTGCTTGGCGCGGCCGACTCCCCGCCAAACCGCTGCCGCGGGCCGATGACAATCCTGACACGCCCGTCTTTCGGCTCCGCCAGCACGGCCTTGGCGGCCTCCTCTAGCGCCTTCATCGCGGCGGCGCGGTCGGCCTCCGCCTTCTTTGCGTCGCCCTGGGCGGCCCGCACCAGCGAACGCAGGTAGAGCGCCTGCGGGCCGGTTGCGTTCTCCAGCAGCCCCGCGGCGTCCGCGGTGAGGCGCATCGCGACCAGATCGGAGATGATCGCATCGGTTTCCGATGCCGTATCCGGGTTGGATATCCGCACTTTTCCGGCGATGCGCGCAGGCGAGTTCAGCTTCGCCGCCAGCTTCACATACAACAGCGTCACGCGATCACGCATGCTGCCGTAGGTGATTGCATACAGCCCCTTCTCCTTCTGCGCGGGGTCGAACTCTTCCCAAAACTTCTCCTGCAAACTTCCGGCGATGATCGCGGTGCCGCACAGGTTGAGGCAGGCATCATCCTGCCACGACAGCCAGCCGCGTGCGGACACGGTCAGCGCGTCGTCATACAGCCAGAGCGACTGGAGGAGCGCGGCCAGCGCGGCGGTCGTCCGGCGCCCCGTCTCGTTGGCGGAGGCGGACGTGAGCAGCAGCAGCCGCAGGCTCTCCGGCTTGATCCCGCCGTCCAGCACCGCCCGCGACAGCGCCGCGGAGAACGATTTCGTGTCCAGGCGGTCCAGCATCTGCCACATCACCTGGGCCGCATTCTGCCGCTGCTCCGCATCCTCCCACATCAGCAGCACCAGCGGCACCAAGCCGGCGCCGGATTTGGCGAGCTGAACATCCCAGTTGCGGCGGACTTCCGGATCCTGCAGCGGCGACCCGAGAAGACCCTTCACGCGGCCGGCGTCCAGATCCGGCACCACCAGCCAGCGGAGCTTCGCCCAAACACGGCCAGCGCGCAGGCGCACTTCCGGATCCTTGGATTCCAGTTCGCGGCGCACGGACTCCCGCGCTTCAAACCCGGCCTCGACCAGCTGCTTCTCCGCCGCCTCACGCTCCGCAAACGTTTCGGCGCCCAGCTGGCGGATTAGCTGCTCGGGTGGCGTGGTGGCGGGCGCGGGCGCCGCATGCAGAACGGGAATCAACGCGAACGCGCCGAGCAGCGCGCAGCCGGCCGCCAACCGCAGGAAACCGCAATCAGACTGTCGCGGATTGTTCATGGCTTGGCCTCCGCCTTGGGTGTGCTCTGCAGGGAATGCAGAAAACGATCCATCACCTGACCGACGGCATCGGCCAGCTTCTCGCCGTCTGCCTTGTAGCGGTGCTCGAAGGCCTTGCCCAGCGGCGTCCGCCCCTTGACCACGATGTCCGCAAGCTCGTCGAGCCCCTCGACCTTCAGGCCGTCCACCAGATCCTGCACCTTCAATTCGCGGGTGCCCATCGCCACCGAGACATCGCGACAGAGCCGGTAGCGCTCCGCGTCCATCAGGCGCAGCCGGTAAGCCAGCCGGCCGCACCAGGCCAGCGTGCAGGAGGAACCGTCCGGCGGAATGACGAACAGGGCGACCTGATTCCGTTGCCGGAGGCAGACCCGCGTGGCGCGGTCCGCGCGGAGTTCGAGGCGCGTGGAGGAAAGCGTGCCGCCGGTTCCGAGGCGGATCTCCAGCGTCTTGGCCGCCGCGTCATATTTCGGCACCAGCATCGGTTTCGGGCCGTCGAACGGAAGCACCAGCCCCGCCGGCTTCACCGTCAGCCCGGCCGACACGTCCGCCATCACCAGCGCGCCGATGGTCTGGAAGTCGAGATCGAAGATGAATCCGTTCCCGAGTTCGGCCTTCATCTGGGAGACCGGCGCCGCGACCGTCACGGAAAAATGCCCCGTCGCCGGCATCTCGCGCCGGTCGTCTCCCAGGGCGGCGCCCGTGGTGGTGGCGGCCATGCCGGGACCGATCCACCGGTTGCCCATTTGGTTGATTTGCAGTTGGACGCACTGCGCCTCGTTCACCTTGAGCATCTCCTGCGCAAACGCAGGAGCTGCGGAGAACGCCGCCAGAAGAAGCGCGCGAAGGAGTATCATGAATCGTTGCATCATGGTCGTCATCCTTTCAGCCGGAATCCCGATTGTCATCCGCGAAACCGGATCCGCATAATAGGCCGGACGGAACCCACCCGGTTCATTTCCGGGCGACGTCCGCGCCCAATCACTCCTCAATCATCTGCGGCTGGTTGTCGGTGGCATTCTTTTCCTTCTCGCCCGCCTTCTCCTCCGCCTTGTCGTCCGGGATCTTGAACTCCATCTTCGCGAACGCCGCCAGCGGCGAGGAGAACTCGCCGAAATTCCCGCTGCTGCCCTTCAGCACGCCGTCGCGCAGCTCGGCCAGGTTCGCCGTCACAACCCCGCCGGCAGCCAGCTGCAGGCGAACATCGCCGGGGTTGCGCCGGGCCTTTCCCGCCTTCTCCGGGGAAATAACAATCTCCACGATGCGTTCCAGCGGAATCTCCATCGGTTCGGCGTACGCCGTCTCCAAACGCACCTTGCCGCCGGTGACGGAGACAATCCTGCCCGACAGCGAGTCGCCGTTATTGAAGACCAGGGTATCCTGCGTGCTCTTCGCCGTCCCCTCGCCGACGGGCTTGCTCCGCCCGTTCCATTTGGCGATGCGGATGTTGGCGATGCGCGGCTGGCCCTGCACGTCGTTGAACATGATGCACTTGCCGTCGCCCTTGAAGTCGGCGGAATCGGTCCACTCCTTGACCTGCTTCCCATCCACCAACAGGATGATCTTGCGCGACTTGCGGTCGGCCAGCACCGTCACATGCGCCTTTCCGCTGGAGGAATGGCGGCCGGATGAGAGCGCCGTCTCGCCGCTTCCCAGCTGACGCATCCCCTCAGAGCGGGTGCGGCGCATCAGCGACACGGAGCCCATGCCGTACTGGAACGCCAGCGTGTACCCCTCGCTCTCGTAGGAGTTGCCAGAAACCTTGCCTGTGAAGAACGTGAACGAAAGCGAGCAAACCCGGTCCCACGCTAGGTCGAACTCCATCCGAGCGGAGTCCGGCATCTCGGCAATCTCGCGTCCGATTGAACCACCGCTGCCGCCGCGCAGCATGACCAGGGCGCCAGCCTTGAACTCCCACTGCTGCTTGGCGTTGCCGTACGGCGAGACCCAGCCCTCCAGCCCGCCGGGACCGGAGTACAACGCGGCGCCCGTGTTCGAGCCCGGCTCAACCTTGGACACCATCTGCCGCGGAATCGTCAGTTTTCCGGCATACCAGGTGTCCAGAACCAGGCTCTTGTCGTCCAGCGACTCCAGGTCGCCGGCCAGCACGTCGCCATTGGTCAGCGTGGCACCACCCTTGTGCGTCCGCATCCCGTCGGCCTTCCGCTCGCCCAGCGTGACCGAGTCCATTCCGTCCAACAGGAACTCCAGCGGGGCCACGCCCTGCTCATGCTTCCAGGCCAGGCGCCCGTTTTCGCCGCCCTTCACGGACTGCAGCGAGCCGTGCATCGTGTCGCCGTTGCCCATCTTCAGCTCGTCCGCAAACGCCTTCTCCTGCGAACTGGCGGTGAACACCGGCGCGGCTTCCTTCGGCGTGGAGGACGGCCCGATCACAATCGCCGCATGCCCCGCACCCGCCATCAAACCCAGCGCACCCGCCATCCACAGCACACGCACAGTCTGGTTCTTCTTCATGTTCACGCTCCTTTGATTTCCGCCCGCAGGCGGTCAGTCGGCAAAAATGACCTGGTTGTTGATCATCATCTCCCGCAGGCGGCTGGCATTGTCGTCCACCTTTGGCTTGGGAAGCATCCACTCCGGAACGGCATTCCGGCGCGGCGCGGCGGCATTGAAATCGATTCCGCTCAGCGCCGACAGGTGGACGGCCACCTCGCCGGCTCCGGCGAGAGTCCCCTGCAACATCCCGCCGTCCACCCGCGCACGCCGCAGAAGGAAAGAGCCGTCGCACCCCATCAAAGCCCGCGCATCGCCGGGGCCGGGCTTCGCCTCCGCCCCGCCCTTTCCCGCAACACGGACCTCTAACACCTTCGCCATGGGAATGACCATCGCACCGCCAAAGCCCGTTTCCAGCCTGAATTTGCCGTCCGCCAGTCCCGCCAGCCGTCCCGACACGGCGTCCCCGCCCGCCAGGATGAGTACGTCCTGCCCCGACTCCACGGCCGCGGCCTGGAGCGGAATCCGGCCGTTCCATGTGGAGATGCGGATATTGCGGAATTCCGTCCTCCTGCCGCCCGAGCTGCCCATGTGGAAAAAATTCAACGGATCCAGCGCATCCTCCACGCCCGCAAACTCCCCGGCAAGCGTTCCGTTGAGCAGGATTGCGCCACGGCGCGCCCGGCGGTCCGCCAGCAGCACGACATGAAGACGGTTCCCGCCCGCCTTCAAAAGACGCCGGTATTCGTCCGATGATGCCAACCGTTTCGTCTTTGTCGAGGCCGTGCCCTCCTTCGTTTTCGACGTCCACTCCACGATCAGCCCGCCGTAATCGACATTCATCCGGCACCCAGCCGTATTGCCGGCACCCATGTTGGACATGCGGCCGTCCTTGCCGAACAGCCCGCAGGAGAAGCCGAACATCGAGTCATAGCCCGGCATCGCGGACGCCGTGTCCCAGGTCACGTCAAACTCAAGCCGTACTGCATCCGGAAGCTCCGCCACATCACGCGCCGCGCCTCCGCCTCCGTTCTTGGCGGTGATGCGCAGCACGCGGTCCTCGATGTTGAACAGGCCGGCCGTCTGCATTCCCTGCCACCAAACCCAGGGAACCCAGCCGGCGCCGGCATCCGGCCCCCTGTAGCAGACTCGCCCGAATTCGTCCGGAAATAGCTGCCGGATCCGGCCCCGGTCCACTTGCAGCCGCCCCGCGTACCAGGTGTCGAGCACGAGACGCTTGTCATCCAGCGACACCAGTTCACCGGGCAGCCGGTCGCCATTGTCCAAAACCACCGCATCCCGCCCGTCCCGCCGCTCCGGTGCCGGACGTTCCTTCAGCACGACAGTCCGCAGGCCGCAGCCGGCAAAGGGCAACGCCGCGCCGGCCGCATGCGGCCAGACCGCCGAGCCGTTCCCGTCCGCCGACAGCGCCGTCAACTCCCCGCACAGCCGAGAACCGCCGTCGAACGTCAGCTGGTCTGCCGGCTGGCGTGCGGCCTCCGCGCCCGCCGAACCGTACAGACTGAACTCCATTTTCTCCAGCGCCGCCAGCGGAACCGCAAACGGACCGAAATTCTCGCTCGTGCCCGACAGCGCGCCGCCGCGGAGGCCGGACAGGCATAGCGTCACCACGCCCGAACCGCCCGCAAGCGTGGCACGGAGATCGCCCACCCGTAGACGCGCCACCTCCGCGCCTTTTCCCGAAAAGCGCAACGACTCCACGGCGGCGGGCGGGAAGCGAAGTTTGGCGTAGGACGTCTCCAACAGGTACACGCCTTTGACGAGGCCCGTGAGTTTTCCCGAGACATGATCCCCCGACACCAACTGCAGCTCATCCTCCGCCGGTGCCGGGCCGGACAGCGTGGAGGCGGACGGCAGCACGCCGTCCCACCGGGTTACCCGGATGCGGGAAACCTGAAAGGGTGTCTCGGTCTCCCCCGGCGCTTGCGGGGAAAAAACCATCCGGTCGCCGCTCAGCTTCTTGTCGTCGGCGGCTTTCCAGGAAAGAGTGGCGGTCCGGACACCGTTCAGCTCCACCGTACAGGTGCGCTTCTTCCGATCCAGAAAAAGCTCCATCCGCCGTACCGACGGTACCAGTCCGGAGGCAAGCGAAACGGAAAGCCTGCGCGAACCGCCGAACCAGCCGGACAACTGCCGCTCCTCAAGTTCCCAACGAATGCCCGCAATACCGCCGTCCTCCGGGCCGGAGCAAAGGCTGACGGACGCGGTGACACCCGCCCCGGCAGACAGATCAAAACCGACCCGCAACGCCGCCTCCTTCGCCAGTTCCGGAATGACGTGGAACACCGAAAAGCATTCCGCAGGCACACAAACCAGCGTGCCGCCCTGGAAATCCCAGCTCTTTTTGGATTCGGAAGCGCGTGCGGCGGACTTCCATTCGCCCGCCTCCTTCGGCCCTTCATAAAAGATGGCACCCTCGTCCTTCAGCATCTCCACCGAGGCGACCATTGTCCTCTTCAGCGTGAGCGTCCCCGCATACCAAGTGTCCATCTTCAGCGCCTGTGCATCAAGGGAGCGGACATCGCCCGTCAGAGAGTCGCCGTTGGTCAGCTTCACGGAAGCGCGGGGGTTCCTCATCCCCTGCAGCGGCGGACGCCCCCGCAAGAAGGCGGCATAAAGAGCTTCCGTGGAAAAGCCCGCCAACGGCCCCGCAGACCATCGCAGCGCCCCGCCCTGCGGCGTCAGCGACTCAAGCGCCCCCCGCAGCACGTCCCCATCCCGGTAGACCAGGAAATCGGAGGGCGTCCCGCCGTCTCCGGCCAGGGCGGCGCCGGCCAGCAGCAGGAACAGGGACGCCAGCGCGCCGAATGTCCGTAATTTGCGCATGCCCCTCCTTCCGCTTTTCATGCCATGTTCGGATGCGGTCCGTTCCGCCGCTCCGCGGTCACCGTTCGTAAATGGGCAGAAACCGGTAATTCAGCGCCAGTGAAAGCAGCGCCGTGCTCGTGCAGAACATAGCCCCGTTCTGCCCTTCCCACGAACCGTCGGCGCCCTGCGTTTCCTGCAGGTTCTTCAGGTTCAGCGCGTTCCACTTCTTCCACATCTTCATATCGGCCCGGAAATAGGCCTGCGCGGAGTAGTACAGGTAATAGAAGAGGTAGCTGCCCCCGCCGGAGTCGTCACCGCTCCGCAGGAGCGCGCCCCAGGCGCCGCGGAACAGCTTGCTGTCCTTCTGCCCCGTCAGCGCCGAAACCAGCGTCGCGATCGCGTTGCGCGGGCCGCTCCCGCCGCCGCGGGACGTATAGCCGATGTCCCCGTTTTCGTCCTGACACTCCTTGTAGTACGCCAGTGCCCGCTTCAGCGCCGCGTCCGGCACCGCAATCCCCGCGTTGCGCGCCGCCATCAGCGCCACCACCTGCGCGCCGGAAATCGTCGTGTCCGCGTCGTCCGCTTCGGGCGAGTAGCGCCAGGCGCCGTGCGGGTTGTTCTTCTGGGAAACGAGGATGAGCGTCACCGCCTTCTTCAGCGCCGGCCCGATCCGCGGGTCGTTCACCGCGCCGTACGCCTCCGCCAGCGCCAGCGTCGCAAAGCCGTGGTGGTACATCGAGGAGCCCATGTAGCCAGTCTTCGCGTCCTGGGACGCCAGGATTCCGTCGACCGCCCTCTTCACCGCCGACGCGTACGGGCCGGAGTTGGGGTCCTCCCCGTGCGCCAGCAGCGCCAGCAGCGCCAGCCCGGTGATGCCCGGGCCGGATTCGTAACTGTTGCGGCCGCCGTCAACCTCCCCCTTTTCCAGCGTCCGCGCCAGCCAGTTCAGCCCGCGCGCATAAATCGCCTCCACCTCCGACGGCACCTGGTCGCCGTAATAGGGCGTGGAATCCTCCGCGCGCACCGCCGTGCCGGCCAGCATCACCACCGCCGCCACGAAAAAACATGGTTGAAACCACCGCATTGTCATCCCCTCCCGTAAAAATCCCGCACGCACTGTCCGTGCTTCTGCCTTCTGCCTTCCCCTACTTCCCCTTCTCCTCCGACGCATTGAAGAACGCCTCGATGGCGTCGCGGTATTCCTCCGGCAGCCCCGTGGTCACGCCCGCCCCCTTCTTCACGCTGCCCGCCTCGCCGTCGCCGCCGCCAGCGCCCGTGTAGGAACCGGCCTTGCCGCCCGCCCCCTCCTGGCCCTGGCCCGGCTGTCCGCCCGGCATCATCCCCATCATCTCCATCATCTTCTGCATGGCCTGCTGCTGCTGTTTGCCGCCCTTTTTCTTGCTGCCTTCCAGCGCCTTCGCAATCGCCTCGACCACCACCGTCTGCGCGGCCACCGTCTCCGAACCCGTTTCCGGCTTGCGCAGCAACCCCGTCGTCTCGTCCATCACCCCGCTGATCTGGTCCAGAAATTTGTCAATCTTCGGATCGCCCTTGCTCTTCTCCTTCAGCTTGACCACATCCTTCGACAGCGTGTCCTGCTTCGCGGCCAGGGCGCCCGCCAGCTTCCCATGCTCCTCCGGTTTCGCCGACGCTTTCCGTTCCTCCAGCGCACGCGTCTCCTCGCGCAGGCTCTCCTCCTGCACCCGCGCCCGCATCAGGCCGAAGATCAGCGCGGGATCCGTGTTGTCCTGTTGCCCCTGGCCCTGCCCCTCGCCGCCCTCGCCTTCCTCCTGCTGGTCCAGCATGGCCGCCCAGTCGTTGAACTTCTTCTCCAGCGCCAGCGCGTCCGGAATCGACACCGCCGCCAGATTCCCCAGCAACTTCGTGTCCAGCGCCTTCTGCGCCTCCAGTACGTCCGGCTCAGTCATCGCCTGGCGCACCTCGTCGTACTTCGCCTCCTGCGTGCGGTTGAAGAACCCGGCCAGGTCATCGCGGATGTGCTGGGCCTCGGTCCGCCCCGCCTTCTGGTCGTCATGCATGCGGACGAACTCCACCTTCACGGGTGCCGGCAGCTCCTCCGGAAGCATCCCCGCCGTAGCGGGCAGCACCTTCTTCAGGTTGGCGGCGATTCCACCCTCCGTCTTCGCCACCGCCTTCAGGCGGTTCACAAAATTGCGCGCCGCCATGTTCTGCGAGGACTTGTCCCCCTTCTTCTGCATCTGGCGCATCGCCTCCAGCGCCTGCCGCATCTCCTCGACCGCCTTCTCGATATCCTCGCGCCGCGGCTGTTCCTCGCCCTGCGCCTGCGCCTGCGCCATCTCCTGCGACGCGGCCTGCATCTGCCCGCCCGCCAGCTGCTTCATCTCCGCCGCCAGCTTCGCCCATTCCTGTAGCAGCTTGTCCGGAACGTCCTTGTTGCGCAAGGCCTCCTTCGCCAAGTCGCCCAGCTCCTTCGCCAGCTCCTCCATCCGCTGCGCGGTCGCCCGCTCCGCGCGTTCGTCACTCTTCAGCGCCTCCGTCGTGCGCTCGTTGGTCAGCTCCGCCGCCTTCTGCGCGGCAAGCTCCATCTCCGACTGCAGCAGGCGCTCCTGCTCCCGCGACGCCTCGTCCAAGCGCGCCAGGATCCCCTGGAGCTGCTGCTGGAGCAGCTTCGCGTGCTCGGCCCGGCTCAGGATCACCACCCGGTAGACCGGCGACTGCACCGGCTTGCGCCCGGGGAAATAATCGACGACCGACGCCTGCATGCTCACCGTCACGTCCTCCGGTAGCCCGAGGATGGAGGGCGCGAAACGGTACGTGCCTTCCGCCGCCGCCTTGTCCGGCCCGCACGCCCCCAACGGCGTCGAGTAGCGGATCTCCGGCAGCCCCCGCGCATCGTTCTTCTCCATCCACCATTCCACCCACAGTTTCTTCAGGCCGTAATCGTCCGCCCCCGCCGCCTTGAACTCCACCACCTCGTCGGCCAGGATCGCCACCGCGCCCGCAATCCCCTCGCAGCGCAGCGACGGCTCCGCGTCCGCCTCCACCTGCACCTCCAGCTTGTACGGAGCCGCGCACGCCAAGCCGTACCGATCCGTCCAGGAAAACTCGACCACGCCCGGCTCCGGCATCTTCGGTGCCAACTTCTCCACCGCGCAGGCGGCCGTTGTGAACCGCGCGCCCTTCAGCGACGTCTTCAGGTCGACGCCGTTCTTCGCCGAGGCTGAGGCCAGCAGCCGGTCCGCCGTGCCGCAGAACGCGACCGTGCTCCCCGCCAGCAGCTTCATCCGCCCCAGTTCCGCCTCCTGCTGGCGCGGCTTGAGCAGTAGATAATCCGGCAGCGAGACATTCGCCGCGACACTCTTCAACTCCGGCCGGCGCATCGGGATGATCCGGATGCTGCGCGACACGTCGCCGATCCGCAGCCGCATCGTCTCCTGCCGCGTCTGCCCCGGCACCTCGAAGCGCGCCGCGCCGCCGCGGATCTCCGCCACGACCTGCATCTGGTTCCCAACCTGGCAGGACGCCTGCACCGGCTTCCACACCGTCGAGGCCGCCAGCCGGCAGGCCAGCGTGAACTTCTCGCCGTGCGCCACCACCAGTTCGCCGGGAATCGCCTCGATACTCACGAACGTGTAGCGCGGCGTGTCCGACAGTGGGTTCAGCAGGCGCCGCAGCGCGTTGCGCCCGGCATCCGGCGCCAGCACGAACGCCGCCGCGACCAGCCCCAGCAGCACCGCGCCGGCCACCAGCCAGCGCCGCGTCCGCCGCGTCTCGACCGCTTTCTTGAAGTCGTACTTCTCCGCCTCCGTCGCCACCTGCTGGATTGCCGCGCGCCGCAGGGCCGGCGAGAAGTTGCGGTTCTCGCCCTCGCCCGCCAGTTCCACCGCGCCCAGCAGCCGGTCGCCCAGCCGCGGATAATGCCGCTGCACCAGCCGCGCCAAAGCCCGCGCATCCCGGCGGTGCCACAGCCAGTTCCGCATCCAGCGCGACGAGCCCCAGGCCGCCGCCGCCACAAAGCCCGCCAGCACCGCCAGACGCAGCCACAGCGGCGTGTCCCAGAAACGGTCGGAGGCGAACACCAGCGCGAACCCCAGCAGCAACCCGCAAAGCCCGCCCAGCACCGCCGCCAGCGTCTCCACCGCGCGCAGCCGCCCCTCGAACTCGCGCAACCGCGAGGCCAGCCCTTCCGGCAGCTCCAGTTTCGGTTTGTCCTGTTCCGCGCTCATAAAAGCTCCGCTTTTTAATTATTCGATGGCCGTCGAAGCCTGTCTTTCGTTCTGCGTTCTGCGTTCTGCGTTCTGCGTTTCCCGCCTTACAGTTTCCCCAGCAGCTTCCGGCCGGCCCAGTAGACGCCCAGCAGCAGCACCACCAGCGCGCCCCACAACGGATGGCACCACAGGCGGAACCGCTCCTCCTCCGGCTTCGGCTCCGGCAGCGCCTTGATCTCCTCGACGACCTTGTCCAGCTCCTGGTAAGTCCCGCAGCGCCCGCCCGTGATGTCCGCCAGCTCCCGCAACACGTCGGCCCGTGCCGGACGCCCCGTCTTCTCCGTCAGCGGCACCGCGACGGCCAGCGAGGAGAAGAGCTGCTTGCCCGTCTCACGGCAGCGCACCCGGACCTCGTATTTTCCGCCGGTGCGCGGCGTGAAGGCGCCCGCGAACGTGCCCCAGCCGCCGGCGTCCGGCGTCAGCTCCACCGTCTCCGTCCGCTTCTTCGCGTCCATGAGCTCGACCGTCACCGAGGCGTTCTCCAGCGGCGCGCCGCTCTGGCTGAACGCCGTGGCGTGCAGCGAGATGCGGTCGCCCGCCGCCGGATTCTCCGGTGTGTAGAAGAAGCGGATGCCGTCGCCGTACGCCAGGTGCCGCTGGTGCGCCATCCAGCGCACGACCTGTCCCCAGAAGCGGTAGTGGTACACGTCCTCCACGCCCCGGCGCCAGCGCCAGGCCGCGTCCGTGCCCATGAACAAAACCTTGCCGTTGCCCGCCTCGCGCGTCACGAGCAGCGGGACGGAGCCGAACTCGTTGCGCGCCTCGCCGTGCCGCGCCAGCACCTCCGCGCCCGGCTTGCTCTTCAGCACGCCGGCATACCAGTAGAACCCCGGCAACCCCTTCCAGACCGCCTCGTTCTCCTCCGCGTTCGCCGCCAGGATCGTCAGCAGATGCCCGCGCCCCACGGTCGTCAGCAGCAGCTGGGATTCCATCCGCTGGCCGATTCCCTGCGGACGCTTCGGGTCCAGCACCACCGGCAGAAGCGCGTCCAGTTCCGTCTGCGCCAGTTCCGCCTGTTTGCCGAGCCTGCCCGGAAGAAAGATCAGGCCGCTGCCCTGCTGCTCCACCAACCCGCGGAGCTGTTTGGCCTGCTCCTCCGTGATGCCGCCCGCGCCGAGCCCGACGTCGCCGATGAACACCACGTCGAACTTCGACAGTTCGTCGCGCGTCGCGGGAAAATTCTTGATGTAGTGCGGCCCGTCGCCCGGTTCCATCCCCGGATGCAGCAGCAGGCAGCTCACGTCGATCCCCGGATCGCGTGCCAGGGCGTTGCGCAGATAACGGTACTCCCAGCGAGGTACGCTCTCAATAAGCAGGACCTTGAGCTTCTCCCGCCGCAGCGACATCGAAAATTCACGGGCGTTGTTGTCCGCCAGCGTCTCCCCCGGCTCCACCGGGATCTTCAGCTTGAAACGGAACTGCCCCTCCGCCTTCGGCACCAGCACCACCGCCGACTGCACCTGCCCCTGGGCCGGCAGCACGATATCCTTCTTCGCCACCACCGAACCGTCCGGCCCCTCCAGCACCGCGGTCGTACGGACTTCGCGCGGCATCCGGCTCTGCACGGTGAACGGGATCGAAATGTGCTCGTCCATCAGCCCGTAGGCCGGCGCCATGACCGTCTGCAGCTCGATGTCCGGCAGGTACTGGTCGCTGCCCGCGACCACCGGATAGACCGGCGCCCCGCGCAGCCGCAGCCGCGTCGCAGCCGTCACCGGCGAACTGCCCCGGTTCCAGTCGCCGTCCGATACCAGCAGCACCGCGCGCAGGCCGGCACCCGCCCGCTTCATCGCCTCCTCCATCGCGGCGTTGAGGTCCGTCCCCGGATCCTCCGCCCCCGGCGGCGGCGCGGCGAACTCGGTCACCGTCACCCGGCATTTCGCCTCCAGCGGCTTCCAGAATTTCTTCTCCTTCTGCTCCTTCAGCCAGCTCTCGCGCGACTGCGCCTTAGCCAGCCCGCCGGCCTCCGCCACCACGTCCAGTGTCGCCATGCTGCCCGAGGAGTCGCAGAGCACCGCCACCAGCGGCTTCTCCGTCTGGTGGATCTGCCGCACCCGCTCCGGCTTCGCCAGCGTGAAGACCAGCAGCGCAACCACCACCACGCGCAGCGTCTCCAGAAAGATCATGCCGCGCGAGGAGCGCCCGACGACCCGCCCGCGGCGGACGTTCCACACGGAAAGCCAGACCGTCAGCGCCAGGACCACAGCCCCCGCCGCCAGCTTCCACGCCGCCCAGTCAAATGTCCAAAACGTGTTGCTCATTCACCCGCCTTGTTGTTCAGGTATCGGTCGGATCGGTCCGATCGGTCGGATCAGTCATCCGATTTTGCCGGGCGGGACATCCGCCCCTCCCCTTCGTTTTCTTCGTTGCCTTCTGTAAAAAAAACTCAGTGTCCTCTGTGCCCTCTGTGGCTAAATCTTCCCCAATGCCGCCGCCGGCTTCGGCACGTGCTCACCGAGCAGCAGCGCGGCCTCCGCGAGCAGGAACAGCAGTGCGAGAACGACGAACAGCGACCACAGCTCGCTCTGCAAGTCCGTCCCCGCCTCCGCCGCCAGCGATTCCGTGATCGTCACCGGCACGCTCCCGAACAGTTTCGGCAGCTTCTCCTTCGCCACAAAGTCGGGCGCGTCCTCCGCGGCCGGCCGGTTCAGCGCCACGAAACGCGAACCGCTGCTGTATACGCCCGCCTGCGTCCGGAAATTGCGGCCGCCGGAAAGCTCGGAGGCCGGGTTCCAGACCTCCCGTTCGTCCAGCGGCGTCCACTCGCCGCATGTCGCGCTCTCCGCGCCGCCAAGGCGGCTTCCGCCCTGCTCGAGCATGCGCTGGACCATCGGCACCAGCACCACGCCCTCGCCGAAATTCGACCACTCCCTCAACGGCAGCGTGGTCAGCGCGTACATCTTCCCGTTGCCGAGCATGCGGCGGAGCAGGAACGGCTTGCCGTCCGCATAGGTCGCCAGCGCGTGCCAGCCGCTGTCGCCCGGGGCGCCGGAGCTTTCCGTCTTCGCGGCGAACCCGCAGCGTTTGGCGGCCTCAACCCGCGCCACCGGCAGGCTTTTTCCGTTCGCCGTCTTCGCCAGCGGGCCGTCAAGATCGTCCCAAAGCGCAACGCGGAACGCACGGGTCGGCTCCGCGGACTCCGCGCCGCCCCAGGCCGCCAGCGCGGCGGGCGCGGGTGCAGCCGCCTCACCGCCGGCCGGCGGCAGGAACAGCACGACGCCGCCCGCCTCCACGAAGCGGCGCAGCTTCGCCTCGGTCTCGCCCGCGGGCGCCGCGCCCTGCCAGATGACGAGCGCCAGCTTCTGGAAGTCCGCGTTCGCCGCGGCGGAAGCCGGAAGCCGGTCGCACACGCGGTTCAGCGCGGGGGACGGCGCCACGGCCAGGCGCATGAGCCCGCCCGCCTTGTCGTCGGCCGCCACCGCCAGCGCCTTGAACTGCGCCTGCGTGCCGTACACGAAATAACAGGAGTTGTCGCGGACGTTCTCGTCCGCCGGAAGCTCGATCCGGCCCCAGCCGCCCGCGGCCAGGCGGTCAGCGGGCAGCTCCACCTTCTTCACCATCTCCAGGCGCGGCCCGGCCATGGAAACCTCAAACGGCGAGCGCACGCCGTCCAGCGTCATCGTCACCGGCACGCTCACCGCGTCGGAACTCCCCTGCGCGAACTCCAGCGCCGCGTCGAGCCGGTATTTGTCGCCGGTGCGCCGCAGCGGCGCGTCGCGCAGCGAGACGGAGAGGTTGCGCCCAGGAGCCCCCGGCAGCGCCAGCACGCGCACCTTCACCCGCTGCATGGCGGCGAGCTGCGCGGCGACCGTGGTCCACTCCCGGCGCTCCGGCATCCAATTGCTCGCCTGAAGATCGGAGGCGACCCAGATCTCCGTGCGTCCCGTCTTGTTCTTGAGCATGTATTCGATGGCGGCGTGGAACAGCCCGGGCATGTCCGCGGCGGTGTCCGTCGGCCCGGTCTGCGGCAGCGCGGGCAGCGCGGCCGGCCCGGCGATCTCCTGCGGCGTGCGCGTGGCGCTGTCGAGGAGGACGAAGCGGCTGCCGGCGATGGTCTCCTTCGCCACGCCCGCCAGCAGCGCCAGCGCCCGTTCGCGCTTGCTCTTCTGTACGCGCGGGTCGACGGTCTCCATGCTCGCCGAACGGTCGAGGAGCACGATCACCGTGTCCGGCGCGCCCGCCAGCATCGAGCCGATCCAGCCGCCGCTCATCGGCCGGCACAGCATCAGCGCGAACGCCAGCACCGCCAGCGTCCGCGACGCCAGGATCAGGTACTGCCGCAGCCGCGAATTGCGCGTGGAGCTGCGGGCGGCCTTGATGAGGAAGATCATCGCGGCCCACTTCACGGAACGGAAGCGCAGCCGGTTCAGCAGGTGGATGACGACCGGCAGCGCCGCCGCCAGCAGCCCCCACAACATCCATGAGTGAAGGAATGTCATCGTGCCGCCCCTCCCGCGCCGGGCGCTTTCTTCAGGCGCTGCAGGAGGAAAGCCGCCAGGACCTTCTCATAGTCGTCGTCCAGCATCACACGGTTGTAATCCACGCCGAACTCGCGGCTCCCGCGCTGGATCGCCTCCAGGTAGCGGTCCACCTCCTCGCGGTAGCCGGGGGCGATCAGCGCCGGGTCGGTCAGCATCTGGAAATGGCTCTCCAGGTCCACGAAGCGGATCGGACGGTCGAAGTCGAAGTTGATCTCCTGCTTGTCCAGCAGGTGGAACACCGCCAGATCGTGCTTCTGGAAGCGCATGTGCTGAAAGGCGTTGAGCAGTGGCTCAACCTCGGTGAAAAAGTCGGACATGACCACCACCAGCGCGCGGCGGCGGACCTTCTCGGCGATCTGGTGCAGCATCTCCACGATCTCCGAGGGGCCGTGCGCCTCCACCGTCGCGATCGTATCGAAGATGTGCCGCAGGTGCGAGGGCGAACGCCGCGGCGGAATCTCCGTCACCGCCTTGTCCGCAAAACAGGTCAGCCCGACCGCGTCCCCCTGGTGGACGAGCAGGTACGCCAGCGTCGCGGCCAGCTTCTTCGCGTAGGCGAGCTTGCTGACGCCGTCCTTGCCGGCGAACGCCATGGACTTGCTGGTGTCCATGACCAGCACGCAGCGCAGGTTCGTGTCCGCCTCGAACTCCTTCATGTAGAAGCGGTCGGTGCGGGCGTACACGCGCCAGTCCAGATTCTTGATGTCGTCGCCCGGCACGTACTTGCGGTACTCGGCGAACTCCACGCTGGAGCCGCGCGTGGCGCTCCGGTGGATGCCGGTCACCGAGCCGAGCATCGGCGCGCGGGCGTTGACGGTCAGCGCCGACAGCCGCGCCAGAACGGCCGAGTCCAGAAACTCGCGATGGGGGGATTCGGTGGACACGGGGAAACCTCGCGCAGGAGAAGTGTTCAGGTTACCAGGCCTGCCAGATCTGTCCGATCAGCCGGCACCGTCCAGCTTGCCGGCCCCTACGGCCGGCCCGGGCTTCACTCCTCGCGGCTTTCCTCGACCAGGCGCTTGATGATCTCGCGGCTGGTGATGCCTTCGGATTCGGCGTGGAAGTTGGTCAGGATGCGGTGCGAGAGCACGGGCACCGCCACGGAATCCACGTCCTCGACCTGCACCAGGTAGCTGCCGCGGAGCACGGCGTGCGCCTTGGCGCCCAGCACCAGGTACTGCACGGCGCGCGGGCCGGGGCCCCACATGACCCACTTCTTCACCCACTCCGGCGCGTCCTCGGCCTTGGGGCGCGCCTTGCGCACCAGGCGCACGACATACTCGTACACATGGTCCGGGACCGGCACGCGGCGGACGACATCCTGATAGTCCATAATATCTTGGCCGGTGAGCACGGGCTCGAGCTTCACCGGGGCGCCGCCCGTGGTTTCGCGCGCAATCCGCAGCTCCTCGGCCGCCGTCGGATAGTCCACGTGGATCAGGAACATGAAGCGGTCGAGCTGCGCCTCGGGCAGCGGATAGGTGCCCTCCTGCTCGATTGGGTTCTGCGTGGCCAGCACGAAAAACGGCTTGTCGAGCTTGAACTGGTGCGAGCCGGCGTTGACGCTCTGCTCCTGCATCGCCTGCAAGAGCGCGGCCTGCGTCTTCGGCGGCGTGCGGTTGATCTCGTCCGCCAGCACGATGTTCGCGAAGATCGGCCCCTTGACGAACTCGAAGGCGCGGCGCCCCGGCACGTCCGTCTCCTGCAGGATGTCCGTGCCCGTGATGTCCGACGGCATCAGGTCCGGCGTGAACTGGATGCGGCTGAACTTCAGGTGCATCAGGTCGCTGAGCGAGTGGATGAGCATGGTCTTGGCCAGCCCCGGCACACCCATGAGCAGCGCATGGCCGCGGGCGAAGACGCAGATCAGAAGGTTGCGGATCACCTCGTCCTGGCCGATGATGACGCGCGCCAGCTCGGTGCGGAGCTGCTCGTACTGGCAACGGAGACGGTCAATCGCGACGACATCCTCATCGTTGGGCTTGGCGGACACGGCGCTTTTCGTCACTTCGCTCATGGACGTTTCCTTCGAGTGAAACATTTGTTTTGGCTACGAGTAGCTGGTTAGTATAGCTTCATTGACACTACGAACAAGCGCATCCTGCTTATCCTTATTTATCAAGACGGGTGCTGTGACTGCTGTGCATGTGAAAACGCACGCCGGGCGGTTTTCTTAGGCCGCGCACGAAATCTTCCCGCTGGTTGTGTCAACTGGCGTTGTTGCCAGGGATTCGCCATCTGCCAAGACGGGCTCACCTTTCCGCCGCCTGCGGAATTCAGCTTCAATCGACATCAATCTCGGCGCGTGCGGAACGGCCTGCGGCGCCGCAGCAGACGATGACATGCCTGCCGCGCGCCAGCGGCCAGCTTGCGGTTTCCGCAGCAGGAACGGCCGCGACCAACTGGTCGTCCACGAACCAGTACAACACCCCGCCGCCGCGGTATTCGGCCCTCAGCGGCAGCCGCTGCGTGGCGGCCCCGCCGTCCAGCAACCGGTATGCGGCCCCGGGCTGCGGGCTGACAAGGCGCGGCGGACCGTCGCCAGCCTCCGCCGCAGAATCCGCACTCCCGGAAGCCCCGCGCTTCCGCATGAACACCTCCACCGCCGACGGCCAAACCTCCCGCACTTCCATGCCCGCCCCGCCAACTCCCTCCGCCCCGCCAACTCCATCCGCCCCGATGTTTTTTGCCGGCCCGGCATCTTTATTGTCCCAGCCCGTTCCGTTTTTCCGTTTTTCCGTTTTTCCGTCCGACAGCGTAGGTTCCCCCATTGCGCACAGCCGGTGGACCCCGCACGGTGCCGCGGAGGAAACGCCCATGATGCACCACTCCTCCGCCGTCGTCGGACAATGCGGTCCGGGAGGCAGTCCGCTGACGGTGCAGGCCGCGCGCTTCGCCACGCCCGCCGGCGCGGCGAACCATGGTGAATCGTTCGACGGGTACAGTCCGCGGACCACATCCCACATCACCGGTACCGCCGCACGCGCCCCGACCAGCGCCGGCGAGGCGCGCCCGTCCGGATTGCCGAGCCAGACGCCGATTGCGTACTCGGGGTTGAACGACACCGCCCACGCATCGCGGAACCCGGAGGAGGTACCTGTTTTCCAGGCAATCTTCGGCAGCCGCACATCGGCATGGTGCCCCGTGGTGTCCGCCGCGCGCTCGTCCCCGCTCAGCATCTCCGCCGTCAGCCAGGCCGCCTCCGGTGAAAAAATCCGCCGCGCCAACACGCCTCCCGTTTCTTTCGTCTCCGCCCCGCTCGTTTTTTCCGCCCTTCCGTTTTTCCGTTCTCCGGCCGATTTTTCTATTTCTTCCACTTTCCCGTTCTTCCGTTCTCCGGCCGATTTTTCTACTTCTTCCGTTCTTCCGTTCTTCCGTTCTTCCGTTTCCAACAGCCGGTACGGCCGCCACTCGCCGCCGCGCGCCAGACAGGCGTAGGCGTTCGTCAGGTCGAGCAGCCGCACGGAACCGTTCCCCAGCGCCAGCCCGAGCCCGTAGCGGTCCGGACTTTCGCGCAGCGTGCCGAAGCCGAGCCGGCGCAGCAGCCCGAGAAATTCCGGAACCCCCTCCCGTTCCACCAGATCCAGCGCCGGAATGTTCAGGGAAAGGACCAGCGCCGTGCGCGCCGGAACCAGGCCGTTGAACGCGCCGTCGAAATTCACCGGCACATAGTCGCGGAAGGTCCGCGGCACGTCCGCCAGCACGGTCCCCGGCGTGATCCGCCCCTGGTCCATCGCCAGCGCGTAGGCGAACGGCTTGAGCGTGGAGCCGGCCGAGCGGGATGCCGTGGCGCCGTTCACCTGGCCGGCGTGCGCCGCGTCGCGGTAGTCCGGCGAGCCGGCCAGCGCACGCACCGCGCCGCTCCTCACCTCGACGACGACCACCGCGCCGCCGAACACACCCTGCCCCCGCAGCGCCGCCGCATGACGCCGCAGCGTCTCCTCCGCCAGCCGCTGCAGCGCCGGATCCAGCGAGGACCGCACTTCTTCCGTTGCGGGTTGCGCGTTGCGTGTTGCGTGTTGGGACCCCTGCTGAACCGTTGAACCGTTGAACCGCTGAACCTGTTCCAACCCGCCGGCATCCCATTCCTCCAGCAGCAGGTCGCAGAAGTGCGGCGCGCGGAACGGATAGGCGTCCCGGCGCGTCACGACCGGCTGCGCGGCGGCCGCGGCGCGCTGCGCCTCCGTAATCATGCCGCAGACGAGCATGCGCTCCAGCACATACGCCTGCCGCTTCTGTGCGCGTTCGGGAAAGCGGTCGGGGCGCAGGCGCGAGGGCGACTGCGGCATCCCCGCCAGCAGCGCCGCCTCCGCCAGGCTCAGGTCCGCCGGCGCCTTGGCGAAGTAGCGGCGCGAGGCCGCCTCGATGCCGATTAGGTTCGCGCCGAACGGCGCGCGGTTCAGGTACTGCTCCAAGATTTCGCGCTTGCCGAGGATGCGCTCAAGTTGCATCGCGCGGAACGCCTCCGACAGCTTCGCCGCCAGCGTCCGCCGCCGCGGTTGCAGCAGCCGCACGACCTGCGTCGTGATTGTGGAGGCGCCCGACACCCGCCGCAGCCCGCGTAGGTTCTGCCCCGCCGCCCGCGCCAGCGCCGCCGGGTCCACTCCATGGTGCGACCAGAAGCGCTGATCCTCCGCCGCGACAACCGCCTTGCAGATCCAGTCGCGCTCCGTGTCGGGACGGTAGCGCAGCCGGCAGTCGGTGTCGTCCGGCCCCAGCCGCATCCGCAGCGGAATTCCCTCGCGGTCCAGCAGGGTCATGCCGGCCGGATAGCGCGCCAGCGCCGCCCGCGGAAACGGAAAGGCGAACCACGCCGCCGCGAACAGTAGCACAAAGGCAAGCGCCGCCCAAGCCGCCAACCGCAGCCCGAGCCGTCCCTTTTTCCATGGAAACACACGCGTCATGAAACGATGGATCTAACCTCTCCCGCGCCAGAAACACATCGCCCCCGCAAACCCGCGGCCCGGTTTATCCGGCTCCCTGCATCCCGCCGTCCGCCAGCAGGGTGATGACGAGGGTCTTCCCGTCCTTCCCTGTAATCTCGACCTTGACTTCAAGCTGCCGTCCGTTCTTTTTGACGTCAAGCGGACCGCGGAAGGATTGGTACCCGTGAGCCTTCACAAATTCCACCATTTCCTTGCCGTTCCAAACCGTTACGTAGCCGGCGAGGATGGATTGCCCGTCGGCTTCGCCAACCTCGATTAAGTCGACATGGCCGTCCAGCGTGTCGTCCAGATGCGCCCACGAGATTACGTCGCGGGCTGAAAATTCCTTCATGCTGCTGGTGACCATCACGCCCTCCTTTGTCTTCGACGCGCTGCCAGGCTGTGCGCAGGCGGACGCAAGGGCCACCATGAGAGCGGCGACGACGAGGGGTTTCAATGTGCTGATTTTCATGTGCATGTCTCCTTTTTCGCAACTATTGGGGTTGAAGAAAACTACTGGGCCAGACACCTATATTGCATTGCTTCGCTTTTTATTCCGCCACCTCCACCGTGCCGCCGCCGCTGGCGCTGCGCACGTCCGACCGGTACATCCCCTCGACGCGCACCGGTGGCAGGACGAACACGCCCGGCGTCACCGCGCGCACCGTATAGTAGAACTCGACCTCGCCCGCAACGGCACCGGTGAAGAGCAGCACGCGGTCGTCGCGCAGCTCACGGTGGATGCACCAGTCGCTCTTCGCCTCCAGCCATTTCGGCGTCTGCGCCGTCGCCAGCGCCGGATTCTCGACCTCCCAGCCCGCGGGGAGCAGATCCTCGACCACCAAGTTGTTCAACGATTCACCCCGCGTGTCCACGGCGAGCCGGACCACGGCCAGTTCACCCTGCTTCAGCTTCTTCACGTCCAGCGGCTTGCCGTCCATGTCGAGGAACGTGCGGCGCACGGCCACCCCGGCGTCCTCCGTCTTCACCGTCCCCATCGACGGCACCCCCTCCATGCGCACGCCGTACCAGCAGGTGCCGGGACCGCGGTTCACGATCCGCAGCTCCTTCACGGCACCGGGCTCCTTCGACGACCAGCGCAGATCCTTCGCGGACGCAAAGGGGACCGCCGCCGCGCCCGCCGGGACCAGTTCGCCCGCAAACGGCGTCTTGTCCGGCGCCGCCAGACGCGCAAACTTGCCGAGCGCCATCAGCGCCACCGCGTTCTCCTGCGTCGAGCCCCACCAGCCGCAATCCCGGACCCGCGTGCCTTCCAGCCCGCGGACAAGCCGGGGCACCATCTCGTTTCCCGGCTCCACGTCGAGCCACGCCGAGAGCGCCAGCGCGATGTCGCGCGTCCGGCTCGCGGACCAATGGTCGCGGTCGCCGGCCGCCTCCGGCATCCCCATGCCGCCAAGCAGCTTCACCGCCTCGCGCGGTTTCCCCGATGCCAACAGCGCCGCCGCCAGACGCGCACGGCCTTCCGCCTGCAATTTATCAGCCTTCTCCAGCAGCCGCGCCGTCCAGCCCGCGTCCGGCTTTCCCGCCAGCGCCAGCACCTGGCAAATGTAGGCGCACTCCTCCATCGTCGGCGCTTCGGTGCCCGACCGTTCCAGCCGGCCCCGCAGATAGCCCAGCGCCGCGTCCAGCCGGTCCTCCGGCACCGGTTGCCCGGCCTTCTTCGCCTCGACCAGGAAATGCGCCGCGTAGATGCTGACCCACGGCTCGACTTCGCGGCTGTCCGGCCACATGGCGAAACCGCCCGACTCCCGCTGCATGGTCAGCAGCCGCCAGACGCCGGCCATCACGAAGCGCGCCGTGTCCGGCCTCTCCCCCAGCGCCTGCGGTTTCGTCCGCGTAATCAGGTCGCCGAGATAGAGCAGCGGGAACGCCGCCGATGTCGTCTGCTCGCAGCAGCCGTACGGATAGCGCAGCAGACGGTCGAGCCCGCCGGTGAGCTTCACGTCCGGCAACGGCGACACCCAGGCCTCGTAGAACTCCGTCCCCGCCAGCCATTCCGACGGCATCGCGATCCGCGCCTCCTCGCCCGGTTTCACCGCCGCGCTGAGCAGCCGCGACTCCGCCTGCGCGACGGGACGCACCGCCAGCTCAAATGTCTCCGTGTATTTCTCCGCGCCCGCCACCGCCTCGACCGTGCACAGCGCCCGGCCCGGCAGCGCGCCCGCCTTCAGCGTGACCGGCACGCGGCCCGATGCGCCCTTCTTGAGCGCGAGCGTGCCTTCCGCCACTTCCACGGAAAGCGGACCGCCGCAGGTCACGCGCCACTTCACGTCCTGGTCGGACCCCATTTCATTGAACACCGCCAACCCCATCCGGCAGCTGTCGCCCGGGGCCAGGAAGCGCGGCAGGTTCGCCTGCACCACCAGCGGCCGCTTCACCGTCACCTGCCGCTTCGCCGAGCCGAATGCGGAGTCCGCAAACGCCACCGCCGTCACGCGCAGTTCGCCGGTGAATTCAGGCACGTCAAACTCCACCACCGCCTCGCCGTTGGCGTCCGTCACCGCGCCGGATTTCCATAGCGCCACGGGCTTGAAGCGGTTCGCCTTGATTGGCGTCAGGCGGCGGCCGAGTAGCGCGCCGATGTCGCCCGCCGTGTGCGACGCCGTTGCGTCCGCGGTGTCCTCGCTGACCGGCATAAGCTCCGCGTAGAGGTCAAATAGCGCCACGCCCAGCCCGCGCAGCCGCCAGAAATGCGCCAGCGGTTCCGGCAGCTTGAAGTTCGTCAGGTCGCAGATCCCCTCATCCACGGCGGTCACGACCACGCCGGTGCCCGGTGCGTCCTTCCCCTCCTCGTCGGTCGCCTTCACCCGCACGCTCAGCTTCGACTGCGGCCGGATTACCGTCGGCAGTTCCAAGCTCACGTCCAGCCGGTGTCCCGGCGGCACGACCTTCAGCACCGCCGAGCCCAGCGCGCGATGCGCCGACCAGACGCTCTCCGCCACCGCGGGCCGGATCAGACTCAGCACGCAGTGCGCGTTCGGCGCGTACTCCGGCTTCACGTCAATCTCGAACTCCGCCGTGTTCCCATCCAGCACCACCACGCGCCGTTCCAGCACGCGATCCGTCTCCACCGTCAGCAGCGCCCGCCCCGCGAACGGCGCCTTCACCGCCAGCTTCGCTTTTTCCCCGGGCGCATATTCCTCGCGGTCGAACGTAAGCTGCGCCTCGGCCGGCTTGTCCTTCGCCCAGTTCACCCAGCCCGCGTCGCCCGTTGCGGCGAACAGCGTCAGCGACGTCGAACTCCCGCTGAACGGATCCGCAAGCGTCACGAGGTATTCCCCCGTTGCATCGGCCGTGAAGGAGAAATCGCCCGCGCCGTCCGACAGCACGACCTTCTGCGGCTCGCCGACCTTCGTCTTCACGCGCTCCGAGTGCCAGGCATAGCGCCCGCCGCTGCGCTTCATCACGCTCGTCCACTCCACCCGCTCCACCGTCGCCAACAGCGGCGAATCCGGCTGCACCGCGCCCCCGTCCGGCTTCACCGCCGCCACCGCCAGTTTCAGCGCCTCGCCGACCTTGACGCTGCCGCCCGCGCGCTCCGCCTTCACGCCCACGTAAAAGGGATAGGCGTCCACCGCCGCGTTGCCGTAGGCGGACACGCCGCGCCCGCTCGTCTCCCGCACCGTCGCGCACACCGTCGCCTTGAGCGCGCCGCGCGGACGCAGCCGCTCCCCGGCCGCCCACGCCGCCGAGCCGAACCCGCACTTGCCGTCCTTGTCCAGCACCACCTCGCCGAGCTTGACGCTCTTCGAGAACTCCGTCTTCTCGTCATCGCCGAACTGATAGCCGCTCCAGCCCTTCGGTTTGAACGGTGTGTCCTTGACGTACAGGGTCGCTGAGGCCGCCAGCCCGGCCGCCGGACTGCCGAACAGGTGCCGCGCCGACACGGCCGCGGCCAGTTTTTCGAACGCCTTCACGCGCTCCGGCAGCTTCGCCAGCTCGACCGCGATCTGCGGCGGCACGAACTCCTCCAGCGACACCGCCGTCGCTCCAAGCTCCTTGAAGGTGCCCGGCATGACCAGCTTCACGCCGTAGCGCCCCGTCGGCAGATAGGCCGGCAGCTCCGCCGCGAACTCCGCGGAGCCGCGTGTGTCCAGCGTCACCGGGAAATCCTTGAACACCTTGCCGTCCGGCTTCACCACGCGGAAGATCACAGGGAACGGCACGGGCGGCCGCAGCGCCGCGTCCCGCACCAGCGCCGCCGTGTGCAGCGTCTCGCCCGGACGGTAGATGCCGCGGTCGCTGAACAGGAACGCCTCGCTCTCCGCGCCGAGATACGCCGCACCGCCGCTCCCGTCCACCGACACCCCGCCGCCCGAAAGCCGCACATACGAAAGATCCGCGCCGCGCGCGGCCGTCACCAGGGTCGGCTTCAGTTCCGCCGGGCCCTTTTCGTCCTGGGCGCACGGCAGGAACGCCAGCCCCTGCGCGTCCGTCTTTGCACGGCCGAGCACGCGGCCGTTGTCGGCGTGCAGCGCCACCTCGACATCGGCCGCCGGCTGCGCGTTCCGCAGTGAGTTCACCCACACCAGAAAGCCGTCCTTCGCGCTCTTGACCGAAAGCCCCAGGTCCGTCACCATCACCAGCCGCGTGACGCGGCTGCCGCGGTCGTAATACTCGTCGTGGTCGCCGTCCGGCTTCTGGCTGACCGCCAGTTGGTAAACGCCCCGCGGCTCGTCGCCCGCCAGTTCGCGTAAATTCACGTACAGTTTTTGCTCCTTGTTCGGCGTGCCGGAAAACACAGCCTTCCGCTTCACGGCCGGCTCCGTCATCCGGGAAAATGGGTTGCGTTCGTAATAGTACCCGTTGGTCGCACCCTTGCCGTTGGCGAAGAACACCAGGTTCTCCGGCAGCACCTTGCGCAGTTCGATGTGGCACTCCTTCACGTTCATCGCCTGCACCGGCACGTTCAGCGCGCCGTCGGGCGAGAGGATGCTGCCGTCCACCGCCAGGTCCAGCGCGGAGTCGCGGTTCGGCATCACCACCGTGTGCACGACTTCCTCCGCCAGAATGCTGCCGTCCGCCGCCGGCATCCCCTTCTTGAAGGTGAACGTGTAGCTCGTTCCGGGCGCGAAGCCGCCGCTCACGCGGCAGCCGGAACACCACGACTCGGGCGGGATTACGGCAAGCTTCGCCACGGCCGGCTCGACCGTGATGTACGATTCCGCCGCCGCCAGATCCAGCGCCTTGCCGGTGCTGACATCGACGTTGCCCTCGCCGAACGCGGGGAACTGCGCCTCCAGCTTGTCCACGGTGAACTCGTTGCGGACCTGCACCTGCTTTACCGAATCCGCCGCCAGAGCGAACTCCGCACCACGCTTTGCCGGCGGCAACCCCTTCTTCACCGTCACCACCACGCCCGTCTCAGGCTCCTCCTCCGCCAGCCAGACAATCACATCGCGGGAGTTCATGTCCCCGACCCGTCGCCAGGCGATCGTCCGCTGCCCGTCGCCCGAGGCGACCGTGATGTATTTCTCCAGTTCCTTCGACTCAGGCGGCAGATTGAACGACAGCCTCAGCACCGGCTCTCCCTGCTCCGTTCGCCCCGTCTGCAACGCAGATTCCAGGCGCAGCGAGGGTGTCCGAAACTGGAACGCGCGCCTGCCCGTCAGCGCTTTCCCGTCCAGTGAACAAAATTCCTCCGGCAGTTCGGCCGAAAACTTCCGGCTCTCCCCGCCGCCCGCCCATTCACAAGAGGGCACAAACTGCAGGTCGCGCGTGCTGTTCCAGACGCAACTCCCGTCCACTTCATCATTGCCTTCCTCCCGCACCGCGGGTGCCGGGGCGCCGTCCGCCAACACTTTCCCGACCATCTCCGCCGGAACCATCTCCCGTGAAAAGCGCCAAACGATGCACTGCTGTCCGGAAAGCTCGTTCGTGCGGTTCAGCAGCTCCGCCGTTAGCGGCGCATTTGCGCCCGCCTTTTTCACCGCCGCCGCAATCTTCGCCGCATCTCCCGCCGAAAGTGCGGAGTCCGCACCGCCGCGCGCTGCCGCCAGCGAGGTCAGCTTCCCGATTCCCCAGCCGTTCAGCAGCAGGAAACACAGCGCCAGCGCAAACCACATCCAACCCGCCGGCCGCCCGCCCCCGGAGGCCGGCCCGCCGCAGCCGATTCCGCCGGGTTCAACTTTTCCGTCTTCCGCTTTCCGTTCTTCCGTTTTTCCTTTTCCAAAAGCCTCCGGCGGATCCATCTCCCCCAGCACCGCCTCCACATCGGCCACCGACGGCGTCTCCCCGCCGCGTTTCCGCAGCGCCTCGCAGATGTGGCTTTCGAGCTGCCGCAGCAGCTCCGCCTTCACCGAATCCGGGCGCGCGCCCAGATTGGCCCGAACCGCTTCCAGATACTCCCTGATCTTCGCCATCACTTCCGCCGTGAAACTCATCTTGCCCGTCCTCCTGCACCTGACCCGTTGCTGTTGTTTCAACCCTTATACCGCCAGCCGACGCCGGCGGAAAAATTGCATGATTGCGCTTGTGGTTGTCGATGCCCATCGATGCCCGTCGAAGGTTATCGGTGGTTATCGACGGTTGTCGACGATTGTCGACGATTCCGTCTTCCCCGCCTGCAGCACCCCGATCGCCTTGACAAGCAGTTCCCAGTACGCGTTCATTTCCGCCACGCGGAGCCTGCCGGTGACGGTCAGCGAAAAATAACGCCGCGGCGGGCCGGCGGACGACGGCACGTCGCGCACCTTCAGCAACTCCTCGTCCCGCAGCCGGGAGAGGATCGGGTACACCGTGCTTTCTGAAACGGACAGCTCCTCAATCCCCTTCAACGCCTGCACAATCTCGTAGCCATAGCTTTCGCCGTGGCGGAGAACGTTGAGGACGCAGAACTCGAGAAGCCCCTTGCGCAACTGTGTGATCCAACCGTTCATGGCACTACTCCGCATTGGGTACTACGTCAAGCAAAGTAGCATGCCTTGGAAAGGCGTCAAGGGGTCTGGAAAAGTTTTTTCGTTGTCCCGGTCGGGCGGCCGGCCCGATCCTCACGGCCTGCGGGATTGTGCGGAATCCGCGGCGCGTTATACTAACCGGCACTTTCAGCGATGAACCACCGGAAACGCCAAACGCTTCATGCTTTCGCACAACACTCAAACCGAATTCCGAAGTCCCGCGCTCAAAGCCGAAGCCCGGCATTCGAGAATCGGGAATCAGCTTCAGCATTGCCGCCATCTTCTGGGGCGGATGGACTTCTCGCTGCTCTTCTGCACGCTCGTGCTGCTGGCCGTCGGCGTGCTGACGATTTACGGCGCGGGACAGAAGGCGGGCGGCACCTTCGAACATTACTGGCAGCGGCAGCTGTACGGCATCGGCATCGGCGCCGCCGCCTTCATTATCTGTTCACTGGTGGATTACCGGACAATCGGGCGCGAGGCGTGGCTGTTCTACGGCGCCGCCATCTTCCTTCTACTGCTGGTGCTGGCGACGGGGCTTGTGGTGAACCGTTCGCGCAGCTGGATCTCCGTGCTGCCCGGCTTCACCCTCCAGCCGGCCGAAATCGCCAAGCCGGCCACGCTCTTCTTCCTGGCATGGGCCCTCTCGCGGCCTGCGCTGCGCCTGCGGGGGGCTGCCTCGCTGATCCCCCACCTCCTGCTGCTCGCCCTGCCCGTCACGCTCATCATGCTGCAGCCGGACGTGGGGACCGCGCTGGTGTTCGCCGGCATCACCGCCCCGGTCTTCTTCCTCGCCGGCTTCCGCTGGAAATGGGTGGCCGCGTGCCTCGCCGTCCTGATCCTCGCCGCCATCCCGCTCTCCTACTATGTGACGCGGCCGGATCCGCCGCCCGGCGCACCGCCGAAGAGCGGCATGTCGAAAATGATGGAGGACGAACGCATCCGCATCCGCAACCGCCTGGGAACCTTCATTAATCCAGGCGCGGACAGCATGGGCACCGGCTGGAACGCGCGTCAGGCCATGATGGCCGTCGGCAGCGGCGGCGCCGCCGGCAAGGGGTTCATGAAGGGAACCATGCACGAACTGGGGTTCCTGCCGCGCACCGTCGCGCCAACCGACTTCATCTTCTCCGTGATCGGCGAGGAGAACGGCTTTGCTGGCTCCGTCGTCGTGCTCGGCGCCTTCCTGGTCATCATCCTGCGCTGCCTGCGCATCGCAAGCCAGGCGGACGACGACTTCGGCGGGTTCATCACCGTGGGCGTGGCGGGGCTGTTCTTCACCCACGCCTACATCAACATCGGCATGAACGTGCAGGCGTCGCCGATCATCGGCATCCCGCTCCCGCTCATCAGCTACGGCGGCTCTTTCATCATCAGCACGCTGATCTGCCTCGGCCTCGTCCAAAGCGTCCACATCCACCGCCACAGGACGGAATGAGGCGAAGGCCGCACGAAATGGCATGCCGGTCGGCGTGCCGGAAAACGCAGACACCCCCGCGTATCCGTGGCACGCTCGCTATTCCACCGGCAGTTCCGGCTGAAGCGGCGGCAGGCCGGGGCCACCGCCGCCAGGAAGGCCGAAGCGCTGCGCCGCCTTGTCGGTGGCGACGCGCCCCTGCGGAGTCCGCATCAGGTAGCCTTCCTGGATGAGGAACGGCTCGTACACGTCCTCGATCGTGCTCTCCTCTTCGCTGAGGGCGACGGAGAGGTTCTTGATGCCGACGGGCCCGCCCTTGAACTTGAAGAGGATTGCCTCCAGCAGACGCGTGTCCATCTCGTCCAGGCCGGTCTCGTCGATGTCCAGCATCTTCAGCGCGGCGTCGGCAAGCTTGCGGGTGATGACCTTGTGGTTCTTGACCTGCACGTAGTCGCGGACCCAGCGCAGGAGGTTGTTGGCAATGCGCGGGGTGCCGCGGCAGCGGCGGGCGACCTCGAACAGCCCCTCCGGCTCCGCGTCCACGCCGAGGATGCCGGCGGAGCGCGTCAGGATCCGCTGCAGCTCCGGCGTGTGGTAATAGTCCAGGCGGCAGGTCATGCCAAAGCGTGAGCGCAGCGGCGCGGAGATGCGCCCCTGCCGCGTGGTGGCGCCGATCAGCGTGAAGTGCGGGATGTTCAGGCGGACGGAGCGCGAGCCGGCTCCCTGGTCGAGCATGATGTCGATGACATAGTCCTCCATCGCGCTGTAGAGGTATTCCTCGATCGCCATCGGCAGGCGGTGGATCTCGTCGATGAACAGAACATCGCCATCCCCCAGCCCGGTGAGCAGTCCGGCCAGGTCGCCCGGCTTCTCGATGACCGGACCGCTGGTGGATTTCACCTGCACGCCGCGGGTGTTGGCGATGATGTACGCCAGCGTCGTCTTGCCCAGCCCCGGCGGCCCGCAGAGCAGCAGGTGCGAGAGCGGCTCGTTGCGCTCCTTCGCCGCCTGAACCATGATCTGGAGCCGCTCCTTGACCCGCTCCTGGCCGGGAAAGTCCGCAAAGCTCTGTGGCCGCAGCGAAACGTCCGCGGTCTCTTCCTTCTGGTTCAGCTGCGAGGTGATGAAGCGTTCTTTTTGCATGGGACCATCCTAACTTGAACAGAAGGCGCAAAGACACAAAGGAAAAATAAGAGCCGGATAAAGGTGTAAACGGAGATGCACTGGTCGTACTTCAGCGACACCAGCGTTGACTTCTCTCGGCTCCCTCCGTTTTTTCGTTTTCCTTGTTCCCTTTGCGTCTTTGCGCCTTCTGTTCAATCTTTTTTCTTCACCCGTTCAGCAACTGGAGCGCGCGGCGGATGAGGTTCTGGACGTTCTGCTCGGCGGCGGGCAGGTCGGTGCAGAGCTGGCCGACCGCTTTCTGCGCCTGATCGGCCTTGAATCCGAGCGTGGTCAGCGCGGCGACCGCATCCTGCGCGTCGCGCCCCGCAACGCCCCTCACCGGCGCGCCAGCCGCGGCACCGGCGACGCCGAGCACGGCCGCGGGCGCGATCTCCGCCACCTTGTCCTTCAACTCGACCACCAGCCGCTCCGCAGTGCGCTTACCGACGCCGTTGAGCTTGGACAACCCCTTGATGTCACCCGCCGCGACAAGCTGGCAGAAGGCGTCCACCTCGACGCCGCTCAGGATGCCGATGGCGACCTTCGGCCCGATGCCGCTGACCTTGTCCATGAGCAGGCGGAACAACTGCCGCTCCCGCGCCGTGGCGAAACCGTAGAGCACCACCGCGTCCTCCCGCACATGATGGTGCGTGAGCAGCGTCACCGTCTCGCCGACGCGCGGCAGCTTGTCGTACGTGCTCATCGGGATGGTGACGGCATAGCCGACCCCGCCGACGTCCACGACGACCTCGGTGATCTCGCACTCGATCAGTTTTCCGGTCAGACGCGCGATCATGGGGACTCCTGTATACCCACAGATTACACCGATTTCGCAGATCAATACACCATGATCATCGCCAGAATCACCAAGGGTTCGGTTCCGGTCGCCTCGACGGCATGGCCGGCACCGTTGCCGGTCAGGACGGTGTCGCCGGCGGCGACGGGGAATTTCCGCTCGTCCTCCGTGACGAACCCGCTGCCGCTGATGATGTAATAGACTTCCTCTTCGCCGGCATGGTCATGGTAGCCGATGCTGCTGCCGGGCTCCAGCGTCATGCGGGCGCAGAGGCGGGTCTTCGACTTCAGTTCGGCGCCCGGCTGCCAGAGCGTCTCAATCCTCACGCTGCCGTCGCCGCCGCGCATCTCCTCGCGGATCTCCGTGGAAAAGCCGCCGTTCTGCCGGATCATGCGTTTTTCTCCTTGTCCCCGAACCGTTCCAGTTCCCAGAGTTTGGCCTGCTTGACGGCGACGTAGTACGCGGTGTTCAGCGCGGTCAGCAGCCCCGGGAATCCGTCGAGAAACCCGCACTTGAAGAAATAGTCGCGGACAAAACGCGCCGCGGGACGCGTCGCGAGCTTGAAGAACGAGGCGCGCTTCCCATTGCGCAGGTCGTCGCCCGCGGCGATGGTGGAGTAGGCGTCCACCTTTTCGACCAGCGCCGCGATGTTCTCGTAGGAATAGTGGTTGTAGAGATTTTTGAAGTGGGCGGTGGCGCCCTCGATGCGCGGCGTGGCGTGCAGGTCGCCCAGCCATTTGCCGGAGGCCTTGTGGTACAGGCGGATTTCGGCATCGGAGGCCGGCGCCCAGCCACCGTGGCGAATCCAGCGGCCGAGAAAAAATGTGATGCGGTGGGCGAGGTAGCCGCGTATCCTCTGCGCGTCAGGACGCAGCGCGTTGCGCGCCAGTTCCTTCCGGATTTCGGCTACGAGCTCCGGCGTAACCTCCTCGTCGGCGTCGGCAAAGACGACCCAATCGTGGGCGCACTGGTCGGCGGCGAACTGGTACTGGTCGCGGAAGCCGGGCCAGGGGCGCTGGATGACCCTTGCGCCGCAGCGCGTTGCGATCTCCGCCGTGCCATCGGTGCTGAACGAGTCCACCACAACCAGCTCGTCCACCCATGAAAGCGACTTCAGCGCCTTCTCCACGGTGCGGGCGTTGTTGAAGGTGATCATGTATCCCGAAACGGGGATCGGTGCTGTTTCTTCCGCCACGGAGCGTCCTTTCCTGCCGGATTCCGCCTCCCCCGCCCTCGCTGCCGGATTTCGGTAGGAGAGAATCCGATTATGGCGAAGAAATGTAAGGTATAACCGGCAGCTTTGCAACAGCGGCGGCAAAATCGGGATCGGTCAGCCGGTACTGGCCACCGGGCCGCGCACGGGAAGCGTCATTCGGAACATGGCGCCGCCAAGGGGCGAATCGCCAACGCACACGGTTCCCTGGTGCGTGTCCGAGCACGTCTTCACCGAGAGGAGGCCAAGCCCCATTCCGCCCGCCTTGGTGGAGTAGAAGGCGGAGAATATCTTCTCCCGCGCTTCAACGGGAATACCGGGGCCGCTGTCATGCATCTCGATGCTGACAATGCCGTTCTCCCGCCGGAGACGGAGCACGATTTTACCGCTGCCCTGCATGGCTTCCGCCGCGTTGAGGAACAGGTTGAGGATTGCCTGCCGCAGTTGGAGCACATTGGCACGGATTTGGAGGTCGCCCTCCGCATCGATTGAGAGCGTGCACCCGCGGCAGTGGCGGTGTGTCTTCGCCAGCGCCAGAATATCCCGGCATTCCCGTTCCAGATCAATGTCGTCGACCGGCGAACTCACGGCAGTCTGCCCGATGTTCATCAGCCGCCGCGCCAGCCCAACTAGGTTGCCGCATGCGGCGCCAAGATTCTTCATCGAGTCCCGCTGCGCCGCGGTGGCCGTCTCCCCGAGAGCATCGACCTCCGCTAGGCAGACCGACAGGATGTTGTTCATGTCGTGCGCGACCGAGGTGGCGAAGAGGGCCGCCGTCGCCCGCTCTTCGGCATGCAGCATCGCCTCCTTCTGCCGTTGCATGGCTTCCTCCCGCCGGAGAATCTGGCGCAGCAGCAGCCCGATGCCGGCAAAAAGAAGGATGGAGGTTAAAAAAACAAACAGAATGCCCTTGATCTGGGCGATCTCGGTCAATCGTTCCCTGGTGATGGAAAGACGCCCGAGCAGCGCGTCGGACTGCCAGACGTAGACCGAGCAGACGGCCATGTAAACGGCGGAAAAGAAAAACGCCAACCGCCATGGCCTACCGTGCATTCCACCGGATGCCTCCGGTGTTCCCTTACTCGTCTTTGACTCAAACGGCCACATACACACCCCCATGCACGCCCCCCGGCATGTATAACCAGACAGCCTCCGAGCAGCAAAAAACAATTTTTCGCAGTATACCGCCGTGGGACACCGGATTCAAAACGCAAAAAAGAAAAATCTCACACGCATGAACCTTCACGTTGCAGGAACATCAGACGGTCAAAACGGTTACCTCATGCCGGCCTCCGCCGCTTTCCGATCCTGCGTCCAAATGTCCGCTTGCCTTTTCTCCGCGGGCCGGCCGTCATCCCACCCGAGCCGCCCGATTGCGCGACCGGGTTGCCCCGCTGCCGCAACGTGCGGAAATCGCCAGACGATTCATCTCCACCAAAAGAAGACTTTATCATTCACCATTCAGCGCTTATACTTCCGCCATGCAAACCACCTCCTTCCAACAGGCGTTGAGCCTGGCCAGGGCGGGCGCGAAGCCGGACGTTGCCTGGCTCGTGCCACTGCTGGCCTGCGCCGACGCCGACGCGCCGGAACTTTACCGGACCGCCGACACCGTCCGCGCCGCGGCCATCGGCGACGGCGTCTATCTGCGCGGCCTCATCGAGTTCTCCAACATCTGCCGCAAGGACTGCGCCTACTGCGGACTTCGCAGGGACAACCGGGGTGCGGAACGCTACCGCCTCACGCCCGACCAGATCGTGGAATGCACGCGGGAGGCGGAATCGCTCGGCTACGGCACCGTCGTGCTCCAGTCCGGCGAGGACCCCTGGTTCACCGCGGAGCGCATGGCGGATATCATCCGCCGCATCAAGGCGGAGACGAAGGTCGCCATCACCCTCAGCATTGGTGAACGCCCCGAGGCCGACTACCGCCTCTGGCGCGAGGCCGGCGCGGACCGCTACCTGCTGCGCATCGAGACCACCGACCCCGCGATCTTCGCCGCCATCCATCCCGACGACGATCTGGAAGAGCGCAAACAGTGCCTCTACACGCTCAAGAAACTCGGTTACCAGCTCGGATCGGGCGTAATGGCCGGACTGCCGGGACAGACGCCGGAGATACTGTCGCGCGATGTAATCTGGCTCCACGAACTCGGCGCGGAGATGATTGGCGTCGGCCCGTTCATCCCCCATCCCGCCACGCCGCTAAAGGCGGCGAAGGGCGGCACGGTGGAGCAGACGCTGCGCTTGGTGGCCGTGCTGCGCCTGGTCTTCCCGCACGCACACATCCCGGCAACGACCGCCATGGGCAGCCTCGACCCGAAGGGGCGGGAGAAGGCGCTGATGGCCGGCGCGAACATCGTCATGCCCAACGTCACCCCGACCACCGTCCGGCCGCAGTACGAAATCTATCCCGGCAAGATTTGCACCGGCGACGACGCGCGCCACTGCCGCGGCTGCATCGGCCACCGCATCGAGGCCATCGGCCGTACGGTCGCCTCCGGCCCGGGCCATGTCGTCCGGAAGAAATAGCGCGGGTTCAGCCGCGGCGCGGCGGGTCGGATCAAGCCTCACGCCCCGCATCGGGCCGATGCGCCTCGGTTAACGCCAGCATCCGCTCACTTCGCCTTGCGGCGGGCCTGCTCCTTGACGATTTCCTCGACCTTGACGTCGAACGCGTCGCCCTTGCCTTCGGCGGCAAGGCGCTTCTTCTCGGCCTCGATGAAGTCGGAGCGCTTGCGGACCAACTCCTCGAGCTGCTTGTTCAACGCGGCGCGCTTCTCCTGCTGCTTGGCGACGTACGCCTTGCGCTCGTCCGCCGTCATCTTCTGCATCTCCGGAGGCAGGTCGGCATCCTTGACCGATTCCAGCTTCACATGCCCCTCCGTCATGTCCGCCAGCAGCTCGCCGCGCCCCTGCACCGCCTTGCCGCCGGTGGCGTAGTTGTACACCGCGCGGGAGGCGGCGACGGACGGGGCCGACGACTCCGCCATCACATTCTTCGCCGCCACGGCCCTCTGTTCCATGATGGAACCGTACGCCACCGTGGTCCGCCCGATTTCGGCGCTGATTTTTGCGATTTCCGCATCCACGGGCGTCGCCACGGCCGTCATGCCGCCGGACTGCGCGAGCTGGATGTACGAACCCTCCGCCAGCCGGGCGATCTCCTGCCAAACCGGCGTGGTCGGGCCGTAGCTGCCGCACTGCACGGTGTTGATGATGACGTTGCCCTTCGCCGCCGTCTGGCAGGTCGCCGGGTATTTCACGTCGTCCCTGTAGTCCATGTGCGGAGGATAGTCGCCGACCAGGAAGATGATTTTCGCCGTCTCCGGCTCCTTCGACCAGGAGAAGTCGTTGACCGCCTCCTTCAGCGCCTGGTTCACGCTCTCCGGGCCGTCGCCGCCGCCCGCGGCCTGAAACGACTGGAGGTTCTTGAAGACCGCGTCGATGTCGTCCGTCAGGTCGAACTTCTTCGTGACATACTCATCGCCCTTGTCGCGGTACGACACCAGCCCGATGCGCACCAGCGGCGACGGCTTCTGCGCCACGATTCCGTTGGCGATGGACCAGATCTTCTGCTTCGCGCCCTCAATCAGCCCGCCCATCGAGCCGGTCGAGTCCAGCACGAACACCACCTCGACCCGCGGCCGCGCCGGTTTCGCGGGTTCCACGGGCTTTGCGGACTCCGCACCCCACGCCGCAGCGGACAGCGCAACCGCCGCCCCGCACAACATTGTCTTTGCGAGCTTCATGTTTGGCCTCCTAATAGAATCATTCCATGTCCCGAATCTGGTAGAGCGTGTCGCCGATCACGACGTCCACGTTGTTGCCGAGGGCGAACCACTGCACGGCATGCGGGTGCTTGCGCTGGAGCGCGAAGTACTCATCGCTGTTGAACGTGACGTTCAGCCGCTTCAGGTTCTTCTGCGACTGCGCCGTGGAATCGTTCCAGACCGTGCCGTTCTGGTAGAAGGCGCGGCCGTTGACTACGCGCGCCTGCTGCGCATAGTTCAGCATCTGCGAGGCGCGGTAGCCCTGAACGGCGCCCGCTGCAACCGGGACGGCGGCCGACTTCGCCATGGCGTTCCCGCCGCGGCTGGCGTAGATCCCGTTGACTTGGATCGGAACACTCGCCGTATTGAAGTCCGCCAGATCCTGAGCGTTGTACACGGCGCCCGCACCGGAACGCGCCGACGGCGCCGCCGCCTCCGCCTTCAGCGAAAGCATCCGCCCCTCGGCCTCGCGCAGCACCACGTGGTCGCGCTCGAGTTCCTGGAAATTGCGCATGGGTACCGGCACGTCGCGGCGCTTCTCGTCCTCGACGATCAGGTAGGCGGTGTACGGCGTGACGATACCGAACTGCCGCGCCAGCCGCGTCACCTCATCCTTCAGCTCCGCCGATTCGCCGTGCATGCGGATCTCGTCCAGCAGCCAGCCCACGCGCCGCGTCGCCCAAAGCTGCGGGATGTAGTCGCGCCCCGGCGCGGATTCCGCAAAGGCGACGTCCGCGGTGAACTCGTGCGGCTTGCCGTTAAACACGCCGGTGATCTTCGCGGCGGCCGCGCCCTTGCCGGAATAGCGCCCGAACACCACCAGCATGTCGCCGTTGAACAGGTCGGGCAGCGCGTTCGGATAGAGCTGCGTGACGCGGATCTCGGGATTCGTGAAGGAGAGCGCCATGTTGCACAGCACCGGCTCCTTGATCTTGGAGTAGAAATTGCTGAGCTTGACCTCCAGGTCCTCGTTGGGGAGAACGTACTGGCTGATTGCCCGGGTCTCGCCGGCGATGCGGTCGAGCAGATGCGTATTAACGTCGTTGCCGATGCCGAACGAGAAGATGCGGGTACCGGCGCCATCCGCCTTCTTCACCTGGTCCACCAGCGGGTCCTCGCGCGTCTCGCCGATGGTCGGCTGGCCGTCGGTGAGGAAGATGACGTGGTACGGGCGGGCGTCGGCCTTGCGGTCCCCGCGCAGGGAGAGCGCCTTCTCCAGCGCGTCGCCGATGGCGGTGCCGCCGATTGGCTTGAGGCCGGCGACGAACTCCTCGGCCTTCGCAAGGTTCGCCTTGTCCGCGGCCGCCAGCTTCCCGAACAGCGGTTCCGCCTCGGTCGAGAAACGGACAATCTCGAAGCGGTCGTCCGCGCTCAGGTTTGCCAGGCAGAAACGTAGCGCCTTCTTCGCTTGGTCGAGCTTCGCGCCGGCCATCGAGCCGGAGGTGTCGAGTACGAAGCAGATATCCTTCGGCTGCACGCCGGCCTTCGGCGCGGTCAGCCCCGGCGACGCCAGCAGCATGAAATAGCCCTCGCCGTCCGCGCCGCGGCTGCACACCAGGTCAATGCCGAGCGGGTTCGCCTGCCGCGAGAAGATCACCTTGAAATCCGTGTCCGGCCGCGTCTCCTTCGCCTCGAAGCCGACGACCGCGCGCGTCTCGCCGGAACGCTTCACCTCCGCGTTGTGGCTCGGGCAGTAGACGCTCTTCAGCGGCGTCTTCCCGTCGATCGTCACCTTCACCGACACCTCCTTGACCGGCGCCGCGCTGAACTTCTCCGTGTTCAGCGGATAGACGTACTCCACCAGCCCCGTGTCGCTCTTCAGAAATTGTGTGTATGTGATCTTGATCGGTTTACGGGAGTGCGGCTCGATGGGGAAGATGCGGACCTTGAACGCATCGCGGCCGACGTACTCCAGCAGCGCCGGATCCTTCATCTTGCGCACGATTTCCTCATACAGCGCCCGCGCCTTGTCGGCCGGCAGCAGCTCCGCCTCGACCATCTTGCCGTTGATCTCCATGGAAAACTTGTCGATGTGCGCCCCCGGCGGCAGCGGGAAGACGTAGGTACCCTCCAGCCGCGCGTCGTTCGGGTTGAAGAACTCCTGGTCCACGGAGGTCACCGCCACCTGGTCCTTGATCTCGACGCTCACCCGGTGGTACGACACCTCCAGCGGCGCGAAGGCGAAATGTCCCGGCGGCACGATCGGCATCGGCCACGGGTGCGGCGGCATCGGATGCCCAGGCGGGAACGGCGGATGCACGATGATGAACCCGTCCGCCGACGCCGCGCCGCCGGCAAGCAGCCCCACGCACACGGCCGCCGAAACCAGCACGCCCGGAACCAGACGCTTGATCCATCCCTGTTTCATACCCCACCTCCTGTTTTGCCGGCACGTTTCATGAGCCGAAAGTTTGAAGCTTATCGTCTCCCGGATGAACCCCGGCGGTCTTGCCATGCACTTCCACAGGTTAAGACGAACGACGCGCCGGTTTCTTAGCCCGCATACTTTTCACGAGTGCGGCTGATAGCGGCTACCGGACCTGATGCGCACGGTGTATGCGGTGCGGGCGACCTGTTCCGCGGGCGGCGGCAATCCGCCAACCGTAGCGCTTCAGATGCAGGAAACCGGGATGAAAGCATCGGCGTCCTGTGCCGTGTGCCGGATTTTGAAACATAGCGCGGTTTCCTGTGTTTGTCGGAAGCACGGCGATTTTGCAGCCATGCCGGCGGCGGCGTTTTGCCGCAACCGAAACGGGCGCACCTACTTTTTCACGCTTGCTTGCAATCTTTTCCGCATACGGGTAAGGTATCGGCCCTATCGCCTTGGGGATCTCGCTGTGAAAAAAACAACAACCAAATCCGGAGCCGCCAACGGGCAGCCGCGGCACATCGCGTGGCCGACGGTTCTCCGCCTTTCGGAATACCTCATCATCCTGGAGGAGCTGGCGGACCAGAAGGCTGCCGTCGTCTCCAGCCGGGAACTGGCGGAGATTTACGGCAACAACGCGAACCAGGTGCGGCAGGACCTTTCCTGCCTCGGGCATACGGGCCGTGTCGGCCAGGGCTATTCCGTGAAGCAATTGGAGCTGATGATCCGGCAGGCGCTGGGGCTGACCACGCGCCGGCGCATGGCCTTGGTGGGCTGCGGCCGCCTCGGTTCGACGCTGGCGCTGCATGTGCCGATGGACCGCTACAGCATGACACTGGCGGCCGCCTTCGACACCGCCCCAAACCTCCTCGGCAAGCCGCTCGGAGCGGTCTTCATCGAGGATGCGGCGAACATTCCGGAAGTCTGCCGGGAACGCGGCATCGAGCTGGCCGTGCTCACCGTCCCCAAGAGCACCGCGCAGGAGGTTTCCGACCTACTCGTCGAAGGCGGGGTGCGGGGAATTTTGAACTACACCCGCGTCCGCCTCCGCGTCCCGCCGGACGTGGTGGTGCAGAACCGGCAGATCGTCTGTTCCTTCCTCCAGATTTTCCATGCCACATTCAATGACGGCCCCGGAGTCCGGGCGCCGGCCTGACGGACCGTCAGGCGGCGAAACGCGCCGCACCCCTTTCCTCCCCGCAATTCCGCCTTATGTTATGGGAGGACGCGGACACTTGGCCGCGGCATAGCCGGAACAGGAGACATCAGCCATGCAGTCCATCATCCACTCGTTGCGGAAGGTTCCGGCGGCGCTGTTCGCGGCGGGTCTTCTGTCTGCGTTCATGCCCGGCTGCGCGGGTTACCACCACGGATCGCTCATGCATCCGCAGATCAAGAGCATCGCCGTTGGATCCTTCCAGAACGACACGGAAGAGGCGGGCCTGACCGTCCAGCTACGCCAGAAACTGGCGGACTTCCTGATGAACGACGGCTCCGTCACCGTAAAAAGCGAGGAAAACGCCGATGCCGTCCTGCGGGGGCGCATCGTGCGGTACGAGATGTCCGGCCTCGGCGCCCGCCGCGTGTCGGATTCCGGCTCCGGCGGCAGCAACAAGCGTGACGCCTACCAGACAACCATCTACAAGACCACCGTCACCGTGGAGTATGAACTGGTCATCCCCGGCATGCGCACCCCCGTCCTGGACAAGCGCGAAGCCACCGGCGACGCGGAATATTCCCTGCTTTCCGACCTGAACGTCGCGCGGGACGAGGCGCTCCGCCGCGCCACGCAGGAAGCCGCCAAAAAGATTGCCGCCGGTGTGACGGAGGCCTGGTAATACCGCGGCTCCCCCAGCCCCCGGCGGCGGCCCCCAACTCCAAACCCACACGGACGCGGCCCCCATGTGCAGTCCCGACCAGATTCCGGATTTCCGCATCGGTTCCGGCTTTGACGTGCACCGCATCGTCCCCGGGCGCGAACTCATTCTCGGCGGCGTGCGCATTCCATGGGATCGCGGGCTGCTCGGGCATTCCGACGCCGATGTCCTGCTCCATGCCGTCATGGACGCCATCCTCGGCGCTCTCTCCCTCGGCGACATCGGCCACTGGTTCCCCGACACCGACCCCGCCTTCAAGGGTGCGGCCAGCACCGCCCTCCTCCATGCCATCCTGCGGAGTCCGCAGCTTCAGGGCTGGCAGATTGTGAACCTGGACACCACGCTCCTGGCGGAGAAGCCGAAAATCGCGCCGCACCACGAGGAAATCCGCCGCTCGCTTGCCGCCTGCCTCGGCCTCCCCGTCGACCGCGTGTCCGTGAAGGCGACGACTATGGAAAAACTGGGGCTTGTCGGCCGCGAAGAGGGCATGGCGGCCCAAGCCGTCGTGCTCCTCCGCCGCACCGGCTGAAAACCCCCGGCCGGGCCGCGCCCCACCATCAGGATCCCCGACATGAAACCCTTTTTTACCGTCCTCTCCCTGCTCGTTCTGCTGCTGGCGGGGCCGGCCGCTGACCCGGCGCGGGCCGCGGACGAAACCGTCCGCGCCGGCCGCGTGCTGGTGGTCGCGAACGGATACAGCCCGGCCTCGGTCGAACTGGCCCGCTACTACATGCTCCGCCGGGGGCTGCCGCCGATGAACCTGCTGCTGGTCTTCCCCGCGGGAAAACTCAGCGTCACCCCGGAAAATTTCACCGAAAAAATCATGAAGCCCATAAGCCGGCGCTGCGCCCTCCTGGGGGGGCGGAACATCGACTACGTGGTGCTTTGCCGCGACGTCCCCTACCGCACCGGCGACTTCTCCGCCGCCACCGCCGTCATGTTCGGCGGGGTCAACCGCATCCAGGCCGGCCAGGGCTACCACGGGCAGACACGCGCCTTCGAGAGCTGCATCCCCAGCCATTTCATCAATCTACTACCGACCACCATCCTGTCCGCCTACACCATGGACGAAGCCATCGCCCTCATCGACGCATCCCAGACCGTCTACAACAACCCGAAGACGGCCGGACGCTGGTATTTCTGCGACGGCGCGGGACCGCGCGGCATGCGGAACCCGCAAATCCCCACCGCCATGGAACTCTTGGACCGCAACGGCATCCGCATCAGCCATGAAACCACGCCCAACGTCGAATCCCGCAGCGACATCCTGGGCCAGTTCACCGGCGACGTGTGGCTGAAGCTCGCAGGGAACCGGTATATGCCGGGCTCCATCCTGGACAATCTCACCTCGTACGGCGGCTGCCTGCTGGACAACCGGGGGCAGGCCGACCTGCTCTCCTTCGTGCAGCACGGCGTCTGCGGCGCCTACGGCGCCGTCTCCGAACCCACCAACAGCCAGGCGCGCTGGGCCGACTATTCGCTTCCCGTGCGTTACCTCACCGGTTTCTCGCTCGCCGAGGCCTACCTGCAAAGCGTGTTCGACTGGCAGTTCGGAATCGTCGTCGGCGACCCGCTCATGTCTCCCTTCAACCCGCCGCCCGCGATGGAGATCAAGCTTGAATCGGACCACTTCCCCCCGGGAACCTCCGCCGCCGGACGCCTGCACATCACGGCCCCCATTTCCGGGCGCGGCGTTTCCTGGGCCGAACTCTGGCTCAACGACCAGGATCTCCTCCTCACCTACGTCCCCATCGTGCCGCAGGGAACGACGGCCCTGCTTGAAATCCGAAGCGGCGACCGCCTGCTCTTCAGCCGCAAGATCAACGTGGAGGGCGCCACACGCATGCCCGACCTCCTCCGCGCGTTCGCTGCAGCGTCGGACGCGCCCGAACGCCTCGAGATCGTGCCCGCGGGAAAACGCGGCGACAAGCTCCTCGTCCGCTGGTTCCCCGACCCCGCCGCAAACCCGGCCGCAACCAGCTGCACCCTGACCTTCATGGCGGGCCAGAAGGAAATCTGCAGCTTCCCGCAGGCGCTCAAGCCGGCGCCCCTCCTCCAGCGCGGCGTCGTGCTGGATCTTGGCGATTCCCCGCCCCTGCCGGGCGACTCCGTCACCGTCCGCCTCAAGACCGGGGAAGGGGCAACCGCGACCTTCGCGGCGGGGCAGACCGTCAAGGAGTTTGCGGATGACCTGGCGGCCAAACTCGGCGCACTGCCCGCATTCGCCCGGGATGCGGCTTGGAGTGCGGAACGCAGGGGCCCCGGCCCCATGCCGTTCGGCAACATCCCCTCCGCCCAGGTATGGATTGTGCCGCGCCGCGCCGGGGCCGCCGCCGACCCGCCCGTACTCACCACGGAAGTCCGCCGCGCCTCCGCCGAGTCCCGTTTCGCCTCCAACCTTCCGGAAAAACCGGCGGCAATGGCCGTCCCCGTCGCGCTTCTGGCCGAGACCGTTCTCCAGCCGTTCTGGCCGCTCAACCGCATCGAGACGGCGTTTAAGACGCCGGCGGCGCGCCAATGGACGGGACGCAACGAGCTGCGCCTCATCGCCGGAACCCCGTCGGGCGCCGAAACGTTCACCACCGCAACCTTTGACGTCGGGGGTGCCGACATCAACCCCGCCTTTACCGTCCGCACCCCGATCCTCTGCATGAAGGATGAGCTGCAGCTCGAATTCACGCCCGGCCCCGGACTGGCCGGCGCCATCCCCGAACTCCTGGTGGACGGCCGGACCGCCTGCACCTGGGAGGCGGGCGCTCGCCGGGGAAGCCTGCGTGCGGCCCTGCCGCACATCGCCCCGGGCACACACCAGCTTCAGGTGCAGTGGATTGCCGATGCACGGCCGCGCTCGCCGGTCATGCCGTTCATTCCGCTCGCCCGCGCCGCGCCGCAGCACATCTTCGTGAAGCATCCGCTGCTGGAGGACACTGCGTTCACCCCGAAGCAGGCGACGGCCGGCAAGCCCTTCACGCTCTATATCACCGGCGGACCCTATTTCCACGCTGGCGTCCGACTCCTGCTTGACGGCCGGCCGCTGGAACTGCGGCGTCACCAGCAGGTCGGTAGCCAGTGGATGGCGGATGTGCCCGCTCTCGCACCGGGTCCGCACACCTTCGCCGTCGAGGGGAACCCCGCCCGCGATGCCGGCGGGCAGTTCCCCGACGTGCTGGTCGTGAAATGACGGACGGCGCCTACTCGCGCCCCGTCCAGCAGTAGGTGCAGAGGTTTTCCTGGGGAATGCCGACCAGCGAGGTCAGGTCCCCGATTTCCAGATATTTCAGCGAGGTGAGATTCAGGCTTCGCTTGATCCAGTCCACCATTGCGGCGTGCTTGTCGGATGTCGCGTCCACATACGCGTCAAGGTCCGTCTCGATGTCCCCCTGCAGCGCCATCATCGCCTTTCGCCCGGCCAGTTCCTTGAGCCCCTTGGAGCGCGAGAAGTTGAGGTACTTGCAGCCGAACATGAGCGGCGGACAGCCGGGGCGCATGTGGAACTCCTTGGCGCCGCAGGCGTAGACGCGGTTGACCGTGTCCTGGAGCTGCGTCCCGCGCACGATGGAATCCTCGCAGAAGAGCAGGCGCTTGCCGCGGATGAGCTGTTCGATCGGCAGCAGCTTCATGCGGGCCACCAGGTCGCGCATGGATTGGTTCGGCGGCATGAAGCTGCGCGGCCAGGTCGGCGTGTATTTTACGAACGGGCGGCCGAACGGCACCTTCGCCTCGTCCGCGTAGCCGATGGAGCAGCCGGTGCCGGAATCCGGCACGCCGCCGACCATGTCCACCTCCACGTTGTCCTTGCGGGCCAGGCAGGCGCCGCAGCGGTAGCGGAACTCCTCCGCGTTCACGCCCTCGTAACAACTCGACGGGAATCCAAAATAAACCCACAGAAAGGTGCAGATGCGCATCTTCTTCCCCGGCGCCTTGACCTGCTCCACGCCGTCCGGCGTGATGAATACGACCTCGCCGGGCCCAAGCTCGCGCAGCGGCTTGTAGTCGAGGTTCGGCATCGCGCAGCTCTCGAACGTCGCGCAATAGGCGCCGTCTTTCTGCCCCAGGACGACGGGCGTGCGGCCGTACTTGTCGCGGGCGGCATAAATCCCCTTGTCCGTCAGCAGCAGCAGCGAGCAGGAGCCGACAATCTCCTCCTGCATCCGCGCGATGCCGGAGACGAAGTCGTCCTCCTGGTTGATCAGCGCCGCGATCAGCTCGGTCTGGTTGATGTCATGGTCCGCAAGCTCCGTAAAGTGCGCCGAACGATCCGCCGTCAGCTTCTTCACCAGCTCCGCGCTGTTCTTCACCGCTCCCACCGAGACGATGGCAAACGTGCCAAGATGCGAATGGAAGGTGACCGGCTGATCCTCGTAGTCGCTGATCACGCCGATGCCGATGCGCCCCCCCATTTTATCCAGATCGTCCTGAAATTTGGGCCGGAACTGCGCGTTGGAGATATCATGAATGCGCCGGACGAATTCCTTGCCGTTGTGGACAATCATCCCGCCGCGGCGCGTGCCGAGATGCGAGTGGTAATCCGTCCCGAAAAACAAATCCGTGCTGCAGTCATCCCTTGACGCGACACCAAAAAATCCGCCCATGGTTCAGCCCCCCTTGTTCCCGATTGTGATGTTGCCTGTTTTCCGTTGCAATCCGTGAGATCGTTTTATTGGGAACCCTGAACCGGCTTGTCCGATCCGATCCGCCGCCCGCGAGCATTCCGCGCCGCACATTTTGCATTCAATGCGTAACACGCAACGGTCACTCCGGGCGGCGTCATTTCACCGGCGGCAGGAAGCGGTACACGGTCTGCGAACGGCAGGTCTGGCCGGGGCGCAGGATACAGGAGGGGAAGTTCGCCTTGTTGGCGGAATCCGGGTAATGCTGCGTCTCCAGCGCCAACCCGGCGTAGTGCGGGAAGAGCTTGCCGCCGCGCCCCTTCGTGCCCGCCAGGTAATACCCAGTGTAAAGCTGGACGCCCGGCTCGGTGGTCAGACACTCCATCAGCCGGCCGCTGCGCGGCTCGTACACGCGCGCCGCCAGCGCCAGCCGGCCGTCCTGGCTGTTGTCCAGCGCGAAATTATTGTCGTAACCGACAGGGGACGCCTCTTCCAAACGCGCGCCGATGGCGAACGGCTTGCGGAAGTCCAGCGCGCTGCCGGAGACGCTGCTGATCTCACCGGTCGGAATCAGACTCCCGTCAACCGGCGTATGCCGTCCGGCAACAAGGGTCAGCTCATGTCCGTGCACCGTCTCCTCGAGGCCGGCGGAGAGGTTGAAATAGCTGTGGTTTGTGATGTTCAACGGGGTCGCCTTGTCGGCCGATGCCTCGTAGCGAAGAGCCAGCTCATTCTGCGCGGTCAGCGAATAGGTCACGGAAACGGAAAGATTGCCGGGATACCCCTCCTCGCCGTCACGGCTCTGGTACGAGAAGGTCACCGACTCGCCGTCCATCCCCGCCATCCCCTTCCACAACACCTTGTCGAACCCCTTGAGGCCGCCGTGGAGGTGGTTCGGTCCGTTGTTGACGGCAAGCACGTACTCCTTGCCGTCCAAGGAGAAACGGCCGTTGGCAATCCGGTTGGCGACACGGCCGCAGACCGCGCCGAGATACGGCGCGTTGCCGGTGACATACTCATGCAGGGTGTCAAAACCCAGCGTCACGTCGCCCAGGCGGCCGCCGCGGTCCGGCGTTTCCAGGGAGACCAGGATCGCGCCGTACTCGCAAACCCGGGCGCGGATGCCGGAGGCGTTGGTCAGGGTGAAGAGGCGGACCTCGCGTCCGTCCGGCATCGTTCCGAACACGGTCTCAGACAACATCTGCATTCCTCTGCGGTTTTTGCGCGCGCCTCACGGCCAGGGAGACGGGAACCCGCCCGCCGGCCGCGTCATGGTTGTGTCGTTGGATGTGAAGTGTCGAGCGCTTTCCCCGCTGCATTACGTCTTGACCGCATCCTCGCCGCCGACGATGCTGGTGCGCATGTCGGTGTCGGCCTTGATGTTCTCCATGCGGTAGTAGTCGAGCACGCCGAGGTTGCCGTCACGCAGCGCCGATGCGGTGGCCAGCGGCACCTCCGCCTGGGCGGCGACGAGCTTGGCCTGCATCTCCTGAACGCGCGCCTTCATCTCCTGCTCGGTGGCGACGGCGGCGGCGCGGCGGACTTCGGCGCGGGCCTGGGCGACGCGCTTGTCGGCCTCGGCCTGGTCGGCCTGAAGGCGGGCGCCGATATTGTCGCCGACATCCACGTCGGCAATGTCGATGGAAAGGATTTCAAAGGCCGTGCCGCTGTCCAATCCCTTCTGCAGCACGCGCTTGGAGATCATGTCCGGATTCTCAAGCACTTCCTTGTAGCTGCCGGCCGAACCGATGGCGGTGACGATGCCCTCGCCGACGCGGGCGATGATGGTCTCTTCCGTGGCGCCGCCGACGAGGCGTTCCAGGTTTGCGCGGACCGTCACGCGGGCCTTGACCTTCACCTGGATGCCGTCCTTCGCCACGGCATCAATCGTCAGGCGGCCTTTGCTGGGATCCGGGCAGTCGATGACGCGCGGATTGACGCTGACGCGCACGGCGTCGAACACATCGCGCCCCGCCAGGTCGATCGCCGCCGCGCGCTGGAAGTTCAGCGCGATGCCGGCTTTGTCCGCCGCAATCAGCGCGTTCACCACGCTCAACACGTCGCCACCCGCCAGGAAATGGGCTTCCAGCGCCGAGGTCTCAACCTCCATTAGACCCGCCTTCTTGAGACGGATCACGGCCTCGACAATCAGGTGCGGCGGGACGCGGCGCAGCTTCATGCCGATCAGCGTCCCGAACGAAACGTGCGCCTTGGAAAACAGCGCGCGAATCCACACGTTGAAGAAATAGATGAACACGAAGAAGACGACCAGGCCGAAGGCGATGGCGGCGATAATGAGGATGGTTATGATGGAGTTGTCTGGCATGGCGCGGTTCCTTTCCTCGGTTCGTTGTGCTGATCAAGTGCTGGATGCTATTCGTGCGGCCGGTTCCGGACGCGGTGCCGGTCACCCCTTCTTCACGGGCGCGACCACGATGCGGTTGCCCTCAACCTCGACGACCTCGACCGGTGTGCCGGCGTCAATCATGTCGCCGCGGGTCACGACGTCGATGCGCCGCCCGTCGATCGTGGCGATGCCGGCGGGGCGCAGCATGGACTGCGCCGTGCCGGACTTGCCGAGCAACGCCTCCTGCGTCTTGTCGAAGCCGTGCCAGTCCCCCGCGTCCTTCTGCAAGATCATCCGCTTCCCCATCCCGGAACGGGGGAAATACTTGAACCACAGCGCGAACATGGTGACGGCGGCGGCAAGGACGCAGACGAGCAGGGTAAAGCCGAACACGGCACCGTGGGGCGGCAGAAAGGCCGCCACGACAGCGACGGCGAGGATGATGCCTCCGGTGATGCCAATCACCGCGCCAGGCACGAAAATTTCCGCCAGCAGCAGCAGCAGTCCGACCACCGCCAGGCCAATGATCCATTCCGTCGCCATCCGCAAACTCTCCCGCCGCATGCCCGCATCCGTCCGGCGCCGCCGGAAACCGTGCAGGATTGAACCTAACCTTAACCACCCCGCTCCGCTTTTCAACCCGGGGCCCGCAGGGAATCCGGATCCGCCGCCGGCAGTTCAAACCAGAATGTCGCCCCCTGCAGCGTGCTGTCGTAGCCGATGCGTCCGCCCATGCCGCCGATGATGCGGCGGCAGATGTACAGCCCCAAGCCGGTGCCCTTCGGGCGCGTGCTCACAAACGGGTCGAAGATGTCCGTCCCGGAATCCGGCAGCACGACGCCCGGCCCGCTGTCCGCCACGGAGAAGCGGATGAAAGCGCCGTCCTCCACGGAACCGGGGGCGGGCGCCGCGGAGAGCCGGATCCGGCCTCCGTCGGTCATCGCCTCGACGGCGTTCAGCACCAGGTTCAAGATGACCTGCCGCGCCTTGTTGGCGTCGCCGCGCACGGCGGGAAGGCCGGGTGCGAACTCCGCAACGGCCGTCACGCGGCCGTGCCGCAGCCGCCCCTCCAGCAGCGCCAGCACCGAGCGCGCCGCCTCCTCAAGCCGCACCGGCGCGCCGTCGTTCTCGCGGGAACCCGCCGCGCCGGCGCCCGAGGCCAGCCCGAGCAGTTCCTGGAGATAAAGATCCATCCGCTCCACCTCGCGGATGATCAGCGCCAGCGACTGCGCCGTCTCCGGCGGCGCGCCATCCGCCACAAGCTGTGCGTTCATCTTGATGCCGCTGAGCGGGTTGCGGAGTTCGTGGACAACGGACGCCGAGAGCCGGCCAAGAGCCGCGAGCTGCGCCGTCCGCGCCAACTGCTCCCTTGACTGTTCCAGCTGCCGCAGCAGACCGCGGAACGCACAGGCAAACTGTTCGATCTCCGCCGGCGCACCCGGGGGAACCGTCACGTCGAGCGCACACCCGTCGTTCCCGGTGCCGTCCTCCACCTTCCGCGACAGACCGGATATTTGCCCGGCCAGGGAGAGCACGGGGCGCGTCAGCGAAAGAGAGAGCCACAGCCCCAGCAGTGTCGCCGCCGCCACCGCCGCCGCCGTGGCGAGCAGGATGCGCTGCGCCGCATGACGCCGCTCCTGCGCCAGCCAGCTCTTGGATGTGAGCAGGCAGAGGCGGACGGCACCGCCCTCGTCCGGCTGCACCGCGGTGGATGCGGAGCTCACGCTGTAGGCCAGGCCGCCGAGCCGCACCTCCGCGGGAATCCCGTCTGCCTCCCGCACTTGGCGGAGGAATTCCGCGCGCGCCGCCGCGTCCAGGCTCGAAGCCAGCAGTTTTGCGGCCCGCCCGCCGTCATCCGCGAACGCGCACACGTCGCCGCCCAGGATCGTCTTCAGCCGCACCAGGAGCATGTCCGTGACCGGCACATGCATCTGTCCGGCCAGCGTGGCGGCGTGGCGGACCGCATCATTCGTGTAGCGCGTCTCCACCAGTTGGCCGGCGGCGTGGATCCCGACCCAGCCGACGGAGATCCCGACCGCCAGCACCAGCAGGTTCACCACCGTCAGCATTCGCGTGCGGATTGTCCAGCGCATGAGGGGCCCCTCGCTCCCGTGGTGGCCCGTGCCGCCCCGGCAATCATTCAGACAAAAAGGCGTCGTCCGCTCCGCCTCCGAACCCTTCCGGCTTCGGATTTAGGTCGATGCGCGGGTCGGTGCGGACCAGGACGAAATAGTCGGCGTCGCCGAGCATCTCCGTGCCGTCGTTGGGTTGGATCATACCGTAGGCCGAACCGGGAACCTGAAACTCGCCGCCACCAGCCGCCACCACATGGAGCCGTCCGCCGCGGCGGATGTCGGCGCGGCCGCGGAAGCATTGGAACTGCATCCGGCCCGCGGCCTCGTCCAGCACCTTCACAAAGACCACGCAGAACTTCCGCCCCTCAAGATGATCAAGCGAACCCATTGTCCAGTCCCTTACAGGTCGTAGCCGCGGGGACGGCCGAGGATTTCGGTGAGGACGACGGCCTGGCGCATCGAGGACGGCGTCATGCGGATGCGGTACGGCACCCGGACGCGGCCCGCGGAGACCGACGGGCGCGACGACGACGGACGGAGGCCGCCGCGGCCCGCCACGGCGACGGGGACCGCGACCTGGGGCGGCTGCGGCGCATCGGGAACCGTGTTCGGCGGCGGTGCGGTGCGGATTTCCATCGTGCGGAACGTCGGCAGGTCCTCGCTCGTCCATTCGTCCACATGCGTGTGCAGGCCGCCTCCCGGCGCCTCACCCGCAGCCCTCATCGGCGCGGCGGCCTGGTCGTCCATGTCGGACAGCGGTCCTCTGGTGGACGGACGCGGGGAAACGCGGGCGCGGGCTGACGGCGAGGCTGGCATCGAGAGCGGTTGCGCTTTCCGCACGGGGTGCGGACGGAAGGGTGCGGCGGGGACGTCCATCGTTTCGCGGCGCGGGGGCTGGGCCTCCTCGCGGCGGCGGAACTCCGGAAGCGGCGGTGGAAGATCCGGGCGGGCGGACGGACGCGGGAGCGTCTGCGGCTGTTTCCAATCCTCCTTGTCGGCGGCCGACGGCGTGGTGGTGGAGTCCTCGTCGCGGGCGGCCTGCTGCTCGCGGACGCGCTGGACAACCCAGTTGATGGCGACGACGATGCCGACAATCACAAAGACAATGATGTCGAAGCCGGCGGTCTGCATGGGCGGGCTCCCCCAGTAATGATCAACCGTTGACCGTTTACGAATTCACACCTAAACCGGCATGATGCACGCAGGTCAGGCAAGCATGCCCTCATAGGTCTGCACGCCGTCCACCACCTTGCACACGTGGGTGGCATACTTGGCCGCAAAGGCCGGGTGGCTGCGCGGATATGCCAAGTCGACGGCCTTCCTCACTGCGTCCACTGCGTCCGCCTTGACCAGCGCGCCCGCCGCGCCCTTGTCGCCGCCGCCGAGCATGCGCTCGCCGAGAACGCCGGGGACGGTGCGCACGATGTCGCACATGCTTTCCAGTTCGGGGCCGGAGATGCGGTACTCGTCGCGCAGGCCGAGACCGTCCTCGCGGAAGATGCGGCCGACCGTCTCGATGTCGCCGTTCTTCCAGGCCGCCAGCATCTGGTAGAAACGCTTCTGGGCGCCGCAGATGTAGGAGAGGCGGGCGCAGAGTTCGGGGTGCGACGCGCCAAAGCGGGCGAAGATCTTCTTGCAGAGCTCGGGGTCGCGGACATCGGCCAGGCACTTGATGCCGAACTCCGGTTTCGCCAGCTCCACGAGCTTCTCGCACTCGGAGCGGCGGAGCTTGTAGGTGGATTTTTCCAGGCCGGGGCGCACCGTGCCGGTGTCAAGGCCGATGATGCGGAAGGGGATGGCACCCTGCCCCAGTGGGACGTACTGGATGGAGCGGTTGGCCGGGTTGTAGTGCGTGCCCATGCCTTCACGGGCAAAGAGGATCATGATCTGGTCGAGCTGGCCGCAGGGCGAGCCGATGTAGTCGTTCTCCACCGCCTGCGCCAAATCCACAATCTTCAGCGGGTCGGCGACCTCCATGCCGTTGGCGTCCAGCAGGGAGAGGATGAGGTTCAACGTCAGCGAGGCGGAGCGCGACATGCCGCCGCCGGGGATGTTCCCGTAAAGCACCGCGTCCACGCCCTGCGTGAGGGGAAACCCCTCGCGGCGCAGGATGTAGTCGACGCCGTAGACGAAGCGCGCCCAGCTGTCGGCGACCTCCGGCGATTTCGGCGCCGGAACATTGCCGAGCTGGAACTCCACGACGCCGTCGTTGGGAAAATTGCCGCTGTACATGCGCACGCGGTCGGTTCCGTTCGGGCGGTACGCCATCCAGATGAAGCGGTCGGTGCCGACACCGAACAGTTCGGTGCCGTTGTAGTCGCCGTGCTCGACGCCGAGGCAGAAGCGCGAAGAGGTCCGGCGCACGCGCGCACCGGTCAGGTCAATCCCCTTGTCCGAAGCCAGCAGCTTGATCTTGTCCACCATCACCCGGTTTTCATCCGAAATCCGCATTTGCCCGATCCTTCCGATGACGTTTTCCGCACCGCCCGTCCACGCAATAATAGCTTATAGAATAAACCCATGCGCGGGCAAGTCAACTGCCCCTCAAGAAAAGCGGTGCGGGCGTGGACAGCCCGCCGTTGCCGGGATACATTGCGCGTTTTGTGACACGGTCGTCCGGCGACGACCGCCATCGGGGAGCGTGCCCAATGCCATGCACGGTTGAACTTGAGGTGCTGACCGGCGTCGAAAGCGGCGCGCGTTTCCGGCTGGAGGCCGGCGGCTGGATTGTCGGCCGCGGCGACGGCTGCGGCGTGCAGATCCGGGAATCCGGCATCTCAAGGCAGCATGCCGAACTGACCGTCGGCACGGACGGCTCCGTGCAGCTCACCGACCTCGGCAGCCACAACGGCACCCTTCTGGAAGGCGAACCGGTGCGCGCGCCGGCCACCGTCCGCGCATTTCCCGCCAAGCTGCGCATCGGCACGGTTGACGCCGTGCTCCGCGCCGCGCCGGAACGGCCTGCGGACTCCGCAACGCCCCCCGCTCCCGCCGTGCAGATGGCGCCGGAGGTGGCCGCAGCCGCCGCGCGGATCCGTGAGTTCTACCCGCGCATGGAGAAGGAGTTCGGCCGGGTCATCATCGGCCAGCGCGCCGTGCTCGAGCAGCTCCTCATCGCCCTCGCCGCCAACGGGCACTGCCTGATGATCGGCCTGCCGGGGCTCGCCAAGACGCTGATGGTCAGCACGCTCGCACGCCTGCTCCACCTGTCGTTCAAACGCATTCAGTTCACACCCGATCTCATGCCGGCCGACATCATCGGCAGCGAGATCCTGGAAGTGGACGAGACGCGGGGCCGGAAGAGCTTCCGCTTCGTCAAGGGCCCGGTCTTCACCAACATGCTGCTGGCCGACGAGATCAACCGCACGCCGCCGAAGACGCAGGCCGCGCTGCTGGAGGCGATGCAGGAACGGCAGGTCACCGCCGCCAACAGCCTCTACCCGCTGCCGGCGCCGTTCTTCGTGCTCGCCACGCAGAACCCGCTCGAACAGGAGGGCACCTACCCGTTGCCCGAGGCGCAGCTCGACCGCTTCCTCTTCAACGTCCTTGTCGACTATCCGTCGGAGGCCGAGGAGGAGGAGGTCGTACGGGTCACCACCGCCCGGCGCGAGGTCGACCTCGAACCCGTGCTCACCGGGGCCGAACTGCTGCTCCTCCAGCAGGCCGTGCTCGACCTGCCCGTCAGCGCCCACGTCGTCAAGTACGCCACGCGCCTGGTCCGGGCGACGCGGCCGAAGGATCCGCGCGCGCCGGAATTCATCCGCGCCAACGTCGCCTGCGGTGCCGGCCCGCGCGCCGCGCAGCACCTGATCCTGGCCGCCAAGGCGCGCGCCGTCATCCGCGGCCGCGCCAATGTCTCGTGCGACGACGTCCGCCACCTCGCGGCGCCCGTCATGCGCCACCGCATCTTCACCAACTTCGCGGCGGACTCCGAGGGCGTCACGCCCGACATCCTCATCGCCAAGCTCCTGCAATCGATCCCCGAACCCGGCCCGGATGAGTATCCGGCGGGCGGCCGGGCTTGAACCCGGAGGCCGCGCTCCCGCGCTCAAAATCGAAGCTTTTTATTCGGAAATCGGAAACCAGGTTGAACGCACCATGAAACGCATCCTCCCCCCCGCCGACATCCTGCTGGCGCTCCGCTACCTGAAGCCGAAGCGCACCTTCGTGTCGGTCATCACCCTGCTCTCCATTGTCGGGCCGGTCCTGGGCGTCGCCGTGCTGGTCGTCGTCACCGCCGTCATGTCCGGCTTCGACCGCGACATCCGCGACCGCATCCTCGGTATCCAGGCGCACCTCCAGGTCTTTCCGCTGCGCGACGGCAACCGGGAAACGCCTTTCATCCGCGACCCCGGCGCCGTCATCAAGGCCGCCGCGGAGGCCGGCTTTCGCGCGGCTCCGCTCATCGAGGGGCCCATCCTGATCCAGCACAGGGACAGGATCATCCCCAAATTCGTCAAGGGGATCGACCCCAGACTGGAGCCGGGCGTCTCCGACGTCGCCCAAAAGATAAAGGAAGGCACATTCGCGATTGAGGGCAAGCAGGCCGTCATCGGCCTCAGGATCGCCCGCGAGCTCGGCGTCCGGCTCGGCGACAAGCTCCTCATCCACTCTCCAGCACGGCTCACCAAAAACATCGTGTGGGGCGAGGACGGCCAGGTCACGGTCAAGAAGACCGACGAGGCGTACCTCCCGGAGGAGGTCACCGTCGCCGGCATCTTCGAGATCGGCGTGTTCCAACTGGACTCCGAAATCGTCTACGTGACCCAGGACGAGGCCGCCGACATCTTCGCGCTGCCCTGGGGCTCCGCCACCTCCGTCCATGCCCGCGCCCCTGATCCCCTCCGCATGGACGACGCGGTGAGCCGGCTGCGGCTGAAGCTCCCCGACGTATCCTTCACCACCTGGCAGGAGGCGAACTCCCAGCTTTTTGGCGTCCTGAGCTCGGAAAAATCCCTGATGCTCTTCGTCCTCTTCTTCATCGTGCTCGTCTCCGCCTTCGGCATCGCCGGCACGCTGATCACCACCGTGGTCCAGAAGACCAAGGAAATCGGCATCCTCAAGGCGGTCGGCGTGCCGTGGACCGCCGTCTTCCGCATCTTCCTCTACCAGGGCGCCGTCATCGGCCTGGTCGGCACCACCATCGGAACCGCCGCCGGACTGCTGATCGTCCATTACAGGGACAACGTCTCCGACCTCCTCGGCAAGATTCTGGGGCGTCCCGTGTTCCCGCCGGAGCTTTACTACCTGAGCCGCATCCCGGCTCACCTCCTGTGGAGCGACGTCGCCATCATCGTCGGCGGCTCCTTCCTGCTCTGCCTCGCCGCCGCCGTCATCCCCGCCCTTTTCGCCGCCGCGCTCTCCCCCGCCGACGCGCTGAGAGAGGAGAACTGACCGTCTTCCACCTTTCCACCTTTCCACCTTTCCGTTCTTCCGTTCTTCCGTTCTTCCGTTTTTCCGTTTTTCCGTTCTTCCGTTTTTCCGTTTTTCCGTTTTTCCGCCTCCCCCCCATTCCGCAGCCCATTACCTCCAGCCCCATGAAAACCGACAGCTCCGAACTGTTTGACGTGTACGACGAGCAGGGCAACCGCATCGGCCTCGCCCCGCGCCGCGAATGCCACGGCAACCCCCGGCTCATCCACCGCACCGCGCACGTGGTCGTGTTCAGCACGGACCGCCGGCGGATCCTGCTCCAGATGCGCGCCATGACCAAGGACATCCAGCCCGGAAAATGGGACACCGCCGTCGGCGGCCACCTCTCCCCGTGCGAAGAATGGGAGGCCGCCGCCCGCCGCGAAATGGGCGAGGAACTCGGCATCCCGGAAACGCTCCAGCTCCGCCTGCTCTTCCACAGCAAAATCCGCAACACCGTTGAATCCGAGGATGTTGCGGTCTTCGCAACCGATTTCGACGGCCCGTTCCATCCGCCCGCCGACGAGATTGATGAGGTCCGTTTCTGGACGGCTGACGAACTCCGCGCCGCCACCGGCACCGGCGCGTTCACCCCGAATCTGGAACACGAGTTGCAACTGCTCCGGCAACACGGTATTTTGACGGAATGATTTTTGGCGGCGCACCGCAGGCGCCGTACCGCGCACACCCAACCAGAACCGGCAGGAGAACTCCCCATGGCGTATCACATGATCGGCGGCGACGGCAAGGAGTACGGCCCCTTTTCGGCGGACGAACTCCGCACGTTTGTGGCGGACGGACGGGCCGCCGCCCAGACGCAGATCCGCGCCGATGACGCCACCGCCTGGAGCGCCCTGGGGGAAACCCCGGAGTTCGCCGCGCTTTTCACCGCCGCGCCCCCGCCCGCACTGACGCCGGCGGCCGCGGGCGTCCCGCCGCCCGTCCCCGCGCCAGCCGCCGTCTCGTCCCAGGAGCTGCCCGTCCCTGAATACGACCTTGACATGGGCGGCTGCATCGGCCGCGCCTGGCGCTTGCTGACGTCCGATTTCTGGAGCATCGTCGGAGTCTATGCACTCTTCATGCTCATCGTGGCCGTTGGCAGCAGCATACCCATCCTCGGTTATGCGATGTGTATCCTGAATAGCGTCATGGCCGGCGGCCTTTGGATTTTCATGCTGAAAAAGGTCCGCGGCCAGACAACGGAGGTATCCGACATCTTCGCGGGGTTCAAGCAGCCGCTCTTCGTGCCGCTCCTGCTGGTGGGGCTGGTGTCCGGCCTGCTCACCTTTCTCGGCCTGATCTGCTGCATCCTTCCGGGCATCTACCTGTCCGTGGCCTGGATGCTGGCGCTGCCGCTCGTTGCAGACCGGAAGCTCGACTTCTGGCCGGCCATGGAGACCAGCCGGAAAACCGTCACACGCCACTGGTGGCTCTGGCTGGGGTTCGGCGTCGTTCTCGGACTGGTTGTCCTGGCTGGTGTACTGGCCCTGTGCGTCGGCGTTTTTGTGGCGGGACCGCTGGTCGCCCTGGCAATGGCCTATGCCTACAACGACCTGTTCGGGCAGCAACCGCAGGATCAATAAGGCATGGCTTGCAGCAAGCCTTCGCCGGATGATTCCGTCCTTCCGCGGTCCTGCGGCGTGACCGCGCCCGCCGTGACTCACTCCTATATTTTTGAAAGACACGGGGAGTAAAACCATGAGCACCAAGATACAGGTCGTCTTCTACAGCATGTACGGCCATGTCTACCGCCTGGCGGAGGCCGTCGCCGAAGGCGCGCGCAGCGTGCCCGGAACTGAGGTCAGCCTCCTACAGGTCCCCGAACTGGTTTCCGATGCCGTACTGGAAAAGAGCGGGGCGAAAAAGGCGCGCGCCTCATTCGCGCACATCCCGCTTGCCGATCCATCCGGACTGGCGGACGCCGATGCCGTCATATTCGGCACGCCGACGCGCTTCGGCAACATGTGCGCCCAGATGCGCAATTTCCTCGATCAGACCGGCGGACTTTGGGCGAAGGGCGCCCTGGTCGGCAAGCCCGGAAGCGTCTTCGTCAGCACCGCCAGCCAGCACGGGGGGCAGGAAACCACAATCAGCAGTTTCCATAACACGCTCATCCACCACGGCATGATTATCGTTGGTGTACCGTATGCGGATGCACGCCTGTTGAACATGACGGAAATCACCGGCGGCTCGCCCTACGGCGCCGGCACCCTGACGGATCACGACGGCTCGCGGATGCCGTCGGAAAACGAACTGGCCATCGCGCGTTTCCAAGGCCGGCATGTCGCGGAAATCGCCAAAAAGCTCGCGGCCGCCACCGCTTGACCGGATGCGCCGCACGCCGCATGGACGCCTGCGCCTTCCGCATTGGCGTTCCATGACACGCCCCTCCTTCGCCGGCGGGGCTTTTTCTGCCGTGAACGCGCTTACGCGCCGGTGGGAATTTCGCGTTTCCGGGTTATCTTGGGCGGATACGGTTTCCGTCTTTCATGATTTGTCCGGGAAGCTGCGTCCGGCCGTTTTCCCCAAAAAAGGTTTCATCCATGAGCTTCATAGTCCGGTTGAACAGTGGCGCGCGCACGCTGAAGGCGGAGGCCGGCGAGCCGCTCGTGCAGGTGCTCAGGAACGCACGCCTCCGCATCCCCTCCGCCTGCGGCGGCCGCGGACGCTGCGGCCTCTGCCGCGTCCGCATCGCCCAGGACCTCGGCCCGCTGAACGAGCTGGAAGCGAAGAAGATCACGCCGGACGAGCGCGCCTGCGGCTGCCATCTCTCCTGTCAGGTGAAGGTGGACCGCGACCTGGATGTCGCGCTGCCGGAGAACCTGGTCGGCTCGCGCGACTACCGCGTCCGCGTCACCGCCGTCACCCGCGTTACGCACGACATCGCCCGCGTCCGCGTCGAACTCCTCGAGCCGACGGCCATCGAGTTCAAAGCCGGCCAGTTCATGGAGTTTGAGACACCGCTGCGCCAGGCCGATGGCGCCATCGCCTGCCGCACCTATTCGCTGGCCTCCGCGCCCTTGGAGTCGCCCTGCGCCGAATTCATGGTCCGCAAGGTGCCCGGCGGGCTCGTCTCCGGCTGGATCTTCGACCAGGTAAAACCCGGCGACGAACTCAAGCTCGCCGGCCCGTTCGGCGAGTTCCACCTGAACCCGGGCGAGCGCGACCTGATCTTCATCGCCGGCGGCTCCGGCATGGCCCCCTTCGCCAGCATCCTCAAGGAGATGCAGCACCGGAAGGACCCCCGCCGCGTCCGCTATTTTTTCGGTGCCAAATCCGTGCGCGACCTGTTCTACCTGGACGAGCTGGCCGCGTTCGGGAAGGCGCTGCCGGACTTCACGTTCATCCCCGCGCTCAGCGAACCGCTGCCGGAGGACAACTGGACCGGCGAGACCGGCCTCATCACCGATGTCGTCGCGCGCCACTTCGACGACTGCGCGCACGCCGACGCCTACCTCTGCGGCTCCCCCGGCATGATCGACGCCTGCATCAAGGTGCTGACCGACCGCGGCCTCTCCCCTCAAAACATCTTCTTCGACAAGTTTACCTGACCGACACACCCCATGCCGCCGCACTGCTCCACGGCGGAGCGGCTGCCTGATCCAGACGGCACACTGGAGCTGTGAACTGCAAACGAGTTCCGCCCCACGGAACCGGCGTGCGCCACCGTAAAGGGGGCTTGTTTGACTTTTCCCGGGAAATTGATAGGTTTCGCGCCTCATTGAAGCCACCGACTCATCCGGACGCAAGACACCCTCCCATGCACAACGCCCCCACGCCCTCCGTGCACGACACCGCCGCCCCATCCGCTTCCGCCTTTGCCGCCACACTCGCCGAATGGCCCGCCGTCCGCGTCCGCGCCGTCCAAGCCGCCTGCACCGAAGCCGATGTCCGCGCCGCGCTCGCCGGTTCGCTCCGCCCCGAACGCGCCCTGGCCGCCCTGCTCTCCCCCGCCGCCGCGCCGCACCTGGAGGCCATGGCCCGCCGCAGCGCCGCCGTCACCCGCCAGCGGTTCGGCCGCGTCATGCAGTTCTACGCCCCGCTCTACGTCTCCAATGTCTGCATCAACAGCTGCACCTACTGCGGCTTCAACTGCAAAAACCAGGTCGCGCGCCGGCGGCTGACCGTGGACGAGGCGGTGCGCGAGGCGGACTATCTGGCGAACGAGGGGTTCCGGCATCTCCTGCTCGTCGCCGGCGAAGACCCCAAGGGCGTGCCGGTCTCCTACTTCGAGGAGCTGGCCGGACGCCTCCTTGGCCGCTTCTCCTCCATCGGCATCGAAATCTATCCGATGCCGGAGGCGGACTACACGCGGCTCGTCGCCGCCGGCGTGGACCTGCTGACCCTCTACCAGGAAACCTACGACGAGACGCTCTATTCCTCCCTGCACCCCGCCGGCCCCAAGCGCGACTTCCACAACCGCCTTGCCGCCATCGAGCGCGGCGCCCGCGCCGGCATCGCCTTCCTCGGCGTCGGCGCGCTCCAGGGGCTCAGCGACTGGCGGGTCGAGAATTTCCATGTCGGCCTGCACGCGCTCTGGCTCCAGAAGGAGTTCTGGCGCAGCTCCGTGTCCGTGTCGTTCCCGCGCATCCGGCCCGCCGCCGGCGCCTTCCAGCCGCCCGTGACGGTCAGCGACCGCGACTTCGTGCAGACCCTCTGCGCGCTCCGCATCGTCCTGCCCGACGCCGGCCTCGTGCTCTCCACCCGCGAACCGGCCGCGCTGCGCGACCGCCTCGCGCTCCTCGGCGTCACCCGCATGTCCGCCGGCTCCCGCACCAGCCCGGGCGGCTACGGCACGGCGGACTCCGGCGGCGAGTCGGAGGGGCAGTTCGCCATCGCCGACGAACGCGGCCTGGCCGAGATGAAACAGGTCGTCGCCGGCCTCGGCTTCGACCCCGTCTGCAAAGACTGGGACCCCGCCTACCACGCCGCGGCGGCTTCCGCGGAGGTGGAATAAACATCCGTCCGTCCGGGACGCAAAAAGCCCCGGCCGATGCGGAGTCCGCAACACTGCCGGGGCTTTTTTACGGGTGCCGTCTGGCGCGGCGTTATTTCGCCGGGCGGATGCGGACGAGGGCGACGCCGTGGCGCGGAATCTCGGCGGCGAACGCCTTGTCCTGCTCGCCGATCTCCTTCTGGCGCCACAGGTCACGCACGACCTGCTTGCCGGATAGCCCGAGCGCGGACCACTCGGCCGTCACCGTCGCCGCCGTCTCGCCGCGGTTGAACAGGCCGACCGCCAGCGAGCCGTCCTCCATCTGCTTCGCCCAGACTTCCGTCTTGCCGGCGATGGCGACGCGCCCGGCCTGGCGGCCCAGCGGATCCTGGTTCACCTCCAGCACCTCGTCGTTGGTGAGCAGGCTCAGGGTGAACTCGTCGAGCTGTTCCAGATCGCAGCCGATCAGCAGCGGCGATGCCAGCAGGCACCAGAGGGAGATGTGCGTGTACTGCTCGTTCGGCGTGAGCCGTGTAGGATGCAGGGCCGGGCCCCAGCCGACGTGGCCGACGATCAGCATGTCGGGGTCGTTCCAATTGCCCGGCTTCGCGTACGCCTCCAGCCCGGCCTGGGAGAAGCCGATGGAGGAGAGGCTGGCCCAGCTGTCCGTGATGTCGCCCGTCGTGCGCCAGCAGTTGCCGTCCACGGAGTCGCCCCACGCGGAAACCTGCCCCATGCCGTACTGGCAGAGGCTGTAGACGATGTCGCGGTTCTGCTTCGCCAGCGCCTTCTGCATGGTCTGGTACGGCTTCTTGAGTTCGGCGAGGCTGCGGTCGTACGCCTTGCCGTTGTAGGAGCACCAATCGTACTTCAGGTAGTCGAAGCCCCAGGCCGCGTAACTCGCCGCGTCCTGCTCCTCGAAGCCGAAGCTACCGACGCAGCCGCCGCAGGTCCGCGGTCCGGGCGAGGAGTAAAGCCCCGCCTTAAGTCCCAAGCCGTGGATGTAGTCCGTCAGTCCCTTCATGTCCGGAAAGCGCGGGTTCGGCAGGATGCGCCCCTCGGCGTCGCGCTCCGGCCCCTGCAGGGTGGCGTCGCGGGATCCCGGGCAGACCTCCCAGAAGTCGTCGATGTTGATGTAGCTCCAGCCGTGCTCCGCCAGCCCCGCCTTGATGAAGGCGTCGGCCGCGCGCCGGACCTTGTCGGCCGTCACGGCGTGCGCGAAACAGTTCCAACTGTTCCAGCCCATGGGCGGCGTCAGCGCGATGCGGTCGCCGACCTCGATGCGGAGTCCGCGCACCGCCGCGCCGAGACTGTTCTTCGCCCCGAGCTCCACCTTGTACGAGCCGCGCGCCGCGACGGAACCGGTGATGATGCCGGTGGCCGGATCCAGGGTCAGCCCGGATGGCAGCCCCGCGGCGGAAAAGCTCATCGGGCGTTCACCCGTGGCCGGAATGCGGAAAAGGAACGGACGGCCGGGGCGGACGCCCACGACCTTCGCGCCATTGATCTTCGGCGCCGGCCCCGCCTTCGGCGTCAGGATCACGGGCTCCTCGCCGGGGACCGCCTCGGTCTTCGGCTTGGCACCGGAGACGGTGAAAGCGGCGGCCGCCCAGTCGGCATGGTCGAAATTGATCCCGTCGCCGGCATCCGTCACCACCAGCGACACGCTCTTGACGCCCGTCAGGTTGACCTCGACTTTTTTGCCCTTGTCGCTTCCCTTCATCACGCCGCTTTTCCAAAGGGCCTTGCCGTCGCCCATGACAATGAACTCGACCGAGCCCAGCCCCTCCACCTCGTCGTCCACGCCAACCACCGCCGAAAAGGAGGCCGCACCGCCGTCCAGTATGACATTCAGTTCGCTCGCCGCATGCGTCCCAACGCCCGATGCAAAGACCTGTCCGCCGATGCGCAACGGGTTTCCGTCCATGGATTTTCCCACAACCGGCTTCTGCCAGCCGCAGGTCATCGGCTTCAGGTCCAGCTTGTCCAGCGGCACCGTCTCCGCCGCCGAAACGGGCGTCCCCATCCACAATCCAGCCAGGATTCCGGCCGTCGTCGTCATCTTCCATCCGTTCCGCATAATCATATTCCCTTTCGCGTTTGCATCCGCCGGACAAGGGGCGGACAGTCCCCCATTCTTCCCGATCCAGAGAACGATGATCATATGGACACCACGGCGGGCGGACGGTTCCCGCGCAGCGTGCGGCATGCCGCATTTACCGCCACCCGCTTCCGCGCTCAAGATTCACCGCCTTGATAAATAATTTTGCTCCGTTACATTACCGGCAACGCGTTCATATGTTCAAAAAGGGCCACTCGAAAATGGCAGCACGTACGCTAAGCACAACTTGGAAACAGTTGGAAAAGCTTGCCGAAAAGCTTTCCCAGAAAAAACCGGTCAAGGGTACGATTGAAGCCATTGACGACCTCTGCCGCAAGACCAACGAGTCCAAAATTGTGGACGCCATGGTCAGCCTGCTGGTGACCCCGTACGGCGGCATGGACGGCGTGCGCATTCAGTTCGCCACCAGCGATGGGAAGAAATTTCCGGACTGGGTCACCCAGTATGACGAGGAAACCAAGGTCATACAGGTCAACGGCGTCCAAATTCTCAAATTCATCGCCGACTGCAAGGCGGCCTCAAAAAATCTGACCACACCGCAGGCCAAGGAAAGCTTTCCCGGCTACCGCCTTTTGGCTTTCATGTCCGAGGTCGGAAAGATTCCCACCCGGCTGGCCCTTTTCCAAATGGTCCTCGTGCAGGTCGCCCGCTGCAAGGAAATCTGCAAGGCGGACAAGCGCGGCGGCTCGGCCGCCATCGTGGCGGACACGACGGAGACGGAACAGTACCAGACGCTCCTTTGGGCGTTCAAGGAATTGGAAGTCTTCTACCGCGAAACCACAGGCGTCGCCATGCGCTCCGAGTACGGCATCCTCTGGTACGAATCCGAGTGGATCGCCGGAAAGTAAGCCGCGCGCTTCCGCCACAAACAAAAAGGACGCCCCCGCCGGGCGTCCTTTTTATTCCTATTTGGGTGACATACCCCGACCCTTGGGTCGGGGAGGCTTTATTGGGCCTTTGCCTGTTTTGTGGGTCGGCCTGATACTGCGGCGCAGCCGCCTTGGCAGTGCGGTGGCTTGACACCGCTTTTGCCTCGCGGCGGAGCCGCGCGCCTGCGGCGTTTCACAGGCCGCCTCCGGCGGATGACAAAGCGGCGGCGAGCAGGATCAGCGCCGTCGCCGCGACCAGCACGATCTTTTCCGATTGGGTCATCGGGAACCGCCCTTCCCGTCGGTACGCACCCGCGTTCTTTCGCATGGTTGCTGCGTCCTTGCGCCGCCTGTCCAAAGGCGGACGCTCGCGCCAAGACGCCAAGACGCAAAGGGGAAGGCCGGCCGCAGCCTATTCCCGCTCCTCGGGGGTTTCGACAAGTGCAGGTTTCAGTTCCATAAACCGGATGCGCCGGTATTCCATGCCGAGCGCCGACAACTTGGAATTCGCCGCCGCGACATCGGCCATGCTGGTATAGCGAGAAAACACAAGCCACCAAAACAGGACTTCCTTGCGCCCCTCTGCCCTGAGGCTCTCCGGGCAGATGACCTTTACCCTCACGCCGTGAGCTTTCAGACAGGCCGCCCATTCGGCACTCCCCGATTCCCGAAGAGAATCGATGTCCGCATGCAGGAAACGCGAAAGCCGTTTTTGGTTATGCACGTCAATGGCAATCATCGTCGCTCCCCAATCTTCATCCGGGTGCGAAGCAACCGCGCATGGCACCCGGCTGATCTCCCCGTCGCCTTTGACAGCTTCAAACATGCAGTCTGTCATACCGATGGGTTCTAAAAAACAGTCGTACACATCAGAGAATTTCGCGTTTTCATCAACACGGATGGCCCATTCGTTGACGTATGAAGCGTTATCCCTCATTTCACACGCAACTTTGCGCCGCTGAGCAAGATTGTCCTTCACCCACTTTTCGCGCCGTAGTTCGCGAATCTTGCCGTTCCGGCTGACCGTCTCCAAGCGAATGGTTAAAGACGCGTCATCCAAGACGATGCGGCGCAGGCAGACCTCATTGGCCCGCATGTACGCCCAAAGCCCGGCCCCGGCGGCGGCGAGCAGGACCAGCGCCGCAGCCGCGGCCAGCATGATCTTTTTTGTATGGGTCATTGGAACCGTCCTTCCACCTGCGCTCGCCCGCTTTACTTCGCTTTACCGTTGCGTCGTTGCGCCTTCTGTTCAACCCGTTTCCGGCGCCGGCTCGTTCACCCGCCAAGATAGCGCGGCAGGAAGCGCATGTACATCAGGAGCACGGCGGCGCAGAGCCCCCACCAGCCGGCGCGGTGGTAGATCCAGGCGAAGAGCATGGCGCCGAACCCGGCGGCGAGCAGGAAGAGCGCCTGCGGCAGGGGGGCCGCCGCCGTCCAGTGGTTCCAGGAGGCCAGGGCGCTGAGCACGACCACCGCCGCGATGCTGAACGAGGGACGACCGGTGAGCCGCGCGGTGAACGCATAGACGGCGGCGACCAGCACCAGCGGCTGGAAACCGGCGATCCACGGCGCGTCCCGCAGCCAGACCGCGGGCGTCGGCGGGATGAAACCGCTTTTCACCGACTCCACCATCGGATCGAGCCAGAACGCGCGCAGCGCGGCGGCGGCCAGCAGGAGAGGCACGATCCAGAGCCAGTCGCGCCCGGCCCGCGGCACACGGAAACAGGCACCGCTACCGGCCAGCGGCGTCCAGGCGACGGCGATCAGGAAAAGGACAATGGCCGTCGGCGTCAGAAACGCCATCTGCAGGGGCAGCAGTTCGGCCCGGTGCGTGTGGGCCGTGACATACGGAAGCCCGAGCGCGCCCAGCGCCAGCCCGGCGGCAACCGCCCTGATGATGACGTCGCGTTCAATCAACCGGCGCATGCGTTCCTCCCGCGTGGTGTCAATGCCACGTTATATTTCACGAATCGGAAAACTCAAACGGGCGTGCGGGAAAAATTACTGCCATGACACAGGAAGAGTTGCAGAATTCGTTGCTGGAGATGGGGCGGGCGGCGCGGGCGGCCGGGCGGCGGCTCGCGCTCGTGCCGGAGGCGCAGAAGAACCGGGCGCTGAACGCGATGGCGGAGGCGCTGGCGGCGCGGCAGGCGGAGATCCTGGCCGCGAACGCGGAGGACATGGCCGCGGCGAAGGCGGCCGGCCTCAGCGAGGCGATGCTCGACCGTCTGCTGCTGACTCCGCAGCGCGTCGCCGCCATGGCCGACGGCCTGCGCGCGCTTGTCGCCCTCCCCGACCCCGTGGGTAAATTGGACTCGGCGACGACCCGGCCGAACGGCCTCGAAATCCGCCGGGTGCGCGTACCGATCGGCGTGATCGCCATCCTCTACGAGTCGCGCCCGAACGTGACGGTGGACGCCGCGGGGCTCTGCCTGAAGGCGGGGAATGCGACGATTCTGCGCGGCGGTTCGGAGTCGATCCGCTCGAACCTGGCGCTGGCGGCGGCGATGCTCGACGGCCTGCGCTCCGCAGGGCTGCCGGAGACGGCGGTGCAGGTGGTTCCCTGGACGGAGCGCGCGGCGGTGACGCAGCTGCTGAAGCTGGACCGGTACATCGACCTGGTGATTCCGCGCGGCGGCGAGGGGCTGATCCGCGCCGTGGTCGAGAACTCGCGCATCCCCGTCATCAAGCACTACAAGGGCGTCTGCCATGTGTATGTGGACCGCGCGGCGGACCCGAAGATGGCGCTGGCGATCATCGAGAACGCGAAGTGCCAGCGGCCGGGCGTCTGCAACGCGGCGGAGAAGGTGCTGCTGCACCGGGAGATCGCGGCGGTGTTCGCGCCGGAACTGGCGGCGATGTTCCGCCGGCGCAAGGTCGAGATGCGCGGCGACGACGCATTTTGCGCGCTGGTTCCCGATGCGAAGCCCGCAACGGCGACGGACTGGGACGAGGAGTACCTGGACCTCGTCATCACGGTCGCCGTCGTGGACAGCCTGGGCGCGGCTGTGGCGCACATCGCCGAGCACAGTTCCGGGCATAGCGAGGCCATTGTGACGGAGGACGCGGCGGCGGCGCGGGCGTTCACGGCGCAGGTGGATTCGGCGGCGGTGTACGTCAACGCCTCCACGCGCTTCACCGACGGCGGCGAGTTCGGCATGGGCGCGGAGATCGGCATCAGCACCGACCGCATCCACGCCCGCGGCCCGATGGGGCTTGAGGAGTTGACCACCTACAAGTACGTCGTGCAGGGCAGCGGCCAGATCCGGGGGTGACCCTTTTTTCCGGCCGGCGCGGAGAAAGAGCGGATTGGCGGGGTATATTCCGCAATTTGCAAACCAATTCCCGGTGCGCGGACGCCCCAACTCACACCCAGAAGAAAGAAGACCCGCCATGGCCAGCGAACTCAATACCGTCGAACAGAAGACCAGCTACGCACTCGGCCTGGATGTCGGGATGTCCTTCCGCCGCCTGCCCGTCGAACTCGACCTGCCCAGCTTTTTCGCGGGCATCGAGGACATGATCAAGGGCGACAAGCCGCGCCTCACCCAGGCGGAATTTGAAGAGACGATGAAGGAGTTCCAGGCCGGACTGCAGGCCAAGGCCTCCGAGGGGCAGCAGGGCGACGCCGAGGAGAACCTCAAGGCCGGAGCCGCCTTCCTGGCCCGCAACGGCATGCAAAAGGGTGTCACCGCCACCGACAGCGGCCTCCAGTACACCGTGCTTACCGAAGGCACCGGCGCGACGCCGAAGAAATCGGACGTCGTCACCGTGCACTACACCGGCACGCTCATTGACGGTTCGGTCTTCGACAGCTCCGTCGAACGCAACGAGCCGGCCACCTTCCCCGTGGGCGGCGTGATTCCCGGCTGGACCGAGGCGCTGCAGCTCATGAAGGTCGGCGGCAAGTACAAGCTGTTCGTGCCGGCGGACCTCGCCTACGGCGCGCGCGGCGCGGGCGACGCCATCGGGCCAAACGCCACGCTGATCTTCGAGGTCGAACTGCTCGGCATCGGCAAGTAAGCTCCTCCCCCGCTTGGAAAACGCATGAAGGGTGGCCGGAATCCGGCCGCCCTTTCCATTTTCAGGAGGGCGGGCGGCCCGCCCGGCGATGCAGGACGGGAGCGTGGGCATCCTGCCCGCCTTGACCGGGCGTCCCGCCCGGAATCTCTTTGTGCGTCGGACAAGATGTCCGCCGAAAACGGGCGGGACGCCCACGCTCCCGTTTGACGACCGGGTATCCCGCCCTATGGTCGGGGCTGGAGAACGTTCAAGGCGTCTGGACGCGGGCTGAAGCGCTGCGGTTGCAAGCTCCGGGACGGCGGGCTACCTTTCCGCCCTGCGCGGGACACCGGCGTCGGCCGCGCGGAAAGGGCACCAGCATCCATGGACATTTCCCCGTTTTCCTCCATCCACGCCAAGAACGGTTTCATCTGCGACATGGACGGCGTGATCTACCACGGCAACCGGCTGCTGCCCGGCGCCGCCGAGTTCGTCGCCTGGCTCAAGGCCGCCGGCAAGCGCTTCCTCTTTCTCACCAACAGCAGCGAACGTTCCCCGCGCGAACTCCACCAGAAGCTGGCGCGGCTGGGGCTCGACGTCGGCGAGGAGCATTTCTACACCAGCGCCCTGGCCACCGCCGCGTTCCTCTCCTCACAGAAACCGGGTGGCAGCGCCTTCGTCATCGGCGATGCGGGCGTGCTCAACGCGCTCTATGAGGCCGGCATCTCCATGAACGACGTCAATCCCGATTATGTGGTCATCGGGGAGACCCGCAGCTACAGCTATGAGCGCATCGAGAAGGCGATCCGGCTGGTGCAGGCGGGCGCCAAGCTCATCGGCACCAACCCCGACGTCACCGGCCCGACGGAACACGGCATCGTCCCCGCCTGCGGCGCGCTCATCGCCCCCGTCGAACTGGCCACCGGCTGCAAGGCCTACTTCATCGGCAAGCCGAACCCGCTCATCATGCGCCACGCGCTCAAGCAGCTCGGTTGCCGCCGCGAGGAAACCGCCATCATCGGCGACCGCATGGACACCGACATCATCGCCGGCATCGAGTCGGAGATCGAAACCGTGCTCGTGCTCACCGGCGTCACCAAGGTCGGCGACCTGCCGCGCTTCGCCTACCGCCCGCACCACGTCCTCGACTCCATCGGTGACCTCGTCCCGAAGTAGGGCACCGCGGATGGGATGGGCCGCCGAATTCACGGCGAAATCCTTGCAAGGCCTTCTTCTCCGTGTACATTCACCCACTCATCTTTCGCGCGGCGCGACGGCCATGCACCGGCCACGGCGGCCGCCGGAACCGTTTTACCCCCCAACACCGAAACCGTTTCATGAACAACGCCGGCTCCTCCGCCATCCGCCGCTTCGTCTGGCTCGCGCTCCTGCTGGCCGTGGTCTGCGCGTTCGCCTTCCAGGGCAGCCGCGGCCTCTACGAGACCACCGAGGGGCGCTACGCCCTCTGCGCGCTGGAGATGGTGAAGAGCGGCAACTGGATGGAACCGACCATCACCGGCGTCCACCACTGGACCAAGCCGCCGCTCGGCTACTGGGCCATCGCCGGCGGCATCAAACTTGCCGGGGTCAATGAATGGGGCGCGCGCCTCTCCAACGCGCTTGCGCTCTGCCTGACCGCCCTGTTCGTAGGCCTGCTCGCCGCAAGGATGTGGAACGACCGCCGCACCGGCGTGCTCGCCGCGCTCGTCTACGCCACCGCCATCTTCCCCGTGGCCACCGCCAACACGGTCAACACCGACACGCTCCTCTGCCTGTGGGAAACGCTGGCGCTGTTCTGCTTCTGGCGCGGGGTGGTCGCCGCCCGCCCGGAAAGCGGACGCTGGTGGATGACCGGCATGTGGGCGGCGTTCGGGCTCGGCTTCCTCACAAAGGGCCCGCCGGTACTGCTGCCGCTGCTGGCGGTCGTCGCCTGGAACTTCAGCCGCCCGAAGGCGGACCGCTGCTGGGGCGCGATCTTCAACCCCGCCGGCATCGCCCTCTTTTTCGCGGTCGGATTCTGGTGGTTCCTGGCCATGATCGTCCGGCATCCGGAACTGCTCGACTACTACTTGAAAAAGGAGCTGGTCGACCGTGTGGCGACCAACGAGTTCGGGCGGAATCCGGAATGGTACGCGCCGTTCATGCTCTACTTTCCCGTGCTTCTGTTCGGCGGCGGACTGTGGAGCTTCTACTTCTGGCGGCCACTACGCAGCGGCGGCTGGCGGCGGAAGGATTCTTGGACGGCGCTGTGGCGCGCCTCCGGCCCGAAGCTCTTCCTCGTGCTGTGGCTGGCGTTGCCGCTGGCCGTGTTCTGCGTTTCGCAGAGCCGCCTGACGACCTACGTCCTGCCGCTTTTCGCCCCGGTCGCGCTGGCCGCCGCACGCTTGGCGCGCAACACCGACTGGACCGGCGAGCAACCCCGCCGCCGCGTGCTCGTGTTCGCGCTGGCCGCCGCCGCCCTGCTGGTCGCCGGCAAGGGTTTCATGGGGTTCATCCCAGAGATGCAGGCCGCGCTTGAGGTGAGCGGCTCCAAGTCGGCCAAGCAACTGGAGGGCAACCTGAAGCGCAATATGTCGGCGATGTACGCGGTCTGCCGCCCGTTCGACGCGGCAACCGGCGTCCGCATCCTGATGATGGACGAGAACGAAAAGCTGGGGTTCGACTTCTACGCCAGGGCGCCGGTGACGCGCGTCGGCCTGGGGTCGGACGGTGTCGCGCCGGACAAGCGGACGGAAAAGAACCGCAAGCTCCTGCTGGAGCCGGTGCTACGGGACTCCCTCGCGCGCGGCGAGCACCTGCTCGCCGTCTGCGACTCGGTTTCGATGAAGGACTTTGAGCGTCAGTTGTGGCAGGCCGGCTGGAGCTTCAAGACGCTCGCCTTCAAGCGCAGTTGCAACGTCGTCGAACTCGTGCCGCCCCGGCCCTCAAACCGGCTTCCGCCCGTCCTGATGCAGTTGCGCCGTCTCAGCCGCGCCTCTTCGCCTTCCGCACCAGGACTGGCGCCCTGAACCCGCCGGACTTCGCCAGCTTCTCCCAGGTCTTGCGCAGCAGTTCGGCCGTCTCCTCCAGCGCCTGCGGCACGACGCGGACGTCGCCCAGCACCGGCATGAAGTTCGTGTCCCCGTTCCAGCGCGGCACGATGTGGCAGTGGACATGTCCCGGAACTCCGGCGCCGCCCGCCTCGCCCAGGTTGTAGCCGATGTTGAACCCTTGCGGGCGCACCGCGGCCTTCAGCACCTTCTCGGCCTCCACGGTCAGCACGGCCATCTCCGCCAGCTCGTCGGCCGTCAGCTCCGTCAGGTCGCCCACATGCCGGTACGGCGCAACCATCAGATGCCCGGAATTGTAGGGGTATGCGTTCATCAGCACGTAGGCGTGGCCGCCGCGGGCGATGACGTGGTTCTCGCCGTCCGCCGTGCATTCCCCGCCGCCGCCGTTTCCCTTGTGGCAGAGGAAGCAGCCGGGCGTCTTCGCCCCCGTGATGAAGGAGATGCGCCAGGGCGCCCACAGCGGCCGCGCCGCGCCCGCCTTTTTCGCCACCGCTTTTTTAACCATGTCCAGCCCCTTTCGTCCAGCAGACAGCACCGCAAAAAAATCAGCCGAGCGGATCGGCCAGTCCGGCCTCCTCAAACGCCTTGCGCCGCTCGATGCAGGTCGGGCATTCGCCGCACGGGCGCTCCCCGCCGCGATAGCACGACCAGGTGTGCGCAAAATCCACGCCAAGCGTCCGGCCGAGCGCCACGCCCTCCCCCTTGCGCCGGAGCGCGAACGGCGCCTCCACGCGCACCGGCCGGCGGCGGTTCAGCGCGAGCACGGCATTGATGCGCGCCACAAACTCCGGCGTGCAGTCCCAGTAGCCGTACTCGTCCTGCGCCTGGGCGCCGTAATAAAGCACGCCGCAACCGCGCGCCTCGGCGAACGCCGCCGCCAGCGATAGCAGCATCATGTTCCGGTTCGGGACGTAGGTGAGCGGCTGGTCGAGGTCGGCCGCCTTCAGGTCGGCCAGCGCCGGCACCTCCGGCCCGCCGGCCACCAGCGCGCTCGCGCCGCCCGCCAGTTCCCGGAAAAAGCCGAGGTCGAGCACCCGGTGTTCCGCCACCGCGTCCCCCAGGCTGCGCGCCTGCCAGCGCGCCATCTCCAGCTCGCGCCCGTGCTTCTGCCCGTACTGGAACGACAGCGCGTACACCGGCCGCGCGCCCAGCTCCTTCACCACATGATGCAGCAGCACCGTCGAGTCCAGCCCGCCGCTCAAAAGCACCGTCGCCGATTCCATGCCCAACTCCTTGCGCACAAGACAAAATCATGCGTAATGTAGCGCCGGAACAAAAAGCCGACGGGGCGGCGGGGGCGGGGCTTTATGCCGCCGCCCCTGCCTTTATTCGGTTATGCCGAATAACGCCAGACAACAACGCTCTTTTCGTCCAAAACACTCCGGCCGTTGCCGTCTTCTGCGTATCCGTATTGTATGATGCAACTTTCCATGGTTACGGTCGTCTCCCGCAGAAGATCGTATTCCTGTAGATACTCCAAGAGTTGGCGTATAGTCGAATCCATCTGCCCTTTCTCTTTTACAGTCCACGACCACCGATACACAGTAGAGTCTGACCCGCCGCTAGAGCGTGACCCCACCTCGTCTGGCCGAAAGGACATGCGAATCCGTTGTTCGCAGCGTTTATACTTGGCCTCGCCGTTCGCGTTTCCACACTGAATTTCAGCCGCAATCTGGACATGCCGTGACGTGGGCCAAAAGGGAATCCGAATACTTGCCGGCGATAGCCTAAGGCCGCTCTTGACCTCGTTGCATATTCGGCATACGGAACCATCCCAGGCATGTCCGATGTCTCGACGTTTACGGCATGCCTTACACTCGCAGCCGTTCCAATCGTGGGCATTCTGCCGGGTTGAGTGGCACCTGCTGCAACGTTCACAATCATCATGCCAGTTGTGATTTTTATCCCGTACTTTTCCACAGACGCAACACTTGCAGTGGCCACCCCCGTTGTCCCAGTCATGAGCATTTTCCCGCGTTTTCCCGCAACGGGAGCATTCTTCGCAATCACGATGGAAGTCATGCCCCTCGTCACGCGTTTTGCCGCAACTCAAGCATTTGCACCCGCTCCAACTGTGCATTCCCAGCCGACACATGAACGGCATAATTTATTTCCCTCCTAATCAAGGAACAATGAAATGCAAAACCGATGAAAAATCGGGGGCGGATGCATGGCACCCGATTGCCACTGACGGTGAAACTACCATACTGTTTCCGGCGGGTCTTGCAATAAGCCGGCCTACGGATCGGAACCGGATTGGGCTGTCCGTTCCGGTACCGTGGCACATCGGACGATACCCAAAAGCCCCCAGCTTTTTCCTCCGTTGTCCCTATGCGCCTCTGCGCGCGGCAAATGCGGCCCGCCGACAAAAAAACGGGGCCGAGCTTGCAAAGCCTTCGGACACAGCTAAGATATGGGTAGTCTGTTTTCCCCGCACATTCCGACTCCCCTCTCTTTTTCCAGCGAGAACAGATTCTTTGGGCATCCCGCCCTCCCCCGCCTTGAAACCGGCACGTCGTCCCAGTGTTTTTCCGCGCATGCCGCGGTTGCCTGGCGCGCCTCCCGAAGTCATGCGGAATCCGCAACACGGAACCCAACCATGTCCCTGATCGGCATTACCGGCGGCATTGGCGCCGGCAAAACCACCGTGCTGCAAATCCTGCGCGGACTCGGCGCCGCCTGCTGGGACGCCGACGAGTCGGTACATGAACTGTACCGGCCGGGCGGCGAGGGGCTGCGGCTCGTGACGGAACAGTGGGGTGCCGGGGTGCTGCTGCCGGACGGGACGCTCGACCGGAAGCGCATGGCGGAACGGGTGTTCCCCGATCCGGCGGAGCGGCGGAGGCTTGAGGCGCTGATTCATCCGCTGGTCCGGCGGCAGATGCTGGCGGCGGCGGAAAAGGCGGCGTGCGATCTGTTCTGCGCCGTGCCGCTGCTCTACGAGGGCGGCTGGGAGAAGGAGTTCCGGTGCGTGGTCGCCGTGTGGTGTGACCGCCGGACGCAGGAGGAGCGGCTGAAGGCGCGCGGATGGACGGCGGAGGAGATCCGGGACCGGCTTGCGGCACAGCTCCCGATGGAGGAAAAAATGCAACGCGCGGATTTCGCACTCGCCAACAACGGCACAATGGAACTTCTGCGAGAACAGTGCGCCAGAATTCTGAACTCGCTCGACACCCCATAAGCCTACATAGCAGACACCCCCCGCGCACGGCGGCCGGAACAAGCCGCGGACGATTATTCAACAAATCCCGTTTCATTTCAGCCAGCACGAGCAAAGTCAAGGAAGCAAGCATGAATCAGTCCGACGAACAGGCACCGACCCCGACCCCGGAATCCCAGCACTCCGCCGAGGCTCCCGCGCCCGGCGCCGAAGCCCAGGCGCCGAAGCGCCGCGGCCGCCCGCCCACCACGCGGCGTGCGGCGGCGGAGACGACCGCGGCCGACAGCCAGCCGGAGCTTTCCGTCCAGCCTCCGGCCCCTGCCGCCGCCCGCACCCCCGAGCCGCGGCCCGCCGCCCCGGCGGCGCCCGCCTCTCCGGCCTCGTTCGCCTCTCCGTTTGATTTCGACCCGCCGCTGCCGACGCCGCAGATTCCGCCGCAGCAGGCCCTGCCTCATGCTCATCCGCAGCCGCGGCCCATGACGCAGCAGCCCCGGCTGCCGATGCCGTCCCAGCCGCAACCGATGCACGGGCATGGGGTCAGCCAGCCGCGCAACGACCGCCGCGACCGGCACGAGCGCCATGGCCGGCACGAACGCCACGCCAACCCGCAGCACATCGGGCAGCCGGGTCCGGGACGCCGGGACAAGTTCCGCGGCCAAAACCTGAACCAGCCGCAGTACGATGAGGAGGCCGAATACATGGCCTACCAGCAGCAGAACGCGCAGCGCGACCGCCCGGCGCAGAACGTCTCCCTCGCCGACCTCCAGGCGAAAAGCATGCCCGATCTGACCCAGATGGCCATCGAGCTGAACATCGAAGGCGTCGGCACCCTCGACAAGCACAACTTGGTCTTCGCCATCCTCAAGGCAAATACCGAGAAGTGTGGGTTGATCTACGGCGGCGGCGTCGTGGAAGTCCTGCAGGACGGCTTCGGCTTCCTGCGCCTTCCCGAATTCAGCTACATGCCCTGCCCCGACGACATCTACCTGAGCCCGTCGCAGGTCCGGCGCTTCTCGCTGCGCACCGGCGACACGGTGATGGGGCAGATCCGGTCTCCCCGCGAGAAGGAGCGCTTCTTTGCCATGCTCAAGGTCGAGTCCATCAACGGGCTGCCGCCTGAGCACAAGAAGTCGGTGATGCCGTTCGAGTCGCAGACGCCGTACTTCCCGACGGTGCGCCTGATCATGGAGCGCGAACCGGAAGAGCTGGCGATGCGCGTGCTCGACCTGGTGACGCCCATCGGCCGCGGCCAGCGCGGATTGATTGTCGCCCAGCCGCGCACCGGCAAGACCATCCTGCTGCAGAAGATTGCCAACAGCATCACGGCGAACAATACGGACATCGACCTGATCGTGCTGCTGATTGACGAGCGCCCCGAAGAGGTGACCGACATGAAGCGCAGTGTGAAGGCCGGCGTGGAGGTCATCAGCTCCACGTTCGACGAGCCGCCCGAGCGCCATGTCCAGGTCGCCGAAATGGTCTGCGAAAAAGCCCGGCGCCTGGTCGAGATCGGCCGCCACGTCGTCATCCTCCTCGACTCCATCACCCGCCTGGCCCGCGCCTACAACACAATCGAGCCGCACTCCGGCCGCATCCTCTCCGGCGGCGTGGACGCCAACGCGCTGCACAAGCCCAAGCGCTTCTTCGGCGCCGCGCGCAACATCGAGAACGGCGGCAGTCTCACCATCCTGGCCACCGCGCTGGTGGACACCGGCAGCAAGATGGACGAGGTCATCTTCGAGGAGTTCAAGGGCACCGGCAACATGGAGGTGAACCTGGACCGCCACATGGTCGACAAGCGCGTCTTCCCGGCCATCAACATCGAGAAGTCCGGCACCCGCAAGGAAGAGTTGCTCTGCCACAAGGACGAACTCGAGCGCATGTGGGTGCTGCGCCGCGCCTTCACCGGCGTGCCGCCCGTCGAGGCGATGGAGATGCTGCTGAACAAGCTCAAAAAGACCAAAAACAACATCGAATTCCTCATGGCACTCCAGGTGTAGGACGGGGTGCCGCCCCCCATAGCGGACACGCGAATTTTCCGCAACCGGTTGACTATTGGAAAAGCCATTGCATAGTTGCGCCGTGAAGTCCGCTTGCGGATACGCCATGAGATGCCTGTCGATTGGCGTTGTGCCGCCGGTTTTTGGAGCAGAAAGGACAGCCGATGGAAATCATTCTCTGCCCCTATTGCGAATGCAAGGTCAACATGAACGATGTTGACGATGAAGGCGGTGTCTGCCCCGAATGCGGGGCGCTGATCACCGGCTCCCTGCTCTATGAACAGGAAGATGACCTCGATGCGCTTGACGAAGATGCGGTCAAGCACAAGAAACCTCACGACGATGAAGACGGCCTCGGCGACGACGATCCCTGACCCCGACGCCAACCGCAAACCCGAAAAACCGCCTCCGGACCGCTTCCGGAAGGCGGTTTTTTGCTGCCCGGAACCCGTGCGGTCTCCATGCGCCACGCCGTATGCCACCCTTGCCCCACCAAGCCCAAAGGCCGCAACGGACAGGCACCAGGCTATAAACATATCAGGCGAAAACAACAGACGCGCTCGATTTATACCGACTAATACCAATAGCACTTGTATTGCTTTTATGGAAGCCTTTCCGTATAGTTAAGCGCAAGACGGTATACGGATAAGCACTTAGTCTTGCCTATATCAGTTCGCGTTGGGCACGGTGTCAGCGCACCCTTGGCGGAAGAGGGGAGTTTATGGTCAAGTTATGCTTTTCCGACCTGGTGGACATGGTAGACCTCAAGTACCTGTTTGACGCCCGCTTTGCAGCCACGGGGATTCCCGGCAAGGTCATCAATCCCGACGGTCATGTTTTGCTGGAAACAGGGCTCGAGAATGCATCCAGGAAGAAACCGACAGGGACCGCCGCCCCATCCTGTGAATGCGGCGCTGGTGGCGATCCGGAAACCCAGGCGGAGTTGCTCGCTGGCCGGCCGGTGGAGTCCCGGTGCAAACACGGGCTTTTCTTCATCCATGTCCCGGTAACAGTGAACGGGAAGCTCGTTGCGACCCTTCTCAGCGGGCCATGCAATCAAAAGGACGCACCGCCGTCCAAGAGGGAGGCCGCAGCCAGCCCTTCCGCGGAGAAATGCCGGGACTGCCTGACTCGGATTCCGCGGATTTCCAGGCGCGAGGCTGAAAACATCATGGCCTACGACATCGCCATGTCCCGGCTTCTTTCCGACGTCAGCCTCAAAAACCAGCTTCTGGATGAAGAGCTCCAGCACCGCATGCAGACGGAGGAAACCCTGCGGCAAGCCACCCGCCGCTTCCAGGAGGCGCTGCAGACATCGAGGCATATCCTCTACCGGCGCAACCTGCTCACCGGTGGCTACGATTACCTCAGCCCCGTGGTGGCGGAGATGCTGGGTACCAGCCTCGCGGAGTTGATGGCCAACGGCCAGCAGGTCATCTGGGGGCTGATGCACCCGGACGACCGCCCGCGCATCCAGGCATACATGGAGTCGCTCAACCGGGAACATCCGCAGCAGCACCAGCTTGAATTCCGCCTGCGCTGCGCGGACGGCAAGTACCATTGGTTCAGCGACTCCGCCAGCATCGTCTATGGCGCCGCAGGCAAGGCGGAGGCGATCATCGGCGTCACCCATGACGTCACCCGCCGCAAACAGCTGGAGCTGGAACTGGCCAACACCAAGACGCTTCTGGAGTCGGCGTTTTCCGAAAGCCCCAACGGCATGGTGCTGGTGGATGCGACGGAACACAGGCTGATCACAGGCAACGCGGCCGCCCTCAAAATCATTGGGTTCAATCCGTCGGGAGGCGTGGCCGACCTCGTCGGAAAACGCGTGGCTGAACTGCCGTGCTCCTGGAAGGTTTTTACTCCGGATGGGCGGCTAATTCCGCCGGAGGAGTGGATACTCTGCCGCGCCATCCGCGGCGAGGTCACCTTGAGCGAGGACTGCCGCATCCGCCGCGCGGACGACAGCGAGAGCTGGTGCATCGCCCACTGCACCCCCATCCACGACAGGACGACCGGTGGCATTGTCGCGGCCATGCTCATCCTGGAGGACATCACCCGGCGGCAGCTGGCCGAGCAGCAGCGGCGGGAGCTTGAAGCGCAGCTGCAGAAAAAGAGCCAGGCGGAACTCATCGGCAATCTGGCCGGCGGCATCGCCCATGACTTCAACAACCTGCTGATGACCGTCCTCGGCAACCAGGAACTGGTGTCGGCCGCGCTACCCCCCGCCTCGCCGCTTCAGCACAATCTCGGCGACATCGGCCGTGCGGTCCACAAAGCTGCGGATCTCTGCCGCCAGATGCTGGCCTACGCGGGAAAGGGGAAGTATATCGTCCAGCGGCTGGATCTTTCGGAGGCGGTCCGGAACCTTCACCGCCTGCTGGAGAGCGCCACCCACGACACGGCTGAAATCCGCCTGCAGCTGGCTGAGCGCCTCCCGCCGGTGGAGGCCGACCCCTCGCAGCTCCGGCAGGCCATCATGAACCTCGTCATCAACGCCGCAGAAGCCATCGGAAACGAAGCGCCGGGCACCATCACCATCTCCACAGGCATGGTGGAGGCGGGCGGGGCCGTACTGCCGTGCGGCGGCATGCCGTCCGGTGCCTGTGTCTATCTGGAAGTGGCCGACACCGGCTGCGGCATGGATGAAAAAACACAGGAGCATGCCTTCGATCCGTTCTTCTCCACCAAGTTCACCGGGCGCGGACTCGGGCTCGCCGCCGTGCAGGGCATCGTCCGCAACCACGGAGGCCTGATCCGGGCCCAAAGCACCCCGGGAAAAGGCTCGACATTCACCATCTTCCTGCCCGCCGCCGCCAAGGCCGCGGTGGCGCATGCCCCGGCGGCGGCCCATGCCCCGCCATCGTGGCGCGGCAGCGGAACCGTGCTGGTGGTGGACGATGAGCCGGACATGTGCGAACTTGCGGCGCAGAGTCTGGGAAATCTCGGATTCCGCGTGCTCACGGCGGAGGACGGCGCCAGCGCCGTGCGGATTTTCAGGGAAAATGCGGCCGCCTCATCCTTGCCCATCGTAGACCGGATCTGCTGCGTGCTCCTTGATTATGCCATGCCCGGCCTCGATGGTGAGCAGACTCTGGCGGAACTGCAGCGGATTGCGCCAGCCGCCAACGTCATTCTGGTCAGCGGCAGCGACACGGAGGACCTCGAACAGCTGTTCCTCGGCAAGGGGCTGGCGGAAATTCTTCCCAAGCCGTTCGGCATGCAGGCACTGGCGGACGTGATGTACCGGGCCACGGCCAAACACCATGCGGCATGACGCGCCGGGATCCTCGGGTACCAACCGCGGCCGATGCCGCCGGGCTGGCACCGGAGGTCAGGTTCCGTGTCCGTTTGCGGGGTCGAACACGCGCTCGCCGACGATGCGGAGTTCGCCGTCCTCAACGCGCCGGTGATAGCAGCTCCGGTACCCTTCGTGGCACGCCGCGCCGCCGACCTGTTCAACCTTGAAGACGACCGAGTCCTGGTCGCAGTCCACCAGAATTTCCATGATGCGCTGGAGATGGCCGGAGGTTTCGCCTTTGACCCAGAACGCCTTCCTCGATCGCGACCAGTAAGTCGCCACCCCGGTCGCCAGCGTCTTCTCCCATGCCGCCTCGTTGATGAAGGCCTGCATGAGGATCTCACCGGTCCGCCAGTCCTGCGCGATCGCCGGGATCAGCCCGTCGGACGATTTGCTAAAGTCGAGGTGAATCATGAGCAAGCCCCCAAAGGATAAGAGCGACCGTCGGTTTCGAGTAGCAGATACTATATCGTGCGGCGGGGGAAAAGAGATTTCGATAACCGTCGATAGCCGTCGAAACCCATCGGCCCCCGTCGATGGCCCCCGCCGGTTGTCGACGCCCCTCGACCCCTCGACCCCTCGACCCCTCGACCCCTCGACCCCTCGACGGTTATCGACGGTTATCGACGGTTATCGACGGTTATCGATGGTTATCGACGGCCATCGACGGCCATCGACGATCATCCATCCGCCCCCCTCGCCTACGCCCTTCCGCTCGTCGCCAGGTATTTGTCCACCTCACCGGCGGTGATGACGCCGTAGTTGGCGGCGCCGAGCCAGCCGGACATGATGATGCCGACCGAGCCGGTGTGGAACAGCCCGCCGACCTGTTTCCCGAGCTCCATGCTGTACTTCAGCCCCTCGAACTTGGTGCCGAACGTGGCGCCGCGGACATGCCCGGTGTAGCGCTCGAAGGTGCGCGGGGTCGCCGCCTCCGCATAATCCGCAATCTTCCGGATTCCGGGGACGTATTTCTCCAACGCGTTGAAGGTATCCTCGACCATCGCGGCCTTCGCGGCGCGGTACTCCTCTTTCGACAGCCCCGCCCAGTCCTCGTAGCGCGAATTCATCGAGGCGACGATGCTGTAACGGTCGGTGCCGGGGCGGATCTCGGGGTAATAGACGGAGTAGGTGCGGCTGGTGATCTTCCGGCCCAGCAGCGCGTCGGTGTCGTACTCCGGATGAGTCGAGGTGAAGAGCAGGTCGCCGATGAAATCCAGCTTCTCGCCGGGCTTGATGCCGATGTAGACCTGGCTGCTGCTGGTGCTGAGGCGGACCTTGCGCATGCCCGCGACAAAATCCGGCTGGAAATGCTCCGCGCCGGTCCACTCGAGAATTGTCTTCGGCAGGCTGCCGTTGGAGACCACCGCACGGCAGCCGATCTCGCGGCCGTTGACGACTACGGCGCGAACCCTGCCGCCCTCCACGAGAATCTTTTCAGCCCGCGCGCCGGTCTCGACATCCACGCCGCCGTTGCGGAGTTCGCGCACCATCATGTCGAGCATCAGGTCGGTGCCGCCGAGGAAGGTGTACACGCCCTTGCTCATGAAATTGCCAAAGACGATGCCGTAGCTGATCGCCGGCTCGTAGAGCGTCGAACCGTTGGCGTAGGTGATCGGTTCCATGAGGAAGCGCCAGACATCCTTCCGGCCGGGGAAGAAACGTTCGAAGAGGGAGGCGGTCACCTCCGCCTGGTCGTCGTAGTAGTTCATCGCGGCAAGCGCGGCGAAGAACGCCTTCACCGTCTCCGCCGGCACGCCGAACTTCTCCACCAGCAGCGCGCTGAAGTTCTCCATGTCGAACGTCGTGTCGAGCGTAAACTGCGGGTTGTCGAAGCGAATGCTTTTGACCTGGATGATGCGGTCGGAAAAATCCTTGCCCCAATACTTGCGCAGGCTCTTCTGCATGCCGACGGGGAAGCCGTGGAGCGCCACGTCGAAGATATGCCCCTTGCGCTTGAAATAGGTGGCCAGGCCGCCGACGATGGAGTGCTGCTCGACGAGCAGGACCTTGTGCCCCGCCGAAGCCAGGCGCCGCGCCGAGGTGAGCCCCCCCAGCCCGCTGCCGATCACGATGATGTCGTAGTTGTCTTTCATAAGCCGCATAATGTAAGGCGGGAAACCGTTTTTTCCTGCGGTTCCCGGCGGCATTCTGCACGTCCCGGACCCTTGGTGTTTGACTGGAACAAAATTATTCTTGCGCGGTCTCATACATGGACGGTACAAGAATTTCCGGCGCGGCTGCCAGCCGGCCGCCACATCCAGAACTCCCCCGAGGATGCCATGAATCATAGCAATCCGCGTTTGTCCCGGCTCGCCGCATTCGCCGCCGCCTTGGCCTTCTGGGCCGCAACCGGTGAAAACCAAGCCGCCGGACCCGACGCCGCGCCAGCCGCCAGCCCGGCGAGAATCACCTTCAGCTTCAACCAGAATTGGGAGTTTTTCCGCCCCGACGCCGCCAAGCCGTTCGTCCCGGATCAGGAAAAATGCATCATCAAAGGCACCTTCCCCAACGACTCTGCCGTGCAAACGGTCACCTTCCCCCCCCGGACCGCACGGGTCATCTGCCTCGAGTCCGATTCCGCCCACAGCGGCAACGGCTCTGCAATCGCCGAATTCGACCTGCTCGACGCCCAGAAGCAACCGTTGCCCCGTTCCACCTGGAAAATCGCCTTCGTCTCCAGTCAGGAGGACTCCACCAACGACCGCGCCGAGGCCGCCATCGACGGCAAACCGGACACCAAATGGCATACCGCCTGGAAATTGAAATCCGAACCCCACCCGCACTGTTTCATCGTCGATCTCGGACAATCCACCGGATTCAGCGGATTCCGCTACCTCCCGCGACAGGACGGCAACCCGTTCGGCAAGGTCAAAGCCTGGAAGTTTTACGCCAGCGACCAAGCGTTCGCCGTCCCCGCACAGAAACAGGCTGATCCCCTGACGGAAAAAGTCGCGTGGACGCCCGTCACCCTTCCCCATTCCGTCCGCCTTGAGCCCCTCAACGCCGGCGGAGGCCAGAATTACCAGGGCGTCTGCTGGTACCGCAAAACCTTCTCCGCCGATGCCGCCTGGCAGGGAAAGAAAATCTATCTCGAATTTGAAGGTGCCATGCAGGTCGCCGAACTCTGGCTCAACAATCAGAAACTCCCCACCCATTTCGGCGGCTACCAACCCTTCACCCTCGACCTCTCCAACCTCATCCAACTCGGAAAATCCAACACGCTCATCGTCAAACTCGACAATTCCGACACCCCCGAGGTTCCGCCCGGCAAACCGCAGAACACCCTCGACTTCACCTATTTCGGCGGACTCTACCGTGATGTCCGGCTGGAAGTGCTGAACCCGTTGCACATCACCGATGAAATCCTCACCAACAAGGTCGGCGGCGGCGGCATCTTTGTCACCTGCCCGGAAGTGTCCGCCGGAAAAGCCAGGGTCCGCGTCCAGACCGACATCATCAATGAATCCCCTGCCCCCCGTCCGTTCCAAATCCGGCAGGAACTCCTCGACGCCTCCGGAACCGTTGTCGCCACAACCGTGCAGGACGTCCGGCTCGCCGCCAACGCCAGCCAGCCGTTCACGCAGTCATTGACCGTAACCCAACCCCGGCTCTGGCACCCGGAACATCCCGACCTCTACACGCTGCGGACCGCCATCTTGGCCGACGGCAGATGCATCGATGCCCGCACCACCCGCGTCGGCATCCGCCACATCGAGTTCAAACCCGAAGGCCTCTTCATCAACGGCGCCAAATTCTTCGCCCAAGGCTTCAACCGCCACCAGGACCACCCGTATGTCGGCTACGCCCTCTCGAACGCCCAGCACTACCGTGATGCCAAGAAAATGCGTGACGCCGGCCTGACCAGCTTCCGCAGCCACTATCCGCAGGATCCCGCCTTCATGGACGCCTGCGACGAACTCGGCATCCTCTGCGTCGTCTCCAACCCCGGCTGGCAATTCTTCGGCAAACAAATCTGGGCGGAACGCTTTCTGCAAAACGCCCGTGAAATGGTCCGCCGCGACCGCAACCACCCCTCCGCCATCATCTGGGAACCCTTCCCCAACGAAACCCAATACAGCGAGGAGTTTGCCCGCAGCCTCCACGACATTGTCCGCGCCGAATATCCCGGGGATCAGTGTTTTACCGCCGGTGATCCCGAAATCGGACACGCCAAGAAATTCGTCGAGGTCGCCTGGAGCCGAGAACCCGTTCCAGGCAAGCCGTTCTGGTGCCGTGAATGGGGCGACAGCGTCAACAACTGGGGCGACCAGCAGGGCCGCGTCCGCGTCGCCCGCGGCTGGGGCGAAGTCCCGCTCATCACCCAAGCCGTCAATCACGCCATCAAACTCGACACCATGCTCAAAACCGCGGGCGGCAACCCCGCCGCCACCCGCATGGCCGGTTCCGGCCTCTGGGCGGGTATCGATTGCTACCGCGGCTATCATTATCAGCCCTTCTTCGGCGGCTGCCTTGATCTCTTCCGCATACCGAAATTCGATTACTACTTCTTCCAGTCCCAGCGCGACCCCGCCGTCAAAACCACCGGGGTCGACTGCGGCCCCATGGTATTCATTGCCAACTACGCATCACCATATTCCCCTGCCAATGTCACCGTATTCAGCAACTGTTCCGAAGTGCGCTTTTATGAGAACGGCAGATGCATCGCCACCCAGAAACCAGATTCCGGATATGTGCTCGACCACCCGCCCTTCACCTTCAAGACCAAGGCGGAAAACGCCGGGAAATGCGCCTACCCGCTGACCTACGACAATGCCGCCAATTCCGAGTACCCCTATCACTTCCAGGACGCCGAATACAAGGCCGAAGGCCTGATTGACGGTAAAGTCGTTGCCACCCACCTCGTCAAGGCGCCCGGCGTCATGCGTAAAATCAGGCTTGAAGTGGACTATGCCGGCCGCGAACTCACCGCCGACGGTGGCGACTGGATCCGCGTTTACGCGAAGATATGCGACAGCCGCGGCACTGTCCATCCTTTCGCCGACGCCCCCGTTACCTTCTCCGTTGAAGGCGAGGGCTCCATCATCGGCGACGCCTCCATCGGCGCCAACCCGGTCAAGGCCGAAGCCGGCATCGCCACCGTCCTCGTCCGCGCCTCCGGCAGGCCGGGGAAAATCACCGTCCGCGCCGCCGCCTTCGGCCTCCAGCCCGGCGAAACCGTCATCGAGAGTGTCCCGCCCGCCCTGCCACAGCGGTAAAAGCCGGTGTAACGGTGTGACAGTGTGGCGGTGGATCGGTGGGTCGCCCGTCCACCTTGTCCACACCGTCCACCCTGTCCACAAAGCTGAGGTGCGGAGGCCGGGTATCCTGCCCGGCGTTGTGCAGGACGGAAGTCCGGGCATCCCGCCCGGAAACCCCGTTGTGGAGACACCGTAAACCGCAGAGGCCGTCCGCCGCCTTAAAGTAACGCGGCGCTTCAGCCCGCGATTGCGTTGGCCTGGAGCCGTATCCCCGGAATGGGGACACCACATGGCGCCCGCCGTTTTTTTCTGCGTCCGCCCCAACGGGGCAATGGAAGACAACCCAGGGCAAAGCGAAGCAAAGCCCTGGGTTGGATAATGATAGAAACATCACGCCATGAAAGGGCAATGGAACGCCTGAATGGCTGGCGGCGTTTGCTTCCATTGCCCTTACAGTGCGCACATTTTATGGATGTCATTACCCCAGGGCGGCGCTTCGCTTTGCCCTGGGCTGTCATGCGTTGCCCCTTTGGGGCGGATGCTTCTATCATTTCCCCCATTAAAGAGGGGAGCGTGGGCGTCCCGCCCGCCCTGCAGCAGCGGTAGTCACACCCCCGCACAGCATGCGGATCACCCGGCGATGCCTGGGAAACTCCCGCTCCAACGCCGCCGCCTCCCCCATTGCGAAGTCCGCAAAATCGAATCCGGGAGCCACCGTACAACCGACCAGTGCATAATCGGCCTCCCCCGGCGCCAAAACACCCCCGAACCAAACACCCGCCGGAATGACCGCCTGGGGCCGCTCCCCCCGGGCCGCCCCGGACCCCAGCCTGACCTGGAGATGCCGCCCGTCGGGCGTCAAGCCATGGAGAATCAGGGCGCCCCCCGCATAATGATGCCAGACCTCATCCGACCGGATCCGGTGCAGCCGCGACATCTGCCCGCGCTTCAGCAGGAAGTAAATGGCCGTTGAAAACGCACGATCCCCGGTGAAACGCGGAGGAAGCGCCTTGCGCGCCAGCGTCTCCCCCGCCCGGTACGTCTCCCGGTAGTATCCGCCCTCCGGATGCGGCCGGAGCGCCAGGCGCCTGATCAAAGCTTCTGCGGTCATGGTGCATTCTCCGGCGAGGACTTGGTGCTAAAAACCACGGCACACGATGAACCCTTTGCAAGATCCGCATCCCGTTCATGCGCGCCACCGCAGTCACTTCAGCCGCAGCAGTCCGGCGCGGATTTTTTCGTAGCGCGTTTTCATCCAGGCGGGCGTCGCGGCCGCAACCGCCTCCGGAAGCGCGGCCGTGCGAAAATCCACGGGGCTGAGTATGACGCGGAGGTTCGGGAGGCCGGTGTCGGCGGCGAGCACGAACAGCTCCTCCGACGCCGGATCGCCCATCGCCAGACAGCCGATGGAGCAGTTCCTGCCGTGGATCATGATGTCGCCGCCGAGCGTTTTCAGATCGCGGCCGTCGATCTGCGCCTGGGCGCGGTCTTCGGCGCTCGGATAGTTCACCCGCAGCGCGAGGTGGTAGCGGCTGTTGGGGTTCAACAGCTCGATGCCGTAGAACCCTTCCGGCACCTGGCAGTCGCCCTCCCGCAACTTCGGCCCCGGTCCGCCGGAGGCCGCGAGGACCGGATACTCCGCGACCTTGGCGTATCGCGGGGCGGGCGGCGCCTTCTTTGCGGCCTTTGCTGAGTTCGCGGCTTTTGCCGGCACCTCCGGCAACCGCGCCCAGACCTCCAGCCGCTTCTCCTGCTTCAAGCCGACCAGGATGACCTCCGCCGGCGGATACGCCACCCCCGCCTTCTGGAAGCCCGGCGCCAGGCGCGCCCGCGCCACCGGCCCGTACTGGACGACGCGCTGGTCGACCGTGCGCACCCCCAGCCGTGTCTCGGTCGTTTTCGCCAGCATCCAGAATCCTCCCAGCACCACCATGCCCATCAGGATCCAGAGTACGATCTTCTTTGATTCGTCCATACCGTTTCCGCCTTCCGCCAAGGAGTTGCGGGGGTTCCGTCGCGCAGGGGTCAGCCGCCGCGCGTCACCGGTAGAGGGCGGTGACGGGGTCGCGGGTCAGCGTGTTGTACTGGCGCATGGCGATGCGCCACCACTGGGGCAGCTTCTCGTCCGGGGTCGCCCAAAGGTTGCGGTAGAGCCAGACCATGGACTCGGCATCGAGCATGAGCACATGCTTGTCGCGCATGGACAGCACGTGCGGCCCCTGGAAGAGCAGCTTCTCGCGCAGTTTCTGGATGTATTCACGCGTCTCCTCAACCGGCCGGCGCCGCTGGCGCAGGAGGGAGACGTGAACCGAGTTCACATACGGATCGAGCACCGCCTGCAACAGGCCGTAGTCACGGGCGAGTTCCGGATGCGGCTGGAGGTGGCGGTAACAGGCCTCGAGGTGTTTGGACAGACTGGCCAGCTCCTTCGGCGGCTGGGTTTCCTCTGGAACGAGGAACAGCCCCCACTCCCGCGCGATCCGGCCGTTCTGCTCGGTGCTGAGGAAGATGGAGAGCGGAACCGCCAGCAGCAGCCCCAGGATCACCGGGCTCATCCACCAGAAGAACGCAGGCGAGAGATACCAGGCCAGCGCGCCCCAGAGCACCCCGGCGAGGGTATGCGGCCAGTGGGTCAGGATCGCCTCGCGCCAGTCGGTGCCGTCGGACGCCGAGCGGTTCTGGGTGACCCAGTGCACGCCCTGCCCGAACAGGGTGAAGATCACGAACTTGCTGTGGAACAGCATCTGCACCGGTGCAAGCAGCGAAGACACCACTATTTCAACAAAGGCGCTGGCGAGCATCAGAATCGGGCCGCCAAAGCTTTTTGTGCGTTCGCGGCTACCGAGCGTCCAGACCAGCGCCATGATCTTCGGGAGGAACAGGAAGAACAACACCAGGGCGAAGAGGAAGACAGCCTCGTTCACCCCCCAGGGCGTCCACAGCAGCGACTGTTTGCCGTAGTAGGAGAACCACTGCCGGTTCTGGAGCTGGAACACATGCAGCGTGCTGAAGCCGAGGAACGCCAGCCACAGCGGCGAGGAGGCGTAGGCCATGATGCCGAGGGCCAGGTGGAGGCGGTTGATGAAGTGCAGCCCCTTCGCCTGCAGGAGCCAGCTGTGCTGGAGGTTGCCCTGGCACCAGCGGCGGTCGCGCTTGGCCGCGTCGATCAGCGTCGGCGGTCCCTCCTCGTAGCTTCCCGGAAGGTCGTACGCCAGCCAGACGTGGTAGCCGGCGCGCCGCATCAGGGCCGCCTCCACATAGTCGTGGCTGAGGATGTGCCCGCCCAGCGGCTCCTTGCCGGGCAGAGCGGGCAGCGCGCAAAACTCAATGAACGGCTGCGTGCGGATGATGGCGTTGTGCCCCCAGTAGTTGCCCTCGGACATCTGCCAGTAGCTCAACCCCGCGGAGAAGATTGCGCCGTAAAGCCGGCTGCCAAACTGCTGAATGCGCCCGTAGAGGCTGGTGGCGTTGACAAGCTGGGGGCAGGTCTGGATGATGCCGACCCGCGGGTTCTTCTCCATCAGCCGCACCATCGTCGTCAGCGTGCTTCCCGTCATGATGCTGTCCGCATCGAGTACGACCATGTAGCGGTAGCGCTTGCCCCAGCGGCGGAGGAAGTCGGAGACATTGCCGCTCTTGCGGTTGAGAGGCTGGCGGCGTTTCCTGTAGAAGATCTTGCCGAAAGCGTTGAGCTGCTTGCACAGCTCCAGCCAGGCCACCTCCTCCTGAATCCAGTTGTTGGGGTTGTTGGAGTCGCTGCAGATGAAGAAGTCGAAATGCGCCAGCTGCCCCTCCGCCTCCACTGAGCGGAAGATCGTGCGAACCCCTTCGAAGACCCGGCTGACATCCTCGTTGAACACCGGGATCACGACGGCGGTGGAGGCCAGCGGCACCGCCTCGCCCGATGCCAGCGTGGCCGCGATGCGGCGGCGGTCTCCCCCGCGGTTGAGCAGGAAAAAGCCGAACGCCGCCTGGCAGAACCCGAAGATCACCACCGCGGTCAGCAGCACGAACACGCCCCAGAGGAAGACGCCGCTCAATGTGCGGCCGTTCCGCCACAGGATGTCGGCCATGTACCAGGAGCAGAGGCTGGTCAGCACGAACACCGTGGTGAAAAAGAGGAAGCGGCGGCGACGAATCTGCAGCCGGGTCGCGTATGGGGCGCTGGCGATTTCCATGTGGGGCTTCTCAGAGTTCGTGGAGTCTCAGGAACAGGTAGGCAAGGATGGCGAGAAACAGGGCCCAGAGCATGAACATCTTCAGCGCGGGCCACTTCTCGAAGGTCTCCCAGGTATCGCCGGCGGTCTCGGTGATGACCCCCAGATCCATGGGGCGCGGGACCATGCTCGAGAGCTGCAGGGTCGGCCCGGCCTTGATGGTCGTCTCGCGCATCCGTTCACGCATCCGCTCCGGAAGCTGCGCCGAATCGGAGAACAGGAAGGGCCACTGCGCCGGCAGGTCCGCCACCTGAATCCCCACGCGCCCCTGCGTCTCCAGCACGTCCGGATCAATGTTCTCCCCGCGGAGGACGATTCTGAACCAGTTGTCGATCTGGCGGTCGATCTCCTCGACGGCGTGGACGACGGGCGGCTTCTCCGGGGCGGCCTGGTGGAGGACCGCCGCGCGGCTGAGCGCCAGCATGGTGAGCCGCTGCTGGTGCAGCTTGTTGCGGATGCGGTGGGCGCGCAGGTAGTCGTCCACCCGCGTGTAGGCCTCGTTCCATTCGTCGACAGAACCGGTGGCCGGCTGGAATTGGATCAGGGATTCCATCGGTAGCTCCAGGTTTCCGAAAGCGCCTCATCGCCCCGGCGCAGGTAACAGCGCAGCTCGATGGTGGGGCGTTCGGCCTGAGGAAGGATTGTCGAGCGGTATTGCACGGTTGTGTCGCCCAGCACCTGCGCGCCTTTGCGCAGCGCCTCATTCTTCCCGGCGGCACCGTCCGGCGGGCTCACGAAACGGTCCAGCGTCCAGAGCATGTGGTTCATCTGGTCGACCAGCCCGTGGTTTTCCAGCGCGCGCAGGGTCTGCGGCTTGAGGCGGAGGGTCGCCCCCACACGCCAGGTCGAATCAACCGGGTTCCGGTGCGCGTAGACATGCACCAGCTCCGCGCCCTCGCCGACCGTGAACACGGGCTTGATGTCGGCGTCGGCCGGAAGCCCCGCCAGACGCTTGCCCTCAAAGTCGATGATGAACAGCCGCTGGTCGGGCTGGCCGAGCACGAACTCCGAATAGTGCGTGCCGGAAGTCCGCGCCGCGGACGGGTTGTGCTTCTCCCCGTCCATGAACCAGTGCAGGCGGTAGGCGACCTCCATCTCCTCTCCGGCCTTCGGCGCCTTTTCCGGCACCCAGAAGGCGGCGATGTTGTCCACCGTCTCGTCAACCGCGTAAAGCTCCGCCAGCCGCACCTCTCCCCGGCCCCAGCTGCCCTTGGGCTCCACCCACACGCTGGGACGGCGGTGGTAGCCGGCCTCCAGATCCTCGTAGGCGTGGAAGGAACGCTCGCGCTGGATTAGGCCGAACCCGCGCGGGTTGTCGTCGAGGAACGAGGAGTTCCGCGGAAAGTCGTGGTTGTTGAGTGGGCGCCAGAACCATTCGCCGTTGCCGCGGAGAATCTGCATGCCGTCCGAATCATGCACCGCGGGACGGAAGTCGCCGTGGTGATCCGGCTCCGTTTTTCCGTACCAGTACATGCTGGTCATGGGGGCGATGCCAACCTCGCCGGGCGTCCGGCGGAAAAAGAGCCGCGCCCGCACGTCCACCGTCGTCTGCGTGCCGGGACGAATCACGAACTGGTAGGCGCCGACGACCGACGGGCTACCGCTCAGCTTCCCGTTGACCAGCGAGCCGTCCATCAGCGCGTAGACCGTCACCTCCCTCGCTCCGGGGGCGGGGCGCACCAGCCAGAACTGCGAGAAAATCGGAAACTCCTCCGCGCACCCCGGCCGGCAAGCGTTGATTGCCAGGCCGCGCGCCGACATCCCGTACAGCTGCCCGGCCCCGAGCATCCGGAAATAGCTTGCCCCCTGGAACACCGCCAGCTCGTCATAATACGCCTCGGCGTTCAGCGGATAATGCAGGCGGAACCCCGAATAGCCCATGTCGGAGGGCGGCGTCTTCTTGAACTGATTCTTGCCGTAGTCGAAAAATTCGGGACGGTACTTGATGGGGAAGGAGGCAAGCCCCGTCACCTCCCAAACCTGGACCGTGTGGTTGGCAAGAAAGCCGGGATGAAAGAACTGTGCCTCAAAGAGCACGCCGTCGTCGCGCAGGTCGCGCCACAGCGAGGACTCGGTCCGAAAGCGGATGTCACGGTACTGGTCGTAGTTCAAGTGCGGCGCCAGCAACCAATCCGGCACCTTTTCCGGCGGGCATTTGTAGGGCTTCGCCGCCACGGCGCGCGCCTTGCCCACCAGCTCGTCAAACGTCATCCTGTCCGCCTCCCCGTGCGCGAGCTGGACGGAGGCCGCAAGAACGATGCACACATTCAAAAAAACAACCTGATGCCGGATGCCCATACGAAACCAGACCCCTTTCAACGAAAAACCCCCGCCTGCCCCAGCCGTAAAGCCGCATCGCGCGCCGCCGCTGGTTCCCTGTTGCAAAGTAGCACAAAAGCCCTGATTTTCCCACCCGTCCGCACATGCCCGGAAAATAATCTCATTCCAGCAGCCGCGCCAGATCCTCGGCCGTGAATCGTGGCGGCACCACGCCGCCGCGCTCGGTGTCGGCCATGACGGCCGCGAAAAGCTCGGCCTTCTCCTGCTGCATCTGGAGGATCTTCTCCTCGACCGTGCCGGCCGCGACGAGACGGTAGGCGATGACCGGCCGGGTCTGGCCGATGCGGTGCGTGCGGTCGATGGCCTGACGCTCGACCGCCGGGTTCCACCACGGGTCGTAGATGACGACATAGTCCGCCCGGGTCAACGTCAGCCCGGTGCCCGCCGCCTTCAGGCTCAACAGGAACACGCAGGGCTCCTCCCGCCGGTTGAACTCCTCCACCAGCCGCGCGCGTTCCGCAATCGGCGTCGCGCCCGTCAGCATCAGCGTCGGAATCCCCGCGGCGGCCATCGCCTCCGCAATCAAATCCAGCATCTGCGTGAACTGGCTGAACACGAGCATCGAATGCCCCTCGTCCATCAATTCCGCCGCCAGCTCCAGCAGGCAGTCGAGCTTGGCGGAGGGGACCGGCGCGGCGGCGCGGCGGCGCGGCGGCGCGGCAGTTTTTTCCCCATGCGTGGTTTCATCCGTGGTTGGCTGTTCACCGTCAGACGGTTCCACCTCCACGCCGCCACGCAAGCGCCCCGCCCCCGGCAGCAGCCGCGGGTCGCAGCACGCCTGGCGCAGACGGGTGAGCGCGGCCAGAACCGCCATCGCGCCCTTCTCCTTCGCCGAGGCGCGCGCGTCGGCCAGTACAGTATCGTACAGTTTCCGCTGCGCATCGGAAAACTCCACGCGCAGCACCTCTTCCGTGCGCGGAGGCAGCTCGGAGGCGACCGCCTCCTTGAGCCGGCGCAGGATCACCGGCGCGACGATGCGCGACAGCCCGTTGCGCTGCCAGCCGCCGCTGTCGTGGCGCGCCAGAAAATCGTCGCGGTCACCGAGGAATCCCGGGTTCACGAAATTCATGATCGACCAGAGATCCAGCAGCCGGTTTTCCAGCGGCGTGCCGGTCAGCGCCAGCGGCCGCGGAGTCCGCAACCGCCCCACAGCCTGCGCAACCAGCGAATCCGGATTCTTGATCTGCTGCGCCTCGTCGAGGATGACAAACGCCCATTCCTCCGCCGCCAGCGACTGGATGTCGTTGCGCACCAGGGAATAATTGGTGACCAGAAGATCGAAACCCCCGGCGGCCAGCAACGTGGAGCGCTTCTCCGGAACCCCGGCGTACGCCACGCATTTCAGCCGCGGACAGAAGCGCGCCGCCTGCTCCATCCACACGTTGACGACCGACGCCGGACAGACCACCAGCGCCCCGCGGCGCGGGGAACCGGTGCGCCCGTCTGGCCGTGCGGCTCCATCTGGCAGTGCGACTCCATCTGGCCGTGCGACTCCATCTGGCCGTGCGGCTCCATCTGGCCGTGCGACTCCATCTGGCCGTGCGGCTCCATCTGGCAGTGCGACTCCATCTGGCAGTGCGACTCCATCTGGCCGTGCGACTCCATCTGGCCGTGCGACTCCGTGCGCCAGTCCGACTCCGTGCGGCGGTGCGGATGCGTGGCGGCAAACGCCATTCGCATTCGCTTCAACGCCCCTTTGTTCTTCCGTTTTTCCGTTTTTCCGTTCTTCCGTCTCCACCGCCACGCCGGCCCTTTCCCTATCCGAAAACGCCTGAAGCAGCGCCAGCACCTGCAGCGTCTTGCCAAGCCCCATGTCGTCGGCCAAAATCGCGCCCACCCCCCAGGCGGAGCGGTCGGCGAGAAACTCGAACCCCTGCCGCTGGTAGTCGCGCAGCACCGGCGCCAGTTCGGCGGGCACCGCCAGCCCCGCGAGCGGCGGCGTGCGATGCAGCCGCGCGGCCAGCGTCAGCGCCGCCGGATGCAGGTTCACCGGAAGCTGTTTCGCCTGCGCCTTCGCCAGCGTCTTGCCCACCTCCGGCGCGAACATCCGGCAATGGCCGGAATCGTCCACCCCCCACTCCTCCATCTCCGCGGCCACCCGGCCCGCGCCCTCCCCGTCCAGCCGGAACCAGCCGCCGGAACGCGTGCGGAGCACCCCCTGCCCCGAACGCAGCGCATCAAGCATGTCATGATGCGAGACGGACGCCCCCGTGTCCCCGCCGGTCCAGGAAACCTGCATGTCCACGAAACCGCGCGACTCCTGCATCCGCAGCTCCGGTGCCAGCGCGCGCGCCCCGCCGAGCAGCCCGTCCAGCTCCGGCGCGACCTGCCGGTGCACCGCGCCGGCCGGCGGCAGCGCATCCCACGCCGCCAGAAACGCCGTCACGGCCCGCGGGTCGCCGGGGATCCGGCACCAGCCGCTCTCCAGCTTCTCCGCCCCTTCGACGCGCAGCAGGCGGCGCACGGCGTCGAGATGCGGCGAGGAATAACGCTCCACCAGCCAGCCGCCGCCGCCGTCGGACCGGACTCCGCCCGCCGCCGCAGTGCTCCCGGCAAACACGACCGCCTGCCCGAGGCGGACACGCACCAGCAGCGCCGCGCCGTCCGGCTTGACCTCGACCGATGGAGCCGCCTCGACCGTCCGATGCCGAATCTTCCCGCGGACCAGGTCCAGCCGCCCAGCCGTCACAACCGGCAGCAACTCCGGCAGCAGCCGGCGCGCCGCACGCGGCGTCTTCCGCCCGAAAAATTCAGAGAGATGCCGCCACGGCACCGGCGGCTCGAAATCCAGCAGCTTGCCGTCCAGCACCAGCTGCCCCTTGCCGCCCGCCAGCAGTTGGAAGATCTCGTGCAGTAGGTAGTTTTTTCCGCCGGGCACGGTCACCACGGCGGCGATGTCGACCTGCCCCTCCGGCGCGGCGCGCAGCTCGAAATGCAAGGTGGAGGCGCGGCCGCCGCAGGCGTTGACCGGCTGCTGCGAACTCCGCTCAATGAAACGCGCCGGGCTGCTGATCCACTCGCTAAGCCAGGTGGAGAACCGGTCGCGCGGCACCTTGAACACCTGGAGGTTGCTCCGGCACAAATCTTTCTCCTGCAACGAACTCCACAGGAAGCGCAGCAGCCGGATGTCGTCCGGCGGAAAACGGTCCATCGCCGGATCCGGCCGGCCGGAGCGGGCGCGGTAACTCAGGTTGTACAGATCCTGCATGCGGATGAACTCGCGGACGCCGTCGGTGACCAGGTAGAAGCGCAGCGTCGCCATCTCCGGATCATGGAGAAAATCCACCTCCGCCTCCAGCCGCTGGCTGCGGGGCGTTGCGGACTCCGCGGACGCGTACCGGAACAGGTCGTCCCCGCCAAAACTCACGGAAGGCCGCAACGGCGCCCGCACTTCTGCCTCCGGCAACCCCGGTTCCGGATTCCGGGTTTCGTTCCCCGTGTCTGGAACTTTGATCCCGGCGCCCGCCGTCCCGCCGTCCGCGTCCGGCGTACTGCGTTCCGCGGTCTGGTTTTCGCCGTCCCCGTCGCACCGCTTCACCGCAACATCGCCGCACGGTTCCACAGCCCCCGCGCTCCATCCCTCATGCCGCACGGCCATCTGAAAACAGCGGGCCACCGCATAAAGATGCACACAGCGGTCGTCCTTGTAGCCGCAGGTGCAGCCCCGCGTCCACAGGCCGGCCGCCAAGCGCCACGCCGGCCGCTGGTCGCCGATCTCGGCGGAGAGCGACGACTCCGTCCACTCCAGCCGCCGGAGGGGCGTGCGGGACAGCACGCGCCCCGCGTAGTCGCGGATTCCCGGCGCAAAAAGCGCCTGGACCTCGGACGCCGGGGGCCATTGCAGCAACCACGCCGGAGGCGCGGACGGATATGCGAATGCGGGACGGTGCATGTATGTGATGGCTGATGTCGTGCGGGTGAAAAGGCGCGTGCCCTGTTCGGGCGTCAGGTTTTGGAAATGGAAACATAACCCTCCGCCGCACGATTCCAAGATTATGGTATGGAAGCCGCGCAACCGGACGGACATCCGGAGGGCGGCAAAAGGCCCGCGGCGCTTCAGTCCGAGGGTACGGATGTTGTGCCATGCAAGCTCAAAAAGCGGGCGGAAGAGCCGCGGTACGGGATGCACAACGCCGAGTTTTTTACGGGCCGAATTCTGAAACTAAAAATCTCAAATCGGAAATTCATGAAATCCGGTTCCTTCAAAAGCCTCGTCATCCCGGCCGCAATCGCAGCCGGCATCCTCTCGCACGGCTGGCTTCACGCCGCGGCGCCGGCGCTGAAGTACCTGGTGGCGCTCATGCTGTTCCTGACCTTCGCCCGGCTGGAACTGCACTGGCGCATCTTCCGTCCGCTGCATGCCTCGCTGGTGGCCGCGCAGTTCGCCGTCGCCCTCGCCGCCTACGCCGTCATGCTCCCGTTCGGCCCGGATCTGGCGATGGCCGCGTTCATGGCGGGCGTGACACCCACGGCGACCGCCGCGCCGGTGATCACCGCCCTGCTCGGCGGCGAGATCGGTTTCGCCACCGCCGCGGTGATCGGCAGCAACCTCGCGACCGCCCTCATCGTCCCGTTCCTGCTTCCGCTGCTCGTGCAGCCGGAGATCCCGCACGCCGGCGCCGTGCCCGTCTGGCGCATGCTGGCGGAGGTCCTGGGCGTGATCGCGCTGCCGCTCCTCGCCTCGCAGCTCCTGCGGCGCTTCCTCCCCGCGGCCAACGAGCGCCTGGGCCGCTTCCAACCCGCCTCGTTCTTCCTGTGGGCGGCGGTGCTCGCCATCGTCTGCGCGAAATCCGCGCACTTCCTGATGGACGGCGGGCAGAAGGTGCAGCCCTCCATCCTCGGCGCCCTCGCCGGAATGACGGCGGCCGTCTGCGCGGTGAACTTCACGCTGGGACGGCTGCTGGGCGGGCGCCGCTTTTCGCTGGAGGCCGGCCAGGCGCTCGGCCAAAAGAACACCGCGTTCACCATCTGGATCGCGCTCACCTTCATCAACCCGCTGGCGGCGCTCGGCCCGACCTTCTACGTCGTCTGGCACAACCTCTTCAATTCGTGGCAGCTCTGGCGGCGGCACCGGAAATGACCGCCGCCGCGACACGGAGGACGCCCCCGCCCGGCGCGCCGGGTTGCCAAGCAGCGTTGCCGGAATTATCTTGTGCGCAATTCGTTCGGCCGCCGGCGGCGGCCCGGTTCACACACCTACACAGGGACGGACGACTATGGAAAATCCGTTCGGCAAATGGCATCCGTTGTGCTTCCGGCCGGTGCGGCAGGCGGCGCCCTGGGGCGGCACGCTGCTGGCGGAGTTCCGGCCGGACGCCCCCGACGCGCCGGAGGGCGTGAGCTGGGAGCTCACGGACAACTGCACCGTCGCCGCCGGTCCCCACGAAGGCCGCACGCTGGCGGAGCTGACCGCGGAGTTCCGCTCCGACCTGATCGGCCGCCGCTACCAGCCCGACCGCCCGTTCCCAATCTACGTCCGCCTGCTCGATGCCGGCCGCCGCCTGCCGCTCCAGGTGCATCCGGACGAAACGGCCGTCAAAAACGCCCCCGACGGCCCCCTGAACACCAAGTTCTGGTACTGCCTCTCCGCCCGCGACGGCGCCGACATCATGGTCGGCATGGGCTCCCGCACCACGCGCCAGCAGTTTGTGCAGCGCATCGGCTCGCCCGACATGCGCGAACTCCTCCAGACCTTCCCCGCGACCCCGGGCGACTCCTACCTCATCCCCGCCGGACGCATCCACTCCGCCGGCCCCGGCGTGCTGCTCTGGGAAGTCGGCCAGCACCCCTGCGAACCGCTGGAGATCACCCCCGAAAGCGCCGACCCCGCCGGCCTCCCCATGCGCGCCGCGCATTTCGAGGACCGCCAGGTCGCCCGCATCTGCCGCGAAATGTCGCCCGTCGTGGCGACCCGCCGCATCCCGCTCGTCCACCACTGCCCCTATTTCGTGGTCGACGAGATCCGCCTGGTGGATTATCTCTCCGACCGCACGGACGGCGCCTCCTTCCATTTCTTCACGGTCATCCGCGGCCAGATGGAACTGGTGACCGACGGCGGCTCCGTCTCCCTGCCCACCGGCGGAAGCTGCCTGCTCCCCGCCGCCCTCGGCGCCTACCGCTGCATCGCCGTCGGGGCCCCCGCCGCCGTCCTGCGCGTCCGCATGCAGAACCTGAAGTAAGCCGCGGCGCTCGCGGCTTTTACTCATTCAATCTGGACACTGTTATGACTAAAATCATTCACACTCATCCCCCAGCATATAAAACACACCGTGTTTTGATGTATTCTTGAGCTTGCCCCTGACGTTTTTTCAACTGACCCATTTTGCATTTCTCCGATCGAACATGCGGCTGTCCCACAGATCAACAGAGTCTCAA
>CAIXRA010000026.1 GCA_903921725.1 uncultured Lentisphaerota bacterium
AGGGGGCGGGGATACGTTTCTGGGTGCCATAGTTCCTCCATGTGAAGTTGTAACACCTTACACTATAGAGCACTATGGCACACTTTCAAGAAACTATCGCGGCTTTATTAAGCCGCCGCATACCTTTTCGAGCGGGCTCTATATATGGGCCGTGATTACAAAAAATGGAAAACTTGTGTCGAAGGCATTTTGGTTTTCCTCAAGTGCAATAGTTTTATCTTTTTTAATATGGAATGTCCTGTCTCTTCAGAGTGCGTATGCCGCAAGAGGATATGAAGAATTTATAGAAGTACTCAAGGTATATTCAATACGCTGGTTATTCGTTGGTCCAATTGCCTTCTTTTGCCTGATACAGGGTTGCTTCAGCATGATCGAAAAAATAGAAGCCGAAGAGCAACATAAAGAGCCGCTATCCAAGCAATGAAAATAACATCCGCCGGTGGGATGTTAATGCTCGCATAGTCTATGCCATGTAAGCTTATTATTCGGCTGCGTCCACGGCGTGTTTTGGAGGCTTCGCAAATGGACTGGATTAAAAAGCTGTTTGGAAAAACCGTGAATGCCGGCAACGGTCAAGCCGGGGGACGCGAGAATCCTTTACCTGCACCCGCTCCCGCAAAAGAGGTGCATGCTTTGCCCGCCCCCACAAAGGAACCTGATGATGAGGTCGCGCAGTGGATCAGCACCCTCAAGCAACGCAGCGATTCCCGCTGGGGGGACGGCGGTCAACGAGAGAAGGCCGCTTGGATATTGGGTGGATTGGGCGACAATCGTGCCGTAATGCCTCTCATCTCCGTTCTCACGGATAGTGACGGGGCCTTGAGGGGGGAGGCTGCCAAGGCGCTTGGGAAATTGGGCGATACGCGAGCCGTGAAACCGCTTATCGCTGCGCTTAGAAACACATCTGACGCGGCTGAAGCGCTTGGAAAATTGGGCGATACGCGAGCCGTGGAGCCACTCATAGCCAGATTCACCGCTACATGTAATGACATCAATCATAATGACCACAGCTCCGCCGAGGCATTGGGGAAATTGGGTGATCTGCGTGCTGTCGAACCCTTGATTGCGGGTCTCAAAAAAGGTCCCGGTTGGGCGACCGTCGAAGCTCTTGGAGAATTGGGCGACCCGCGTGCTGTCGGGCCATTGATTGCCATTATGCAAGCTGACGGCGATTCTATGCTCCGCAGCCACGCCGCCGCCGCGCTGGGCAAATTAGGGGACGCGCGTGCTTTTGGGCCGCTCCTCGCGGCTCTCAATGATTGCAAATGCTCATTTCGCGCCAAAGCCGCCGAGGCTTTAGGGCGACTGGGTGACACACGAGCGGTCGGAGCGCTCACCGCTGTCCTTGATGACCAGAGTTACACTCTTCGCGAAAAGGCCGACGAGGCGCTGGGAAGATTGGCGGATTTTGATCGGCTGATTGCCGAACTCAAGAGCGGTTCACCGAAACGCCTTGTCGCCGCCAGACGGTTGGCGCAATTGGGTGATCTGCGTGCTGTCGAACCGCTCATCGATGCGCTCAAGGATGGGGACGGTGACCTCCGCAACAAAGCGGCCTCGGCTCTTGGCAAATTGGGCGACCCACGAGCAGTGGAACCACTCGTCGCAGCCCTCGCAGATAAAGACACACCCTGGGCTGTACAGGTAGCGACCGACGCACTTATGGAATTAGGTGCCGGTGAGCGGCTTATCCCTTTTCTAATTGCCGAACTCACGGATTCGTGCTACAGCAGCCGTGTGCATGCCGCCGAGACGCTCGAGAAACTACATGACAAGCGTGCTGTCGAACCGCTCATCGCCGCGCTCAGCGATAGCGACATTCGAGTTTTCAGCGCAGTCGCCAAAGCGCTGGGGAAATTGGGGGACGGGCGTGCTATCGAGCCGCTCATTTCCGCTCTTTCTCACAGTGACCCTATTTTCCGCAACACGGCGGGCTTTGTGTTAGTGCCCGCGGGGCTCGGACGTCGGGCGGAGTGGACACGCTGGGCGGCGGAGTGGGATCGGGAGAGCGGTTGTACCGATCCGTCACACTGGCACAGATTCAACCCTGACCAATACCCTTATTGGGGGTTGGTAAAAAAATCTGTGTAACCATAGTCACGCTGGTAACGTCGGCTTTGGCTTGAGTCAAGCACCATGACACTTGACCGGCTCCGGATTATTCCGCCTCGTCCTCTTCCTCCGCGGCGTCCGGGGTGAGCGCGGGCGGCAGGGTCAGGTGGCGGAGGTCGAGCAGGTGGTTGAGGCGGACGCTGCCCATGGATTCGAGCATGGTGTGGCGGATGTTGGGGAAGCGCGCGGCGAGCTGATCCAGCAGCCGTTCCAGGAAGGCACGGTCGCCGGATTTCTCCATGCGGTCGCTGTAGTCGCAGCAGCCGAATTTCGGGAAGTTGAATTCAGCGGCGGCTTCGATCATCATCTGTTCGGCGGTCTCGCAGAGCGGGCGGATCAGGCGCTTGCGCCCGCCGTCGGCGGCGACATGCGGGCCCATGGTCTTGAGGCCGTTGCCGCGGAAGAGCGACATGAGCAGGCTCACGCAGAGGTCGTCCAGGTGCTGGCCGAGCGCGATCACGTTGCAGCCGAGGCGGTCGGCGGCGCCGTGGAGCTGGCCGCGGCGCAGGCGCGAGCAAAGGGCGCAGGGCGACTTCTTCCCCATCTTCTCCTTCACCAGCTTCATGCCGGCGGGGAACTGCACGCGCTCGAAGTTCCAGCCCTGCGCGGCGCAGTAGCGGTCGAGCCCGGGGCCGTCGAACTCCGCAAAGCCCATGTCGACATTGACGGCGGTGACGGAGAACTCGAACGGCGCCCGCGCCTGGATCCGGGTCAGGGCGTGCATGAGCACCAGGCTGTCCTTGCCGCCGCTGAGGCCGAGGAGGATGCGGTCGCCGGGCGCGATCATGCCGTACTTGCAGGCGGTGCGACCCACGTTCCGGCAGATCTTGGCGAACACATCATGGCGCCGCGACGGGTGCTGCATGCGGGGCTCCGCTTCCGGGGGTTGTCTTGCGCGCGATCTCGACGACGAGTGCGTTGAAGGCGCCGTGCGGAAAGACCGCCGCCTGCCGCTGTTCGAAAAGGGAGTCCGGGGAGCGGGCGTCCTTCAGCAGGGACAGGATGCGCCGGCCGCCGAGCCGGGGATAGTCGTACACCAGGACAAAGCGGTCGGGGAGGTCGCCCGGCCGGCCGCTGCGGTAGGCGGCGGCGCGGACGGGGTCCAGGACGTTGACGGCGTTGGGCAGCGCGCGCGACACATAGCCGAAGGCGGGGTGCTGGGTCAGCAGATGCGTCGGCTGGCAGAAGAGCACGGGGAGGTCGGGGGGAATGCCGCGCTCGATGGCGGCGAGGAGATCGCGCGTCACCCGGTAGCCGTCCACATACTCCTCCGATCGCTCGGCCAGTGCGATGTTGTTGCCCGAAAGGCGCGGATAGAGGGAGCCGCGGCGGTTGGCCAGGCAGAGGGCGGCTAGGGCGAGCAGCACGGCGGTGGCCACCCGCCGGCGGGACGGCGCCCCAAAGGCGAACAGGATCAGTATGAGGAGGAACGGCAGCGCCTGCACCAGGTAGCGCGGCAGGTAGTTGGCGTTGTCCCAGGCCAGCGGCAGCAGCACAAGAAACAGAAACAGGAACCCGCCGAGAAACAGCGCGGCGACCAGCGCCAGCCGCGTGAACGGTGCGGCCAGGGCGTCGACGCCGTCCCGCCGGCGGGCGCGGAGCAGCCGGAGCAGCACGGCCGTCGCCAGCAGGCCGGCCAGCGCCAAAAGGACGGGGTGATCCGGCATGTACAACCAGCAGGACCGCGCCGTCTCCCCCTGCATCTCCCAGAAACTGGCCAGCAGCTCGCGCGGCACCCCTGCCGGCTGGCCGGAACCGACGCGGGCCACGCAGAACGCGGTGACCAGGACGACCAGCAGGCACGGCGCGACATACCCGGAAAAGCGGGCAAGACCCGCCCTCCAGGAGCGCGCTTCCAGCAGTGCGGCGACCCCCAGTGCGGCGGGGGCGAGGAATCCCGATTCCTTGGTGAAACAGGCCAGCAGGCAGGCCAGAAGCGCCCAGCCCGTGCGCCCGGAGAGATGCAGCGACACCGCCAGCAGGCAGAACATCACCAGCGGCAGCTCGATGTACATGCAACCCAGCTGGGCGAGCGTCACCGGCGCCGCCAGAAACAGCAACGTGGCCGCCCACGCCACCGCCCGTCCGGCGACCGGTTCCAGCAGCCGCAGCAGCAGCGTGCAGGCTGCGGCGCCCATCAGCCACTGCAGGAGATGCAGGAGCATCCAGGCCGCGCCGCCCTTCAGCACGGCCATCACCGCCGCCGAGAGGAAGCTCATCAGCGAGAGCCAGTGCGCGCCGCGCGCCGGTTCCGCCAGCATCGCCGCCACGTTGAAGGAATGGGAGGAGAGATGGTCGGCGGCGGCAAAGACGCTGACCGCCTCATCCCAGACCGGGGGCAGCGACAGCACACTCCATTTTAGGCCGGCGATCAGCCCGAAAAAGCACAGGAACACCGCCGCCGGAGAACACAGGAGTCGCTGGATGAGGTTCTGCATGGGACGTCGTCGCTCCGTCTGTACGCATGTCTGCCCGGTTCAGGCCGCACGCGCCGCCATGGGACCGGTACGCCGCGGGGTTGGCGTTCAGTGAACCGTCGCCGCGGGTGCGGCCGCAACCGGTTTTACCATGGCGGCAGATGCGGCGGCGGACTTCACCTCGCTCTTCTGCGGGAGGCGGCCGAGCCACATGCCGGAGACGGCGTACTTCCATTCCAGCCCGGGAACCTCCGGCTTGGCTCCCGAATTTCCACCGATTGCCAGCCGGTCCTCCGGCCGCATCTTCTTCACCCACGGCGCGTACGCCTTGGAGGCGCCGAAGTTCCACTGGATTTTCCGGTAGATCTCCAGGTCGTCCTGCGGCATCCAGCCCGGCTCGAAGCCGAGGATGTAGCGCCACTTCGCGTCCGGGTTCGCGTAGAATGTAGAATAGAAGGTGCCCATGCTGGCGGAATAGAGGATGCCGCCGGGTTGCGGGAGCCAGTCGGCGTAGTCGGAGGGTTTCGAGGGATCGTCGGCGTCCACCAGCGAAAGACGTTCCTCCGAGAGCGCGGCGGTCCAGCGCCCGCCGATGTCGCGGGTGGCCATCACCATCAGGCAGACGGAGGCGGCGCCGGCGAGCACCAACCGCCGCAGGGACATGCGCGGGAAATGACGGACGACGACGGGCTGGAACTCCAGGGCGATCCACACCGCGAGCGCCGGCGTGCCCCAGTCGATCCAGAAACGCCCGACGAACAGCCCCAGCCCCCAGCACATCGCGGCCATCAGGAAAACCGGATTGTCCCAGACGGAGCGGTGCCACTTCCCGCGCACCCGCCGCCAGAGCAGGAAGAAGGCGGGCAGGATGAGCAGCTGGTAGTCGCCGCCGGTCGGCTGAAGCTCCGTCACCAGCTGGCGCGTGAGCGGGTTGTTGCCCATCGTCAGGATGACATGGTGCACGTTCTGCCAGAGGAAGACCACCGGCTGCCCGGAAAGACAGGCGCCGAACAGCACGCCCGCCGAAACCGCGGCCGCGGTGCGGAACGCGCCCCGCCACTGCCGGGCCAGCACCATCGCCGCGACCGGCAGCGCCCAGAGGTACCAGGTGCAGTTCAGCCAGACCGAGAGCCCGACCGCCACGGCCAGCGCCGTCAGCGCCCCCCAGTGCGTCCGCGGCCCCGACAGCCGCTTCGAGAGCAGGCAGAAGAGCGCCACCGCCGTCATCGTCAGGATGAACGGGCGCCCCAGCAGCAGGCGCATGCTCCAGCCCATGTCCGCCAAGAACATCAGCGAGAGGGCCATCGCCCAGGTCTCGACCCGGGCCAGGAACAGGGGCGGCGCCAGCAGGAAGACCATGCAGAGCACGACCACCGCGAAAATGGTCAGCGCCTCGGGGCCGGCGTCCAGCGCGCGGTGGAAAAAGCCGAGCACGGCATGCCAGCCGGGATGGCTGTCCAGCGTCAGCCCGTCACGAACCACAAGAATCTCGGTCCACGGCCGGCCCGTGACCGCCTTCGCCGCGTGCCGCAGCGCGTCGTCGGACGGCATGTAGCCGTAGCCGATGATCTTCATCGGGATCAGCAGCAGAAACCACAGCGTCACAAACATCGCGGCCATGCGCACCCAGGGATACGCCTTCACCCCGTTCACCGTGCCTGAAAATTCCGCCATCGCCGGCATCCTCCCCGTTTGTGGACAGGCTGGAAACCGTCATCCGGCCGCCGCCTGCAACAAGCATAATCCCGCGCCGCCGCTTTTCAACGCGCTCCTGCGCGTGCCACGTGTTGAAAATACCTGCCTGCGGCTTATGCTTTCCGCAGTCCCAACCCGCCTTCACGGAGACCGCGGCCCATGAAGAAGATCGCCGTCCTCATCCCCTGCTACAACGAGGAACTGACCGTGGCCGGCGTCGTCGCCGAGTTCCGCGCCGCGCTGCCCGAGGCCGATATCTGGGTGTTCGACAACAACTCGAAGGACCGCACCGCCGAGCTCGCGGCCAAAGCCGGCGCCCGCGTCGTCCCCTCCCCGCGCCAGGGCAAGGGCAACGTCGTCCGCCACATGTTCGACAGCATCGAGGCCGACCTCTACCTGATGGTGGACGGCGACGCCACCTACCCCGCCGCCAGCGCGCGCAAGCTCCTGGAGCTCGTCGAGTCCGGAAAGGCCGACATGGCCGTCGGCCGCCGTCTCACCTCGCACGCCGAGGGCGCCTTCCGCCGCTTCCACACCTTCGGCAACCACCTGGTCGCCCGCCTCATCTCCGCGCTCTTCGGCGTGCACGTCTCCGACGTGCTCTCCGGCTACCGCGTCTTCTCGCGCGACTTCGTCAAGAGCATCCCCCTCATGTCCGCCGGTTTCGAGATCGAGACGGAGATGACCCTCCAGGCCATCTCCAAGAACTTCACCCTCGTCGAAACCGACATCGACTACGGCTCCCGCCCGGAAGGCAGCTTCTCCAAGCTCAGCACCTACTCCGACGGCTTCCTCGTCCTGCGCTCCATGTTCCTGATCTTCAAGGACTACAAGCCGCTCTTTTTCTTCTCCACCGTCGCCGCGTTCCTCTTCGTCCTCTCCGTGCTGGCCGGCATGCCCGCCATCCTCGACTACGTCCAGGACCCGAAGCACTACGTCAGCCACGTCCCCCTCGCCGTCCTCGCCGCCTCCCTCGGCATCCTCGGCTGCCTCAGCCTCAGCATCGGCCTCATCCTCGACACCCTCTGCAAGTACCACAAGGAAAACTTCGCCCTCCACCGCCGCCTCATCCACAGCCGCGAAAGCCAGGGGTGAGGGGCGACTGATCGGACCGATCGGACGGATCGGACCGATCGGTCCGATGGGATCGAGCCGGCCCCTCATCCGCCCCATCCGTCCCATCGGCCTCATCCCCCGCAAGGACTCCCATCATGAAAAAAGGCTGTCTTTGGGTTCTCGGGATCGGGTTCGGCCTGTTGCTCGCCGGCTGGCTCGTGTTGCTCATCCTCCAGCACACCGTCGCGGCGTGGCCCGACCCCGTCCCCGGCGTCCGCCTCGAACCATCGCGCCCCTTTCTTGCGGAGGCCGACGTCAAGCCCGACAACGCCTTCTACTACATGCGGCAGTGGAAAACGGTCGCCGTCAGCGCGGCCGTTCACGAACAGAACAAGGCCGAATATTTGCGCTGGCGGGCCTACGGCTCCGCCGGCGCCCCCTACCCGGCAATCGAAACGGCGCTGGACGCCAACACGGACAACCTCAACCTCTGCCGGAAAGCGGCGGAACAACCCGGCTGCCAAGTTGTCACGCCGGTCAGCTACGACCACTGCTATCCGGAAATCGGAAAAGCAGACAGCCTGACAACTCTTCTCTGCTACCGTGCGGAGACCGCAGGATCCAAAGGCAACTGGGGTGCCGCTGCGTGCGATCTTCGCACCATGCTGACCCTCGGCAGTCATTTCAGCCGTGGCGGCAGCCTGTTGCAACGGCTGTACAGCATCTCCATGCATGGCATCACCACCGCCAGCATCCGCCGGCTTGCGCTGGAACAGAATGCGCCGCCGGAATTCCAAAAAGAAATGGATGCCGCGCTTGGCGAAACGGCGCGAACACTCGAGCCGACGGCCGATGCCGTGCGATATGAGTGGCTGTTTGTCAACAACTACATCTCGGATCCCATGCTTCTCTTGCGCAGTGCATCCACACCTCCCAACAAAACATGCTCCCGCATCATTTGGGGAGCCTATCGCCACGGGCTGCTCTCTCCTTTCGGCTGCTCGCCCGCACAAACACGGCATCATCTTGCCGGTGTGTACTCGCCGTTCGTTGACGCCATGGAAAAAGGCGACCGTAACGCCTTGCGCCACACAGCCGACCTTGACCGCTTCGACATACAGGCACACCCCATCCGTGTTCTCAACGACCGGTGGGGGGGAATACTTATGAATCTCATCACGCCCGGTGTTTCCAAAATTTTCGACATCTCCCTCCGCGAGCGCGCCGATCTCGACTGCACCCGGCTCGTGCTGGCCGTGAGGCGCTGGCAGTTGGAGCACGGCGGCAAGCCGCCCGCCGCGCTGGCCGACCTGGTGCCGGGCTGCATCCCCGCGATTCCGGAGGATCCGTTCAGCTCGAAGCACGAACCGCTCCGCTACCGCACCGACGGCACAGGCTGGGCTGTGTACAGCGTCGGCGATGACGGAAAGGACGACGGCGGGCATTATTCCCTGCTCGACAAGGAGGACAAGACGCTGCACCCGAACGAGCTCGACCTCGTGTTCGGCTCCGATGAGTTCCAGAAGAAACGCGCCCGCTACGCGGAACTGCACCCGAAGAAGTAGGGGGGCTGATACGACAGATCGGACCGATTGGACGGATCAGACCAATCGGTCCGATGAGAGCGCCCCCAGCCCCAACTCCCCTTTTGCCTTCTGCTTTCTGCCTTCTGCATCTCCCCCATCTCCCCCAACGCCAAATTCCGTGCTATCTTTTGCCCTGCACGTTTTTCTGCGTAATCGGCGCAATCTGCGGATAAAAAACATGAAGCCTGACACCATCCACGCCCTCGACCGCCTCTTCGGCCCGCCGCTCAGCCTGCTGCTGACCGGGTACCGCTGCATCGCCGACCTCTTCGCCGCCCGCGACGCCAACCGCGAGCCGGAGCCGCCGAAGAAGATCCTCTTCCTCAAGATGGTCGAGCAGGGCGCGACCGTGCTCGCCGAGCCGGCGATCCGCGAGGCCGTACGCCGCGTCGGCCGGGAGAATGTCTATTTCTGGGTCTTCAAGGAGAACCGCCCGATCCTCGACATCCTCGACCTGCTCCCGCCGGAGAACATCATCACGGTGGACGCCGGCAGCCTGCGCACCTTCGTCCCCTCCGTCCTGGCCAACCTCCGGCGGATCCACGACCTGCGCATCGACACGGTGATCGACATGGAGTTCTTCTCGCGCGCCTCCGCCATCCTGGCCGCGCTCTCCGGCGCCCGCATCCGCGTCGGGCTCCACCGCTACACCATGGAGGCGCCGTACCGCGGCAACCTCTTCACCCACCGCATGCAGTACAACCCGCACCTGCACATCGCGCCGTACTACCTGCTGCTGATCCAGGCCGCCTTCACCCCGCCGCCACACGACGAGCCGCTGCTGAAGGAGCTCCCCCTGCCCTCCGCGCTGGCGATGCCGGTCTTCACCCCGGCGGCGGACGAGACGGCCCGCGTCCGCGCCCTGATCGAAAAGGAGCTCGGCGCGCCGCTCGGGAAACCGTTCGTGCTGCTGAACCCGAACGCCAGCGACATCGTGCCGCTGCGCAAGTGGCCCGTGGAGAATTTCGAGCTGCTCACCCGCAGCATCCTGAAGCGGTGGCCGGACGCCGTCATCGGCCTCACCGGCGGCCGTGCGGAGTCCGCAAAGGCGGAGGAAATGGCCGCGCGCCTCGGCTCGACGCGCATCGTCAGCCTGGCGGGGAAGACCACCCTGCGCGAACTGCTGGCGGCCTACGCGCTGGCCGACCTGCTGGTGACGAACGACAGCGGCCCCGGGCATTTCTCCTCGATGGTGCCGTCGATGGATTCGCTGGTGCTGTTCGGGCCGGAGACGCCCGCGCTCTGGGGTCCGCTCGGGCCGGCCAGCCACACGCTCGCCTCCGGGCTGGCGTGCAGCCCGTGCGTGAACCCGTTCAACCACCGCTTTTCGGCGTGCCGGAATCCGCGCTGCATGCAGACACTCACCGCCGACCGCGTCTGGCAGGAGGTCGAAGCGATCCTCCAGCACCGGCAAGGCTGAACGCAGCCCCTTCAACCGCCAAGACACCAAGAACGCCAAGGGCACCCGAGCCTGGCACGCGCCGCGGCTTGAACACGCAACACGAAACACGCAACGCCGAACTCACGGCCGGCGGGTCACGCCTGGCCGCTGAGCTTGCGCTGGAGTTCTTCCTGGAAGTCGAGCATGTCTTCCTGGGTCGGCTTGGCGGAATCCTGGGCGAGGTTGAGCCCGAGGCGGCCGCGCTGGTCGAGGTACCAGTCGCCCTTCGCGCCGGAGGCGAACACCACGTCGCCGCTCATCACGGCGCCGGGGCGCACCAGGCGGCTGAAGGTCACGCTCGCGCGGCCCGCGCCAGAGGCGGGGGCGGCGCCGCCCGCGGCGGCCTCCGCGGCCTCGGCGGCGTCCAGATCGTGCAGCGGGGGCTCGGCGGCGGGCTTCGCCGCGACGGGGGCGGGTTCCGGCTTCACCGGATCCAGATTCTTCCAGTTCACCTCCAGATCGGCCGCGAGCATGCGCAGGTCGAAGTAGGTGATGTTGACCCCCTTCGCCTTGAGCAGCTTCTGGACATCGCTCAGCCCCACGCCTTCGTTGAGCTTGGCCATGATGAAGGCATCGCGTTCCTGGTTGTTCATGGTGCGGACTCCTGGATGACATGGACGGGAGCGTGGGCATTTTGCCCGCTTTTTCCGGGCGTCCCGCCCGGCTCCTGTTTGCGGCGTCGGGCAAGATGCCCGCCGGGAGCGGGCGGGACGCCCACGCTCCCGTTGTATGCGTGCGGAAACCGCACTCACCCCAGCTTGGCGAGGCGGGTCTCGACGTCCTTGCGGAAGCGGTCGATGGCGCCCAGGATGAACGCTGCGATGGAGAGCTCCGGGTTCTGGAGGAGCGGCATCAGATCGATGGCGTTGGTCAGGCCGTGGCAGGTATCGACGGCGTGGGACGCGGAGAACGTCGCGTTTGCCAGGCGGCGGCCGGCCGTCGCCAGATCATAGCGCTTGCCGCCGGAGATCTGGGAGTCGTAGAGGCTGACCAGCGAGTTGGCCATGCACTCCATCTTGTCGGTCGGGAGCTGGACCTTCTCCTCGTCGTTGAGCCAGTCCAGATCGCGCCAGACCTCGCAGCCGTACACCTTGGACGGGCGGTCGGCGGCGGGCATCTTGCGCAGCGCGGCGATGGCGCGGAACATGACGCCGACATGGGTGTCGTGCTTGTCGGCCGGGTTGTGGAGGTACACGACCTGCGGCTTGGCGGCCATCAGGACGGCGTAAAGATCGTCGATGACGCAGCTTTCCTTCGCGTCCTTGACCGCCTTGGACGGGTAGCGGAGCTGGATTTGCGCGGCGTAGTCGCCGACGTAGGCGGCCTTGCGCTGCTCGAGCAGGCGGATTTCCTGCATCTGCTCGTCGCTGCAGTCGGCATAGAGGCCACTGCGCGCGGAGCCGGCGCCATCGGTGACGGTCACACCGGTGAACCACTGATCCTGCTTGCCGTAGCACTCGGCGACGCCGTGGTAGGCGAAGATTTCGAGGTCGTCCTGGTGCGCGCCAATGGCCATGTGCGTGGTGCGGGCGAGCGCAGCGTCAACCTGCTTGCTGTCCGGAACGAAGATGTCGGCCCTGGGGGCTTTGAGATTGAGCGACATGATGGAATCTCCTGGGGGTTGGGGAAGTTTCGGGAGTTGAGGGAGCCGGACGGACCGCCGGGGGAACGCCCCGGCGGCGCGCAACGGACGGCGTTCAGCGCTTCTTCGCCTTGGCGGCCTTCGCGGGACAGCCGCAGCCGGGCTTCTTGCCGGGGCAGCGGCAGGAGTCCTTGGCGGGCTTTTTTGCGACAATGGCCTTCTTTGCCGGCACGATCTTCGCGGCTTTCACGGCCGCCTTCTGCGTTTTGGCGATCTCCGGCAGCGTGGCGGCGGCGAACGCCTGGCCGTGACGCTTCTCCTTCTCGTCGGGGATGCAGAAGCCGATCTTTTTGGCGATGGCGGGGAATTCGGCCTTGAGCACCTTGGCGGCGGTGTCGAGCAGCAGGTTGCCGCCCTTGCCGGAGGTGACGCGGCCGAGGATCAGGAGTTTTTTGATGTCGTAGAAGTCGGCGAAGTGCGCGATGGAATAGCCGAACATGATGCCGAGCGACTCGTAGATCTTCTTCGCGGTCTTGTCGCCCTTGGCCATCAGCTCCTGAACCTTCTCCAGCTTCTCCGGATCCTTCATGCCTTCGGGGAATTTGAGGCCTGCCTGTTTCGCCAGGCGGGCGACGCCCTGCTGGCAGAAGTACTGCACGCCGCAGCCCGCGTCGCCGGACCATTCGTCCACCGGGCCGTTCTTCTCGCGGTAGTCGACGGGGACGAACGCCAGCTCGTTCAGCCAGTCGGTGATGTTGCCCTTTGAGGTGACGTAGCCGCCGGCGACCGAGGTGCCCATGGAGATGCCGAGCACGGAGTTCGATTTCTGCTGCATGGAGCCGAGCAGCGCCGTGACCTCGCCGTCGTTGATCGTAATCAGCGGGACCTTGCACTCCTTGCGGACGTTCTCGAACATGTTGACGACTTCCTTCGGCAGGCGGCCGCCGTTCGCCTTCTGCACGCCGCGGAAAAGGGAGGCGCGGCGGACGCGGTTGTCGACGTAGACGCCGGCCGCGGAGCCGCCGATGGCGTCGAGCTTGCGCCCCTTCGGGATGTGCGCCATCGCCTGCTTGAAGGTGTCGCGGATGCCGGCGAGCTGGTAGTGCCAGTCGGCCTGGAAGTACGGATCCCACCGGGTCTCGCCCGAGAAGACGCACTTGCCGTCCACAACCACCGCGCACTTGCGGTCGGAACCGCCGAGATCGAAGCCGATGCGCACGCCGTCAAGGTTGCGGCCGAGGGCGACGGTGATCTCCGAGCTCTTGGGCGCCTTCGCGTAATCGCAGCCGGTGACGGTCATCGGGTTGTCGTAGACGTCGGAGAAGAAGTCGTAGTCGAAGGCGCGGGTGCCCTTCGGCGAGTAGATCTTCCGGATCTCCGCGGCGACGGCCTTGCCGCCGGCGATGGTGATGGCGTGGCCGCCGTACATCCAGAGCATGTACTTGACCAGGCGCTCGACGTAGCGGACGTTCAGCTTCTTGTTCGCCGGGGTGTCATGCGGCAGGATGGCGGTGTCGCGGCGGGAGACGGCTCCGTTGCTGCGCTTCAGGCAGACGGCGAGCTTTTCCGACTTCGGGTTCGCCTTGACCAGCCGCTGGTACTCCCGGTTCCACAGAACGGCGGGGACGAACTCCGGGTCGAACGGCGGGACGAACTTCGGCTTCGGGAGCGTGAACGTGCTGGCGGCCATGCGGGAATTCCTTTCCTGTCCGGTTTGAAGCTGATTTCCAATTCTCAAGCGATGATTTCTGATTGCGGGTGCGGAAATCTTGGATTCGGGCTGCGTGATCAGTAAATCGTTTTACCATAACATGGCGCGGAAAAAACCAATTTCAAAATATCGCCGCGCGCACGGGGATTTGCAAGGCCGCACCCCCCGCGAATTCGGGAAGGCGGCTATTTTGCCACCACGCCGCGGACACCGCCGGAGATGAGCGACGCCACGCTGAGCAGAACCTGCGGCAGATTGAGGCGCGCCGGATAGGCCAGGTATTTCGGCTCCCACACCGGCTGGAACTTCTCCTTGTAGCGGCGCAGTCCGTTGAAGTTGTAGAAATGCTCGCCGTGCCGGTAGATCATGGAACCGAACTTGGCCCAGGCCGGCGCCAGCGGGCGCGCCTCAAGCCCGGACAGCGGTGAGATCCCCATGTTGAAGCTCGCATACCCCTGCGCACGCCCCCACTGCATGAGCCGGACGAAAAGATAGTCCATGCTGCCCGGCGGCGCGTCGGGCCGGTGCCGCATCAGATCCACGGAGAGTTCGGACTGGTCGGCGCCCAGCCAGACGTTGGCGAAGGCGGCGACGCGCCCCCCGTGGCGCAGGACGGCGACCGGGAACCGTTTCAGGTACGCCTCGTCAAAAAATCCGAGGGAGAACCCCTTCTCGCGGGTGCGGCGCATGCCAAGCCAGGCATCGGAGACGCCGCGCAGTTCCGGAAGGATCGCGGGCAGCTCCTCCGGCGGCACGATCCCGAACTCCACGCCGGCCTGCTCCATGCGGTTGCAGAGGGAGCGCATGCTCTTCCAGCCGGCGCCGGCAAGATTGAACTCTTTCAGCGGAATCCGCGCCTCCTCGCCAATCTTCAGCGGGGTCAGCCCCAGGTCCAGATAGAGCGGGAGCTGCTCGCGGCCGATTTCATAAAAAACGCACCAGCCGCGGTGGAGGTCGCACATCTCGCGGTATTTCCAGGCCAGCTCGCGGAAGGCTTCGGGATTGCCGACGGCATCGCCCATCGCGACCCAGCTGCGGCCGTTGATGCCGTACATGAGGAAGGCGTCCCCGCCGTCGCTGAAGAGGAGCGGCTTGTCGCCGAGCAGCGCCAGGTTGGCCCGCGTCTCGGGCTGGCGGCGGATGACGTCCGCGGCGCGGGCCAGGATTTCCGGCGTCGGCTTGGACGGCGCGGGTTTGGCGGGGCGCATGAAGCGCCAGAGGCCGACGCCGAGCGTCAGGGTGCAGACGCCGACCATCACCCGCAGGAAGCGCGGGGCATCGCCTTCTCCGTGGAGCAGTGCGAACTTCCACCAGAGGTCGTTGCTGTACTCGAGGTGCTGGAAGGAGAAGGTCCCCAGCCAGCCGGCGGAGAGCAGCGTCAGCACGATCGCCAGAACCCAGCCCCAGGGGAAGCGCTCCTCCGCCAGCGGCGTCTTCCGGTAGAAATAGGAGCGGCACGGCAGCATGGCCAGCAGCGCCACGGCCAGGATAGCGGCCTCCTCGTAGTCCAGGCCGCGCAGCAGCGTCAGCGGAATCCCCGCCGCCAGCATCACCAGCGACATCCAGTACGCCGCGTTCAGACGGAGCTGGAGCCCGCGCGCTAGGAAGATCAGGACCAGGCCGGCGAGGCCGGCGAGGAAGTGCGAGGCCTCGATGACCGACAGCGGCAGGAATTCATGCAGCCAATTCAGCCGGTCGTCCGCCGTTGGTAGCACCCCCGAAAGCAGCAGCACCAGACCGCTGACGAACACGCCGACGGTGAACAGCCGCGGAGCCAGCAGCGGCATCCAAGTCCCCAGGACCTGCCCGAGCTGCTGGAAATGTTTCCGCTTCCCCACCAGTGTGTGCGTCGTGAGCAGCACCGCGGCGATCAGCAGCGGCAGGATGTAGTAGATGGCACGGTAGACCAGCAGCGGCCCGATCAGCGAGGCGGCGGTCCCCGCATCGCCGCCTGTGTTCAGCAGCTTCACCACGGTCGCCTCGAAGACGCCGATGCCGCCCGGCATCTGGCTGGCGACGCCCAGCATCTGCGCCACCATGAACACGCCGAAGAAGGGGATGAAGGAGACGCCGGCGCTCTTGGGCAGCAGCACGTAGAGCACCCCGGCGGCCAGCGCCCAGTCCACAATCGAGATCACCAGCTGCGCCAGCGCCATCCCCGGCGACGGCACCGGAACCTGCCACGACAGAATCTTCAGCGGCTTCCGGCGGAAGCAGCACCACATGTACAGCAGCACCGCCGCGAGCAGCGCCCCGCCGAACCCGCGCATCAGCAGCTCCACTACCGGCCCCGCCGCCTCGGTTACGCTCGGCCCCAGCATCAGCACACCGCCGCCCACCAGCATCAGCCCGATGAGGAAGGTCACGCCGTTGAACGCTAGGATTCCCGCCACATCCCCAGCCGAAAGCCCCCAGTTCGAGTACAGCCCCAGCCGCACCATGCCGCTGCTGACCATGAAGAAGCCGATGCTGTTGCTGAACGCAAAGCCGATAAAGGAGGCCATGCACGCCCTCGCGGCGTGCAGCGCGCGCCCCATGAAGCGCAGCCCCAGCAGGTCGTACCCCGTCAGCACCAGATAATTCAGCAGCGTGAAAATGACGGCGAGGATGATTGCGGACACCGGGAGCTTGCGGATGTTCGCAACGACGTCGTGGTAGCTGATGTTCTTCAGTTCGTGGTGCAGAAGGTACAGCGCCACCGGCAGCAGCAGCAGGCCCACCGCCGGCAACAGGCGCTTCCCCCAGTATTGCAACTTCTCGAACTGCAAGGCGTCAGTCTCCCGAAAACCGATTCCGGCGGAAAGCCGCGGGCGGCGACGACGACCCGCGCGTCAAAACCGTGATAATGTATCGTCAAAAATCCGGCCCGCACGGGTGGGCATGAAATTTGGGTACCCGCTCAGCGGCTCAGGCAGTATTTCGCCCTCCAATCACCCCACACCTCCGGCCCCCAAACAAAATGATCCGTACCCCCCGTGACATCCGCCGCATCCGCGATTAGATTTCATCCAACACCCCATCCAGCCCGGCACTCCACGGAGAACATGCACATGGCCACCTCACGCTTCCTGGCACTCGACTTCGGCGCGGAAAGCGGCCGCGCGATTCTGGGCACGCTCGAGGGCGGGCGGATTTCGCTGGAGGAAATCCACCGCTTCCCCAACCGCCAGGTGCGCGTCCACGGCCATCTCTACTGGGACGTCCTCTACCTCTTCGACGAGCTGAAGAAGGGGCTCGCCGCCGCCGCGGCCCGCGGCTGCGGAAAACTCGACGGCATCGGTGTGGACACCTGGGGCGTGGATTTCGGCCTGCTCGACGCCAAGGGCGAACTGATCGGCAACCCGCACACCTACCGCGACCCGCGCACCGAGGGGATGCTCGAGGCGGCGTTCAAGACCGTGCCGCGCGAGGAGATCTTCGAGGCCACCGGCAACCAGTTCATGCCGCTCAACACGCTGTTCCAGCTCCTGAGCCTGGCCAAATCCAAGTCGCCTGCGCTCGCCAACGCGAAGACGCTGCTCTTCATGCCGGACCTGTTCAACTACCTGCTGACCGGGAAAAAATGCGCGGAGTACACCATCGCCTCCACCTCGCAGATGATGAACGCCAAGAAACGCGTCTGGTCGAAGGCGCTGCTGAAGAAACTCGGCATCCCCGCCAACATCCTGCCCGGAATCGTGGAGGCGGGAAGCGTCATCGGCCCCGTGCTGCCGCAGATCCTGGAGGAGACGGGGCTGGCCCCGGTGAAGGTCTTCGCCCCCGGCGGGCACGACACCGCCTGCGCCGTCGCCGCCGTCCCCGCCACCGAGGGCGGCAACTGGGCGTACCTGAGCTGCGGCACCTGGTCGCTGCTCGGCGTCGAGCTCGACAAGCCGGAAATCTCGCAGGAGGCGCTCGACCATTCCTTCACCAACGAGGGCGGCGTCGCCGGCAAGATCCGCTTCCTGCGCAACTGCACCGGCCTCTGGCTGCTCCAGCGCACCCGCCTGCGCTGGCAGCAGGAGGGCGACGAGCTTTCCTATGCGGAGATCGCGCGGCTGGCGGAAAAGGCGGCCGACTCCGCCTTCCAGTCCGTCGTGGACCCCGACGACCCGGCGTTCGGCAACCCCGCCGACATGCCCGCCGCCATCGCCGACTACTGCCGCCGCACGGGGCAGGACGTGCCGAAGAGCAAGGGCGAGTTCGCGCGCTGCATCCTGGAAAGCCTGGCCTTCAAGTACCGCTCCATCATCGCCAAGATCAATTCCATGAGCGAGGAGCCGGTCGAGCGCCTGCACATCGTCGGCGGCGGCAGCCAGAACGAACTGCTCTGCCAGCTCACCGCGGACGCCTGCGGCATCCCGGTCGTCGCCGGCCCGGTCGAGGCGACGGCGCTCGGCAACCTGCTGATGCAGGCCGTCGCCGCCGGCAAGGTCAAGGATCTGGCCGAGGCGCGCCGCATCGTCGCCAAGTCCGTGGGCACCAAGCGCTACGAGCCGCAGAACCCCGAGGAATGGGACATGGCCTGGCGCGGCGTGAAACAGTTCTTCAGCTGATCTTCGCCCGGCCCCGGCCAGCTTCCCGGCACAACCCGCTTGAACGTCGCGGCTTGAACGTTCATGACATATGCGGGTTAACCGTGCATGCCACTGGCCCGGTGTACCGGGCCACCCCATCCGGATTTTATGCGCTCCACCCGGACGGTGCTTCCTACCGGATGCCGTGGTATTCTTTGTACCAGCGGACAAAATTGGGGATGCCGACGGAGATCGGGGTCGTCGGTTCAAAGCCGAGCTTAGTCTGGGCGCGGGAGATGTCGGCGTAGGTCGCCGGCACGTCGCCGGGCTGGATCGGCATCAGGTTGAGGACGGCCTTCTTTCCAAGCGCCGTCTCAATCCCCCCGATCATGTCCAGCAGCCGCTCGCTGCGGTGGTTGCCAAGGTTGAATACCTCGCACGTGTCGAGGCCGTCCTTCAGCACGCAGGCACGGATTCCCTGGACGATGTCGTCGACGTAAGTGAAGTCGCGCATCATCTCGCCGTGGTTGAAGACGCTGATCGGCTTGCCGGCGAGGATGTCGCGGGTGAACATCCACATCGCCATGTCCGGGCGTCCCCACGGCCCGTAAACGGTGAAGAAGCGCAGCCCGACGGTCTGCAGACCGTACAGGTGCGAGTAGACGTTGGCCATCAGCTCGTTGGACTTCTTGGTCGCTCCGTAGAGACTGACCTGGTTGTCCACGCGGTCCTCCTCGGAGAACGGCATCTTGGTGTTGCTGCCATACACGCTGGAACTGGAGGCGTACACCAGGCGCGGCACGCCGTTGTGGCGGCAGGCCTCAAGAATCGTCAATGTCCCCTCAAGATTCGCCTTGAGGTAGGCGAACGGACGCTCGATGGAGTAGCGGACGCCCGCCTGCGCGGCCAGATGCACGACCCGGTCGAATTTCTCCGCCGCGAACAGCTTCAGGAGAAGCTCGTAATCACAAAGGTCGCCGCGCACGCCGCGGTAGCCGGTGAGCTTCTCCAGGCGCGCGTGCCGCGCTTCTTTCAGCCGCACATCGTAGTAGTCGTTAAAATTGTCGTAGCCGACCACCTCATGCCCTTCGGCAAGCAGGCGGTGGCTGAGTGTGGAGCCGATGAAGCCGGCCGCGCCGGTGACGAGAATTTTCATGACACACCCCTCCGATTCAGCGTTAGCCGCAGCTACTGCATGATGCAAACAGCTGCCGCACGCATTAAAATCTGTTTCCGGCGTATGGTCACCCCGCACTATTCCAGCGCGAACCCCATGCCGTCCGAAACAACGGCGCTACCATACTCCGTTCCGGAAAAATATCGAACGGAAGCGAGCATGCGGGGCGCATGTCCTTTCCGTGGGGCGTCACTCGTTTGTAGTTCACAGCTTCAACGTGCCGCCTGCTGGCCAACCTGCATTATTCATGCAAACGCCGCTTCCCGTGCATTCCGTCCACGCCAAGCGGCTATCCCAACGGGATTGCGGAAGATAAGCCCAGGGTTGCGCCGCTTCGGCGCTACCCTGGGAAAAAACAGGCCGTGACCAACCCTGACGGGGTTGCGTAACGAGGCGGGAAAGGCGAGGGCGCGGACACAACCCTTTCAGGGTAGAAAACGGAAACCATTTACCCAGGGTAGCGCCGAAGCGGCGCAACCCTGGGCTATCTTCCATAGCCCCGTCGGGGCATCTGCCGGACAACAAAATCCACGCATGTCCATGAATCATTCGCCGGCGTCCGAAGCTGCTTCATCTTCCGCGGCCACGGGCTTGCCGGTAACCGACGCGGTGCCGGCGGCGATGGTTTCGCGAATCTTCTCGAGCAGACGCTTCTCCAGATCCTTGTCCTGCTGGAGCAGGGCCTTGGTCTGTTCGCGCCCTTGGGCAAGCTGCTCGGAACCGAAGGCAAACCAGGAACCGCGCTTCTCCAGGATCTTCATGTCGAGCGCAACATCGAGGATCGAACCGGAACGTGAAATGCCCTCCGCGTACATGATATCGAACTCGGCGGCGCGGAACGGCGGCGCAATCTTGTTCTTCACGACCTTGCAGCAGACGCGGTTGCCCATGGCCTCACCACCCGGCGACTTGATGGTCGCCATCTTGCGCACATCCAGACGGACGGAGGCGTAGAACTTCAGGGCGCGGCCACCGGTTGTCGTTTCCGGATTGCCGAACATGACGCCGATCTTCTCGCGGATCTGGTTGGTGAAGATCATGCAGGTGTTGCTGCGGTTGATGATGCCGGTGAGCTTGCGCAGCGCCTGCGACATCAGGCGCGCCTGAAGCCCCATGTGGCTGTCCCCCATCTGCCCCTCGATCTCGGCGCGCGGCACCAGGGCGGCGACGGAGTCCACCACCAGCACATCCACCGCATTGGTGCGCACGAGCGATTCGGCGATGTTCAACGCATCCTCGCCGCAGTCCGGCTGCGAAACCAGCAGGTCGTTGACGTTCACGCCGATGATCTGGGCGTAGCGTGGGTCCAGCGCGTTTTCCGTGTCGATGAAGGCGCAGACGCCGCCGGCCTTCTGCGCGTTGGCGATGACATGGAGACAGAGGGTCGTCTTGCCGGACGATTCCGGCCCGAAAACCTCGATGATGCGTCCGCGAGGCAGGCCACCGATGCCGAGCGCGATGTCGAGCGAGAGCGCGCCGGTGCTGATGAACGGGACGCTCTGGTGCGCCTTGTCCCCCATGCGCATGATGGTGCCTGCGCCGAACTCCTTCTCGATCTGGCTGATGGCAATCTGGAGGTTCTTCTCGCGCGGGTCTGCTACTGCTTTGGCTGCGGCCATGGTCGTGTTCCTTCTGTTTGTCCGTGTGATGTTGCGTTTGGGTTGTTGATGATTATGACGAAAGGATGCGTTCTGATTCATAAACGGAAACGGGACTGGAAAATTGCGCCATGTGGCTGATTTTTATTCGCCTTTTGATTTCAGCCCGCCACACGGGGCGGTATTGTTGATAGCCTTGAGCGTGAGCCCGTGGGCAACGGCTCCACTTTTTTCCAGAGCCCCCGCAGGGAGCGGCACTTCCCGTTTTTGTGTTGCACTGGCTACGGCCCAATCCCATCATCCGCTCACTCCCATTAATTGCAGGCGGAGCTGGTCGAGGGCGGCGATGACGGCACGCTGGCGGACGCTTTCGCGGTCGCCGGGGAAAACGTGGCGTTCGACGCGCAGTTGGCGGCGGATGCCGGTGGCGATGTAGACAAGGCCGACCGGTTTGGCCTCGCTGCCGCCCTCGGGTCCGGCGATGCCGGTCACGGCGATGCCGGCGTCGGCCTCGTAACGGCAGAAGAGCGCCCCAACCATCGCGGCCGCGCACTCCGCGCTGACGGCGCCGTGCTTCTCCAGGATTTCATCGGACACGTCGAGGAGGTTGCCCTTCCAGGCGTTGGAATAGGTGACGAGCGAGCCGCAGAAAAAGGCGGAGGCACCCGGAAGGTCGGTGATGCTCTTGGCGATCCAGCCGCCGGTGCACGATTCGGCGGTGGCGAGCCACATCTTGTTTTTGCGCAGCAGGATGGACACGGCGGCGGCCAGCCCTGGAGCCTCGTCCGGCAGCACCGCGGGCCCGAATTCGCGGCGGACGGCGACGATGGCGGCGTCGAGCGCCTCGACCTGGTCGGCGGCGGTGGACAGGCGCACATCCACCTGGAACAGCCGCGCACAGTACGCCGGCTGCACGATGTCGGCCAGTTCGTGGACGGCAAGCAGTGATTCGATACGCTCGGCGACGGCAGACTCCGCGATGCCGCAGAGGGTGACGCTGCGGCGGCGGACGTCCGGCTGCGCCATTTCCCGGATGCGCGGAAGCACGGATTCCATGAACATCGGCTGAAGTTCGCGCGGCGGGCCGGGGAGCATGACGACCCATTTGCCGCCGGGGACGGCGCACCAGAGGCCGGGCGCGGTGCCGTTGCGGTTCGGCAGCGCGACGGCGCAGTCGGGGACCACGGCCTGGTTGCGGAGCGAGTCGCAGGGGAGCTTGCGGGCGCGCTCGCCGAGATAGCGGAGGATGCCGGCGTGGAGTTCCTCGTCGAAATGCAGCCCGGACCCGAGTTCGCGGGCAACGGCATCGCGGGTGAGGTCGTCGGAGGTCGGGCCGAGTCCGCCGGTGGTGATGACCAGATCGGCGCCGGCGGCCAGCGCCTCGCGGACGGCCCGGGCGATTCCCGCACCGGCATCCGCCACACAGGTTTCGCGGGCAACGGCATAGCCCGCCGCGTCGAGGGCCTGGCCGATGAACTGCTGGTTCGTGTTGAGCGTGTGCCCGATCAGCAGCTCGGTGCCGGTGGAGATGAGTTCGATATGCATGGCCGCCCTCCTTTCTTGTAAGATAGCTTAGCATGGGTATTTGGGTAATGCAAACAAATAATAGCTAAAAATTTAAGACATGGTAGAGTAAGCCCCGGCAGGATGACGCCGCTTGCAAGCGGCGCGACCGGGGAGATAGTAGCCGTCCGGTTCATGCCGAAATTTCCGCCAATATGGATGCCCATACCATGTCCGAACAAGCCATCAACATCGTCGGCGCGCGCCAGCACAACCTGAAGAACATCAGCGTCTCGCTGCCGCGGAACAAGCTGGTGGTCATCACCGGGCCGAGCGGCTCGGGGAAGTCGTCGCTGGCGTTCGACACGCTCTACGCTGAGGGGCAGCGGCGCTACGTCGAGAGCCTGTCGGCTTACGCGCGCCAGTTTCTGGACCGGCTGCAGAAACCGGAGGTGGACCATATCGAGGGGCTGTCGCCGGCCATCGCCATCGAACAGCGCTCGGCGGGTTCGAACCCGCGCTCGATCGTGGCGACGACGACCGAGATCTACGATTACCTGCGCCTGCTCTACGCGCACGTCGGCAAGCCGCACTGTCCGAAGTGCGGCAAGCCGATCGCCAGCCAAAGCGCACAGGCAATCACCGACCGGCTGAACGCGCTGCCGCCTGGGAAGAAGCTGATGCTGCTGGCGCCGTACGTCACCGGCAAAAAAGGGGAACATCGCGAAATCATCGAAAAGATGCGCCGCGACGGTTTCGTCCGGGCGCGGATTGACGGCAAGCTCCTGCCGCTCGATGCGGAACTCGCACCGCTGAAAAAGACATTCACGCACACGCTGGAGGCGGTGGTGGACCGGCTGGTGACCGGGCAGAGCACGGGCAGCCGGCTGAACGATTCGGTGGAGCTGGCGCTGCGCGTCGGCGGCGGGATGCTGGTGGTGCTGGTGGAGGATGCGGCGAAGACGGACGGCTGGGCGGAGGAAACAATCAGCGAGCACCTGGCCTGCCTGGAGTGCGGGCTGAGTTTCGGCGAATTGCAGCCGCGCAACTTCTCGTTCAACAGTCCGTACGGCGCCTGCCCGACCTGCAACGGCCTCGGTGCGCGCATGGTCTTCCTGCCGGAAACCGTCGTACCCAACCCGGCGCTCTCGATCAAGGGCGGCGCGATTCCGCTTTGGCGTCGCGGCCCGCGGCGGGTCATCATCCTCTACAACCACTACCTGCGCTGCCTGGCGGCGCATTACGACTTCGAGCTGACCACGCCCTGGAAGGATCTTCCGGAGAAGGTCAAGAAGATTCTGCTGTACGGCAGCGGCGAGGAGATCATCGAGTTCGACTGCTGGATGCGCGGCAAGATGCGCGAGTGGCGCAAACCGTTCGAGGGGATTGTCCCGAACCTTGTCCGCCGCTATCAGGAGACGGAGAGCAACGAGCTGCGCGAGCGGCTCCAGGCACAACTGAGCTATGAACCGTGCCCGGACTGCGGCGGTGCGCGGCTGAAGCCCGAATCGCTGGCGGTCACCATCGGCGGCAAGAACATCTGGCAGTTCTGCACGCTCAGCATCGAGTCGGCGCTCGCCTTCGCCAACGGGCTGAAGCTGACCCCGGCGCAGGAGAAAGTCTCCGCGGAGATACTGAAGGAAGTCCGCACACGGCTCGGGTTCCTCCAGTCGGTCGGGCTGGAATACCTCACGCTCGCCCGGGAAAGCGGCAACCTCTCCGGCGGCGAGGCGCAGCGCATCCGGCTCGCCACGCAGGTCGGCAGCGGCTTGGTCGGCGTGCTCTACATCCTCGACGAGCCGAGCATCGGCCTGCACCAGCGCGACAACACGCGGCTGCTGGAGACGCTGGAGAAACTGCGCCGGCTCGGCAACACCGTGGTCGTCGTCGAGCACGACATGGAGACGATCGAGAAGGCAGATTATCTGGTGGACCTCGGCCCCGGCGCCGGGCGGCTCGGCGGCGAGGTCGTTGCCTGCGGCACGCCCGCGGAGGTTGCGAAGGTCGCGCGCTCCGTCACCGGCCAGTTCCTCTGCGGCGCCCGCAAGATCGCGCTGCCCGCCACGCGCCAGCCGGGCATCGGCAAGAAAGTCCGCATCCTCGGCGCCGCCGAGCACAACCTCAAGGGGATCGACGTCGAGATCCCGCTCGGCACATTCTGCTGCGTCACCGGCGTCTCCGGCTCCGGCAAGAGCACGCTGATCGACGACATCCTCAAGAACGTCGTGTACCGCAAGCTCGGCATCAAAGCCGACGCCCCCGGCCGCCACAAGAAAGTCGAGGGATTGGAGCACCTCGACAAGATGATCGTCATCGACCAGAGCCCGATCGGCCGCACCCCGCGCTCGAACCCCGCCACCTACACCGAGGCGTTCAACCTCATCCGCGACCTCTTCGCCCAAGTGCCGGATTCCCGCGCCCGCGGCTACAAGCCCGGACGCTTCAGCTTCAACGTCAAGGGCGGCCGCTGCGAGGAATGCCAGGGCGACGGCATGAAGAAGATCGAGATGCAGTTCCTCCCCGACGTGTACGTCCAGTGTGAAGTCTGCAAGGGCCGCCGCTACAACCGCGAGACGCTCGCCGTGAAGTACCGCGGCCGCAGCATCGCCGACATCCTCGAAATGACCGTGGACGAAGCCTGCGAAGTCTTCTCCGCCATCCCGCGCCTCCAGCGCAAGATGGACACGCTCCAGGACGTCGGCCTCGGCTACATCCACCTCGGCCAGGCGGCGACCACGCTCTCCGGCGGCGAGGCCCAGCGCGTGAAGCTCGCCACCGAGCTCGCGCGGAAAGCCACCGGCCACACGCTCTACATCCTTGACGAACCGACCACCGGCCTGCACCTCGCCGACATCGAGCACCTGCTGCAAGTGCTCCAGACGCTGCGCGACCAAGGCAACACCATCCTCGTCATCGAGCACAACCTCGACGTCATCAAGGTTGCCGACCACATCATCGACCTCGGCCCCGAAGGCGGCGACGCCGGCGGCCGCGTGGTCGCCACCGGCACCCCCGAACAAGTCGCCGCCTGCCCAGCGTCCTACACCGGGCAGTATCTGAGGCACCTGCTGGTGGCCGGCGGGAACAGTGTGGCGGTGGAAGCAAAGGCAAAAGGCAAAAAGCCGAAGGCAGAAGTGAAACCCGTCAAGAAGGACAAGGCTTTGCCGAAGGCAACGAAGAAGGCGAAGAAAAAGGGGTGAACGGGAGCACGCAGAGGTAGCGTGGCGAAGGCAAGGCACAAGGCGGGCACCAAGTCTTGGCGGTGTCTGTCGACAGCCGCCGATAGCCATCGATAACCGTCGGCACCCATCGCGATGAACGTCATAGAACCATCGACGGTTATCGATGGGAATCGACGGCTATCGGTGGTTGTCGACAATGTCTGCGCGCTTGTCCGTGCTGATCCGCGCCCATCAACGCGGAGTCCGCAACCGCCAGAACACCGGCACTCTTTGGCGACCCGTGTTTCCAATCAACAGCCGGCGGTTTGTTTTTTCGGCAGGCGAAAAAGCACCGGGATGGCGCGCTTGTTCTTTTGGGCTTCGCGGCCAAGCCAACGCCTGGCGGCGGCGCGCGCAACTTGGGGCGACGGGGTTGCAATAGGCATCCGACATGCTATTATTTAATAGCCGCTCGTGATCGTCGATAGCCGTCGGCACCCGTCGATGACCATCGATAGCCGTCGGGGATGTCGAAGGCCATCGAGGGACGACGGCAGACTTCGACGGCCATCGGCGGCTATCGGTGGTTATCGGTGGTTATCGACAATCCACCACCCCAAAAAACACCCAACCCCAACCCGAAAGGCCCGCCCCATGAACTTCGCCAAGTCCGGAGGTTACCGCTGGCTGGACTCTTTTGTCATGGCCAACATCGTCCAACTCGCCACCATTCGGTTCTGCGAGAAGTTCCTGAACCACCGGAACGATCCCTGCGGTCGCCAGTACGACCAGATGACGCAGGCGGCGCGTTCGGGCAAGGAAAACATCATTGAAGGTTCCGAGCGTACGGCCACCTCCAAAGAAACCGAGATGAAGCTCACCGATGTCGCCAAGGCCAGCCTTTGCGAACTCCGCGGCGATTACGAGACCTGGCTCATGCGGCGCCGACAGGCCCCCTGGCGCAGGGACACCCCCGAGGCAAAGGCGCTCTTCGATCTGCGCTTCGACAAGCCGGAATACTCAGACGATGTCGCGCATGACGCCTGCATCCATATCTTGGCCCAGCAAAAGAAGTTCGCCAAATGGATCGAATCCGACGACGACACCGTGGTCGCCAACGCGCTGCTCATCCTCATCAGCCGGACGATCAACATGCTCACGCACCAGCTCCAGGCGCAGGGCGACCGCTTCGCGAAAAGCGGCGGGTTCCGTGAACAGCCGACCACCGTCCGCACCACCGAGCGTGGCAAACAGGAAGATGCCCCCGCCTGCCCCGACTGCGGCAAGCCCATGCACCGGCGGCAGGCCAAGACCGGCAAGAACGCCGGCCAGGCTTTTTGGGGGTGTACCGGCTACCCCGAGTGCAAGGGAGTGCGGAACATGCAGGAGAGGCGCTGAGCGGCAGCCAAATGTCGATAGTTGTCGAATGTCGAGGGTTGTCGATAACCATCGATGGCCGTCGAGAGCCGCCGATACCCATCGACGGGGGCCGACGGTTATCGAAAAAAATCCCTCCGCCCCAAGCTATATTTCCCGGCGACCGCCGCTGGCCGGCGGCACGCCCGCAGGAACCCCCAATGCCCGCTTCCGCCCCCCAAACCTTCGCGCTCGCCGCCTGTCTTCTGCGGCGCGGGTTCCTGCTGGAGACGGCGCCGGACGGACTCTGCCGGCTGACGGCCGACGCGCACCCGGATGACGCGGCGGCGCTGCGTGAGTTGTTAGTGTTTGTAGCTCACTGCTTTAGCGTGCCGTTCCCCGCGGGGACTCAGGTAAGCGCGGAGATCCGCCGGCAAATCCTGGCGTTCTGGCCGAAATCCAAGATCGAAACCGGCTACCGGGGCGAGCAGGAGGAATGGGCGCACTTCCGCAGCCGTGAACAGGGCGACCAGGTGCCGGTGCGCGATCTGGAGCCGGGCGTGGCGCTGCCCGTGAAGGTGTTCAATGCCGTGGGCGCAATGACCTGGTCCTCGTGCGAGAGTCATGGGGAAATCTGCTTCATCGGGCCGTATGCGGCGGCGTGGGCGAAGTTCCTGGTGCTGAACTGGGCGGGGAGCGACCCGGCGGTGTTCCGCTTCAACGGCACCGTACTGACCCTCCCGGCGAAAGACAGCTCGCCGATGGAGGCCGTGGCTGAAACCGCCGGAAAAATCTACGCGGCCCGCACCGCGCTCCGGGCGCTCCGGACCGCCGCCGTCCAGCCGTGGGACAGCAATCACCCGCCGGCCGCCGACACGTTCTTCCACGAATGCATCCGCCGGCACCGCACATGACGCCGGCAACCCTCCGGCCATGCGGTGGGCGTCCTGAACTTGCCCGGAATGGCACACGGTCGAAGATGCGTTCCGCGGCCGTGAACCCGGCATCGGCACCCTGGTCCGGTATTAGGCGTTCGCCGGCGGGTGAACCCGGGCGGCTCGGACGCTGCGGATCATTCGCCGATGAGCGCGCCGCTGTCGGTGTTCAGGAAGATGCCGTTGAGGTTCATGCGGAGCGCCTCGGGGTTGTTGGAGGTGTCGAGCGCCGCCTGTTCCGTGATCTGTCCTTCATTCACCAGCCCGAGCAGACTGCGGTTGAAGGACATCATGCCATCCTCGACGCCGGCCTCAATGGCCAGCGGCAGCCGTTCCAGCTTGTTTTCGACAATCAGTTTGCGGACAATCGGCGTGGCCAGGAGAACCTCCGTGGCGGGGATCACGCCCTTGCCGCCGGCGCGCGGCACGAGGCGCTGGCAGATGATGGCCGACAGGGTCGAGGCCAGACTGCGGCGGACCGCCTCCCGCTCCGAGTGCGGGAACATGTCGAGCACGCGGATGATGGACTGGGACGCATTGGTGGTGTGGAGCGTGGACAGCACGAGGTGCCCCGTCTCCGCCGCCGTCAGCGCGGTGTCGAAGGTGATGCGGTTGCGCATCTCGCCCACCACGATCACATCGGGATCCTGACGCAGCGAATGGACGAGCGCGGACTCGAAGGAGATGCTGTCGATACCGACCTCGCGCTGCTCGATGACGCAGCGGTCGTCGTGGAAGCTGTACTCGATGGGGTCCTCAATCGTGATGATGTGCTGGTGCATGGTGTGGTTCATGTGCTCAATCATGTAGGCGAGCGTGGTGGACTTGCCGGACCCCGTCGCCCCCGTCACGAACACAATCCCGTGATTCGCCTCCGCGATCGTCTGGATGACCGGGGGAAGCCCGAGCACTTCACGCGAGGGCACCTTGCCCTTGACATGCCGCAGCGCAATCGCCAGCATGCCCCGCTGACGGTGAAGGTTCGCGCGGAAGCGCCCGACACCCTCTTCAAAAAAGGCGAAATCCGCGTCGCCGGTCATGTCGAACGGCGTCTTCAGGTTGGGCGGCAGAATTTCCTTGATGAACTGCTCGATGAAGGGGCGTGAGGTGCTGAACTCCATCTCCACCAGGTTGCCGTCCACGCGGACACCCACCGTGCTTCCCTCGCGGATGTGCCAATCGGAGGCACCCTCGGCCACCCCCGCCTGGAGCGCGTCATGCAGGCATGTCTTAGGCATCGGTTTGCTTTCCGGACGTGGCCGTCTGGAAGCGGCGCCCGTCGCTGTTGTGTCGTGCAGGAGCCGTAAAAGCGGATCCGCTCAATTGGAAACGGGAGAAAGCCTGTACGGAATTATCCCCGTCCGCAGGGGCGGCGTGTACGGCTTTTTCTTTGTGATCTGATTCACCCTCTCCCCGCACTCCCTACAATAGTCTGAATCCGCGAAGGATGCCATGAGCACTTCATAATTTGTCTGCGCCCGGACCAGGTCGCCCTGCATGTACCAGGCCTCGGCGGCCGCAAAAAGCGCAGCCGGAGCAAACGGGGTGCGGATGTACTGCAGGTAGAATTTCTGCAGCGCCACGGGATCCATTTTTTTCGTGAGGTCGGTCACCGTCGCCTCCAGCCCGCGGTAGGTCGCGGCGTACGAGGCGGCCAGCGCCTTTTTTTCCTTCGCCAGCGCCTCCACCTGCTGCGCCAGCACGGGGAGCGTGGGCTCCGCGGCCCCCGCAGTTGCCGATGCGGACGCATCCGGGGTGGCGGTTTCCGGCGGGGCGGCGGCGGCGGCACTGGCCGCGTCCAGCTCATCCACCTTCTGCTCGCGTTTGTCGTTCTCCTCCGACGCCGACTTGCCCTCGTCCTCCAGCGGCTTGACCATTTCCTCCAGCCGCGCCAGCTCCGCAGTAGCCGCAGTCTGCTTGTCGGCCTGCGCCTGGTTTTCGGACGCCTGTTCCGCCTGGGTTGCGGCCTTCTGCTTGCTGAGGCGCACCGTCTGCGCAGCCTCGGCGGAGCGCTTGTTCGAAAGCAGGATGAAAAAGAAGATGGTCGCCAGCAGGAAGACGCCCCAGCCCGCCAGCGTCAGGGCCTTCATGACCGGGGTGCTGTTCTTCGCACGGGCGGTGCGGTATGCGTTCACGTACGGACTACTCATGGCGCCTCCTGGAATCCCGTCACGGGGGTGGAATCGGATTGAAGCCGGGGCCGGCCTCCGCATCGCTGACGGAGCGCGGGAGCAGCGTCTGCGCGGCCTGGCGGAGCGGGGCCACTTCCTGGGCCAAAGCGGCCTGGCGTTCCTTCAACGCCGCAAGCTCGGCGGCGGCGGCGGCGGCGGACTCGGACCCGGCCTGGACTCGGGCCTGGGTTGCGGCCAGCTTCTTTTCCAGCGAGACAATTTTCGGGACGAGCGCAGCAGTGCGCTTCGCCTGGGTGTCGCGCACCTGCCGGAGAGCGCCCAGTTTTCGCTTCAGCTCCGCAATTTTCCCATTGGTTTCGGCCAGCGCTTCCTCGCCGGTGGCCAGGCTTTTGCGGAAAACGCCCTCATTCACCGTCATCTGCTGTTTCCAGGCGGACTCCCGCTCCCGCAGGCCGACCCCCTCCGAAAAAAGGATTCCGCAGCATCCAAACACGGCCATCACCGCCATCACCCATCCCATCACTAACATGGCCGTGTCCTCCCCGTAAACTTTCGCCCCGATACGGCTGGGTTTAAAAAAATGGGCGAGCCTCGCGGAACGCCCACTTCCCTTAATTCGCATGAACCTAACGCGCAACGCCCCCGGAAACCCGGAACCGATTCCGCTTCGGCAACGGCTTAGCCGGCGACCGTAATTCCCTTGATCTTCACGCGGGTCAGTTCCTGGCGGTGACCCTGCGTGCGGCGGTAGCGCTTGCGGCGCTTCATCTTGAAGACCACAAGCTTGTCGCCGCGGAGGTGGCCGACCACTTCGAGCTCGACGACCGCGCCCGGCACCGTCGGGGCGCCGATCTTGATCCCTGCCTCGTCGTGGACGAGAAGAACCTGGTCCGTGTAGGTCAACACCGAGCCGGGCTCGGCGTCCATCCGGTCAAGATCAAGCACCGTACCCGGTTCAACCCGGAACTGCTTGCCGCTGGCCATCATAATTGCGTACATCTGTCTGTCTCCGTGCAGTTCGGCGGCCGCTTCCAGCAAAGGGTATCGGCCCACCCGTGTCCAAAAATCGAAAGCCTAATTTACACCTGTATTCAGTTTTCGCAACACCCCCCGGGAATATTCTGCGGAAATGCGTTTCCGTGCGGGATCTCGTGCGCGGGAGGCGCAGGCTTGCGCATTGCGCGTTGCCGTGGTACCTTGCGGTGTTCACGGACACTCCGGCGGCTCTCCGGCCTCCAGCCAACGGGTACCGTCCATCATCCGGGCGCAACGCAACAACCTTCCGGAATCCATCCCCCATGTTCATGTCACGGCAGAACCGCGAATTGCAGGCGAAAATCGAGCGCTACCTGGCGGTGGCCGGCGGCGCCTTCACCTGCCTCCAGTCCGGCATGCACCATTACGTCAAGCACGGACTCGACGCCCATTTCGAGACGCTGGTCAAGGAGATCCACACGCACGAGAACGACGCGGACATCATCCGCCGCCAGATCGGCGTGGACCTCTTCGCCAAGTCGCTGCTCCCGGACTCGCGCGAGGATCTGATGCTGATGCTGGAGCGCGTGGACCTGATGCCGAACCAGGCCGAGGACGTCCTGCGCCAGCTCCACCTCCAGAACATCCGCCTCCCCGCCTTCATGCACGAGCCGATGCTCGAACTGACCGCCATCGCGAAACAGTCCTTCGACCTGGTCCGGGAAGGGATCAAGGACGCGCTCGCGCAGAACGGGCAGATCACCGAGATCACCCGCCGCATCGACGATGCGGAGGAGATCAGCGACCAGATCGAACAGGCGCTCGTGGCCAAGATCTTCCGCAGCGAACTCCCGCCGGCCGACCGCATCCTGGCGCGCGACATCGTGAACACCACCGGCCTCATCTGCGACTACGCCCAGGACGTCGGCATCTTCCTCACCATCTTCACCGTCAAACGGCAGGTGTGAGGAGGGCGGGGGTTGAGGAGGGGCAGGGGTTCACGGTTCAACGGTTCAATGGTTCAGGAGTTCGGCGGTTTGTCGCGCTCGCTTCTGTATTTCACTTTACCAACGGGGAGTTGACGCATGACCGCTTCCAGACCTCGTTTGTAGTTCCGCCTTCAGGCGGTTCTGTTTTTCCTGAAAAAAACCACGGACTGAAGATGCACGGCCGGACCAAATGGAGCCGCCTGAAGGCGGAACTACAAACGAGACTCCGCCCCATTGAACCCTGAACCGTTGCCCCCAACCGTTGACCCGTGAACCATTGACCCCCTAAACCAAGGCTTTCCTCCATGTTCGGCTGGATCAGCGGCATCTTCCTGGGCTGGAGCATCGGCGCCAACGACACGTCGCACTGCTTCGGCACCGCCGTCTCATCGCGCATGGTGCCGTGGCGGCTGGCCGCAATCCTGATGGCGTTCTTCGTCATCCTCGGCGCGGTGCTGCAAGGGGCGGAAGGCGTGGAGACGCTGCGCCGGCTGGCGCCGCAGTCCCCCCAGAACGCCGCCATCAGCGCCCTCGCCGCCGCGCTCGCCGTGGCGCTGATGACGCTCTTCCGGCTCCCCGTCAGCACCACCCACGCCGTGGTCGGCGCCATCCTCGGCGTCGGGCTGATGCAGGGGCATGTGCAGACCGCCGGCGTCCAAAAGATCGTGCTCTGCTGGATCGGGACGCCGGTCGGGGCCATGCTCCTTTATGTGTTCTTCCATCTCCTTCTGAGCCGCTGGATCCGCCGGAAGCGCCCCGGGCTCTTCACGCTCGACCCGCTGCTGCGCGGCGGCCTGATCGCCTGCGGCTGCTACGCGGCCTACGCACTCGGCGCCAACAACGTGGCCAACGTGGCCGCCGTGCTCGTGGTCGGCACGGGGATGGATGTCCAGCCGGCGATGGCGGTCGGCGCGGTGGCGATCGCGGCGGGCACCCTCACCTTCAGCCGCGGCGTCATGCACACCGTCGGTAACGGCATCGCCCGGATCGGTTCCTACGAGGCGCTCGTCGCCCTGCTCTCGATGGCCGTGGTGACGCACCTGTACGCGATCCTCGGCGTGCCGGTGAGCACCGCGCACGGCATCATCGGCGCGCTGCTCGGGCTCGGCCTGGTCCAGGGGATGCAGGTCATCCACTGGCGCACCCTCGGGCGCATCGCCCTCGCCTGGGTCGCCACCCCCGTCCTCGCCGGCCTGATCGCCGCCGCCATCTACTTCGTCGAACACCTGCGCTACACGCCGTGACCCCGGCGCGTGCCGCCCCCCATGCCGACCCGCCTTCAACCGATTTTCCCGCAGAGGCGCAGAGGCCGCCGTCATGTTGGGGAATCTTGTTGGGGACGTCATGCTGGGGACGGGCGCATGGTTCCCAAAACGGCAACGGAACGTCCACCCGCAGCCGCCCCGGAGGGGAAACGGAACGCCTGCCCCGCAGCCGCCCCAAGGGGGCAATGGATGATAGCCCAAGGCAACGCCCTGGGTGAAGGAAAACAATAGATGTACCACGCCCTGAAAGGGCAATGGAACGCCTGAACGAACGGCCGCCGGCGCATGCATCATCCATTGCCCTTACAGGGCGCACCATGGACGTCATACCCAACCCAGGGCGCCGCTTCGCTTTGCCCTGGGCTATCATACATTGCCCCGATGGGGCGAAGCATCCCCCCAGCGGCGAACCGGCCCTGCCGGAGTCATACGCCAGTGGTGCATCGTCCCCAAGCACACTATTGTACCAGCGATACGGCCGTCGCAGATCGGTTTCGGGCAAAAGTCCCGGGGTTTGCGACTGGCGGTCTATATCAGGTTCGCCGATAGCACCCCATGATCAAAGACAAGACGAACCCATGGCCCATAAGGATTCTTCCGGATATCCTTGCGTTCGGGATTGGTTTGGGAACGGCCTATTGCCTGAAATGGAATACAACGGACTTGGTCTGGAGTCTGTGGTTGTGTAGCTTGGCATTGGGTTATCTTACGCTCCTGTCGGCTATCTGTGGAGGTGCGTATATCGGGCTGCATGCGATTGGACACAAGGGACTCAAGAAGACACAACGCATGCCGGCCATCCTTATCGGCACAGTAGCAGGCCTGTTCTTTTTGGGATTCTTCTCGCTACATTTCTGCGGCTTTCACGCGGTTCATTCCGTGTTCCTGCAGGAGTTCTTCCCGCTCGAGGGCATGCCGCGTGATGGTTTCGGGCAGGCGTTCATGAATCCGCCGCTTCTGTGGGTGTTGGTGTTCCGGCATCTCATGACGCCCTATGGCCTGTTTCTCATTCCGGCGATTATCGCGGAAAGGCACCATGTGTTTCTCCCTCTGATCAGTGCGGTAAGGGCCGTGCAAATGGGAACAACCGCAAAGGACACTGCGGCGGAAGGGATGGAAGGCGCGCATAGCAAGAATCGAAACCACATGGGCGATGCTATGGGGCGCCCCTACATCAATGTTGTGCGCATGCACCTGCTCATATTCTTCTTCGCCTTCTGCCATGCGCTTAAGGTCGATTCCTTTTGGGTCTATACGGTTGTCTACACCGTATACTTTTTCCCGTGGGGGGAAATGAAGCGGCTGAAACAGAGAACGGGGAACAAGCAAATCCAGCCTATCGCCGGGACGCCAGGTTTAGTCTGATTTGTGTCGTTCGGCTCGGCTGGCCGCTTGGGCGGCGGGGAAAAAGCGCTTCGGATGATGTCCATGGGGGAAAGGCCGAAGGCGAAAGGCGGGAACGCAGAACACAGAATACCGAACGGAAGAACGGAAAGACGAAAGAATGGAGAGTAGCGGAAGCCGGAGGAGCCGCGGGAGTTGGGGAAGTCGGAGAGGAGCCGGAAAATACAAAACAAAAAGGCGCTGACAAAAACAGCCAACTCAAACTATAGCGCCCCGCCGCCACGCCATACCACAAAAATCCCATGCTGACGCCGCCACGTTACTGCACGGTGATGACACCGGCCACCAGGGCGGCCACGGCCTCATGCCCGGCCGGTGAGAAGTGGAGCCCGTCCGAAGTGGCACCATCCGCGCCAAGGACCGAAGCAAAGCCGTGCTTGGGCAGAAGCATGACGCCGTTCGCACGGGCCACGTCGCGCTGGGCGCGGCCGTAGGCGTTCCAAAACGGCGGCAGTGGCAGTTCGAACATCAGGATCCGACAGCCGCGCCGGTGGAGGTCCAAAACCAGCGCTTCCAGCCGCTCTTGGAATCGGTCGGCTCCGACCATCTCAAGAAAGTCGATTCCGCCGATCTCCAGAATGGCGAGTGAGCCGGGCTCCATGATTCCCCCGGCCTGCAAGCGCGCACTCTGAAGCGTCGCCCCGGGCCGCGCAAGATTGACCACGCGGAGGGGGACGCGTCCGCCCAGCACGACCGGCCAGCTGCGCTCGCGCTCAAACATCCCCGCGCTGAGGGAGTCGCCGATGACATAGACCGCCGACCCCTTTGTGACCTTGATTTGGGGGGCGGCGCGGTGCGGAAGTTCCAGCACCAGCATGACGCCGGTGGCGGCCGCAAGCCAGACGCAGGCACCAACCCCCAGCCGCCGCATCCCCGCTTTCCGCGCCATGAAAGGAATCGCCACGGCGGGCGCGGCCCAAAGCAGATAAAGCCAGAGGGGAAGCGGTGTACCCGAGGCGGCAACGGTCAGGAGACCTACCGGCAGGAGCACGGCCAGAACCGGACGCCCGACGCGGTGCGTTCCGAAGCGAAGGAACAGCACGCCAGTCGCCAGCACAAGCGTTAGCCCGGCAAAGAATGCGGAACCGTCCGCAAACCAAAGCGCCACCGGATTCATTCGCCCGCCCCCCTGGTTGCCCCGCGCCTCACATCTGGTCGGCGGCGTGGAGTTCCTCTTCCAAGGCATCGGCCTCATGGGCGACGTGGAGGATGATTTCGCGGAGGAGTTCGGGGCGGGCCTGGCTCCGGGGGATGGAGCAGCGGCAGGCGATGACCGCCTCGCCTCCCTCCTTCTTCTCGATGCAGAAGGCGGCGCCGTGGCGGACGGTGGCGTTGCGCCGGCTGATGGCGTCCGTGGCGGCCGGGGTGGCGGAACCACTTTCGGTGTAGACCATGACCGTCGGGTCGCCGGTGCGGGGGTCGGTCTGGAAGCAGGCGACGACCTGCTGCTTGCGGCCGCCGGCGCACGGGCAGCGGATGTAGGCGTAGCCGGGGGCCTCCCAGGAAACCTCCTGGGCGACGCCCTGCATGGCTTCGCGGATGAGGCTGAAATCAACATCGTCGCGGACCGCGCTCGCGGCGGCCTTCGCGTCGGCGACGCCCCCGGCGGCCGCGGCGTCGTCGCGCGCCTCGTCACCGTTCAGGAAGCGTTCCCAGGCAGCGGTGTCCTCGCCAATCTCGCGGCCGGTGAGGATCTGGAGCGCGCGGCAGGCTTCGCCGCGGAGGTGTGGTTCAGCCTTGAGGATGGCGAGCAGGACGGGGACGGCGGGCGCGTGCTTCCACTCGGCGAGGAGCGTGATGGCGGCCCAGCGCGCGTTCTCGGCGGCGTCCGGGTTTTGGGCGAGGCGCATGGCGGGTTCGGCGGCGGCAGGCCCGATTTTGACCAGCGCCGTGCGCGCCACGTGGCGTGTTTTCCAGCCGGCCAGGTCCGCAAGGAGCCCCTCGATCTTCCGTGTGTCCGTCATGGCGTAAAACCCTCCGCAGAAAAACCGGATACCCATGAAACGCCGCAAGTGCCGTCCAATGTAGCGCGGAGAAGTCCGTTTTTCCATGCCGGCGGCGGCGGAAAAGCCGTGCGTCACGACGGGACTCCAGACCTTGCAGACAAAGAAGCCGGCCAGCGACATCATCGTCAAGGTCGGCGAGACGGCGGTGAAAAGCGCGCACGACTTCCAGTTCGGCGTTCTTTCCTACAAGCCGGGGGAGAAGATTCCGGTCGTCGTGAACCGGAGCGGAAAGGAGCTTCCGTTCCAGGTCGTCGCGCGCCAGCGGAAGGACGGCCTGGCCGATGAGATCGAGAGCGCCGCTGCAGGGCAGTGCGCTGGAAAGTGCCGGACTCTCCCTTGAGGAAACCAAAGAAGGCATTAAGGTAACGGCAGTGGCACCCGGCGGTGCCGCGGCCCGGTGAAGACCGCAGGGGAGGCCATCCGGACATGGAGGGCGACGGGCGGCGATGACGCGGTTCTGTACATCAGTCGGCGGGACATGAAGGCCTACGTTGCGCTTCCGGCCGGCGCGGGCGGGCCATAAAAAATGTGAATCCGTGACGTTGGTTCGGCAGCCCCCGGCGGGCCTGCCATCAGGGTTTTGTCACGGGTTCCTGGAAAAACGGACCCTATGCCAAAACATACCGACGACAAAAGCAAGCCCCCCGCCGTAGCCGGGCCGCATCCGGTCATCCGAATCGAGGAATGCAAGGGGTGCGGACGCTGTATCGTCGCCTGCCCGAAGCATGTCCTGCGCTTCCGCGAGGGCGTGAACGCCCGCGGCTACCGCGCGGTCGAGTACACCGGCGAGGGCTGCATCGGTTGCGGCATGTGCTTCTACACCTGCCCGGAACCGAACACCTTCGAGATTCACATCCCGGAAAAGCCGGGGACGCCGCCCCCGGCCGCGCCGGCCGCCAACGAGAAGGAGGGGGCGCGCTGATGAGCACCACCCGTTTTGTCAAGGGCAACGAGGCGGTCGTCATCGGCGCGCTGTATGCCGGCTGCGACAGCTACTTCGGCTACCCGATCACGCCGGCCAGCGAGATCGCGCACCTGGCCTCCGCCTATTTCCCGGCGGTCGGGCGCGTCTTCCTCCAGGCCGAGTGCGAGACCGCCTCCATCAACATGGTCTACGCCGCCGGCGCCGCCGGGCACCGCACCATGACCGCCTCCTCCGGCCCGGGCATCAGCCTGATGCAGGAGGGGTTCTCCTACATGGCCGGCGCCCAGCTCCCCGGCGTCATCGTCAACATCATGCGCGCCGGCCCCGGGCTCGGCAACATCTTCCCCGAACAGAGCGACTACAACCAGGCGGTGAAGGGCGGCGGCCACGGCTGCTACCACAGCATCGTCGTCGCCCCCGCCTCCGTGCAGGAGATGTGCGACCTCACGCGGCTGGCATTCGACCTCTCCTTCCGCTACCGCAACCCCGCCATGGTCCTCGCCGACGGCGTGCTCGGCCAGATGATGGAGCCGCTGCGCTTCCCCGAGGAGGAGGCGCTGCCGGACGAATGCGGCGACTGGGCCGTCCGCGGCACCGCCGAAACCCGCGGCAACATGGTCACCTCCATCCTCATGGATCCGGACGTGCTGGAGGCGCACAACGCCATGCTCGAAGCCAAGTACGAGGCCATGCAGGCCGACGCCCGCGCCGAGGAATACCATGCGGCGGACGCCGACGTCATCCTCGTCGCCTACGGCATCTGCGCCCGCGTCGCCCGCACCGCGGTGGACAAGATGCGCGCCGCCGGAATCCGGGCCGGACTGTTCCGTCCGATTACGCTCTTCCCCTTCCCGCGCAAGGCGTTGCTCGCGCTCACCGCGGCGAAAAAACGCCGCATCCTCTCCGTCGAACTCAGCAACGGCCAGCTCCGCGACGACTTGTTCCTTCAGTTCGGCGACGGCACCCCCGTCGAGCTCGTCTCCCGACTCGGCGGCCACCTCGTCACCCCCGAACAGATCATCGGCGCCGTGGCGGCGGGCAAGGCTCCGGGTTGAGCGTTTCGTGTTTCGCGTTGAACGTTGAACGATGAAAGTTCCCCCGGCGGGACTGAACGGATGATACGCATGGAAAAGATCCTCAAAACCCGCGGCCTTTACGAGACGTTCCCCCGCAAGGGCGGCAACGCCCAGGGCGCAACCCACTACTGCGCCGGCTGCGGGCACGGCATCATCCACAAACTCGTCGGCGAGGCGATGGCCGACCTCGGCATCCAGGACCGCACCGTCGCCATCAGCCCCGTCGGCTGCGCCGTCTTCGGCTACTACTATTTCGACTGCGGCAACATCCAGGCCGCCCACGGCCGCGCCGCCGCGCTCGCCTCCGCCGTCTCCCGCGTCGAACCCAACTCCGTCCTCATCTCCTACCAGGGCGACGGCGACCTGGCCTCCATCGGATTCAACCAGACCTTCCAGGCGGCCAACCGCGGCGACCGGATGGCCATCATCTTCGTCAACAACGCCGTGTACGGCATGACCGGCGGCCAGCTCGCGCCGACGACGCTGGCGGGGCAGAAGACCGCCACCTCGCCCATGGGGCGCGACACCGCCACGGCCGGCTACCCGGTCCATGTCTGCGAGCTGCTCGACCAGCTCCAGGCCCCGGTGTACATCGAACGCTGCTCCGTCGCCGACGCCAAACGCGTCATGCAGGCCCGCCGCGCCATCCGCCACGCCCTGGAAATCCAGCGCGACGGCAAGGGGTTCGCCCTTGTCGAGATTCTCAGCCCCGGCCCGACCTGCCTGCACATGGAGCCGCTCGCCTGCGCCGAACATTTCATCAACGAGATGGAGAAGGAATTCCCCCTCGGCAAGCTCCGCGACCGCGCGGCCGAGATCCCCGCCGCAACGCCGGACACGACGAAATACCCGACCCTCAACGAATTCTTCGGCGTAAAGGTCGGAGGCGATGTGAAAGGCTCCGGGCCGCGCGCCGATGTCGGCGAGATCCGCGTCAAGGTTTCCGGCTACGGCGGCCAGGGCGTGCTCCGCCTCGGCCTGCTCATTGCGGAGGGCGCGCAGAAGGCCGGCTGTTCCGCCTCCTGGTACCCGAGTTACGGCCCCGAACAGCGCGGCGGCGACTCCTCCTGCGCCGTCGTCATCAGCGGCGCCCCCGTCGGCTCCCCCGTGGTGGCCGAGCCCGACCTGCTGGTCGCCATGAACCAACCCGCGCTCGACCGCTTCACCGAAACCGTCGTCCCCGGCGGAACCATCCTCTACGAGGCCAGCGTCGCCAAGCCGCCGGCGCGCCATGATGTGCGGCTCATCCCCGTCCCCGCCCTCGCCATCGCCGACAAGGCCGGCAACGCGCAGGCCGCCAACACCGCCCTGCTCGCCGCGCTGGCGTACCACCGGCTCGTCCCGGTCGCCGCCGAGGCGCTCCAGGCCGCAGCCGAGGCCGGCTTCACCCGCAAGCCCGCCGCCCTCAAACTCAACCGCCAAGTCTTCGCCGACACCCTCAAATGGTGCGCCGAACAGGCATAAGACCGCGGGGCATGCGTCGCTTCCGCCATCCGCGTCCACCAACCGCCGCCCGTCCAAACATTTCCACCAAAGGGACATCCACCATGGCACAGCAGACCCCCTCCGTGAACCGTGGCTGGACCGTGACGACGGCGGCCGTGTGCGCCAACCTGGTGCTCGGCGCGCTCTACGCCTGGGGCGTGATCGGCAAGGTGCTGGTGGACCCGGCCGGCTCCTGGCACTGGACCAAGACGCAGGCCTCCTTCCCGTTCACCGTCGCCACCGCCACATTTGCGGTCATGATGATCTTCGCCGGCCGCGCCCAGGACAAGATCGGGCCGCGGATCGTCGTCATGCTCGGCGGCATCATCTTCGGCCTGGGGTTGATCGCCTCGGCCTTCGCCAAGACCCCGATGCAGATGGCGCTCGCGTTCGGCCTGGTCGGCGGCATCGGCATCGGCCTGGGCTATTCGGCGACCACGCCCCCCGCCATCAAATGGTTCCACCCCTCGAAAAAGGGGCTGATCACCGGGATTGTGGTGAGCGGCGTCGGCCTGGCCGCGGTCTACATCGCGCCGCTGACCCAGTACCTGCTCGCGGAAACCGGCGTGCAGTCGACCTTCCTCATGCTCGGCACCGCCGCCGCAGTCCTGGTCTGCCTGTTCGCGCAGTTCCTCTCCAACCCGCCCGCCGGCTATGTGCCCCCCGCCCCGGCCGCAGCCGGAACCGCCGCCGCAGGCAAGGCGCCCGCCGCCGCCAAGCGCGATCTTGACTGGAACGAGATGTTGCGCACGCCGCGCTTCTACCTGCTGTGGGTCATGTTCGTGCTGGCCGCCTCGGCCGGGCTGATGATCATCATGCACGTCTCCATCATCGCCAAGGAACAGGCCGGCTGGAAGTGGGGATTCGTCCCGATCGCCACCCTCGCCGTCTTCAACACCCTCGGACGCCTCGCGAGCGGGTTCCTCTCCGACCGCATCGGCCGCAGCCGCACGATGACGCTGGCCTTCATCCTGCAGGCGGTGAACATGTTCCTGTTCGCCCGCTACACCACGCCGGAACTGGTGGTGTTCGGCGCGGCGTTCACCGGCCTCTGCTACGGCACGATCTTCACGCTATTCCCCGCCGCCACCGCCGACTCGTACGGCCTGCGCAACCTCGGCGTGAATTACGGGATCGTGTTCACCGCCTTCGGCGTCGCTGGCGTCACCGGCCCGATCTTCGCCGGCATGCTCCGCGACAAGCTCGGCGACTATCACACGGCCTACATCATCTCCGCCTGCATGCTGCTGGTCGCCGCCGGACTCGCACTCACCGTCCGCACACCCAAGCCCGCGCCGCAGCCCGCCACCACCGGCTGAACCGCCACCTTAGGTCATGCCCACCATGGTCACCTTCCGCACCGCCGATGCGCGGGACATCCCCCTCATCCGGGAACTTTCCCGCGAAATCTGGCACCGGCACTACGTCTCCATCATCACCCATGAGCAGATCGACTGCATGCTCGCCCGGATGTACGCGCCGGAGCTTCTGGAGCGCGAACTGGCGGAGGGCGTGGCCTGGCGGATTATCGAGGTGGACGGCCGGACAGCCGGCTACGTCTCCTTCTCCATGACCGGCCCGGCCGAGTGCAAGCTGCACAAAATCTACCTGTCCCTGGAACTGCACGGCCGCGGCATCGGCCGCAAGGCGCTCGACGAGGCCGCCGCCTACGCCCGCGCCCACGGCGCGGAAACGATCTTCCTCATGGTCAACCGCGCCAACGAAAAGGCCCTGCGCGCCTACCGCGCCTACGGCTTCCAGGTCGCCGAAAGCATCGACTGGGAGTTCGCCCCGGGATTCATCCTCAACGACTACCGGATGTCGCTCCACCTCTGACCGCACCGACGCCGGAACCGGGATATATTGCGCTGTTCGTGAACCGCCAACACACCACGGGACATCCCCCATGAACGAGCTTGTCGAGAAGATCAACCGTCTGCGCCGGGAACGGCGCGCCATCATCCTCGCCCACACCTACCAGACGGGCGACATCCAGGATGTCGCCGACTTCGTGGGCGACTCCTACGGGCTCAGCAAGAAGGCCGCGGAGGTGAAGGACGCCGACATCATCGTCTTCTGCGGCGTCCGTTTCATGGCCGAAACCGCCGCCGTGCTGAACCCCGGCCGCACCGTCATCATGCCCGATGAGGACGCCGGCTGCCCGATGGCCGACATGATCACCGGCGACCAGCTCCGCAAGTTCAAGGCGGAACACCCCGGCGCACCGGTCGTCTGCTACGTCAACTCCACCGCCGAGGTCAAGGCGGAAAGCACCGTCTGCTGCACCTCCTCCAACGCCGTCAAGGTCGTGCAGTCCCTCGGCGACGTCCCGGAAATCCTCTTCGTGCCGGACAAGTACCTCGGCTCCTTCGTCGAGCGCAAGCTCGGACGCAAGCTGGTGCTGTGGAACGGATTCTGCCCGACCCACGCCATGATCCGCACCGAGACCGTCCTGCGCGTGAAGGCGGAACACCCGCAGGCGAAGGTGATGGTGCATCCGGAGTGCGTGCCCGAGGTCCAGGACCTGGCCGACTTCGTGCTCTCCACCGGCCAGATGTGCGACCTGGTGAAGACGACGGAGATCCGCGAGTTCATCATCGGCACCGAGGATGGCATCATGCACACGCTGCGCCGGACCGCGCCGCACATCGCGTTCCACCACCTCAGCCCCTTCCTGCGCTGCCCGAACATGAAGAAGACGACGCTTGCGAAGATCGCGCACGCGCTGGAGACGCTGGAGACGAAGATCACCGTCCCCGCCGGCATCGCCGAAGCTTCCCGCCGCTCCATTCAGGCCATGCTCGACATCGCCGGCAAGGGCGGCTGAAAAACCCGCCGGCGCAGGCATCTTTCCGTTCTTCCCTCCGTCCCTCCTTCCATTTTTCACTTTTTCCGTCCTTCCGTCCTTCCGTCCTTCCGTTTTTCCGTCCGGCATTCGCTTGGAGGCGGAGGTGCGCGCCATCTCCCGGACGGGTGTACATTATGGCCCGACGGGCGCGCCCTGGCCGCCCGTCCCGGAATCCCATTCCACCGTGAACGAGAAACGCCCATCTTTTTTCCCCAGACTCCACTGCCGCAGGCTGGGCGTGGGCCTGGCGGCGCTGCCGCTGCTCCTGGCGCTGGCCGGTGCCGTCCTCCTGCTGCCGCAACTGACCCCTTCCTCGCACGCCGACTCCACGGGGAATCCATCCGATTACCCGGCCCGCGAAAAGGGACGCCGCGCAATGGGCGACTCGCTGTACGAGGCCGCCGAACGTTTCTTCACGGAATACCGCGACGCCGCGCGGGGCCGCGAACCGGCCTGCACCGACGCCGTCTACCGTCTCGTCCAAGCCCTCATGATGCAGAAGAAGGTGGACGCCGCCGCCGCCGCCCTGGCCGAGTACGATGCGGGCGGGAAACACACTCAGGACGCCAACTACCGGGAGAAGCTCGAGATCTGGCGGGGCATCGTCCTCATGGACCAGAACAAGCTGGAGGACGCCCGCAGGATTTTCCAGGCCGTCGCCGACAGCTCCTCCAACGAGGGGCGGCGCGACCAGGCCCTGGAACAGCTCGGCGACGCGCTGGCGCGGATGGGGCGCTGGCCGGAGGCCGAAGCGGTCTTCCGCCGCATCCTCCAGCATCTGCAGCCCGGCAAGGAACCCGAACTCCGCCGCCGCGCCAACATCGGCGTGCTCAAAAGCCTGCTCGGCGGCGGCGACCCCGCGCGCGGAGAGGCGTACATGGCCGGCCTGGCGAAGGAAAACGCACCCGAAACGCTCAAGCCCTACCGCTGCCTGCTGATGCTCGCCCGGCAGCAGACCGACGATGCGTGGAAGCTCTTCCAGGAATGCCGCAAGGAACCGGCCGCCGCCACGGGGACTGATTTCTGGCTGATCGCCGGCAAGATGGCCGAGGCACTCTCCGCCGCCAAGCGCTTCGCCGAGGCGCGGGACGCGCTCGAGGCTTCCCTCTCCGCGGCACCCTCCGCAACCGAATCGCGCCAGACCCGCCTCCGCATGGTGGAATGCATCACCGCCCAGGGAAAGACCGAGGCCGCCATCGCCTCGCTGGAACAGTTCATGACCGATTTCCCCGGCGCCCCCGAGCTGGTCCCCGCCGGCATGTCGCTCGCCGACCTCCTCCGGCAGGCGAAGCGCTTTCTCCCCGCCGCCGAACGCTACCGCGCCGTCGCGGACAACAAGGCGGCGACGGCCGACCTGCGCCAGCGCGCCGCCTACAGCCGCGCCCTCTGCCTGCGCGACGCGGGCCGGCTTGAGGACGCCGCCGCCGCCTTCGCGCTCGCCTCCTGGCTCGGACAAACCCCGCAGCAGCAGTCCGACTCCCTCCTGCTCGCCGCCGAAACCGCCTTCGCCGCCGGACGCTTCACCGATGCCGCGACCTGGTATGGCAAGGCCGCCGACAGCTTCCCCTTCCTGCCGACGGCCGAAAAGGCGCGATTCAACCAGGCCGTCGCCATGGAGCGCGACGGCCGCGCCGCCGCCGCCGCCGCCGTCCTCCGCGACTTCATCGCCGCCCATCCCGCCGGAGAATTCCAGCAGCCGGCGCGGCTCGAACTCGGGCGGGCGCTGAAGGACGCCGCCGATTTCCCCGGCGCCATCCGCGAACTGAACGCCTTCGTCAAGGACACCCCCGCCAGCCCGCTCGCGCCGCAGGCCCTGCTGGAGGCGCACTCCGCCGCCGTCGGCAACGACGACATGCCCCAGGCCGTCGCCTTCCTCTCACGCCTGCTGGACGAATATCCGGAATCCACCCTCGCCGCCGACGCGCTCTACGAACGCACGCGCCTCCGCTTCATGCAGGGCGAATCCCAGGCCGCGGAGAAGGACGCCGCGGCGTTCCTGGAGAAATACACCCCGTCCCGCTCCCCCAAGGGCGCCGACATCCTCATGTGGCTCGGCGATTATTTCCAGAACACCGGCCGCGCCGCCAAGGCTGAGGAAAGCTACATGGGCGTCGCCGCCCAGTACCCGGCCTCTCCCATCGCCCCGGACGCGCTCCTCGCCGCCGCCAAGAGCGCGTTCCGCCGCGGCAACCCCGAACGCGCCGCCAAGCTGGCCGACCCGCTTTTCCGCGATTACGCACAAAGCATGTCCCCCGATGTCCGCGCCCAAGCCTGTCTCATGCGGGGCGACATCCTGGCCGGCCAGGGCCGCCACGACGAGGCGTTCGCCCAGTTCACGGCCGCCGCCGCCGCCGACCCCGGAACGGCCGCCGCCTTCGCCGCGGAAGGGCGCCGCGCCGAAATGCTGTACAACCTCGCCGATGGCAAGCCGGAAAACTTGGAAAAGGCCGCCGGACTGTTCCGCACGCTGGCCGGCAACGAGAAGGCTCCGAAGGCGGAACGGGAAAAGGCGCGCTACCGTCTGGCCAAGACCTGCGAAAAACAGGCGCAGGCCGGCGGCGAAAAAGCCAAGTCGCTGCAAAAGGAAGCCGTCAAGGAATACCTGGAGATTGTCTACGACTACGACCTCGACGTCCGCGCCGGCAAAACCCGCGACTGGTTCTACTTCGCCCGCGCCGGCCTCGACGCCGCGCAGCTGCTCGTGCTCTCCGAGGAATACGAACAGGCCGCACGCCTCTACGAGCGCGTGGGCGCCGCCGGCATCCCGGAATCCATCGAGGCGCGCGCCAAAGCCGCCGAAATCCGCAAAGTCCACCGCCTGGACGAGTAACCCGCGCGCTTCACGGGACACGGAACGGCGCAAAAAACAGCCCGTTCCGCCAGCGCAACGCCCTTTGGTTCAACCTGAATCCCGAAGTTGGCGCCGGCGGACTAACCCGCATATTTCATAAAAATGGCGATCCGCCGCGCGATGCATTTTTGGCAAGGCCGTTCCATTTGATCATCGCCAACAGGAGAAGGCGCGGAGTCCTTTGGAGTGCGGCAATGCGTGCATCCGTTTGCCGCTTTCCAACCAAGGCGGAGCCACCATCAACAATACCTCAGCCAGCAATGAGAGAAGGGACGCCAGCGCTCCGCGCGAATTAAAAGCGGCGAACGGATGCGCTTATCGCCGCACTCCAAACCTGCACCAAACAGCTTGACAGGACAACCGCGTTGACCTGTTTAATGGAGCACAAGTTTACAGAAATTATCAAAGGGCCCAAACGATACACGTCGTGAAATAGGCGGGCTAGCTCCGCGGGACGGACATCCCGCCAGTAAAATGCGTGCCGTTCATGAACGCCAGGCACCCAGAGTTCATGGGCGCAGAACGCTTGAGCCGGATTCCCTGTTTTGAATGCGGGATTCCGGAAATCGAGCGGGAGGACGGCGGCTCCTGCGTTTCCCTTATGCCGCCTTACGGCAGGGGAGGAGGCGTGGAACCACTTCCAGCGGCGGCGCGGCGCGCCTCCTTGCGCGGCGGCGGCGAGCGGCGTTCCCCGAGCAGCTCCTGCACGCGGCGGCCGCAGATTTCGGCCTTTTTCCCCTTGCGCAACTCCAGCGCGGAGGAGGCGGCCTTCAAGCGTTCTTCCTGTTCGGCGGTTTTCTTGTCGAACGCCGTCTCCACCGCAGCCTGAAGAGGGATCTTCAACTGCGCCGCCTCCGCGGAATCCCTGCAGGCCAGGTATTTTTGGGCGAGATCAAGACACGCTTTTTCTTCGGGAGCCACGGCGGGTTTTTTTGTTTTTTCCGTCTTCTTCTCTGCCTTTTTCTCCGCCTTTTCCTGCTTTTCGGAACTGCTGATCTCGTCGCGGTTTTTCATCCAGCGCTCGCGCATTTCCTTGCGGAACCCTTCCGGGTCGTTCCTGCGCAGCTCCGTGAGCCTCTTGAACTCCTCCGGACGGTCCTTCTGCAACTGCTGGACAAAGCGTTCGACCGCCTCGGCCCGGCGCGCCTCCGCACCTTTCTGCGCCGATGCCCTCACGCCCTCACCGACCGGCGGCGGAACCCGCGCTCCCTCCGTATCCGTCTGTGCAAAACCGGCCACGGGCAAAAGAACGGCCAAGCCGGCCGCGAGCCACCATCTTCCAACGTTCATCCGCATATGGCATTCTCCAATCGACATCATCATCTGGACGTCGTCATCCGTTCCATGCACCGCTCGATCCGATCAAGCTCGGCATCCCTCAAATCCTCGTCGCCGACGTAAACCGGGCCGGCCGCCTCATCGCCCGCTTCCGAAATCCCATGTGCCGCAACCGGATCCGCATCCCATGCCAGCAGCGCCTCGTCAGCGGGTGACCGCCCACCCTCGTAGGGTGCCATCATCAGCGCGCCCACGGCGAGCAGCGTGGAGAACGAGGCCGCCAGCGCCAGCTTCACCTCGGGCGTCAGCAGCCGCCAGCCCGTCCGCCGCCGCGGTGTCCGCGCCGCCAGCCGTTCCCGGGCCAGACCCCGGATGCGCTCGTCCAGCGCGGCGGACGGCGATGCGTCCGGGACCGCCCCCAGCGCCAGACGTTTCGCCCGCGCAAAGCCGCGGCACTCGGCGCACTCCGCCAGATGCCGCTCCGCGTCCGGCGGCACCGCGCCCGCCAGAATTCGCGCCTGTATGTTTTTGCAGTTCATAAACCAAACCCCCGTCCGAATTCCCACTACAGCCACTCCCGCAACTCCTTGCGGATATTCTGCACCGCGTAATGCATGCGCCCCAGCACGGTGTTGATGCTCGTCTTCTGGATCTCCGCGATTTCCTTGAACGGGATTCCCTGCTGCCGCAGCAGGAGGACTTCCTTCTGCTCCGGCCCCAGCCTTCCGATGACCTCTGCCAGCGCCGCCCTCAGCTCCCCGTCCGCCACCAGTTCCGCGGCGTCCATCCCCTCGTGGGCGATCACTTCCTCGATCTCCTCCAGCGCCACGTCCCCCTCGCCCCTGCCGGTGCCGGACGTCCTGAAATTGTCCATCGCCAGATTGTGCGCGATCCGGAACATCCACCCGATGAATTTCTGCTGTTCCTGGTAGCGCGGCAGCGCGTCCAGCACCTTCACCCATGTCTGCTGGAACAGGTCGTCGGCCAACGCCGCGCGCCCCGGAACCAGCTGGTTGAGATACCCGTAGAGCGGACGCCGGTACCGTTCGTAGAGCTGGTCGAACGCGCGGGCGTCGCCGCCGAGATACGCCCCCACAAGTTCGCGGTCTGACAAGTTCCGTTCATCCATGGCATCCTCGCCCCGTATAACGCAAAACGGTCCGGTTTATTGCCCCGGCCGTTCCACCAAGTTTTCCAGTAGCGCCGCGGCAGGCAGCGGCGCTGAAGCGCCGGGTTCAACCGTTCGGGAATGGCGGCGCCTTAAAATAGCACTGCCAGAGCCGTTGGCACGCCGCCTCGGCTCCAGGATGCGGCCTTTGCGAACTCCGCGGGCTCCGCCCGCTGCGCCAGCGCCGCGGCGAACGCGCAGAGCAACCCATCGAAAGTGCCGTCGTGGAGGAAAATCACGGAACCCCGCCCTTTCACGCGGCCAAAGATAACCGGCGAAAAGCCAAATGCATTCTCCCGAAGAGGCGCGGAGATGCAGGGCGCGGAACACGGGTTTCATGGGACAGGCGGATTATATTGCCCCCATGACCACCGCGAAGAACAGTACCGTCATCCGCATCCTCGGCGTGGACAGCGCCCTGCGCTGCACCGGTTTCGGCCTGATCGACACCGACGGGCAGCAGTACCGCGCCGTCGACTGCGGCGTCATCCGCACCTCGCCGAAGGAGCCGATGAGCGAATGCCTGCGCCGGCTCGCCGGCGGCGTGCGCGAACTCGCAGAAGGCTACGCGCCGGACGTGGTGGCGCTCGAGGGCGGCTTCTTTTTCAAGAACGCCAAGACCGCCATGGTCCTCGGCATGGCCCGCGGCGCCGTCGTCGCCGCCCTGACCGAGCTGCGCCTGCCGATCTACGAGTACGCGCCGCGCCGCGTCAAGCAGGCCGTGTGCGGTTACGGCAATGCGGGCAAGGAACAGGTCGCCCTGCTCGTCGCCCAGATCCTGAAGATCCCCGTCGCCGACGTGAAAGACGACGCCACCGACGCGCTCGCGCTCGCCATCTGCCACGCCCAGACCCGCTTCACCGTCCAGGGGCTGCGCCTGCCGGATCCGCTGTAAACGGGCGGGACGCCCTTGCGGCGTCCGCAAACGCATGGTCTCGCGCAGAGGCGCAGAGGCGCGGAGTTTTAACCACAAAATTCCACAAGATGGGCGCAAGGCAAGGGATATGGCACCGGAGTCTTTTGCGCGGTGCCCGCAGCACGGGAGGGCGGCCGTCCCGCCCGGCAACGGGGCGGAGGAGGCACAAGCGCTGTACCTAAGGCCTTCTCTTCTTCCCCTGAGCCAACGTCAGAACCGAGCGACACAGGCGGCCCAGCGTGTCAGCATTGGGAGCTGACGTGGCCGCCCCACGTTCGCTCCGGTGTTCTTGTTGGGTAATTGTTTTGTACACTTTAATGGACTCTACTTCATCTGATAGGCGAACTTGGAACCAGGAAGGAAGTATCCGAGGTCCGATGTGAAAAACACAGAGGGATTCTCTGCTTGTAACATTACCGGTTTGCCTTTCGCGTCTGCCCAAATTTGATGCAACAAAGCCACCGGCTTTCCCGCGTATGTGGCGTCTCGTCCCTGGCTCTCGAAATACACAATGGTGCGGCTTTCTTTTGGCGCGATATCAATCGACCATTTCAATATCTTGAAGTTGCCAATGCTCTTTTTCGTTGGATCAACATCGCATACGGCCTCAAACATACGCCCCCACTCGTTGCCTATTTCGACGACAAGCCAAGGGTATTCGTAAATTAGCGTGCGATTGCTAAGGTTCTCTATCTTCGCCACCACTCTTGCAGGTTTGCTTTCCTCCACTTGAATGTCTGTAACCTGAAAAGAGAAAACCTGCTCTGCGGCAGCGTTTTTAAAAACCACTGTCTGCCCGCTTCGCCGGGACATCCTGATCCCGCAAGCGATAAGAATGGCAGTGATCGTGAGCGTGACGGCGATCACTGCCGTGAGTTTTCCAATGCCGATCCGGTTTGCCTTGGCGTTGAAATAATCGCCCATTGACTGAGAATTGTTGGCTTTTGGAAGCGGTGGCGGTACTGACGGATGACTGCATGAGTCGAGTGGAGCGGCGGGTGTGGTCTTGTTGTTTTCGGTCGTCATTGTGTCCGTCTCCTTTTGTTTTGTCCAACCATTCAATGGGTCGAGTCGACCTTTGCTGGTTTTTAATCTGCTTGGGTCGGCTCGCGGCCAAGCAAGAGGGCGGCACGGCGGAGACCGGCATGCGCCCGTTTATTGGGAAATAGCATAGCGGCGGAGGCGGACGATTGCCAATCGCCGGGAGCGGCCACCGGCAAGCGCCCCAAAGGGGCACGGGATGACAGCCCAGGGCAAAGCGAAGCGACGCCCTGGGTTGGCCAAGATGTCCAATTCCGCCCTGAAAGGGCAATGGACGCGATGCATGGCCGGGCGGGACGCCCGCCGTCCTGTCGCCGGGCAAGATGCCCGCCCGTGGAAGCCGGCAAGATGCTGGCGCTCCCGTCTTCACCGCCACACTGTTTTACTGTCACACCGTCACACCGATTCCCGTGGCACGCTCCCGTCCTCAACCCTCCACCGTTGCAGCCTTCATTTCGTGCCCATTCGTGTGATTCGTGGGGACTCTCCGCACCTCCGCGCCTCTGCGGGAGAAACTTTGCTGCGTTTTCCGTGTCGTGTATAGTTCGCAGCAACACCATCATTCCAAGGGGGGATGACCCATGCACCGTTTCCTTGCCGTTTTTGCCTTCGCCGCCGCACTGCCGTTTTCCACGCCGCAGGCTGCCGCCGCGCAGCCGCCCGTCACGCTGGAAAGCAAAACCCTGTCAGTGACGCTGGACCCCGAGTTCCCGCGCATCCTCCAGTACAAGCTCAAGGCCGGCGGCGGTGTGCTCGACGGCCAGGCGGAAGCGGCCGCCGCCGTGGAGCTGAACGGCAAGCCGGAAAGCTGCCGGGTGACGTTCAAGAAGCTGGGTGCGGACTCCGCGGAGTACCGGCTCGCCTTCCAGCAGGCCAACGCCGAGGTCGCGCTGCGCGTCACCGTCGGCGACAACATCGTGGAGCTGCGCGTCACCGAGATCAAGGAACGCGGCGCGGCCAAGATCAAAACGTTCGCCTTCCCCGGCAACGCCCTGCTGACCGTGCGCGGTTCGCAGCCGGACGCCGCCGTCGCCGCCGTGCATGCATCCGGCTATAACAACTGCCGCGAAACAATCGCGCCGCTCTCCGGGGCCAAGGACGGCGCGGAATCGGGCAATTACTTCTTCCTTTCCGCGGGCACGCTCGCCGCCGGCATCGCCAGCAACCACATCGACGACTGCAACCGCGTCCGCTGGCAGATCTCCGGGGACGGCGACGGCCGGCGCTGCACCGCGCAGAACCCCGCCTGGCAGTACCGCGAGATCGACGGCGAGACGGTGCCGCTGCCCTGGGTGAAGGTGATCGTCACCGGCGACCGCAACGGCGACGGCCGGGCCGACTGGCAGGACGCCGCGCTGGCCTGCCGGGAGATCCTGCCGAAACCGTATGGTGCCGAGTTCGTCCACAGCTCGGTCGCCGACCAGATCGCCATGGATTTTGCGAGCCTCGCGCAGCAGCCGTTCCTGCGCATCCTCGACGAGGTCAAGAAGGCGAACCTGATTACCGACGGCATCGGGCACTCGGTGAACGTCAAGGGATTCTCCGCCGAAGGCCACGACAGCGCCAACACCGACTACGGCGGCCACTACAACCAGCGCGCCGGCGGCCTGAAGGACCTCACCTTCCTGCTGGAGCACGCCCGCGAGTACAACGCCCGCATCGGCGTCCACATCAACGCCACCGAGGTCTACCCCGAGGCGCTGCGCTACAAGCGGGAAATCCTGGATCTCGACGGCAACGGCAACCCGAAAGGCGGCTGGTACTGGCTCGACAACAGCCACATGATCGACAAGCGCAAGGACCTGCTCACCGGCAACCTGTTCGCCTCGCTGGAACTGATGCGCCGGGAGCTGCCGAAGCTGGACTTCGTCTACGTGGACGTCTACGGCGACCACGGCTGGAACGCCTGGAAGCTCGCCGCCAAGCTCAACGGCATGGGGCTTCCGATCTACTCTGAGTATTCCTCCGTCTTCGACCCGTGGGGCGTCTGGGCGCACAACCGCGCCTTCAAAAGCCAGATTTTCCGCTTCATCTGGAACTCCGACCGCGACCTGTGCGAGAGCGATCCGGTTCTCCGCGGCGCGGACCATGTCGGCTTCATGGGCTGGCAGGGCGAGCGCGACATGAACGGCTTTCTGCGCTGCACGTTCGGGCGCAACCTGCCGACGAAGTACCTCCAGAACTTCGACCTGCTGCGCTGGGAGCCGGGCCGGGAGGCGCTCTTCTCCGGCGGCGTCAGGTCCGTGAAGGAGGGCAACACCGTCACCGTCACGCAGAACGGGCGCACCGTCATGACCTGGACCGGCAACGGCTCGAACAACCGGCTCTTCGTGCCGTGGGACCCGAAGACCGGGGCGAAAATCTATGTCTGGGACGAGGCCGGCACGGAACAGGCCTGGGAGCTGCCGCCGAGCTGGAAGGGCTGCTCCACGGCGTACCTCTACAAGCTCACCGACCTCGGCCGCACGGAGGAGACGAAGCTGCCGGTCGCCAACGGCAGGGTCGTGCTCAAGGTCGAGAAGAGCACGCCGTATGTGCTGTATCCGAAGGCGGCGCCCGCGCAGAAGCCGATGGTCTGGGGCGAGGGTTCGCCGGTGAAGGATCCGGGCTTCGACAGCCACGGGTTCGCCAGCTGGAAACCGGCGCCCGCCACCGCGGAGCAGATCCGCATCGAGAACCTGAACACGGGCAACTCGCGCCTCATCATCTCCGGCGCCGGCGGCACGGCCGGTTCCGTCTCGCAGACGGTCACGGGGCTGGAGGCCGGAAAAAGTTACGCCGCCTCCGTCTGGGTCCAGGTGAAGGGCGAACGGAAGGCCTCGATCGAGATCCTGCCGGCCGGGGCGAACGCCCGCCCCTCCGCCAACTATGTCACCCGCACCGACGTCCGCAACCGCCTCGACAGCGAGTCCAAGCTCGGCACCAACTTCCAGCGGCTGAAGGTGACGTTCACGCTGCCGCCGGGCTGCTCCGCGGTCACCCTCTCGCTGAAGGCGGACAAGGGCGCGGCCGCGTCGTCGGCCGAGTTCGACGACGTCCGCCTCGTGCCGGTGAAGATTTCCGCGGCGGCGGCGCAGCACTTCTACTACGAGGATTTCGAGAGCGTGGACCAGGGCTGGGGCCCGTTCGTGTACGACTGCGGCGGCCAGACGCAGACGCACCTCTCGGAGCTCCACGAAGGCGTCACCGATGACGTCATCGGCGGCCGCTACTCCTTCAAGACCAAGGACGAACCGGCCGGCCTGGTCGTGCGCACCCTGCCCTCCTTCCTGCGCCTCAAGCCGTACACCCGCTACCGCCTCGCGCTGGAGTCCATCACGGACAACGACGGCGTGTACCGCATCGTCGTCCAGGGCAAGGCCGGCTCCGCGAAAAGCGTCTGCCTCGACAAGCCGCTCGCCAAGGGGCGCGGCAAGCTCTCGGAAACGTTTGCCACCGGTGCCGGCGCCGAGCCGTTCCTCGCCGTCGTGAAGGAGAAGAAGGGCGGCGGCAAGCTCGTGCTCGACAACATCATCGTGGACGAGCTCGGCCCCGCGCCGAAGCCCGCCGGTGCGGATGCCGCGGCCGCCGAGGACGACGAGCCGGCCGGACGCCGGTTGCTGCAGGAGGCGTTCGCCGCGCCGCTGGCCAAGGATTGGACTGTCCAGACACCGAAACAGCCGGGTTCCGCGGTCGCCGCCGCAAACGGTGCACTGAAGATCGCCGCCAACGCCAACGTCAGCGCCTTCATCGAGCGGAAGCTTCCCGCCGGCACGACCGCCGCCGAATGCCGCCTCACGCCGGGCGACGACAGGGGTGAGACGTGGGGCGTCGGCCTCGCCCTGTTCTGGCCGGGCGGCCAGGCGCTGCGCGTCAACCTCCGCGGACCGGCCGGACGCTTCGGCGTGGACTCGACCGCCGCGCCGCAGGCCGTCGCCGGCAGCTTCTCCGCCGAAGCCGAAGTCGATCTCCGCATCCGCATCGAAGGGGACAAGGTCATCGCCGAGGCCCGCTGTGGCGAGGACGCCTGGCAGGCGCTCGCCACCTTCCCACGCGGCAAATTCCCCGGCAGCCCCGCAAAGATCCGCGTCGGCAAAATGCACGGGATCGAGGGGATCGACGACCATTCCGACCCCGGCGCCGCCGGAAGCACCCTCATCCAGCGCGTCCGCGCCTGGGGGCCATGATCCGCAAGCGTCAGTGCGCCTTGGGTGCCGGCGACACCGTCCCGGCATTCACATATTCTTTCTGGCCGAACACCGACATATCCCAGTTCTCACTCCACGCAAGGCGCGGCTTGCCGTCCTGCCAGCGCACCGGCAACCAGACGTAGCGTCCGTCGATGGCGTCCTTCGGGCGCCAGCGGTCGGCGAGGAAGATGAACGCCCCTGGTTTTCCCGCCACCGGCAGCACATAGGTCGGCTGCGAGTCGTAGGAGATCTTCGCCAGCGCCGGCTCGCCGTCGAAGCACTCGCCGAGGTCTTTCCAGCTTCCGAGCATCGAGTCCGCCGTGTAAACGCGCGCGGCGTTCGGCGCCCAGCCCGAGCAGCCGGAGTTGAACATGAAATAGCGGCCCTTGCTCTTGAACGGCGCCGGCGCTTCGCGGTAACCGCCGAAGGCACGGACGTACTCGCCGGTGTGGCCGAGGCCGTCCTTGGTCAGCCGCGAGACGTGCATCGTGCCGTTCTCCTCGGAGGAGAAGAGCAGGTACGCCGTGCCGTCGTCGTCCATGAACAGGTTCATGTCGCGCGCCATCTGGCCGCCCTCGAAATCGCGCGCCCAGAACTCCATCCCGCGCTTCTTGCCCCAGGCCGCCCACTGCTCCTTCGCCAGCTTCGCGAACTCCGCGCGCAGTTCGACAGGCATGTTGAGCGGGTATTTGCCCGCGTTCGGCCGCAGGGAACTCTGGTAGGTGAACGGACCGGCCGGCGAGTCGGCGACCGCGACGCCGGCCATGGCCGCCGAATAGCCTTTCCCCTTCAGCTCGTGGTGGAACCACATCACAAACTTGCGCGTGGCGGCGTTGTAGACCACCTTCGGCCGCTCGATGATGCAGCCTTTTGCGATCGGGCTTTGCGGGTCCTGGGACACGGCGAGGGCCACGCCGGCGTCATGCCAGTTGTACAGGTCCTTCGAGCTGTAAACATGCACGCCGACCTGGGCGTAGTTGCCCGCGTCGCCCGCGACCTTGTGCTCGCCGTACCAGTAGTAGACGCCCTTGTGGAACAGCAGTCCGCCGCCGTGGATGTTGAGGTGCACACCCTTGTCATCGAGCCAACGCGCGCCGGGCTGGAACGCCGCCGCCCCCTGCGCGACGAGCGCCGGCTCGGGAACAGGCGGAACCGCCGGCCCGGCTTTCGCCGCCCCGAGCGCCGCGCCCCATGAAATCAGAGCCAGGGAAACAATGGCCGCAAGCTTGCCGTTCATCACACACCCTCCGTGGATCCCTTCAACTTGAGTTCGGATAGTATAACCCGCCGAAGGCCCGCCAATTCCCGGCATTGGCGCCAAAAAAACGGGGCGGAACCCGGTAAAGGATCCCGCCCCCGCTGTCGTGCATGTGCTTCCTTCTTCCTTCCGCCCTCTGCCTTACACCCCCAGCCGGTTCCGGCGCAGCATCTCGCCCTTGGTTTGGCGCGTGGTGGAGGTGTGCCCCTTCAGCGGCAGGATCTTCTCGTGGATCGCGTCCAGTAGCCACTCGGCCTGCGGGAAGAACATCTTCTCCAGCTCGGCGGCCGGGCTGATCCAGTTGCGGGAACCGACCACCACCGGCGGCGCGTCCAGGTCATCGAAACAGAGCTGCGACAGGTTCGCGGCGACGTTGTGCATGACCGAACCGCGCTCGCAGGCGTCGGACGCCAGCAGCACCTTGCCGGTCTTCGCCACCGATTCCACCAGCATCTTGTAGTCCAGCGGATTCACGGCGCGCAGGTCTATGACTTCCGCGCTGACGCCGTAGGTCGCCTCCAGCGTCTTCGCGGCCTCAAGCGCCGGATAGAGCATGGGCCCGAGCGTGATGATGGTGAGATCCTTGCCGAGCTTGCGCAGGGCGGGCTCGCTCAGCGGCACTTCGTAGTAGCCGGCCGGGACGCCTTCCTTCACGAACATCTCGCCGATATCGTACAGCTTCTGGCTCTCGAAAAACACCACCGGGTCGGTTCCCGCCAGCGCGGCGTTCAGCATCCCCTTGGCGTCGTACGGCGTGGCCGGATAGACCGCCTTCAGACCCGGGATGTGGTTGACCATTGCGGTCCAGTCCTGCGAGTGCTGCGCGCCATATTTGGCACCAACAGAAACCCGGAGAACGACCGGCATCTTGAGGATGCCGCCGGACATGGACTGCCACTTGGCGAGCTGGTTGAAGATTTCGTCGCCGGCGCGGCCCATGAAGTCGCAGTACATCAGTTCGCACACCGCACGGCCGCCGGAGAGCGCGTAACCGACCGCCGCGCCCACGATCGCCGCCTCGGAGATCGGGGAGTTGAACAGGCGGTGGTACGGCAGCGCCTCGGTCAGGCCGCGGTAGCAGGCGAACGCGCCGCCCCAGTCACGGTTTTCCTCACCGAACGCGACCATGGTCGGGTCGATGTAGTAACGGTGGATCATCGCCTCAAAAATGCCGTCGCGCAGGGCGTACTGCTTCATCTTCGGATGCGCCTTGCCGGTGGCGTCGAACGCGTAGCGCTCCTTCTTGGCGATCTGCTGGACGCGCGGGTTCTCGCTCATCGGGTGGTTCACTTCCGGCTTGCGGTCGTCGAACTTCTCCACCTTCTGGTTCGAGAACATCACGCTCTCGACGAACTCGGACTGCAACGTCTCACGCGGCGACTTCTCCATGTCGATCGCCAGCTTGAACATGTCGAACACCATCGAGTCCACGCCGCCCTTGACCTCTTCAATCGCCGTGGCGGTGATGATCTTGCCCGCGACAATCTTCTTGGCGAAGGCGGGAATGGCGTCGGCCTCCATGAAGCGCTGGATCTCCTCCTGCGAGCGGTAGCTGGAGGCGTCGGACGGCGAGTGGCCGCTGACGCGGTAGGTGAGCGTGTCCATCAGCACCGGGCCGCGCCCCTCGGCGAGGATCGCCTTCTTGCGGCGGAACGCGTCGATCACGGCCAGCGGATCGTAGCCGTTCACGCGCTCGGCGTGCATCTGCTCGGGGTTCACGCCGGCGCCGATGCGGGCGAGGAACTGGTAGCTCATCGTCTCGCCGTGAGTCTGGCCGCCCATGCCGTAGCCGTTGTTGAAGCAGTTGAGGATGAACGGCAGCCCGCCGCCCAGCGACTGGTCCCACAGCGTGCGGTACTGGTCCATGCTCGCAAACTGGATTCCTTCCCACACCGGGCCGCAGCCGAACGAGGCGTCGCCGATGTTCGCCACCACGATGCCCGGCTTGCGGTTCACGCGCTTGAACAGCGCCGCGCCCGGGGCCACCGAGCCGCTGCCGCCCACAATCGCGTTGTTCGGGAAGATGCCGAACGGGATGAAGAACGCGTGCATCGAGCCGCCCCAGCCCTTGTTGAAGCCGGTCGTCTTCGCAAAGATTTCCGCGTAGGCGCCGTACACCAAGAACTTGCGCGCCAGTTCCTTGACGCTGCCGGTGTGCCCCTGTTCCACCACACGCAAAATGTCGCCGTTGAAGAATTCCTTCATGATCTTCATCAGCGCCGCGTCGTCGAGCTGGCGGATGGCCGAAAGCCCCTTCGCCAGAATCTCGCTGTGACTGCGGTGCGAGCCGAAGATCGCGTCGTCGATCGACAGCGCGAACGACTGGCCGACCGCCGCCGATTCTTGGCCGATGGACAAATGCGCCGGACCGGCGTGGTCGTACTTGATCCCCTTGTACACGCCCTCGACCTTGATCTTGTTCAGGATCGTCTCGAACTCGCGGAGCACGCACATGTCGTGGTAGATCGTCACGAAGTCGTCCTTCGTGAAGATCTTCTTCTCCTCCGCGATCGTCTTGTTGTACTGGCAGACCGCGATGTCCGTGAACTTGATCCAATCCGGCGCGAACAACTTTTCCGGATGAATTTCCTGAATCTTCGGCATGGTGCTTGGCTTCCTTGTTGTTGTATAGCTTTTGCTTTATTGTTGAATCAGCCGGATCAGTCCGATCGGTCGGATCGGTCGGATCGGTCGGATCGGTCGGATTTTCTGTTCTCTTACGCCCGGATCACGGTTTCCTTCAGCGCTTCGCTGACGGTCGGGTGCGGGAAGACGATGCCGCGGACGTCGTCCGTGCGCAGTTCCAGCTCGACCATCGCCGCGGCCGACGCGATGAACTCGCCGCACTCGCCGCCAATCATGTGGACGCCCAGCACTTCGCCATGCTGCTTGCCGACCAGCACCTTGACCGTGCCCGCCTGCCCCTCGTTCTCCACCAGGAACCGTCCGGCGATCGCCATCGGCATCACCGACTTGCGGTACTCGATGCCGGCCTTCTGGAGCTGTTCCTCGGTCGCGCCGACCGTCGCCACTTCCGGATGCGTATAAACCACCGACGGAATCGCGTGGTAGCGCATCCGGTCGCTCTTGCCGAGCATGTTGTTGACCGCGACCATGCCCTCGCGCGTCGCGGCGTGCGCCAGCTGGCAGCGCCCGGTCACGTCACCACAGGCCCAGACGCCCGGCACGTTCGTGCGGCAGGTATCGTCCGCCTTGATCCCGCGCCGGTCAGAGTCCACGCCCGCCTTCTCCAGACAAAGCCCCTGCATCACCGGCATGCGCCCGGTCGAGTTCAGCACCCAGGTACCGGTAACCGACTTCGCCTCGCCGGTTTCCGTGGTGAAGTGCACCGTCGCGCCGTCCACCTTCGTCACCTTGCAGGAGAGATTGAACTCCACGCCGTTCTTCTTCAGCCCGGCCATCAGGCGCTTCGAGATTTCGGAGTCCACCACCGGCGCGATCACCGGCAGCATTTCGACCACCGTCACCTTCGTGCCGAGCTCCGCAAAAAAGCAGGCGAACTCCAGTCCGATCACGCCGCCGCCGATGACGACCAGCGACTCCGGCACGTCTTCCAAGTCCAAAATTGAGGTCGAGTCCAGCACCTTGGCGGATTCCTTCAGCCCCGGGATCGGCGGCACGGCGGGCGTGGAGCCCGTCGCGATGAGAATGTTCTTCGCCTCCAGCGCCTTGCCGCCGACGTCGAGCGTGCGCGGCCCGGTGAATGCCGCCGTGCCCTGGATCACTTCGACCCCGGCCTTCTTCAGCATCGCGGCGATCCCCTTCTGCAGCGTCTCGACGACCTTGCGCTTGCGCGCCTGGACCGCCTTCAGATCAAGCGTCGCCTCGCCGCCGCCGGTGATGCCGTACAGCTTCGCGTCATGGCACGCCGCCAGCGCCTTCGCGCTGCGCAGCAGCGTCTTGGTCGGGATGCAGCCGACGTTCAGGCAGGTGCCGCCCAGCGCCTTCTTCTCGACCAGCGCCACCTTCATCCCGTGCCCCGCCGCATGCGCCGCCGCCTCGTACCCGCCCGGACCCGCACCGATGACAATCAAGTCGTACATGATTTCAATTCCTTATGTTTTGCCACAGAGGGCACAGAGACCACAGAGAAAATGTTTTCCTTTGCGTCTTTGCGCCTTCTGTTCCATCCTGTTTCCCAACTCTGTGCTCTCTGTGCCCTCTGTGGCACACCTTCTTACTTCACCATGCAGACCAGGTCGAAGTTTTCGATCGTTTCCTTCAGCGTTTTCAGGAACTTCGCGCCGGGGGCTCCGTCCACCACGCGATGGTCGAGCGTCAGCGAGAAGCCGATGTGGTCGGCAAACACGACTTCGCCGTTCCTGCGCACCGGCTTCAGCTCCAGCCCGCACGCGCCCAGGATGCCGACCTGCGGCGCGTTGATCACCGGGGTGAACGAGGTGATGCCGAACACGCCGAGGTTCGAGACCGTGAACGTCCCGCCCGCCAGGTCGTCCGGTGAAATCCTGCCCGCCTGCGCGGCGGCGGAAAGATCCTTTGCGGCCTTCGCAAGCCCCTCGATCGTCAGCGCCTGCGCGTTGCGGATTACCGGCACCATCAGCCCCTTCGGCGTGTCGCAGGCGAACCCGAGATTCACCGCGCACCGCTGGAACACCTTGCCGCCGATGAACTCCGCGTTGATCTCCGGATGCTTCTCCAGCGCGCGGATGACGGCGAAATTCACCATGTCGTTGATGCTGACGTCCGGCAGGCCGAGCTTCGCGCCGTTGTCCTTGATGCGCTTGCGGATTGAAAGCATGGACGTCGCGTCCGCCGAAAGGTTCAGCGTGTACTGCGCCAGCGTCTGCAACGACTCGACCAGCCGCCCGGCGATGAGCTTGCGGATGTTGCTCTGCGGCACGCCCTCTTCCCCTGGGAGCGCCGGTGCCCCCACCGGCGTCCGTGCAGCCGTTCCCATATCGCTTCCCAGCACCAGCCCATTCACACCCGAGCCCTGCGCCGGTGCGCCCATGCCCGCCGCCAGTTTCGCCGCCGCCACGGGGGACAGGCGTGCGCCAGACTCGAACAGCGCCTTCACGTCCTTCTCGATGATGCGCCCTTCCGCGCCGCTGCCCTGCATGCCGGCCGGGATCGCCACCGGATGCTCCGCCACATATTTCCGGGCGCGGGGGCTGAGGTGCGCGGACTCCGCACCTGTAGCAACCAGAGCCGAGCGCAACTCGGCGATTCCAAGAGCCGCCGGCTTTGCGGTTTCCGCAATCTTCGGTTCTTCCGTTTTTCCGTCTTTCCGTTCTTCTATCGCCGCACCGGCGCCGGACGGCCGCAGCGCGGACACATCCTCGCCCGGCTTGCCGATGATTGCGATCACGCTTTGCACCGGCACCAGTTCGCCCTCTTGCGCAAAGACTTCGAGCAGCGTGCCGCTCTCCGAGGCCTCGACGGTAAAGGTCGCCTTGTCGGTCTCGATGTCCACGAGCCCCTCGCCGACCGCGACCGCCTCGCCCGGCTTTTTCAGCCACTTGGCCAGCAGGCACTCCTCGACGGTGTTTCCCTGTTTCGGCATCAGGATTGTCGTCGCCATGGCTTGTTCCTCCAGTGGGTTTCCAAAATCTTTTCGATAACCATCGATATCCGTCGAGGGCCATCGGTGGTTATCGATGGCTATCGACGGTTATCGACAATTTCTTCCATCACGCCGTCAACACTTCCACCCCGCGCTGCTCCAGCTCCTTCCGGAAGCCCGGCTCCAGCGCGTCGGTGACCAGCACATCAATCTCCTCCACGCCGCCGCTGCGCGCGAATGACGGACGCCCCAGCTTCGAACCGTCGGCCAGCAGGATCACTTGGTTCGCCCGGCGCATGACCTGCTCCTTGGTGAACGCCTCGCCCGGGTCGGTCGTGGTCATCCCGTCGTCCAGCGTGAAGCCGATGGTGCCCATGAACGCCTTGTCCACGCGCACGCTCTGGATCACCGACGCCGTCAGCGGCCCGACCAACGTCCGGCTCAGCGCGCGGAATTCGCCGCCGACCAGGATCAGCCGGTGCGGCATCGTCATCAGCGCCGAGGCCGCCATCAGCGAGTTCGTCACAATCGTCAAATCCTTGCGCGCGTCCAGCAGGCGCGCCAGCATCAGCAGCGTGCTGCCGCCGTCGAGGTAGATCACGTCGTGATCCTCAATCAACGCCAGTGCGCGCTCCGCAATCCGCCGCTTCGCCTCCGGGTTCCGCGATTCCTTGTCCTGGAACAGCGGCTCCTCGCGCTCCGGAACGCGCAACGCCGCGCCGCCGCGCACGCGTTGCAACAGCTTGCGCTCGTGCATGCCCTGGAGGTCGCGCCGCACCGTCGCCTCGGAGACTCCGAGCTCCTCCGCCAGCCGCCCCACGGGCAGCACGCCGCCGCGCAGCAGCTCCACGATCCGCTGCTCGCGTTCCGCCGTCATCAAACGATGGTCCGTCCCGTTCGTCATGCAGGTCAATATACGCCCGCATTGCGCACAATCAAACAAATTCAATCATCTTTGAGCAAAAACAAGCATGAAAAAACCGGGCACTTTTCAATCTCAAAACGGCCCTGCCGCCGTTTGTAGTTCCGCCTTTAGGCGGTGCCGTTTCCCGAAAGCGCCACCGTTTGTAGTTCCGCCTTCAGGCGGCACCGTTTTGCGGGAGCGCCGCCTGCAGCGAGGCACGGCAAAGCAGCCGCCTAAAGGCGGAACTACAAACAAACGGGCCCCGGAGAAAACAGAACGGGCCGGGACGCATTGCTGCATTCCGGCCCGCCGAGTTCATTGCGGAGTCCGCAATCTTCAGGCTTTCTTGTGCTTGCCCTCGAAGTGCTCTTCGATCTCCTCCAGCGTCTTGCCCTTGGTCTCGGGCAGGAAGAAGAAGGCGGTGATGAAGTAGATCACCGTGAAGCCGGCGAAGGCGAAGAATATCGTGCCGTAGCCGTACTTGCCGACGGTCGGCAGGAAGACGGCGGCAATGGTCGTGGAGACGGCTTGGTTGACCAGCAGGGCAATGGACATACCGTTGGAGCGGATGCGGGTCGGCATCAGTTCGGAGAGCGCCAGCCAGACACAGACGCCGGGCCCGATGGCGAAGAATGCGATGAAGATGAAGATGAACACAGCCGTCAGCCAGCCATTGCTCGTACTCGGCACCGGCGTGACCAGCGCATTTTCAATCTTCAACGGCGCGCTTTTTGACTTCTCCAGGCTGGCAAACGGGTTTTTGAAGAACGCCTCGACCGCCGAGGAGGGCAGGCCGCCGTTTCGGCTGATCTCAATCGGCTTGGCCGCCACGTCGTCGGAACGCACGACATTGGTGGCCGAGGTGAAGTCGCCGCAGGAATAGATGATCGTCAAGGTGGCCGGCTGGCCGGCAATCGCAGCGCCGGCCGGGCCGCTGGCCGCCAGCATCTCGGCGGCCTTGACCTTGTCAAACGCGACTTTCACCACCTGATCCTTGACCGCCACCTTGGTACCGTCGGCCAAAATCTTCTCCGCATCCACTTCCGTCACCATGGCCTGAACGGCCCCCTTGCAATCCACGCGCAGCTTTTCGGTCTTGTGGAAGATGGAAGCCACACAGATGAGGGAGACGATGATGCCGGCGCTGCCGAGGGAGAGCAGGAACTTGCGTCCCTTCCTGTCCACCAGCGCGATGGCACCCATGGTCATCAGGAAATTGACCACCGTGAGGATGACATATCCCAGATGCGCGGCCTTGTCGCTAAGGCCGGCCTGGATCAGGATAGTGGCATTGTAGCCGATGATGGAGTTGATGCCGGTGGCCTGGTTGCAGGCAAGGATGACGCAGGCCATGATGAACGGAATGACATACCTGCGGCTGAGGAGCGATTCCTTGATTTTTTCACCGGTGGAGGAGACTTTTGCCTTTTCCTCTGCAACAATCTGCGCCATCTCCTTCAGCTCGGTGGCGGCCTGTTCCTCCGTGCGTGAGCGGAGCAACGCGGTCTTGGCGGCTTCCGCCTTCCCGCGGCGGAAGAGCCAGCGGGGGGACTCGGCGACCAAGAAGGCGCCGATCACAAACAGGATGCCCGGGGGCAGGGAAACCCAGAAGATGCTGCGCCAAGCCAGATCCTTGGCATCAAACAGGACCTGCGCGGTGGAAGTGCCGGCCTTCACGGCATCGTCAATGCCGCCAAGCCAGACGCTGAACCCCATGCCGATGACCGCCGCGGCCACGATGCCGAGGGTCAGCAGCCACTGGAAGATGCCGGTACCCTTGCCGCGGTCCGCCGCGCCCAGGCACTCCGCCAAGTACAGCGGCACCACGACGCCGATAAGGCCGGCGCTGATGCCCTGAAGCAGGCGCCCCATGACCAGCGGGCCGAAGCCGTGGGCCAGGGCGATCATCGGGATGCTGACCACAAACAGCAGGCCGCTGATGATCATCATCGGCTTGCGGCCAAAGAGGTCGGAAAGCATGCCCGCAAAGAGGGTCGAAATCACACTGCCGAGCAACACCGCCGCAACGATGACCGAGAGCTGGCCGGGGTTCAGGCCGGAGGTCGCTTCAAGATAGGGCAGCGCGCCGGCGATGATGCCGACATCGATTCCGTACAGCAGGCCGCCGAGGCCGGCGACGAGCAGGAGGAACATGTTGTAGCGGGAGATCGATTTCGCGGCACCGGAAGCTCCGGTGTTGGAACAGCAGCAGTCACCCATGGTCGTAGATCCTTCAGTTCGGGGTTCAACGGTTCAAGGTTCAACGAATCTCAGCGGTCGGACAAAAAAAGGGGCGGGACGGCCGGGCGGATCCGCCCGGCGGCCCTCCTCAAATTATTCCTTCTTGGCGGCGGCGGCTTTGGCCTTGGCGGCCGCGTGCCGGGCGGTCAGCAGCATGAACACGGCGAACGCAATCAGCACCAGCCCCCACCAAAGGTTGATGTTGACGCCCAGCGTTTTCGCATCCGGCTTGGTGACGACACCGATGACCACCAGCAAAATGCCGATCATGCCAAACATCATGCCGATCGGAACACGAAGATCAAGTCCCATGGTCGCACCCTTTCCTTGATTGATTAGGAAACCCAAAACATTCAACACATTCAGGAATGGCTACCACTCCCAAATTACCAGAAGATGATGTTGAGCACCACGCACACGGCGAGCAGGATGATGGCGAGGATGGAGGGGCGCAGGTACCAGGCCTCGTGCTCCGTCTGAATCTTCGGCGTCAGGGAGTAGACCAAGCCCTTGAGATCCTCGTCGGTCTTCGTCTGACGGGTCGCCAGCGAGATGACAATGGTGAACACGAGGCAGACGGTGAAGGCGAAGGAGGCCAGCCAGAAGTTCTGGGCCATGTCGCTCGGGAACTTGTCGTAAACCAGATACAGGTAACCGCCCTTGACGCCGGCCGTGTTGCCGATGGCCAGCGTGCAGGCGTGGAACAGGCCCGAGGTCAGCGTGCCGATCAGCAGCCCGTAGAAGGCGGCGGTCGCCGTGATGCGCTTCCAGAACATGCCCAGCAGGAAGGTTGCGAAGAGCGGCGCGTTCACGAAACCGAACACAAGCTGGATGATGTCCATGGCGTTCGACCACTGGCTGGCAAAGTAGGCGCAGCCGATGCTGACCAGGATGCCGGCGACGGTCGCCGCGCGGCCCATCCACATGTAGTGCTCATCGCTTCTCTTCTTGGCAAGGTAGGCCTGGTAGATGTCGTAAGTCCAGATGGTGTTGAACGCCGTCACATTGCCGGCCATGCCGGACATGAAGGAGGCGAGCAGCGCGGTCAGCGCCAGGCCGAGCAGCCCCATCGGGCAGTACTTGCTGACCAGCGAGACGATCACGCCGTCGTAGTTGATTTCGGCGACGGCGTTCTGGATGCCGGCCTTGATCTTGTCATCGCTCAGCGTCGGGGCGGCCTTGACCAGATCGACCGTCTGCTTCGGCAGCATCTTCATCCCCACGGCGGCGGCGACCGCCTTCACGGCGGCTGCCTCGTCGGTGGCGACCAGGACGGCGGCGGCCTTCACGGCGGGAACGGCCTTCTCATACACAACAGCCTCGATGGCCTTGGGCGGCAGACGGTAGCCGTCCTTGCCGCTCTTGTAGGTATCGTACGCCAGGCCGGCGGCGATCATGCCGGGAAGAATGACCAGGATGGGAATGAACATCTTGGGGATGGCACCGATCAGCGGGGTGCGGCGCGCGGCGCTCATGTCCTTGGCGGCCATGGCGCGCTGGACCACAAGGAAGTTGGTGCACCAGTAGCCGAAGGCGAGCACGAAGCCGAGGCCAAAGACCATGGCGAAAATGTCGACGCCCATCGGGTTGCTCGATGCCCCCTGCAGCATCGGGCTCCAGGCACCGGTCCAGGCATTCGGCTCGAACGGCTTGTCGCCGACGCCGATCGCCGCCGGATTCGTTGCGACGTGGCTGAGCTTCTCCTTCAGTGCGCTCCAGCCGCCCACATCCTTCAGTGCGAGGTATACGACCGGCGCAAAGCCGAGGACAATCATGAAGAACTGGAGAACTTCGGTATAGATGGCGGAGGTCAGGCCGCCCTTCAGCACGTACAGCAGCACGACGGCCGAGCAGATCCAGAGACTCAGGTGGTAGTTCCAGCCGAGGAGCTGGTTCAGCAGCTTGGCCAGGGCGTTCATGGAGATGCCCGAGGCGAACACGGTCATGACCGCAAAGGAGATGGAGTTCAGGCAGCGCACGCGGCCGTCGAAGCGCATGTTGAGGTATTCGGGGACGGAGCGTGCCTTGGATCCATAATAGAACGGCATCATGAACACGGCGAGGAAGGTCATGGCGAGGATGGCGCCGATCCAGTAGAAATGGCAGGTCATCATGCCGTACTTCGCGCCGCTGGCGGCCATGCCGACCAGTTCCAGCGCGCCGAGATTCGCGGAGATGAACGCCAGGCCGGTGATCCAGGCCGGGATGGAGTTGGCGGAGGTCAGGAAGTCGGAGCTCGACTTCATGTAACGCTTCAAGGCAAAGCCGATGCCGACCACAAACAGGACGTACAAGATCATGACGGCGTAGTCAACGTGGACCAGTTTTACTGTCTCCATTGAGATTTTGCTCCTGCTGTTGCTCTTGTCTTTGTTCGCACACCGCCTGCCCGTTCCTGAACCCGGAACCGACAAAAATTTTGCCTAACATATCGTGGCCCGAGCGCATATGCAACCAGATCCGCCAAGGCCGCCGCAAGGTTTTGGAACTCGCGCGGGAGGCCGGCGGACCCCGTCGGCCGGAGGCGATTGCGGAACCCGGACTGGCGCGACGGCCCATGACGCGCTATTTTTCTCCCGTCATTCCTCCGCAGGATGCGGGGGATGCCGCCGGGAGAACCGTCCATGTACATCCTCTTGATTGTCATCGTTCTGGCCGTGCTCTTCGGCGTCATCGCCCTCGCCTCCATGTACAACGGACTCGTCCGCTTGAAGAAACTGGCTGAAAACGCCTGGAGCCAGATTGACGTCCAGCTCAAGCGCCGCTGCGACCTCATCCCGAACCTGGTCGAAACCGTCAAGGGCTATGCCGGACACGAACGCTCGGTGCTCGAAAACGTGACCAAGGCCCGCTCCCGCGTTCTCGACAGCGCCTCGGGCGGCGATGTCGGCGCCCGCATCCAGGCGGAGAACGGCCTCTCCGGCGCCCTGCGCGGACTCATGATTCAGGTCGAGGCCTATCCGCAGCTCATGGCGAACGAAAATTTCAAGGCGCTCCAGGACGAACTGGCCGGCACCGAAAACAAGATCGCCTTCGCCCGCCAGCAGTACAACGACGACGCCACGCAGTACAACACCAAGCGCGAACTCTTCCCGACCAACATCGTCGCCAACCTCTTCAATTTCGCGGCGCAGACGCTGTGGTCAATCACCGATGCCGCCGAGCGCGAAGTGCCGAAGGTCCAGTTCTGATCCCCTCCGCCACGCCGTCCCCCCGGCACAGGGGTTTTGACGGGATTGCAGGATTCTACGGATCGGCAGGATGAAACCATCTTCGCACTGCCTGTCCCTGGTCGGCCCCATCCTGCAAATCCTGTAATCCTTTCCAAGCCAGAAGGTCGGACTCGAAGCCAATCCCTTGCCGAGATGTCGGTTTTTGCTATATTTTAACTTTGCCTTGCAAAGAACTTTTCATTGTTGTACATTGCCTTTAGAAAAATGGATTCCGTCGGCCGGGAACCGCAACACCCAAGCAGGAAACGCCGCCCATGGTCGCCAGCCACATCCACGACGCGCTCAGTCAGGTGCGCAAGCTCCGCGGCGCCGTCCTCGAAAAACGACAGTTCCGCGGATACTCCGGTCCGGCGCGCATGGCCGCCGGCTGCGCCGCGCTCGCCGGAGCCACCGTTCTTTCCCGGCTCCAGCCCACCACCGACATCGGGCATCTCGCCGGCTGGGGCGCGGTCCTGGCCGCCTCGCTGCTGCTGAACTACGGCGCGCTCGCCTACTGGTTCCTGTCCGACCCGCAGGTGGGACGCAATCCCGCCCAGCTCCAGCCGGCCCTCGACGCGATTCCGCCGCTGGCGGTCGGCGCCGCGTTCAGTCTCGCCTGCATCCTCCGCGGGCAGTACGACTGGCTTTTCCCGGTCTGGATGAGCATGTACGGGCTGGTGCACATCCCGTACCGCAACTCCCTGCCGCGCGCCAATTACGGCGTCGGGCTCTTCTACATCGCCGCCGGTGCCGCCTGCCTGCTTTGGCCGGGAGGTGTCCCGTTCCGGAATCCATGGCCGATGGGGCTCGTCTTCTTCGCCGGCGAAATGACCGGCGGCATGATTCTGCATCTCAACCGCGACAGGAATCTGTGATTATTTTCGATGGCCGTCGATAACCGTCGATAGCTATCGAAACCCATCGACGGTTATCGACTATCAACAAAACAAGGAGCCCTCCCATGTGCGCCGCGACACCCAATCCGCATGAACTGCTGGAAAAGATCTTCCACGAGCCGAACCGGCTGGCGATCATGTCCGGCCTCTGCGCCGCGCAGGGCGGGCTGACCTTCGCCGAGCTCAAGGCCGCCTGCAACCTCACCGATGGCAACCTCAGCCGGCATCTGGCCGTGCTGGAGGAGGCGAAGGCGGTCCGCATCAAGAAAGAGTTCGTCGGCGTCAAGCCGCGCACCACCGTCTTCCTCACCGACACCGGCCTCGACCGCTTCAACGACTACCTCGCCGCGCTGGAAGAGGTGCTGGAACAGGCCCGCCGCGCCCAAACCGCGCTCGACGCCCGTAGCAAAACCAAGGCCGTCCTCCCCCGCGGAGTCCGCACCTCAAACGCATGAAACACCTCCGGCACATCCTGATCGTCCTGCTGCTCCCGGCGCTGCTGCTCGGGCTGCCGCTGCTGGGCGTGTGGCTGGTGGGGAAGCCGGTGGCGGACTATTTCGAGTTCCCGCCGCTGACGCGCTACGTCACGCACGCCGGCTTCGCCTGGCCGGTGTTCATCGCCCTGGCGGCGGGGATTGTTGGTTTTCTGGCTTGGGCGCTCGTGCTCGGCACAAGGAAGCACGGACAAACACGGACCCGCACGGACGGGCACGGACCGGCCGGCCAACTGCCCGACCGCCCGACCGCCGCACCGTCACACCGGTTCCCCGCCTGGGGCTGGGCGGCGCTTGCCCTCACCGCCGCGGCCTGGCTGCTGGCCTGGACGCGCTTCGGCTGGTTCGCTCCCTGCCAGAAATACAGCTTCATCCCGCTCTGGCTCGGCTACATCCTGACCGTCAACGCGCTGACCTTCCGCCGCACCGGCCGCTGCATGCTGACGCACCGCACGGCGCATTTCCTCGCCCTCTTCCCGGCGAGCATGGTGTTCTGGTGGTTCTTCGAGTACCTCAACCGCTTCGTGCAGAACTGGTACTACATCGGCGCCGAAGGGATGGGCCCGCTGCAGTACACCGTCGTCGCCAGCCTCTCCTTCAGCACCGTGCTGCCCGCCGTCCTCGGCACCGCGGAGCTGCTGGAAACCTGGCGGATTTTCGCGCGGGGAAACGCCGTCACACAGCCACACCATCATACCGCCGCACCGGTTGCGCCCCGCCTCGCCCTCCTGACGCTCTGCGCGGGCGGCCTGGCTGCGGTCGGGGTCTGGCCGGATTATCTATTTCCACTGCTGTGGCTTGCGCCGCTGGGGTTGATGCTGGGGTTGAACGGTTTCATGGTTCAGCGGCTCAGCGGTTCAAGGGGTGGCGCGGACGAACATGGACGAGCACGGACGGGCACGGGCCAACACGGACAGAGCCCCACCGCCCCACCGTTACACCGTCACACCGCCACACCATTCCCCTCCCCCGCCGCACTCATGCTTGCCGGATTGGCATGCGGTTTTTTCTGGGAGATGTGGAACATGTGGAGCCTGGCGAAATGGGTGTACAGCGTCCCGTTCGTGGACCGGTTCCATCTTTTTGAGATGCCCGCGCTCGGTTATGCCGGCTATCTGCCGTTCGGCATCGAGTGCGCCGCCGCCGCGCTTTGGATCGAGTTTGTTTTTTCACCGCAACGAAGCAGAAAACCAGGAGAGACGCCATGAACCAGGACCAGGATCAGAAACCGACACCCCCGCCCCTCGCCACACCGCCGACACGAATCACACCGCCTCCGGCTCCACCGCCCGCCGCCTACGACCCCGTCCGCGACATGGGCGCCACGCTCGTCGAGCGCGGCAGGCGTTCGCTGGCCGGCAGCACCTTCAAGCTTTTCCTCATCGGCGTCCTCACGCTGATCATGCTCATCCCCGTCTTCAAGATCTGGTCGCTGCTGGAGGAGCGCCAGGCCCGGCGCGACGCCGCGGTGAGCGAGATCACCGGAACCTGGGGCAAGGAACAGGAGATCGTCGGCCCGGTGCTCGTCGTGCCGTACCGCTACACGGTCAAGACCCAGCGCACGGAAGTCGTCAACGGTCGCTCCACCATCGTCGAGGCCGTTGAACACCCCACAGGCCGCGCCTGTTTCCTGCCTTCCAAGCTCAAGATTGACGCCAAGCTCGACCCGCAGACACGCAAACGCAGCATCTACAAGGCCGTGGTGTACGGCGGCCAGATCGCGATTTCCGGCGAGTTCCAGACGCCATCGTTCGACGACCTCGGCGTGAAGCCGGACGAAATCCTGTGGGACGAGGCGGTGGTCGCCGTCGCCGCCACCGACCTGCGCGGCGTGGACACGGCGCTGGCGCTGAGCTGGAACGGCAAGGAAATTCCGCTCACACCAGGCTGCCCGCTGCCCGGCTTCGACACCGGCATCTCCGCCCGCCTCCGGGGCGCCTTCGCCGCCGACTTCGCGGAGAAAGCGCCCGCCGCCATCCCCTTCAGCCTTAACCTGCGCCTCAACGGCAGCAAGGGGATCCGCTTCGCCCCGATCGGCATGGCGACGGAGGCGCGCCTCGCCGCCGCCTGGCCCGACCCCAGCTTCTGCGGGGCCTTCCTTCCCGCCAAGCGCGAAATCACGCCCGACGGCTTCGACGCCTCCTGGAGCGTCTCCTACTACGGTCGCGGTTACCCGCAGAAATGGACGGAAAACGGCGGCCCCCGTGCGGACAAGCTCCGCGAGAGCATGTTCGGCGTCAGCCTGCTGACCACGGTGGACCAGTACCGCACCGTCGAACGCGCGCTCAAATACGCCATCCTCTTCATCGTGCTGGCGTTCGCCGGCTTCTTCCTCTTCGAAGTCATGGCCCGCGTCCGCATCCACCCGGTGCAGTACACGCTGGTCGGGGCGACGCTGTGCCTGTTCTACCTGTTGTTGCTGGCGCTTTCCGAATTCGCGGGGTTCGGCATCGCGTACCTGGCCGGCGCCGTGGCCTCGTCGCTGCTCATCGGCGTCTACACGACCGGCGTCCTGCGCAACGGCCGCCGCGGCCTGCTGACGGCGCTCTCGCTCGGCGGCGTGTACGGCTTCCTCTACGTCGTGCTCCAGCTGGAGGACTACTCGCTGCTGATCGGATCGGCCGGACTCTTCATCGTCCTCGCCGCCATCATGCTCGCCACCCGCCGCATGGACTGGTACAACCGCGACGCGGGCGGGAACTGAAACAAGAGAAAAACACGGACTCCGGCAACCCGCCGGCGTCCGTGCCAATCCCTTCCTGACTGTGTTCTACCCGCCCTGTAGACAAGCTGCGCGGCAAGGCGCCCCTGAGACCGGCAGCCCCGGTCAGCCGCCGAGGAATTCCCCGGCCTCGACCGCACGGTAGGCGCCGGTGGCGTGGCGCGGGCCGGAAATCGCACGGGCCGGGCAGAATGCGACGCAGCGCTGGCACATCTGGCAGCTACCGCCCCATTCCGGCAGAGCGCCCGGCGCCGGCTGAAAAATATTCCGGATTGGACACAGCCGTTCGCAGATTCCGCAGCGTGTGCAGGCGGCGGGATTCGCACGGAAGCGCAATCCGTCGCGGGCAAAGGAGCGGGCCGCGCGCGCCCAAAACCAGCGCACCCACGCATACGGCACCGGCGAGAAGCGGCGCCAGCGGGCGCGACCGGCCAGCAGGTCAAGGGCAAATGCATCCGCGCCGCGGAGTCCGCTTTCCAGGCGCTTCTGGCATTTTTCCGGAGGCCGGACGCCGATCAGATAGTTGGACGGCATGCGGAGTCCGCACGCGGCCAGCGGGCGGTAGCCTTTGCTCGACAGAAGCTGTTTCATGGGGCCGAAGAGCAGGCCGGAAAAGCCGCCCATCGTCGCCAGCATGAAGACCGGCGTGCCGTTGCCGGGCGGCAGCGTCTCGATGAAGCGCCAGACCAGCGGATAGGTCGAGAACGCGGCGACGGGGAACGCCAGCCCCAGCGTCACGCCGGCTTCGCCAGCCGGGACGGCGGCGGAATCCGCCGTCTCCAGGTGGTGCAGGCGGACGACGACGCCCCCGCCGCGCAGCCCCTCCGCCACTCGGCGCGCCACCAGCAGCGAGTTGCCGGTTCCGGAAAACACGAACATCTCGACGCGTCCATCCATCGGTTCCTTCCCTTCTCCGCCCGGCAGGCTGGCGGACGGCCACTGTTGTGAAGAGCGCAGCTTCCGCGCCCCGCCCGTCCAGTATCATACCACACAATCGCCGGCTTGGACGGGTCACGGCGGACAATCGGCGCGGAGCGGGCCGGGCCGCACTTTTTCCGCCCCATCCGGCCTCAACGGGCGGCGCGCGCCAAAAATGGCAATACGTTACGCATTGAATTTGATGCGGGCCGTGAGCCGGCCGCCGACAACACGCCACCTGGAGTCTTCCATGAAAATCCACCTGCGTCTTCCCCTGTTCCTGCTGCTGGCCGCGGTTCCCGCGGCGGCACCCCTCTCCGGCTGCCGTTCCTGGCCGGCCGGCGGCGCGGTGCGCGCACAGGCGGCGGTGGCGGGCGACCCGTACCAGGCCCGCATCTACCGGCTGCCGAACGGCCTCACCGTCTGCCTGTCGGTCGACCGGGAAAAACCGCGGATCCAGACACTGATCGGGGTACGCGCCGGCGGGATGTACGACCCGCTGGACAAGACGGGGCAGGCGCACTATCTCGAGCATCTGATGTTCAAGGGTACCGACCGGTTGGGCACGACCGACTGGGCGGCGGAACGGCCGCTTCTGGAACAGATCGACGCGCTCTACGACCGTTATTGCCAGACCGCCGACGCCGCCGGGCGCGACGCCATCTACCGCAAGATTGACCGCCTCGCCTCGCAGGCCGTCAAATCCGCCGCCCCCGGCGAGCTCGACCGGCTCTATTCGGCGCTTGGCGCGAAAAGCATCAACGCCTACACCAGCCAGGACCGGACCGTCTATATCGGCGAAATTCCGGCCAACCAACTCAAGAACTGGCTGACTCTCGAATCCGAGCGTTTCTCCCGCCCCGTCTTCCGCGTTTTCCACACCGAACTGGAGACCGTCTACGAGGAGCTGAACATGGGGCAGGACAACCCGGAAAATCGATTCTGGATGGCCTATGAGAAGGCGCTGTTCGGAAAACATCCGTACGGCCGGGAGGTCATCGGGCTGGCGGAACACCTGCGGAACCCCGCGCCCCGGCGCGTGATGGATTTCTTCCGCGCCTGGTACGTTCCCGGCAACATGGCCGTCTGCCTCGCGGGCGACTTCGACCCGGATGAGGCGCTGAAGCTGGTCGCCGACGCCTTCGGCGGCATGCCCGCCGCGCCCGTGCCGGCCGCCGTCTTCCCTGCCGAACCGCCGCTCCGGGGCGAGAAGCGGCTGGAGTTCGTCTCCCCCGCCCTCGAATGCGGCCTGGCCACCTGGCGCCTCGACAACCCGGACCTCCGCACCTCCGACCTGCTCTTCCTCTGCTCGAAAATCATGTCCAACGGCAAGGCGGGGTTGCTGGACCGGGATTTGAAGCAGCCCCAGAAAGTCATGGAAGCCGCCAGCTCCATCGACGACTCCCCTTGGTTTGCGATTTTGGAACTTGCCGCGACGCCGCTGCCGGGACAGCCGCCCGAGTCCATGATCCCCCTGCTCGACGCGGAGATGAACAAGCTCAAAAAGGGTGAGTTCGCCGACTGGCTGCTGGAAGCCATCGTCAACAACCTTGAACTCGAACAGGGCGCCGGCCTGCGCTCCACCGAGGAGCGGGCGTCGGCCCTGATGGACTCGTTCATCCGGAAGGCTCCATGGGCGGAAACCGCCGGCCGCATTCAGCGCCTCCGCGCCATCACCAAAAGGGAGATCGTGGCGTTCGCACAGGCACAATTCGGCCCCGACCGTTTGGTCACCCTCCGCCGACAGGGCCCGCTCGCTTCCGCGGAAAAGCTGGCCAAGCCCACCATCACCCCGCTGGCAGCGGAGCGCAACGCCGTCTCGGCCTTCGCAAAGGCATTCAACACCACGCCCGCGAGAGAACTGCAGCCGCAATATCCGGACCTTGGCCGTGAAATCCAGCGGCTTCCCCTGCCCGGCGGCCGCAATGACATCCCCCTGCTCGCCACCGGCAACCGGCTCGACAACACCTTCACCCTGCAACTGGTATTCCCCGTCGGCAGCGACCATGACCTTCGCCTGCCGCTGGCGGCGGAGTACGCCGCCCTGGCCGGCACCACCCGGCGCACGCTCGCGGAGTTCCAGGACGAGCTGTACCGCCTCGGCGGCGAAATCCAGCTCGCCAGCGCGGCGCGGGAAACCCGCCTGACCGTGCACGGACTGCAGCGGAACTTCGCGCGCCTCCTCGAACTCGCAGAGGAAACCCTGGACTGCCCGGCCGAACTCCCGGCCGTGCTGCCGCCGCTGACCGCGGCCATCCTCGAATCGCGCAAGGTTGCACGGGAAACGCCGGCGGAGCTGTTCCGCGGCCTGGTCGCCTATGCGAAAAACGGCCCCGTCTCCCCGGTCACCCGCCAGATGACCCCCGCCGCGCTGGCGGCGGTCACCACCGGTGAGCTCGCCGGCCTAGTGCGCGGGCTGAAGCGCTTCCCGCATAAAATCCTCTACTACGGCCCCGCCGCGCCCGCCGCCGCGGCGCGCGAAATCGCCGCCGTCCACACGGCGCCGACGCAGGCGGAACGCCCGCCGCGCCCCCTGGAGTACGAAGAGCCGCCGACGGCGGTGAACCGCGTGCTCTGCGTGGACTTGCCGGTGATGAAGCAGGTGGAGGTGGCGCTGGTGAGCCGCTGCGGCATCTTCAACCCGGACGACGCCGCGGTGCGCCGCCTGTTCAATGAAAGCTTCGGCGGCAACTCCATGGCGTCCCTCACCTTCCAGGCGCTGCGCGAGACCAAGGCCCTCTGTTACGGTTGCTCCTCGCGCCTCGCCACCCCCGACACCCCCGGCGGGCACCATTACTTCATCACCCGCCTCGGCACCCAGGCCGAGAAACTCCCGGAGGCCGTCGCCGCGCTCCGACAGCTCATCGACGGCTTCCCACTGGGCGCCGCACTGCTCGAGTCCGCGCGCGCCTCCATCCTCAAACAGGGCGCCGCGGAGCGGTTCGAGGGGTTGGGGCTTTTTGAACTCTTGGACGAGCAGGAACGCTACCGCCTGCCGCTGGATTACCGCCGGCGCATCCATGAACAGGTCCGGACGCTCGGCCTGCGCGACCTCGAGCAGTTCCACCGCGGCGAGATCAAGCCGAACCGCTACACGATGGTCGTCCTCGGCGACCTGAAGCGGCTCGACATGGGCGCGCTCCGTACTTTCGGCCCCGTCACCGTTCTCCAGCCCGGCGATGTCATGCCGGAGTGGCAGCAAAAGACAGCGGAGGCGCCCGGGCGCTGACGGGCGGCGGGAGAAAATCACGGGCCGCCGCTTGCGGCCGGCCTCCCCGGTGCCGGGAGTGACGCAGAGGGGTTGAATTCCGACGTTCCGGAATCAAATTATCCGACTGTTTCCGCAGCGGGTTTTAAAACGGAGCCTGCGGGTTTCCTGTGCATTTTTATCGTCAGCACGCCCCGTTTGACGGGACGTGTTGTCAAACCAAGGAGCACGCGCGTGAGTCTGAACATCCTTGTATTCGCCAAACAGGTTCCGGACACCAAGAACATCACCGGGAAAGCCATGAAAGAGGACGGCACGGTCAACCGCGCCGCGCTTCCCGCAATCTTCAATCCGGAAGATCTCAACGCCTTGGAATCCGCGCTGCAGCTCCGCACGCGCTATGGCGGCAAGATCACCGTCGTCACCATGGGACCGCCCGCCGCCGCGAACCTGCTGCGCCAGGCGCTGTACATGGGCGCCGATGAGGCCGTGCTGCTCACCGACCGCAAGTTCGCCGGCGCCGACACGCTGGCCACCAGCTACGCCCTCGCCTGCGCCGCGAAGAAAATCGGGAAGTTCGACGTCATCTTCTGCGGGCACCAGGCCATCGACGGTGACACCGCCCAGGTCGGCCCGCAGCTCGCCGAGAAGCTTAACATCCCGCAGATCACCTTCATCGAGGAGATCAAGGACGTCAAGGACGGCAAGCTCACCGCCCGCGGCATCATCGAAGGCGGCTATGAGATCATCGAGAGCAAGCTGCCGGTGCTGCTGACGGTGCTCGGCACGGCGAACACGCCGAGGCCGCAAGGCGCCAGGCGCATCATGCAGTACAAAAAGGCCGTCACCAAGTCCGAGCTCGCCGCCAAGCACAACGGGCATGTGTACGAGGACGCCAACCCGATCGCCGAGGAAGAAAAAGCGTTGCGGGCGAAGAACCTGTGGATTCACGAGTGGAGCGCCTCCGACGTCGACGCCGATCCGGCCCGCATCGGCCTGGCCGGCTCCCCGACCAAGGTCAAGGCGATCCAGAGCGTCGTGCTCACCGGCAACAAGGGGTTCGTCTCCGTCCCGGCCACCGAGGCGGGCGTCGCCGGCCTGGTGCAGGAACTGGTCAAGGAACACATCCTGAGCTGATTCTCTGCGGTCTCGGTGCCCTCTGTGGCTAAAACTTCAGGCTTTCATAAACGGAGCTTCAAATGAGCAAGAAGAAAATGGGCAATGTTTGGATTTTCATCGAGCAGGACGGCGGCAAGATTGCGGACGTTTCGCTCGAGCTGGTCTGCAAGGGAACGGAACTGGCGAAGGAACTCGGCGTCAAGACCGAGGCGGTGTTGCTCGGAAGCGACATCAGCGGGCTCGCGCCGAAGCTGCATGAGTTCGGCTGCGACAACGTGTTCGTCGCGGACGACCCCGGGCTGAGGTTCTTCACCGCACTGCCCTACACCAGCGTCATCGTGGAACTGATCAAGGCGCACAAGCCCAACATTTTCATGTTCGGCGCCTCGCCGGTCGGCCGCTCGCTGGCCCCGCGCATCGCCTCCACCGTGCTCGCCGGCCTCACCGCCGACTGCACGGAGCTGAAGATTGACTCCTTCGAGGACAAGGCCGCCAACCAGGTCCTGCCCAACAAGCTGATGCAGATTCGCCCGGCGTTCGGCGGCAACATCATCGCCACCATCGTCAACTCCTGGGAAGACCCGCAGATGGTGACGGTCCGCGAGGGCGTGATGAAGATGCACGCGCCGGTTCCGGGCCGCAAGGGCGAGGTGACCAAAGTCGCCGTGAAGCTCAGCGTGGAAGACCAGGTCATTCAGGTCCTCGAGCGCTTCAAGGAAGCGAAGTCCGTCAACCTGAAGGGCGCGCAAATCATCGTGGCCGGCGGTTACGGCATGGGCGGCAAGGACGGGTTCGACCTCTGCGTGAAGCTGGCCGAAGCCCTCGGCGGCACCGTCGCCGCCTCGCGCGCCTCGGTCGATGCAGGCTGGATCGGACACGACTACCAGGTCGGCCAGACCGGCGTCACGGTCCGCCCCCGCCTCTACATCGCCTGCGGCATCAGCGGCTCGGTCCAGCACCGTGCCGGCATGGCGGAAAGCTCCAAGATCATCGCCATCAACAGCGACCCGAATGCGCCGATCTTCTCGATCGCCGACTATGGCATCGTCGGCGATGCGAAGGACGTCATCAACAAGATGATCCAAGCGTACAAGGGCGGCTCGTAAGCAGAAGGCAAAAGTGTTCTGCGTTCTGAGTTTTTCTGGTCCACAAAGAAGGATTCCATACCATGGCCGAGAATTTTTATCTGGACAACGGCGACATCAAGTTCAACCTGAACGAAGTCGGGCTGGGCACGGTCGTCGCCCTGCGCGAGAGCGACTACACCGAGGCGAAGCAGTTCCCCGAGGCGCCCGTCGACTTCAACGACGCCATTGACAGCTACGACAAGGTCCTCGCCATGGTCGGCGAGATCTGCGGCGAGATGATTGCGCCGCGCGCCGCCGCGGTTGACGAGGAAGGCTGCCACCTCGAAAACGGCAAAGTCACCTATGCCAAGGGCACCATCCAGAACCTGAAGGACCTCGCCCAGGCGCAGGTCATGGGCGTCATGCTTCCCCGGCGCTTCGGCGGCCTCAACTATCCGGTGACGGTCTATTCGATGATGACCGAGATGGTCTCCCGCGCCGACTGCTCGCTGCAGAACCTCTTCGGCCTGCAGGACATCGCCGACACCATCAACAAGTTCGCCAACGAAGACCAGCGCTCGCGCTACCTCCCGCGCTTCTGCACCGGCGAGGCCGACGGCGCCATGTCGCTCACCGAGCCGGAAGCCGGTTCCGACCTCCAGGCCGTCCAGCTCAAGGCCACGTTCGACAAGGAAAAGAACAAGTGGTACCTAAACGGCATGAAACGCTTTATCACCAACGGCTGCGCGAAGATCCACCTCGTGCTCGCCCGTTCTGAGGAGAATTCCAAGGACGGCCGCGGCCTCTCCATGTTCGTCTGCGAGAGCGGCCCGAACCTGATCATCCGCCGCATTGAGGACAAGATGGGCATCCACGGCTCGCCCACCTGCGAGTTGCAGTTCAACAACGTTGAGGCCGAGCTGGTCGGCGAGCGCCGCCGCGGCCTCACCCGCTACGTCATGAGCCTGATGAACGGCGCCCGCGTCGCCATCAGCTCCCAGGCGCTCGGCGTCGCCGAAGCCGCCTACCGCAACGCGCTCAAGTACGCCAACGAGCGCGAGCAGTTCGGCAAAGCCATCATCAAGTTCCCGGCCGTGTACGAAATGCTGGTCAACGCCCGCGTCCAGATCGCCGCCGCCCGCACCCTGCTCTACGAAACCACCAAGTATGTGGATCTCCGCGACATGTACGACGAGAAGTGCGCCCACGCCGAGACCCCGAACCCGGAACTCCGCAAGCTCGAGAAGCAGTTCTCCAAGATTGCCGCCGCGCTGACTCCGCTCACCAAGGCGTTCTGCACCGAGCTGGGCAACAAGGTCGCCTACGATGGCATCCAGATCATGGGTGGCACGGGCTTCATGCGCGACTTCCCCGCCGAGCGCTTCTACCGCGACGTGCGCATCACCAATATCTACGAAGGCACCACGCAGCTCCAGCACGTCGCCGCCATCGGTGGCGTCATGCAGCGCGTCCTTGACCCGCTCATGGCCGAGATCAGCAAGCTCCCGTTCGAGGGCAAGCTCCGCCGCCTCGCCAGCGCCGTGGACATGGCGCATGAGAAGCTCCAGCGCGCCGTCAAGACCGTCGAGACCCGCAAGGATCCCGAGTACCACGACATCATGGCCCGCCGCCTGTGCGACATGGAGACAATCGTCTATTGCAGCTATCTGCTGCTCCGCGGCGCGCTCAAGGACAAGACCCGCGAAGTGCTCGCCGAACGCTACATCCAGAGCATGCTCCCCGTGCTCGAAATGCACGCCGAGGTCGTCACGACCGTCACCGCCGGCATCGGCATCATCGACACCCGCGAAACCATCCTCGGCGGCATCCAGTAAGGGTGTTGGATGTTACTACTCTACCGTTTGTCGCAGGTGCAACGCCGCCAGCGCCAAGGAATGAGGAGGGCGCATATCGAGATATGTAACTGACGAAATGACACCGGCGATGGCGGTGTTCCACCAGCGACCCGCAGGGCGGCTCATACTTTCGCTCGTTTTCTGCGTTGCTCCACCGTTTCTTGATATGCGCCTCAGTCGCGTCTTGAAAACGAGCGAAAGAATGGGCCGCAAACGGTAGATTCGTAACTTCCAACACCCTAATACCCGGCAACTCCGACAGGTCGGACTGATCCGCCGGATTGTCACGAACATCGAAACGGCCACCCAAACACGGGTGGCCGTTTTTTTTCGCCGGGACGTCGCCAGACCGTCTGCCGTTAAAGAAGCAAGGGGCGCAGGCAGAGGCCAAAAGCGAAAATATTATTCACTCAGGCAAAAAATAGAAATCAAAAGTGCGATATTGTTAATAAAATACTGGCGCCCCGCTTGATAATTCTCGTTTTTGGCAATATGGTCTCTTTGTTATTAAAATTATAGACCTCCGACAACCATCGCTCCATCCAAAAAATCGGGGCACATGGTCGTTGTCCGTTTTCCTTAAACACTTTTGGCTGGTGACTTTATGAATGGTGGGAGAACGATCATGATGCGCAAACAGGCCTGTGTGCGGATGTTGTTGGCGGCGGCGCTTGGCTTCGTGGTGGCACCGTTTGCCACGGCGGGCGTCTATACCAAGGCGAACAACACCACCGCGTTGAACAACGCTGCAAGCTGGGACACGGCGCCCGGCCCCGGCTCTGCCGACACGGCGGTGTGGAACAGCACGATCACGGGAGCCAACGTATCGGCTCTTGGCGGCAGTCTCTCCGTCTACGGGCTCCAAGTGACCAACCCAGGCGGTGCCATCACCATCAGCAATACAGCGGGCGCCACGCTCACCATCGGCGCCGGCGGCATTGACATGTCCACCGCCACACAGAACCTGACCATCAACCCGAACATCAACATCGGCGCCAGCCAGACGTGGACGGTCGCCGGCGGCCGCACGCTCACGGGCATCGCGGGCACCACCACCTCGACCGGAACGGGCACGGGCAACATCAACATGGTTCAGTCCGGCGCGGGCACCGCCACCATCGTCTTCAACCAAAACGGCAATGGCACCGGCTGGGGCGGCTATAGCGGCAACGTCACGGTGAACTCCAACGTGAAGGTGCAAAGCCAAGGCCAGCAGAATGCTGCCTTCGGTACCGGCACCATCACCCTCGCCGGCGGCACCATCGCCCAAAACAGCGGCTCTTGGGCGTGGAGCAACAATATCAACGTCACCGCCGCCTCGGTGATTGGAACCGATGCAAGCAACGGCCTTGGTCGCACGATGAAGCTTGTCGGCACCCTTAGCTCGTCGAATAGTTCCGGGTTGACCTTCACGAACAGCGTCACGGGCGGCACCCGCACGGATGATGTCGGCTTTATCCTCGCCGGTGCCTCCGCATCCACCTACGGGATCACCACCATCTCGGCGAACAGCCGCGTGCGTGTCGGCGGCAACTCCACCCAGAGCTTTGCCACCGCTGGCGCAGCCGATGCCGGCACGCGCGGCAGTCTCGGAACCGGCGATGTCACGCTTTCGGCGGCCACCTCCGAACTCGCCTTCACCCGGACTGATGCCCACACGGTGGCCAACAACATCACCGGCCTGGGCACCGTCCAAATCGGCGGCACCACTACGGCGATGGCTGGCACCAGCACGCAGATCGTCACCCTCTCCGGCAGCAACACCTATACCGGCGCGACCACCATCAAGGCTGGCACACTGAGGCTCGGCAGCACCACCGCCCTCTCCAGTGGTAGCGCTCTGACGATTTCCGCCGGCACGCTTGACGTTAACGCCTACAACAACACGGCCGGCGCGGTCACCCTGACCAACGGCAGCATCACCGGCACGACCGGCGTCCTCACCGGATCCTCCTACGCGGTTTCCAACGGCACGATTTCCGCCATTCTCGGCGGCTCCGGCGCACTGACCAAAAGCACCACCGGCACCGTCACGCTCTCCGGCGCCAACAGCTACAGCGGAGCGACGACAATCTCCGCCGGCAAGTTGATCGTAAACGGCTCGACCGCCGCCGGTTCGGCCGTCTCCCTGGCCAGCGGTGCCGCCCTTTCCGGCACAGGCACCCTCGGCGGCACCGTCACGGTCGACACCGGCACCGCGGCCATCACCGCCGGCAACGGCACCAGCGGCATGCTGACACTCGGCAACCTGACCTTCAACGGCACCGGCACGATCAACATCGGCTCGCTCAGCAACTACACGGGCAGTGCCGCGATCAGCACGGGTACCCTGACGATGAACGGTGCCGCCGGCGCGGTCACCCTCGCGCTGGGCGGGCCGGCCAACGGCACCTACCACCTGATCAGCCACACCAACCCCCTGGCCGACCTGACCGGCTTCACCGTCGTCACCGGGCTCAGCGCGCGCCAGAGCGGCACGCTCCTAAACAGTGCCGGCATGGTGGACTATGTGATTGCCGGCGACAACCCATACTGGACCGGCGCGACCGACGGCACGTGGAGCACCGCCGCCGGCCTCAACAACTGGAAGTTGGTCACGGCCGGCACGGCGACCGACTACCTCGAGGGCGACGCCGTGCTGTTTAATGACAATGCGACGGGTACGACCACGCTGAACATCTCCGCCGCAAACGTCAGCCCCGCCTCCGTCGCCTTCAACAACTCGTTGCAGAGCTATACGGTAAACGGCGCCTACGGTATCGCCGGCGCCGGCCCCCTGCACAAGTCCGGCACGGGCACCGTGACCATCAACACCACAAACAGCTACAGCGGCGGCACAACAATCAGCAGCGGCACGCTGCTGTTGGCCAATAGCAGTGCGCTGGGCACTGGCGCGGTGACGATCAACGACGCCAGTACCGGAGCAAACAACGCCTCGATGTTGATTGATGCATCGGCGGCGAGCATCACCATTGCCCTGCCAATGACCGTGGCAAACCAGGGCAGCGGCGTGGCCACAATCGGCTCTTCCGCGCTGGGCTCAGGCCTTCAGGCCATTTTCTCTGGCGCGATCACGCTGGCGAAGGATGTCACCCTCAGCGCAGCCACGGGCGGTGACCGCACCCAGTTCAGCGGCGGCATCAGCGGTACCGGCAATGTGACAGTCACCAGCGCGGGCACCGGGCGCGTGTTGTTCATCACGACCGCAAACACCTTTACCGGAAACCTGAACGTCAGCGACAATTCCACGCTTCAGTTGAGCGACGGCACGGCAATGGTGGTCAGCCTCATTCCCGATGCGTCGACGGTGACGGTCGGGGCTGGCGCCACCCTCTCGCTTGCTAAAAACGGAAATTCCGAGACCATCGACGGCCTTTCGGGCTCCGGAACGGTTCAGGCGGCCTTTGGCGCCAACACGCTGATTGTCGGCAACAACAACAGCACTACGACTTTCTCCGGTACGCTGAAGGATAACGGCGGCGTCCTGGCGCTGACCAAGGCGGGCACGGGCACGCAGACGCTCTCCGGCTCGAACAGCTTCACCGGCGCAACCACCGTCAGCGGTGGCATGCTGAACGCCAACAATGCCGACGCGCTGTCGGGCAGCAGCGGCGTCAACATCAGCGCCTCCGGCGCCACCCTGAAGTTTAACGTCAATGGCACAGTCAAGGGCTTGGCCGGCGTCGCCGGGTCCGTCGTTGACATGAGCGGCAACACCCTTACCGTCAACAGTACCGCGGGAACCATCTACAACGGCCAGTTCGCCAACTTCGCCGGCCTCATTCTCCGCGGTGGCTCCCTTACCATCGCGAACAGTGACGGCACGGCTGGTACCGCCGGCAATCACCAGATGAATATTTGGAACACGGCGAATATGCCGACCACCGCCTTCGCGTTGGACACCGGCACGTCTGTGACCGACCGCAAGGACTTCGCTTTCGCCAACGACACCAGCGACGTACTGAGGCTCACCTCGCTGACCGGCTACGGCGCCATCCGCGGCGACGCGGGCGGAGCGGGCACGGTCACCCGCCTCGTCACAGTGGATCAGTCCGGCGGCGACACCACGTTCAACGGCGCGCTTCTTTCCCACAAAAGCAGCGGAGGCGTTGTCCGCGCCCTGACACTGGAGAAAAAGGGAACGAGCGTCCTGACGCTGGCCGGCTTCATCGGCAAGCAGACGGCCTCGGCCGGCGCGGGCGCCGCTCCGGTCAACCTGATTGTCAACGGCGGCATCCTGGATGTGACGAATGCGTCCAACACCACGACGGCGAATACCGGCGCGATCGGCCTTGGCACGGTGACGGTCACCTCCGGCACGCTCGGCTTTGCCAATCAGGCGCTGATCAACACCGCCGGTTCGGCTGGCGCGACCTCCATCCTGATGAACGGCGGCACGCTGCGTTGGGACACCGGCAACACGCAGGACATCACGGCGGGTGGCCGCCTGACGCTGGTGGCCGACAAGGCCGCAACGTTCGACACGAACGGGAACGACGTCACGCTCACCACGGCCATCGGCGGCGGAGTAATCAACGCATCCGTGACCAAGTCCGGCGCGGGCATCCTGACGATCTCCGGCATCAACAGCTACACCGGCGGCACGACGGTCACGGCTGGCGCGCTGACGGCCGGCAGCGACAGCGCCCTGGGTTCCGGCGCGGTCACGGTCAGCAACAGCGCGCTCTCCATCGGCGCGACCAGCCACACGGTCGGGGCGGTCACCCTGACAAGCGGTTCCATCTCCGGAACGACCGGCGTGCTGACCGGCACCTCCTACGGCGTGCAGTCCGGCGCGGTTTCCGCCATCCTCAGCGGAACGGGCAACCTGGTCAAGAGCACAACCGGCACCGTGACGCTCTCCGGCGCAAATACCTACACCGGCACAACCAACATCAATGACGGCAAATTGTATGTCAACGGTTCACTCGCCGCGGGAAGCGCGGCCTCCGTCGCGTCGGGCACGATTCTTGGCGGCACGGGAACGGTCGCCGGCGCCGTCACCGTGTCAGCCGGCGGCGGCATCGAGGCGGGCAGCAGCAGCGTGGGCTCCCTGTCCGTTGGTAGCCTACTCTTCTCGGGTGCCGGCACCCTGCAGATTGGCAACCTCCAGCACTACACTGCCGCCGCCGCCCTCAGCGTTACGGGCCTCGACGGCCTCTCCACCACCGGCGTGGCCTCATCGGTGATCATCTCCACCGCGACCGGCGGGACGACCGGGGCCACCTACAAGTTGATCAGCTACAACGGCACGCTTGGCGGCGGTTTTGGCGCGTTTACCCTTGCCCCGCTCCCGGGCCGCGCGACCGGCAACCTGGTCGACACCGGCGTCGGGATTGACCTGAACATCACCGGCACGGACCACCTGGTCTGGACCGGCACCACGGACACGGCATGGAAGATCGATGGCGGCGGCGCGACACCGACCAACTGGAAGCAGGCATCGGACAGTTCCGTCACGGATTTCCGCGAAGGTGATGCGGTCGTGTTCGACGACACGGCGGCCGGGTTCACGGTGGACATCTCCGCGACCAACGTCACTCCCAGCGCTGTCACCTTCAGCAACGCCGCCAACAACTATACGGTCCAGGGCAACAAGGGCATCACCGGCCTTGTCGTGCTGGCCAAAACCGGCACCGGCACACTGACGATTACGAATTCGAACAGCTACAGCGGCGGCACGACCCTTGGCGCCGGCTGGCTCAACATCGGCAACGCCGCGGCAATCGGCACCGGAGCGCTGACCCTCAGCGGCGGCACCATCGACAACAGTAGCGGCGGCACCCTCACGCTGGCCAACAACAACGCGCAGAACTGGAACGGCGACTTCGCCTTTGCCGGGACAAACGACTTGAACCTTGGCACGGGCGCGGTGACGCTGGGCGCCGCCGTCCAGGTGACAGTTGACGCGGGCGTCCTGAACTCCGCCGGCGCTGTAGGTGACGGCGGCTCCGGCTTCACCCTGACCAAGGCCGGCTCCGGAACGCTGGCCCTGACGGGTATTGTCGGCCAGGCCGGCGGCGTGGCGGTCAACGCCGGCACACTGACCCTTTCCAATGCCAATACCTACGCCGGCGGTACGCTGCTCACCGGCGGCACCCTCAACATCAACAACGCCCACGCCATCGGCACCGGCGCGCTCACCATCACCGGCGGCAGGCTCAACAACACCAGCGGCGCAGCCCTCACGCTGGCCAGCAACAACGCGCAGAACTGGAACGGCAGCTTCTCTTTTGCCGGCACCTACAGCCTGAACCTCGGCACGGGCGCGGTGACGCTGGGCGCCAGCCCCATCCTGACGATCGGCAACACCATGACCGTCGGCGGTTCCATCGGCGACGGCGGCGGAAACTTTGGCCTGACCAAGGCTGGCGCTGGCACGCTTGCGCTTACCGGCAGCAACACCTTCACGGGCAGGACCGTAATCACCGGCGGCGTGCTTTCCATCGCGGGCGATTCCAACCTCGGAGCCGCCCCGTCCAGCTTCACGGCCGACCAGCTCACGCTTGACGGCGGCACGCTGAAGGTGACCGTCGCCAACCAGGCGTTTGCGGGTAGCCGCGGCGTCACCATCGGAACTGCGGGCGGCATAATCGACACGTCGGCCTTGGCGAGCACCAGCACCACGACAATCAACGCGGTCATGACCGGAACCGGCCCGCTGACACTCAAGTCCAACGGCGACCTGACGCCCACCGGCGGCAACAGTGTCGGCCTGGGCATCAAGCTGAACGCCGCCAACACTTTTGTCGGGGATCTTACAATCACTTCCGGCCTGGTTTCCTATGCGTCCGGCAGCTCGTTCGGCGATGCCAGCAACACCATCATCCTCAACGGCGGCGGCCTGATCGACCCCAACGCCAACATCACCGTGGCGAACAGGATCCAG